>NZ_CP173188.1:2400000-3000000 GCF_046197855.1 Hominenteromicrobium mulieris | reverse complement strand
CGAATTTGACTTTTTCTTCATCATGGAGCTGATCGACAAATCGCCTTCCGCCATATAGCAGCAACTATTTTCACCAAAGCTACACTCAAAACGTCCTATCAGACAATGGTTAATCTCTATCATGTTTTTAGCTGTGGCTTGATTTTGATTGCAATATCCCATGTGCATATCGTTATAGTAAAGCTCAATACCAGAAAAAACCTGATAGACTGTAATGCGTCCATGCCCTGTTTCATTTGACAGCCGAAAAATTTTACAGTCCTGCCGTAGTTCATCTTCTTCGAGAGAGCCGTATAACTTTGTCCCTTCAAATTCGTCTGGCAATTCAGACCGCAATAATACTTCAATCGTACCAGAGAGTGCTTGTTTTTCATAGGTCAGCACCACCAATGCCTCCTTTTGGCTCATTATAACTAATTACCATTAAGTATATGTGATAATTTCTCCTGTGTCAAATTTTGATGAACGCCCATGCTATTAAAGATTTTTAGATGAAAATAGCCAAAATCTCCGTTTCAAATTGTAGTATTAGTAGAGGGAGAATGAGGGTAGGGTTACAGTAGCAAGCACAGCAAGCGAGTACCCGCTTGCGAATTTTGAGATTTTCAGGTCCCTTACCCGAAAATTCAAAATTGCTTGTTGGGATAATCCCAAACCCTTATGAAGAACGGAGGCGGCGCATGGCAAACCGAAAGCGGAATATCCAAATGAAATTCTATGTTACGGAGGACGAAAAACGGCTCATAGACGAGAAAATGAGCCAGCTACCCACACGCAGATATGGTGCCTACCTCCGCAAGATGGCGATTGACGGATATATCATCTATACGGACACCGCAGATATCAAGGCGTTCACCAAAGAGCTTGCTGCCATTGGCCGGAACATCAATCAGATTGCCAAGCGGATCAATGCCGGAGGCCCTGCGTATCAGGCCGATATGGACGAGATACGAGAAAGGCTGGACGAGATATGGCAGTTACAAAGACACATCCTATCAAGTCAACGCTGAAAGCAGCCATTGACTATATCTGCAACCCGGAAAAGACGGACGGAAAGCTGCTTGTATCCTCCTATGGCTGCACTGCCGAAACTGCGGATATCGAATTTTCCTGGACCCGTCGCCATGCCATCGACAAGGGAACGAACCTGGGCCGCCATCCGATCCAAGCCTTTCAGCCTGGGGAAGTCACGCCGGAGCAGGCCCATGAAATCGGCATGGAGCTTGCAAAAGAAATCCTGGGCGGCAAGTATGAGTTTGTCCTTACCACCCACATAGACAAAGATCATGTTCATAACCACCTGATTTTTAATGCGGTCAGCTTTGTGGATTACAAGCACTATCATTCCAACAAGCGAAGCTATCACGATATCCGCCGCACCTCCGACCGGCTTTGCAAGGAACACGGCTTGTCCGTCATCATTCCCGGACAGGACAAGGGCAAGAGCTATATTGAACATCAGGCCACACAGAACGGCATCAGCTATAAGGCGAAGCTAAAAGCGGCCATCGACCGGCTCCTACCAGCCTGTTCCGATTTAGAAGAACTGCTTCGCCGCCTGCAGAGAGAAGGTTATGAGATTAAGCGCGGCAAGTATATCTCCGCCAAAGCACCGGATCAGGAACGGTTCACCCGTCTGAAAACCCTTGGTGTGGATTACACCGAAGAAGCCCTTGCCGCCCGGATTGCTGGACGCTCCAGACCTTCCCGCCAGCTGAAACAGCAGAACGGGAAGATCAGCCTGCTCATTGATATCCAGAATAACATTAAGGCACAGCAGAGCGCAGGCTTCACCCATTGGGCGAAGTTGAACAATCTGAAACAAGCCGCCAAGACCATGAATTTCCTGACCGAACACGGGATAAGCAGCTATGGAGAACTGGAAAGCAAGTTGGCCGCCGTGTCTGAGCGCAGGGATACCACTCATACGGAGATCAAGCGAATAGAAAGCAGAAGTGCCGAACTTACCCTTGTGATGAAGCACGCTACCACCTATCGCCAGTTGAAACCGATCTACGACCGTTACCGTAAATCCGGCGATAAGGAAAAGTTTCTGCGGGGGCATGAGAGCGAAATCATCCTTTTTGAAGCGGCCGCCAGAGAATTGAAACGGCTGGGGGCTGTGCCGCTGCCGACAACTGAAAGCATGAAAACGGAGCTTGCTAATCTCAACGCAGAAAAGGAACGGCTCCTTACGGAGTTCAAAACCGCAAGAACCGAAACACAGGAATACGATACCGTCAAGCAGAATGTGGATGCGCTGCTGGCCGTTCCAAAGGACCAGGAACAACAGCGGCGGCATGAACTGGAATAAATTTCTTTGAAAGACGCTGGGCGCAGCTCCCGGCATCCTGTATAATGGAACTGCGGAAGGAGGTTTTACCGATGACAAGAAGCGAAGCAATCAAAGCATTTTTCTTCAAAAGCGTATTGCCCGTGACCATGGCACTGATCCTGTATTGTATCTTCAAATCTGCCTGCGTGAAGAACGGAGAGCTTGACTATGTATGGCTCTGGATACTCTGTGGGCTGCCGTTTGGACTCCATCGGATGTGCCTCTGGATCGTGCCGGGCGGCGGCTCCCTGGGTGGAGGGATCGCCCTGTTTGCACTGAACTTTATTATCGGCGGTGTGATCGGTGGTTTCGTTCTGACATGGCGGCTGATCGTGGCAGTGTGGTATGTGCCGCTGACGGTGTACTGGCTGATCGTTGGATGATTTTCTTGCGTCATGGAAATATGGAAAACTGCCGCTCGTGCCGATGGAAAAGCCATTCACAGCCTGATGGAAAAAGACAAGCCTTTTCCCACAGGTCTGCAAACAGCTTTCCCACAGCCTCACAATCCTGGCAGTTTACGCACATTCCCACAACGCCTACTACGGCGAAATTTGCTTCTCTTATAGAAATAGAAACCCTTTCATGTTAAAATTAAAATACATACTCTAAGGAGGTTGAAGCGCATGGACGAAAATAATTCCATCCAGCTTTTTGAAGATAGAAAAATACGCACCGCATGGGACGAAGAACAGGAAGAATGGTATTTCTCCGTTGTGGATGTTATCGCTGTCCTGACAGATAGTTCCAATCCAACAGACTATCTCAAAAAAATGCGTAAGCGTGACGAACAGCTTGCAAGCTACCTGGGGACAAATTGTCCCCAGGTAGCAATGATGGGCGCAACAGGCAAAAAGCGTAAGGTGCTAGCGGCAACGGCTGAACAGCTTTTACGCATTATTCAGTCAATTCCGTCACCTAAAGCTGAACCGTTCAAACTCTGGCTTGCCCAGGTTGGTCGTGAACGCATTGAAGAAACGATCGACCCGGAACAGGCAATCGACCGTGCATTGGAAACCTATCAGAAAAAAGGCTATGATACAGACTGGATTCATCAGCGGCTCCTTTCCATCCGTGTCCGTAACGAGCTTACCGCTGAATGGCAGGAGCGTGGCGTGCAGCAAGGAAAAGAGTATGCCATTCTCACCGATGAGATTACGAAAGCATGGTCCGGCATGACTACTCGGCAATATAAGAAATTAAAAGGTCTGAAAAAGGAAAACCTCCGTGATAATATGAGTACGATGGAAATTGTTCTGAATATGCTTGCAGAGGCAACAACCACAGAACTGTCAAAAGCACATCAGCCGGAAGGATTTTCTGAAAGTCAGAAGATTGCCCGTCGTGGCGGCAGCTATGCCGGTCAGGTTCGACAGGATATTGAAAAGGATACCGGGCGACCAGTCATTACATCGCAGAACGCCGCACAGCTTAATGCCGTAGTCGTTGACATGATAGAAAGTGTAGCGGAAACGGAAAAACCTGATAATGACGAAAACAAATAAAAAAGCGGGAGTACAGTCAATCGGACAAACCGAAAAGCTGTACTCCCGTTTTATGTATCAGAAAGTGTTTGAAATCAAGCCTTTTTCTCCATGTTCCAGCAAGCAGACCGACACATGAAAAATCATAAAGGCTCCCTTTGAAAATACGAATACAGGGAATTATTCTGCGTTTTTCGCCCCCTTATCCTCACAGATTTTAGACCGTTTGGAACTGTAATGCGGGCAAGCGACCAGACACGCCCGGAAACTCTGCTTGCAGCCGTGAACACATTTTTTACAGATATGGTTATACTGCCGCCTGCCGTTGTCACCCAGGAAGAACGCCCATTCCAGCCGCCATTTCTTGCTTCGGCTCATAGGCAGTCATGCTCCGGCACATCACGGCCGGGCTTCTTGCCCTCCGGTGGCTTATGCTCGGCACACTCCCGTTTGGCGTCCTCTAACCGCTCACGGATGGAAGGCTTCTCCGGCTTCGTCTGCTCCGCGTGTTCCTGCGCCTTCTCCAGTTCCTCGCCGCGTCTGCCGTTGTTGATAACGCCGTCGATCATGCCGTAGTCATCCTCCAGCGTCATTTCTGCCGTGCGGAGAGGATTGTCCTTTTCCGGCTGCTCCGCTGCCACGGCAAAGGCCCGTGTGCCGTTTCCCATGATAAGATACTTTCCATCATCGGAAATATGGTGGACACCGTAACCGGCCGCCTCCATCTGCTCCCGGCTCATGGCCGTCACCTGAAAGCTGCCCCTCGGTGTCTGCACACGCTCGCCGGTCTCAAAACGGTCTGGCAGAAAAGTGAGGTCTTGCTTCTCTGCTGGGACAGGAAGAACAACGATATTGCCATTGATCTGCATAAATCGTTCTGGCGTTTTGAACTGTTCCGTGTATTTCTGAATCAGTTCAGGGGACAGGGAGGCAAAATCTTCCTCACCAAGCCCAACCACCAAAAAAGTCCCTGCTACGATATCATAAATTTCTCCATTTTCATCCCGCAGCCCACGGTTCAGATCAAGCCCGATGAGCTTTCCTTCATCATTGCAGACCAGCGCCACCGGGTCAGAATAGGGATAGGTTGCCCCAATATCACCGCCAACCTCTGCCTGCAGGGAATGAAGGTCGGGGTCGATCTCCTTCACATAGGGTTCCTTCATAGGTTCCACTACAAGCACAGTCATCTTTTCCGAGGCAACCTTCTCCGCAGCGGACAGCATTTCATCCGCATGGGACTTCTCCGGGTCCTCCAAAGCGGCCTTGACCTCCGCCGGATCAAAATCAAGAAATTCCTCATAGCCCGTGGCATCCTTGAATTTTTCGATCTCCGAAGGAAGATAGTCCTCCTGCGTCTGCCCCAGCGCCGCCAGCTTTTCATCCAGAGCGGAAATGCGCCCTGCCATCAGGTTTTCGTAAAGTTCCTCCTTGGCAGCCTGTGCCTCCGGGTGCTCCGCCGCATACTGCGGATCGTTCTGACGGAAAAACTCGTCCATGTCAAAGGCAATATCCATAGCCCATTCAGATTTTTCTTCTTCGGGAAGATCGTCCTGAAAAGTCATTACCCGGTACTCGTCGGGGATACTGCCACGCTCACCGTCGTAATACTCATGGAAACTGTCACCCGTATCACGCACATAGCCCTGATCCGTGAAGGTGCCGTTTTCCTCCAACGCAACGTCCCGACCGTAGGCCTCATAGTCGATGTAATTCTGCAAATGCTCTGGCACCTGCATAACGTCCAGTTCTTCGATGTAATAGCGGCCCAGATCGTCATAGTCATGGATATCGGGGTAAACCTCATAGCAATCCAGATTCTCGGTGAGGTTGATGATCTCCTGCAGGCTGCCGCAATGGTCGCCCATTTCCATACCGGCCTGAAACTGTGCGTATTCGCTTTCGCTCATTTCATCCAGCTTCGACGCCAGATAATTCAGCTCGTCCAGATTCTCATATTCACCCAGCTTGCTGTAAAGACCGTCCACATAGCAGTCATAGTCCGTGATGAACCATTCCTCATAGGGCTGGCCGAAGTCATCCTTCTGGCCGATCCCGATACGCTTAAATACTTCCTTCAATTCCTCGGCGGTGGTGGGAAACTTCACCCACTCGCCCACAAGCTCGCCCTCATTGTACTTCCCAAGATTGGTGATAAAGGCGGCAAAGGGATAATCCTTGTCGTGATCGTAATACGGCATATCAGCACCTCCTTACAGTTCCGGCGCAGCCTTTTCCTTGTGTGGCTGTGCCTTGTTTTTCTCCGCACATTCCTTCTTGCCCTGTTCCAGCCGTTCCCGGATGGAGGGCTTTTTCTCCGGCTCCGCAGGGCGCTCATGGTTCCACTCGTCGCCGGAGAGAGAAATATATCCGTGTTCCGTAAAATGGCCCTGTTCCTCCTGCATGGCGTACTTGCCAAAAGGAACAGGGTCGATTGCTTTCAGAAGTTCCGGGGGTAACGGCGTATCCATGTGCTGTGCCAGATACCGCCAGCCCAGATCGTTCAGGTCGTGGATGTTTGGCTCAAATACGAAATAGTCGATGTTGTCAGCAAACTCCTTGAACTGTTCCGGTGCTGTCAGCTTGAAGGGCGAGACCTGCACCGCCGCCAACAGTTCCCGATCCTCCGGGGAGAGGGCAGCCACCGCCGCCCTCACTTCGGGTAAATGTTCCAAAGTCTTATTTTCTGCCATCAGCACCAACCTTTCTTTTCGGAAATTCCAGCTTAAAATTGATGTACTTGCCGCCCGTGTCATCCAGAATCACCGCAGCGTCATAAGCAGCCTGTTTCTTTTCAGACCACATTTCCTTGACATTGGTACGTCCCTTTTTTAAAAGGTCCGCTGCCATCTTCTTTGTCAGTTCCTTCTTGCGGCTCGTCCAGAAGCGGTCGTTTTTCCAGAGGACGAAACCGCAGGACCGATCCGAACACGCAAAGTTCTTCTTGCCCTCATAGACCGGCTGGCCGCAGCGGGGGCAGGTGCCGATCACTTCCTTCTCCGGGGCAAACAGCTTTTTGCCATCCTCGGAAATGCAGGAATAGGTGGACACGATCTCCTGGACCATCGTGCGGATACCGTCCATGAAGGTATCCGGGTCAGCGCCGCCCTTTGCGATCTCCGTCAATTTTTGTTCCCATTCCGCCGTCAGCATGGGAGAGGTCAGCGGCTCCGGCAGGACCGTGACAAGGTTGATACCGGCTTTTGTGGGGATCAGGCTCTTGCCCTTGCGTTCCACAAATCCGGCTGCCACCAGCTTTTCGATGATTGCCGCCCTGGTTGCAGGCGTGCCAAGTCCCTTTCGCTCCGCCTCGTCGGGGATATCGTCCTTACCCGCATTTTCCATAGCGGACAGGAGGGTATCTTCGGTGTAGGGCTTCGGCGGCTGGGTGAAATGCTCGGTAACGGAAACCTTCGCGCCGTCAAAAGTCTGCCCTTCGGTGAAGTCCGGGAGCGTGCCGCCGTCCCCATCCGCAGGCTTTTCTTTCAGAAAGGCACGGAAAATGCGGTCGATCTCTCGCCAGCCTTCGGCAAGGATGCGCTTGCCCTTTGCGGTGAAGGAATGGCCGCCGCAGTCAAAGGTGGCGGTGACTGCCTCATACTCATACGGACTTGCCGACGCACACAGCAGCTTGCAGCAGACCAACAGAAACAAGTTGCGCTCGCCCAGAGGCAAAGCCTTGATATCCGATTTTTCAATCTCCATGGTCGGGATAATGGCGTGATGGTCAGATACCTCCTTGTCGGAGATCATGGCCTCCACCAGCGGGAAGAAGTTTGTGCAACCATCAAAGGGCGGCAGCTTTGCCGCCAGGTGGATCACACAGGATGCCGTTTCCGCCATGTCGGAAGTCAGATACCGGCTGTCCGTGCGGGGATAGGTCAGCAGCTTCTTTTCGTAGAGGCTCTGTGCGTAGTCGAGAGTCTGCTTCGCCGTGTATCCGAACAGGCGGTTCGCCTCACGCTGCAAGGTGGTAAGGTCATAGAGTTTCGGCGGTTGCTCTTTCTTCTGCTCACGGGTAACAGAGGTACAGGTGACGGTCGCACCCTTGCACATGACCGCTGCCTGTTCCGCCGCTGCCGAATCGGTGAATTTCTCCGACACCGCCTCGGCTCCATCCAGCGTCAGGCGCAGCAGATGATATTTTTCCTTGTGAAACAGCGTGATCTTTGCGTCACGCTCCGCCAGCATTGCCAGCGTGGGTGCTTGCACACGGCCCACATTCAAGGTGCGGTGATAGAGAACGGAGAAAAGGCGCGTGGCATTGATCCCCACCAGCCAATCCGCTTTCTGGCGGCAGAGGGCTGATTGATACAGGGCTTCATAATCGGCACCGGGACGCAGATCAGAAAAGCCCTCCCGGATAGCGCTGTCCTCCATCGAGGAAATCCAGAGCCGAAGAACCGGCTTGCGGCAGCCGGCCATTTCATACACCAGACGGAAGATCAGCTCCCCTTCCCGCCCGGCGTCACAGGCATTGACGATAGTATCCACGTCGGGTCGGTCCATCAGGGCGCGTAGATTTTCAAATGCGTCCTCCTTGCCCGGTGCCAGCACATAGCGGAACGGCTCCGGCAGAATGGGAAGATCATCATAACGCCATTTCTTGAAACGCTCGTCATAGCCGCCCGCATCCATTGGGGATACCAGGTGCCCCACGCACCAGGATACGAGAAGGCCACTGCCCTCATAAAAGCCATCGGCCCTGGATGAAGCACCCAAGGCCGACGCGATAGATTTTGCCACACTCGGTTTTTCCGCAATAATCAGTTTACTCATTCTTTTCCTCCGTTTCCTCGTCCTCGGTCAGGTATTCTTCTTCATCCTCCAGGTCGAAATCATCCAGAACAGCGGGAACCTTCTTTCCCTGCTTCGGTTTCAGTACCAGGAAATAGACCGCCGCACCACCTCCGGCTGCAAGGATCAGCAGCACCGCCAGGATTGCCCCGGCATTGCCTTTCTTTTCAGGCTCCGGATTGTCTGGCTCGGCGGGCTCCACAGCTTTCTGCTCTGTGCCAATACATTCACTAAGGTTTTTTACGCAGACCGGGCAAGCGGTATTGACTGCTCCGGCCTGGCACTTCTCCGTACAGGTGCAGACAATAGGTGTTTCCGCCTTTTCTCCGTCCTCCGTGAGCGCCAGGAGGTCGGCTTCATCCACCTGGTTCAGAAAATGCACGGTTTCCTCGCCCTCGTCGTCACGGTCGATAATGAGATAGAACACATTGCCGTTCTTCGTTTCCGCTGTAATAAACTGCTTGCCGCTGGCGGTCGGGCTGCCAATATCGTCAATCAGTGACAGGTTCCCATCCGGCGTTAGGGCGGCACCACCATTCAGACCGCCGCCCAGCATCCCCAGCAGATTTTCCAGTGTTTCCGCATCCAGAGAGAAAGAACCTTCCCCGGAGCCAGCCTCGCCGTCACTTACCGTCATGTATCCGGAATAGACATAGCCGACTTTCTCCGGCAGGATGACCTTCAGCCAGTCGCCGTCCGTGCCAATCACCTTCACGGTCGTTCCATTGGGAAGCTGGGTGAAGGCGGTGTAGTCCATTCCCGCGCCCGTGCGGACATTCAAATTGCCGCCACCCGTGGTGACAGTACCGATCTGCCCGGAGTCATTTTCACTGGAACTGAACTGGATACCATCCTCGGTGACGAATACCGTAACTTGGCTGCCCGCCAAAGCGGAAAGCAGATCAGAAACATCCCCGGCCGTTTCCTGTTCAGCCACGGGCTCCGTGGTTTCCTCGCCGCCGCTGGCAAAGGCAGTGACAGAAAAAGCGGCAGTGCTGAGCACCACCGCCAAAAGAGCCGATACCATTTTTGTCATAAAGTTATGCTTCATCCTCGTATCCCTCCGTTTCCTCATTCTCGGTGTTGCCCTCCTGCAGCATACCTTCCGGCAGGGAGATCATACCGCTGGCATAGGCTTTCAGGAAGGCGGTCAGTTCCTTGTTATCCATCTTCACGGCTTTCACCATGCGGACGATTTCCAGATTTTCTTCCTCCGCAAGCTGCGCCTCCAGCGCGCGAAGGCGTTTCTGCTGTTCCGCGATCTTTTCTTTGGTTTTCGCAATGTCATTGCGGATCTTCTGTGTCGTTGCCATAAATCAAATTACCTCCATATCGTTTTTTAGTTGTAGGGCGGTCGCCCGAAAGCGTAAAAGTGGGATTGCCAGTAGCTTGTGTTGATATCTGCATATTGGATGGGGTCACCGCAGTGCAGCATTTTTCCACCGCCCACATAGATACCCACATGGGAAACGCCCGGTGTATCGTAAGTACCGACGAAAAAGATCAGGTCGCCGGGTCTTGCGTTGGCAGAGGATACCGGGGTGGAAATATTGTAGAGTCCTTGGGCTCCCAGCCTGCCCGTATTGCAGACGCCGCTTTGCGTCAGCACCCAGGACACGAAGCCGGAGCAATCAAAAGAAGTGTTGGGATTGCTGCCGCCCCAGACATAAGGATATCCGATGTACTTCTCTGCCTCGGTAATGAGCGCCGCAAAGGTTTCATCTTCCAGTGCGGAAGGCGGGATATCATAGGTGGTTGGCGGTTTGGTGTACTTGTCTACATAGCCGGAGCCTGGGAACAAATCTTCCCGGTTCCCCAGCGTCGCCATATAGACCGCATACAGGGAAAGCGTTTCTTCGTCCATGATGTAGACCGGCACATGGGAAAGGTCGAAGTTTTCCAGCTTCACATTGCAAATATAGTAGTTGTATGGTACTTCCACGTCATAGTCGTTTCCTTCGCTGTCTGTCCGTGTCTCCGTCCGATAGCGTACCTCCACCTCCACGGTCTGCGTCAGGATGTACTGCTTTTCAAAGAGCATTTGCAGTTCCTCCTGAACCTCGTCGATGGTAAACACCCCTTCATGGAACGCCGTGAGAATGGAGATCAGCACATAAGGGTCATGCTCGATCTCGTCCAGATCAAAACGGTATTCGTCATATCCGGGGTGCAGAGTCTCATAGTGGTCCAGCTCATATTGAAGTTCCTGCTCCAACTCGCAGTAGGCCGCCTCCGCAGCCAGCATATCCGCATCCTCGGAGAGATAAGAGGAAGTAAATACACCACCCACGCCAGAGCCCGCCATCATGGAACAGGAAGAAACTCCGCCAAACAGCAGAGCAACACAGGCGCCAATGCCGATCACCAGCAGCACCGTCCGGCTATGGTGCTTGATGTAGAGGAATGTTTCCTTGAAGGCGTCCTTTGCTTTCTGCGCCGCACTTTTCGCCGTGGCCGCTGTGTTCTTTGCGGTTTTCTCTGCCTGCCGCAGCTCTTTTGCATAGTTCCGCTTGATCCGCTGTTTCTGCAGAAAACGAGATACCGGGTTAGAAGCTGCCAATGCAGGATCATCATGCAGTGCCTTTTGATAAAGGTATTCGGCGTTTGCCTTAAAAGAAGCCTGCTCTGCCTTCGCCGCGTCACGCCAGGGCTTTGTGCGGTGATGGTGGACGGCGGCACGGACTTTGCCTTTTCCGTAGGCAAGCCCGCGTTCCGTCAGCACCTCGCCCTTGTGTCCGGCCTCAACACCCACATTTTCCTGTTCCACCTCATGCACCTTCGCATGGGCGGCGTGGACGATCTCATGGACCGGCCGGGAAAGCGGATTGTGCCGCAGGCGTCCGTTGGGGCGTTTCTCCATTTCTTCAAAGTGAAGCTGCGTTTTGCCTTTTCCGGCTGTCTCGTCAAAAATACGCTCGGTGCGAAGGACTTTCTTTGTGGGGATGGCTGCTTTTGCCGCATCCAATTTGTCCGCCGCACGGTCGGAACGGTCGATGTACTTTCCAAGTATGGGATCGGCACGTTCTTCCTCGGTAAATTGCAGGCGGGAGGACGGGCGCTGCCTTGCGGCAGAACCATCCCGCACTGCCTGGGTGTCAGCCTTTTCCGCCTTTCGTGCGGTTTTCTTCTCATGGTGCTCCGCCGCACGCAGGGCAAGGTCAGCAGCCGTGCCAGCAGATTCTTCCGAAGAAGCGGACAACTCCGTTTCCGGTTCCCGGCTGCTGATATGTTCCACCTCTCCCGTGGCAAGGTTTTCCGATACCGCACCGTCACGGGTCATTTTCTGCGTGATCTTATCGGTCGCTTTCAGTTCCCTCATAGGCAGTCACCTTCCTTTCCATAGGGGCAAAAGTCGCCGCAGGTGCCATTCTCAATCATGGCGATATAGCGGAAAATGGGATAGGCCTGGGGCGGGCAGACCGCATTGCCCAAAGTTTTCAGCCGCAGTGCACGGTCATCCATGCGCTCGGTCATGCGGGGGATTCCTTCCGGTTCGGCGGTCCAGAGGATACGTCCGTCCATCCTTTCGGGAAGCCCATGAGCCATTCCACCCAATCCGGGTTCAGCGCCGATGTTTCGGACACCGGCCGTTCCTGGGAGATGATCTGCGCTGAAAGGTTCCCGTCCTTCTTCGCCGGATCGAAGGCCGACGGCTTCAAGGTCGAGCGGAAACCGTCCGACGCCACCGGGGTCAGATAGAATACCGCCGCCGACAGGCTGAGGCTCCAGATCGCCCCGTTTCGGTTCCTCTTGCGGAATATCCCATTGTCCGCCAGGAACACATCCAGGCTTGCCGCGTCCCTGGCGGTGTTGTTGTCGGAGGCAAGGGGTGTGGGAAACATCAGCCGCGACGATAAAAGTTCGCTGGCGCTCATGCCATGCGCCGACGCCGCAAGCCGGAAATACGAATGGGAGAACAGCGTATCCCGCTTTTGCCAGGTCAAAGATCGTTTTGTCGAGCCCCATATTGATGAAGCCAGCAACATTTTCCCCAAGCACCCAACGGGGCCGCAGCTCGGTAATAATGCGGCACATTTCCGGCCACAGGTAGCGTTCATCCGCAAAGCCCTTCCGTTTTCCGGCGGTGGAGAAGGGCTGACAGGGAAAGCCGCCTGAGATGACGGTAACTGTTTCAAGTCCTGTTTTTTCAAAAAACGCCTCCTTCGTGAAAGTAGTGATATCCCGGAACCTGGGAACATCCGGCCATCGTGCGGAGAGGACGGAGTGCGGAAAATCCGCCCACTCACACTGGCAGACGGTTTCAAACCCAGCAGCCTCCGCCGCCAGGTCCAGACCGCCAATGCCGGAAAACAGGCTCACATGGGTCAGTTTATTCATGACCCTTCGGTGCACGGAACGGTTCGATCTCACTTTCCAGCTCCGTAAGAACCGCCTCCATATCCGCCGTGACCGTCTTGCTTCTGGCAATCAGCCGGTTCATCACATCAAAGAAGGTTTCGCCCTCCTGTTTTTCTTCCGTATGCAAATAGCGGGGATCACTCATGTTCGTTTTCTCCTTTCCCGGTTTCACCAAGTTTTGTTGTCATAATGCTGTAAAGTTCATTGTCCTTCGGGAAGTCATCCACAAAAGGCAGGATCACATTGCCGAAGAAGATCAGCCCCTCGCCGGGGCCTGCGTTGCTGATATGTGCCGCCTGCTGGTTGGAGATATTCAGGCGCTCGCAAAGGATTTTCCTGTCTCCGCTGGCCTGGTTCAGAAGGTACACAAAATCGCTGTTTTCAAAGATGTTCTCGATCTCTGGGGAGGAAAGCAGGTCCTTGATGTTCTGCGTAATTCCCGTGGGGATACCGCCCCATTTGCGAAAGCGTTTCCAAATCTCCACGCTCCAGGAACCAACCTCGCCCCGCAGCAGAAGGTGGAACTCGTCCACGAAGTACCAGGTGGATTTACCCTGATCCCGGTTTTGGGAAACACGGTTCCATACCTGGTCCTGGATCACCAGCATACCCAGGCTTTTGAGCTGCTTTCCCAGCTCCTTGATATCGAAGCAGACAATGCGGTTGTTGATATCCACGTTGGTACGGTGGTTAAAAACATTCAGGCTGCCATGCACATACAGTTCCAGTGCCGCCGCGATCCGCTGTGCCTCCGGCTCCGGCTGCCGCTTGATCTCGTCATACAAATCTTCCAACAGCGGCATATTCTCCGGGCGGGGGTCTGCGATATAGGGGCGATATACGATCCGCACGGCACGGTCAATGACCGTCTTTTCCACCGGGTCCAGACCGTTCCGGCCACCTGCCGCCAGTTCGCAGAACGACAAGATAAAGTCAGATTTCAGCGCCAGCGGGTTATCATCCTCGCTGTAATTGAGGTTGATATCCATAGGGTTCACATACTGCGTGCTGGTAGGTGAGATTTTGATGACCTGTCCTTCCAGACGGTTCACCAGCGGAAAATATTCCGCCTCCGGGTCGCAGATCAGGATATCGTCCTTTGTGTTCAGGAACACACCCACGATGGAACGCTTTGCGGAAAAGCTCTTACCGCTGCCGGGTGTGCCTAAGATCATGCCGTTGGGTGTTTTCAGCTTTTTGCGGTCAGCAAGGATCATGTTGCCGGAAGTGGCATTGAGCCCGTAGTAGAGAGCTTCGCCGCCGTGGAAAATCTCCTGTGTGGTGAAGGGAACGAACACCGCCACCGCCGAAGTGGTAAGCCCACGCTGTATCTTAATGCGGTTGACACCCAGGGGCAGAGCCGACACGAAGCCGTCCTCCTGCTGAAAGTCCAGCCGTACCAGGGAACAGTTATATTTCTGCGCCACGCTTGCCGCACGGAGAAGATCATTCTCCAGCTTTTGCTTGCTGTCTGCAAAATTTACCACCAGGAAGGTCATCAGGAACATTCGCTCATTTCTGCTTTGCAGGTCACGGAGGATATTCTTTGCCTCGCCTGCGTAGGTGGCAAGGTCAGTGGGGATGATGTCCATATCGAAACCTTCCCGCACCGCCTTTTTCTGTGCGTCGATCTTCATACTGTCAATGTCGGTGATCTTCCGCTTGACCGTTTTGATCGCCTCGTTCTGATCCATGCTGCGGATATGGAGGCTGACAAGCAGCCCGCTGTCCGTATCCAGCAGTTCAGTGAGCATACGGTCATCCATTTCCGGTGCGTTGATCTGCAGAAAGGACACAGCACAGAATTTATCCGCCATCGTGAACTTCCTTGCTTCACCGAAGCGGAAAGAAGAAGGTGCGATAAAATCCTGGACCGACAGGCCGGAAGGGGCAAGCCAGCTCCATTCAAAGGCAAACCGTTCCCCGTCCGGGTGCAGGATGCCGTGGAGCATTTCCAGCCACTCCTTGCCGCCAAGCTCTTTTGCCAGAGCGCCCATGACCTTGAAATGGTTGAGGGCGTCCATGACGATCCGGGAAAATCGTGCCCGTGCGGTTTTGCTGTCCCGTGCCTCGATGGTGAGGGTCAGATACTTTGTTTTGATAAGACCGTTGTTGCCCCGTTCAAGCTGCTTGCGGAGCATTTGTGTGTAAAGCTCACGGATATGGTCGAAGTGATCTCCCTGCGCCGCGATCTCGATACGCTTCACAAAATCCTCCCGGTTCATGCGGCGGCTCACAAGGGAGAGCTGCATCCCGATAGAAGCGTCATGGGCGTTATACATATCGCAGAGGGCTTCAAAGATCGCCGTCTGGTCGTCAGGCTTTGCAAGCTGATAATTCACATCCTCGAACTCGATACACTTCGACCAGGTGTGATCGTCCAGCTTGCACAGACCGTCCGGGTACATCTGGCGGAACGGTAAGGTGTCCTGTGCGGAATGTACCTTGCCGTCGCCTCTGGCGGTTTCCAGGATACGGCTGATCTCACGCTTTTCTGCGGCGGTCAGCTTTACCGCTGGTTTTGCCGCCTGCTGTGCCTGCGGCTCTGGCTTTCGCTTTCTGAACAATGGCTTTCACCTCCTTTTCCGCCTGGGCCTGCCGCTCCAGGGCTGCGTAGAAATTGTTTGTCTGGTAAGGCCGTTCCTTCGTCCGCAGGAACATACAGCGGATGACCTGTCCGGCTACTACCTCCAGGGGTTGGCCGTGCCGCTCATACATGGCGAGCAGAAAGAACGGGAGCATGACGATAATCATGCAGAACGCGGCGGCACTGTTGCTGGCCGTGCGTCTGAGCAAAAAGAAAAGCGGTACTCCGATGAGTGCCGCCGCTCCGAAACATATAAGCTGCCGTTTGGTAAGCCCAAACAGCACTTTGGATTTTACTTTCGTCAAATCCTTTGGAATGGTTACATACGCCAATTTATCAAGCCTCCTTAATGCGCTCCGAACAGGCTCTTAGAGAGGCTGCCGGTCTTGAACAGGGCGAAGCACAGCAGGACCGTGTAGCCCATGCAGGCCCATATCGCGCCTGAGATATTTCCGTCCGTGGCGATACTCTGTACCAAAACAGAGTAGATTCCCACGCACACCATGATTAGAAATGCCTGGAACGCCAATGCAAACAGGGATTTCAAGTAGTTCTGTCCTGTATGGCTCCAATCCCGGTTCGTCATAGTGGCAAGCGGGATCGGTCCAACGGAAGTCGTCAAATACACCTCAATCATGCGACCATAGATGACAAGCATGATACAGATGGAAAGGGCATTCATGGTAAGCCCCACGAAAAGGGACTGGAACCACAGCCCGAACAGTTCTCCCGTACCCAGGGCTTCAAGCTGCGCCTCCATATCCGTGATGACGCTGCTGATATCAATGGAGGTATTCCCGATGATGACGCCTGCGCTGCTGTTCACAACGCTTTGCCCGACATCGAAGATACCCATGACGATATTCCATGTGTTCGTCACAATGAGAACGGCACAGAAGGTCTTGAAAATCCACTTGAAGAACATCCAGGTGTCTACATCGTGCAGATTATTTTTCTCTGTCACAAGCTGGATCAGCTCATAACACATTACGAATGTCAGGATAACCCCGGCGATTGGAACGATCACCGTTTCAGAGAGGTTTCGGATCATAGAAAAGACGCCGCTGTTCCACGCCAGCGGCGTCTGGCCCACTTCACCGGCGATCTCGCCTACTTTGGTATTGACCGTATCGAACATGCCCGACAGGTTTCCCGTGATTCCCTCGATGAGCAGCCCTCGGAGCCATTCATCGAGTTTGTCGAGTATGCCGCTCATAAGCGATCACCGCCGGACGATCAACCGAACAGGCCGGAGAGCAGAGGTACAAGGGTGATGCCGATGAGGGCGACACCGCCGCCAGCCATCAACTGTTTCATACCCTGGCTTTTTACTAATGTGTGATAAAGAAGTAATAGAAGTGTAAAAAATTTTGCCGTTCCTATCCGGCACTTGCGCATTGTGTCGGATAGGTCAGGCGGTTATTCGGGCAAGTCCACCTTGCCAACAAAAGAATAATAAATCTCAATGTCCTGTCTGCGGGTCTTGTTCTCGTCATAGCTGCACTCATGCACAACGATTTTCTCTACAAACTCCCGCAGCAGAGTAGGGGTAAGTTCTTCAAAGCTGGTATGCCGCCGGACAACATTCATAAACTTTTCTGCGTTCACGGTGGCTTCCTGTGCTTTGGAAAGCTCCGCTTGGATAGCGGCGGCTCTTTCTTTCAGTTCCCGTTGCTCTGCTTCATAGTCTGCCGACAGCTCTGTGAAACGCTCGTCTGATATGCGCCCGGTCACGCTGTCCTCATACAGCCGCTTGAAGATAGCGGATAACTCGGCTATGCGTTTCTCGGCGGCTTCCAGTTCCTTTTTCTTGGCGGCGTTCCTGCGTTTGCCCCCGTCCTCGTTCTGCTCAATCAAGAGCTTCATAAACCGGGCTTCATGCTTTGCCGCATAGCTGGTCACTTTCCGCAGATTGGAGAGTACACCAGCGGTCAAGAGGTCGGTGCGGATAAAGTGCGCCGTACAGTCATGGGTGCGTTTCTTGTAGTTGCCGCAGATATAACAGTCCTGCTTGCGTTTGTCCGTCTGGTATCGCTGCTGATACATCACACTGCCGCAGTCCGCACAGAACAGTAGGCCGGAGAACAAGCCCACTTCATCATAGCGGTTGGGGCGTTTGCGCTGCTTGCGAAGTTCCTGCACCCGTTCCCATGTCTGGGTGTCTATGATAGGCTCGTGGTGGTTCTCGAAAATCACTTGCTTCTCCGGGGGATTTTCTACGCTGTGCTTGACTTTGTAAGAGGGCTTTTCTGTCTTGAAATTTACCAGACAGCCTGTGTATTCCCGGTTTTCAAGGATATGCACAACGGTATTGGTCGCCCACTTGCATTCATAGCCGGGGTGGTAGCGGCGGGTGCTGCCCGTCCTGCGGTATTCCAGCGTCCCCGGCGTGGGGATCTGCTGCTCTGTGAGCATACGGGCTATCTTGGTCGGACCATTCCCGGCAAGGCAGAGGTTGTATATCTGCTTGACTACGGGTGCAGCTTCCTCGTCAATAATGAAATTTTCGTCCTCGTCCATGAGGTAACCATACACAGGCTTGCTTGTGATGGGCTTGCCACTCATGCCTTTTGAGCGTTTTACTGCTTTGATTTTCTTGCTCGTATCTCTCACCAGCCATTCGTTAAAGATATTCCGCAGCGGGGCAAAATCATTGTCGCCCTGTGCGCTGTCCACTCCGTCATTGATAGCGATGAAGCGGACACCTTTCTGTGGGAAAATCATTTCCGTATACATTCCCACTTGCAGGTAGTTTCGCCCTAACCTCGACATATCCTTTACGATAACTGTCCCGACTTTTCCGGCTTCAATGTCCGCAAGCATGGCTTGGAAACCGGGTCTTTGAAAGTTCGCACCAGAATAACCGTCGTCCGTGTACCAGCGCAGATTGGAAAAGCCGTTCTGCTTTGCATAGGTTTCAAGGATACGCTTCTGATTGGAAATGGAATTGCTTTCGCCTTGCAGCTCGTCCTCATGGGAAAGTCTTGGGTAAAGGGCGGTAATTGGTTGTTGGTTGGTCTGTCTTAACATAAAATCCTCCGTTTCCGACAGCCAGCCCCACTATTCCGTACCTTGATTGTACCACATGGGGCGGCTGTCTGTATAGCGGCAAAAGCGTCAAATCTGCTTCTTTATGGTCGGTCAAATCGCCGTTTTTTGTGTAGCAGATGATTGGGATTGCATAGTAGAAAAACTCTTGTTCTTATGGTAAAATGGAGCTAATCAATACAAGGGGGTGTGACAATGAAAGGGTTTGTCCGTAACAATCAGTACCTTTCTCTTTGTGGTCTAAATTGTAAATTATGTCCTATGAATTTGGCAGGGCATTGTTCCGGTTGCGGCGTTGATAATCAAAGTTGTAAAATCGCAAAGTGCAGTATTGAACATGGGAAAATCGAATATTGCTTTCAGTGTACCAGCTTCCCTTGTGACAAATACGCTCATATAGATGATTTTGATTCTTTTATAACTCATCATAATCAAATGAATGACATGGAAAAAGCCAGCCAGATAGGGATTCCCGCCTATAATGCTGAACAGGAAGAAAAGCGCAAATTATTGGATTTCCTCTTGTCACACTATAATGACGGGCGCAGAAAAAATCTATTCTGTGTTGCAGTCAATCTCTTAACGATTAAAGAAATTGAAAATATCTTGCAAACAGTTAAATCCGATAAGGATTTTCAAAGTATGGGGAAGAAAGAACAGGCTTCTGTTATCGCAAAACTGTTGCAGGATATAGCTGCTCCAAAAGGCATTGAGTTGAAACTTCGGAAAAAATAAAGTTGTTACTGATATTCCAGCGGTCATGCTCCCCGGCGTGACCGCTTTTCCATGTCATCACTTATGCGCTGAACGGTGGCGTATGTCCGGCAGCAGCCTCCGCTTCCAGCACTTTCATCATCTTGTCGGCTGCGGTATCGGTTGCGCCCTGCTTGAAGAAGCCGGAAACGGTAAGGACGGAATTGCCCATGCGGATTTCCGTTACACAGTCCGGGCGGCGGTCTGTTTTGGTGGTGCTTGTCTGTTTCGTTTCTGTCATAGGCTCTCCTTTCGCTGCTTCATCAGTTGCTTTAAGCGTTCCAGTTTTTCCTGTGCGGTTTCCTTTCGGAAGTTGCTGCCCGTGAAGCGGACGGGGGCGCACATGGAAGTCAGCCTGTCATAGATACGGGCGTGGGGCGTGTCCTGCGGGTGCTGCAATTCCTCCAGCGTGAGGTTGGTCGTGGCGATCAGCGGCTTGTCGCTTCGGTAACGGCTGTCAATCACGCTGTAAACCTGTTCCAGCCCGTATTCTGTTCCTCGCTCCATACCAAAATCATCAAGTATCAGCAGGGGGTAGCTGCAAAGGCGGGAAATATATTCGTTCCTGCCATCAAAGCTGGCAGCAAGGTCATTGAGTATGGTTGCAAAGTTTGTCATACAGACGGCAATCTCTTTCTCCATAAGGGCGTTGGCGATACAGGCGGCAAGGTAGCTTTTTCCTGTCCCCACGCCGCCCCAAAACAGGTAGCCGATATTTTCAGCCTGCATGGTTTCCCAGCTCTCCACATAAAAGCGGGCGGTTTCGGTCTGTGGGTTTCTGCCGTTGTCATGCTCAAATGTCCAGTTCCGCATAGCAGGGTCGGTAAAGCCCCGGCGTTTCAAGTCCTCCACTTTTTCAAGGTGCTTCTGTCGGCTTTCGGCGGCTTGCTGCTTTTCACGGGCTGCTCGCTGGCAGTCGCAGTCTGTTGGGTGGCGGTCACGCCCGAAACAGGTCTTTCCCTCTGCAAAGTAGGCTTCTTTGGGCGTATGGCACTTGCCGCAGTATAAAAGCCCGTCCTCGCCTGTGTAGTCCTCCGCTTCGGCGGTAGTGGCTGTAATGTCCGTAATCATAGCTTCAATCTCGTTTTTCATAAGCTCTCGCCCTCCTTGCATGAATAATCGGGTATGCCCTGTTTCGGGGCAGCCTTGCCTTTGGCAGCGTCTTCCTGCGCCCACTTGTAAATGGTGGCTGCATGGCTGTGGTACTGCTTCCCAGTGGAAGCGATATGGCAGGAAAGCCGGTCAAGGTAATACTCCCACTTGCCGGGGAAGTCCTGTTCCAGTTCCAAAAGTTCTGCGTCAGAAAGGAATACATTTTTATATCTGCCATAAGCGGCAGGGGGCTGCCCCTCACTCGCTCTTTTTGTTTGGCTCTCTATTAGGTTGTTTATATTAGTTTGGTTAGGGGACGGTTTTCCGACCGTCATAAGGTCAGTTTTCCGGCTGTCAGTTGGTCGGTTTCCCGCCCTTATGAGGGTCGGTTTTCCGTCCGTCAGTTGGTCGGAAAACTGTACCACTGGAATAGGCGGCACTTTCACATACAGACGGTTGGCGGCAGAAAAGCCCGTCCGTCTGCGTTCCAGCAGCCCGGCAGCGTCCAGTTCGTTCAGTGCGCCCTTTATGGTGGTGCAGCCTTTATCCAGCATTTCCGCTATCTCTGCTATGGGGTAGACAATGTATATCCGTCCCTCGCTGTCCTGCCAGCCGTTCTTCTGCGAAAGGGTGGAACGGTCTAACAGCAGCACATACAGCAGCTTGGCGGTGTGGGATATGTCCATTTTCAGCAGGAAACGGGGGTAAGGCAGGTAAGCGGGCAGCTCCGTTTCTGCGGTCATATAATCAGCGATAGGGTTCACCTCCTTGTGGTGTCTGTCTATGGGTTCTGTTACGCTTTTAGGGGGCGTTTTCGGGGGAAAAGGATAAATGTATCACGCACCCTTTGACACCCTCCAAAAAAGCCTTGATTTATGCGGGTTTGAAATGCCCTAAAGCGTGACATTTCTCCCTTTGTTTCCGCTTCCGTTTGGCGGCGTTTATCCGCTTCATGCGTCCGGCGCAGTCCGGGCAGTATTTCCCCCGGTTGGATTTGGGGACAAAGAACGCCCCGCAGACAGCGCAGCGTTTCCGGCTTTCCCGGCGCATGAGGGCGGCCTCCAGTGCTTCATCAAGGGGCAGGACAGCGGCAGTAAACCAGCGGCAGAGCAGCGAATAGCTGATACTCTGCACACACACGCAAGGCTCGCCGTCCTCCAACAGCAGACAATTCCCGCTGTCATAGTTGCAGCACTCATGCACAAGGCGGCGGGCTGCCCGGTACTGGCGGTAGTCCATGCGGGGGATATTACCGTTCATGGCTCTGCTCCTTTCTGCGTTGCGGCTCGCTCCGGCGTAAAATCTGGTCGATATTGCCCTTGACAGTCTGCAAGCGGCGGTATTCCTCCCGTTTTGCCCGGTAATCGTTGTAGCCGCTGTTTTTCTCTTTGATAAGGGCTTCAATCTCTGCTTGCAGGGCTTTATAGCTCGGCAGCTTGGAAATGCCGTTCTCCCTGAAATAGCGGGCGGCTGCGTCTGCTATGATAAAGTCGCTTTCGTACTTCTGACGGTAGGCTGATTTTGCTTTGGCGTTTTTCTGCTGTTTCAGCCCGTCCCGGACAGGGCGGGTCTTGGAATAGGCAAGCACCTGTCGTTGCAGCTCCTTTTTCCCGTTCAGCGTCTTTTCCACCTGCTTCAGCTCTGCAAGGCTTTCCTGCATGGCGGCATAGGCGGCAGAACAGGCTTCGTCCAATTCCTCCGGGGAAGAAAAGCCGTACTGCTGGTAGGCTGTAACGGTAGCCGCCATTTGCTTTAGGTTGTGCTTTGCCGCCCAGCGGTCATAGCCTACGCCCTTGCCCTCGGCTCGCTTTGCTTCCCGGTCAACCATGCGCTGCAAGGTGGTGTCTGCCGGGGTAGTTTTTGTGGTTTTTTCCTCCCGCAAGCGTCCCTTTTGTGTGTGGGGGTATTCGGGTATGGCTGTGGTCTGTTCGGCGGCTCTGTGGGCGTTCTGTGTGAGCAGGGCAAGGACAGCAGCCTTGTCAAAATCGTCCCCCAGCTTCCGGGCTGTGATAGGCTTTGTCCTGTCCGGCGTGAGGTAGGAAAGCCGCCCCCGGCTCTCCTTGACGGTCACGCCCTCCCACAGCAAAAGGGAAGAAAACTCGTCAAAGCTGGTAGCTTGGGAAAGTGCCTGCCGTATCGTCCGGCGCAGCTTCGCCTTGTCCGTTTCAAACTTGGTGGGCTTGGTCGGCTGTCCGGTGGCTTCTCTGGCGGCGTTCTCTTTATCAAGGGCAAGCTGCCCTTTCTTCTGCGCCCAGTATTCACGCTCGGTCACTCGGTTCTTGCTGCCATGCAAAAGGTCAATCTGATACAGATTTTCCCGGTGGCACATCTCCATGACTTCGGACTTGAAATATTCCATAGCGGCATTGGTGCAGCGGTGCTTGCAGCCCTCCCGTGTGTCGGCTGGTCTGTCCATGTAGGGCAGAAGCGTGACTTCATAAATTCGCAGGGAGTTGATGACGATATGCACATGGATATTGCCGCTGTGGTTATGCCCGTCCGGGTGGGTGCATACAAGGGCTTGGTGTCCGGGGAAATGCTCTTTACAGAACTTCTCGCCCAGCTCCTGCGCCTGGTCTACGGTCAAGCCGTTGTCTGTCCCGTCCCGTGGGTCAAAGCTGATGATATAGTGGTGGCTTTTCACATCTTCCCGTTTTTGATTTTTCTCATAGCGGAGATTCGCCCGCATACAGGCAACAGCGAAATCCTCGCCCCCGCAGTTGAGGGAAGAAATGCGGTAGTCCTCCCTCGGTATCAGCCGCCCGTTTTCATCAAGGGTGGGCTTCATGGTAAACTCGTCATGCTCAAATGTGAGGTAGGCTTCCGCTGCGCCATAGTCGGCATTTTTAGAGCTGATATGTTTGAATGTTGCCAACAGCGTCACCCACTTTCTGCAAGACTTCAAACTTTAGGGCAGCAAGGTCGGAAACCGCTGCCTGTACCTCCCCTGCAAGCTGCGGGTAGGGGCTGCGCCACTCATTTAGCGTCCGGGCTATCTGGTTTAAGTTGCCGCCGATCCTGCCGTATTCGGCGGTCAGCTTCCCGACAGCGGCAAGCAGCTCGTCATTGGCGGGGGAAACGGTTATGATGGGGCGTATGGCTGCCCCGGTTATGGCTTGCCGGATAAACTCGGCTTGGCTCATGTTGTAGGCAGAAAGCCTTTCCGCAAACTCGGCGTATTCTTCCTCGGTCATGCGTGTCTTGACTACCCGGCTGCGGTGCGGCGTGTTGTATCGTTTCATAGGTGGTTGACCTCCTTTCTGTGCGTGGTGTCCTCTCACTAATAGGAGAAAAACAGGGTGTGAAGCGGAACTGTTTTTGAAAAATCCGAAAAAATATTTTGAGGGATTTTTAAGCGGCGTAAGCCACATGGCAGGGTTTGGGGAAGGCACTCTCCAACAAGATTCCCGCAGGGGCAAAATGAGCGATAAGCGAATTTTGGTACTGCGGTAGAATCTTGCTCTAAGAAACTGCCAGACTGCCACTCACTTCCTACTGCCACTTTTTCAGGAAATCGCAACCAGCTTTTTTATAAAAGGCTGCGGGCTGGCGTTCTTCCCTTACTCCCTACAACACCGCAAAAAGCAAAAATGACGGACTTTCCGGCAAGAACTTTTCCGGCGGCTCGGTCTTTCCCGACAATAAGGCGTTTCGGAAGCTGCGTTTTGCCCGCTGTCTAAAAAAAACGGCATTTTTTGGTTTCACTATCTAATACGGAACTTTTGGAAATTTGCCAAAAATGAGCGCAAAAAAAGCAGCAAATCTTTTTCGGATTTACTGCTTCATGTGCCGCTGCGGGGCGGCGGGATATTCAGTTTCTATGTTATCGGTCAAGCCGGAACTTGAACAGGCTTTCAATCAGCTTTGTTCTGATGTAGTCCTCCATATCAGAGTTGTAATAGCCGTTCATCTTAGAGAAGTAGCGGATATATCCAGCGTATCGGTCAAGGACGGCTTGTATCGCTATGGGGTCGCCCTCATGTGCCTTTATGATAGTGTCATAGGGGAGAAGTCGGTTACTCATGGGACAGCACCTCCATTTCCTCTTTCAGCCGCTTCAAGGCAAGCCGTATATGCCGCCCGATTGTGCTGCGTGTCCAGCCGCTTTGTTCTCCGATTTCTTTCTGCGTCAAGTGCTGAAAGTAGTACAAAAAGATTTCTTCCTGCGTCTGTTCCGGCAATCGGGCAAGAGCAGCCGCAAGAGAACAGCTATCTAAAAGTATCGTCTGCCCCCGGACAGAGAACGGATAAGTTTCGCCATAGTCCGGCACTTGAAAATACTCGTCTGTGGTGCTTAGTTGGACAAACTTTTCTTCGGTCAGATATTCAAGGGAGATTTCCCGTTTCCATCTCGCCGCCAGCATACGGGCAGCGTCAAAGGACGCATGGCGAATAACAATCCGGCAATAGGTATCATGGGTATAGCGGATATGTTCTTGATAGGCTTCGTATTCAGTCATGGAAAATCCCCCTTTCTTCGATTATGGGAAAGGGCGGCAGCACTCCTTGCTGTCGCCCCTTGATTGCCTATCTGCAAAGGCGGGCGGGGCTGTCAACGGCAGCGCAGTATGCGCTGTTTATCTTGACCGTTGACTGGCTCGGCTGGCTTTGCTACTCGCTGATAATCGGTTTTCCGTCTTTGTCAATCAAGGGACAAATACCCCCGCCAGTTCCAAACTTTGCCACAAGGTAATTGACCCCGGTTTCTCTGTCCACTACCACATAAAAGCCTTTCACACTTCCTGCGGTTTCAGTAATTTCAAATCTTCTGCTTCCCATATAGATACCTCCCAATAGAAATCAAAGCTCTTGCTTTACAAAAATGCGATAACTGATTTGATACATCACATAGCACCATGCCAACGCCAGAAGCGGTGAGCAGCAGAGAAGAATAAATACAATCTGGTCTGTCAATGCAACTCCCAGCATAGTAAGAAGCTGATATATTCCAAAGCAAATCCCTGCCGGAATGAGGAATGATACTAATAGCAGAACACGGCCTTTTTCTGCGCCAAACTTGAACACAAGAGGAATTGACATACTTCCAAAAATAAGGGAGATTACCCATGCAACGAGTGTCAAAAACAGAAGCTCTCCAATCCCTACTATGTCGAGTACGATTTTATCTGTGATTAGGCCACCGATAAAACCAATAATCAGCCCAAAGAGGCTGCCAATGGCGCAGAAGATAGCCAGCACCATAAATTTTCCAGCAACCAATTCTTTCTTGGAAACTGGCATTATCATAGCATACCGTGTCCATTTAGAACTGTCATCAAAAGAAAAGGTTGTTACAATCATCATGCTGCACAAAATCGCACATACAAAAATATAGCCTTCTACGCCGGAAAACGGAATAAGCGCAACGGCAAAAACCACAAGGATGAATAGCATAGATTTCGCATTGTGGCCGATATTAAATAAATCTTTCAAAACAAGACTTTTCATTTTGCTTGCTCTCCTTTCACATACAGCAGCAGAATATCGTCGATTGTTGCGTCGTCCACTACGGCATTTTTATATTTCCTCCGGGCTTTTTCCTTGTCAGCTACCAGCACATTCCATTGATAATCATCTTTGCGGTAAGCCAGAATTTCCGCTTTATCGAGCTGGTCGAACAGTGCTGCGCCACAGCGGATAATACCATAGTTATAACGAAGTTCATCTTTCGTTTTACAAAAAAGAACCTTGCCCTGATGGATAAATGTAATGTAATCTGCGACTTTTTCTAAATCTGTTGTGATATGCGAGGACATCAAAATGGAATGATTTTCGTCCTGAACAAATTCAAGAAATACATCAAGAATATCATCACGCATTACAGGGTCGAGGCCGCTTGTCGCTTCGTCCAAAATCAGTAGCTTGGGGTTATGGGAAAGGGCGACGGCAATACACAACTTCATCTTCATTCCCTTGGACAGAGATTTAATTTCCTTATCCGCTGGAAGTTGAAACCGCTTTAGATAGTCTTGAAACAGATGGCCGTCCCACTGTTTGTAGGCAGCACCAGCAATTTTCCCGACTTTGGCCGGAGTGAGCGTTTCATAGAAGTTAATTCCGTCAAACACTACGCCAACATCCTCTTTGATTTGTTTTGTGGACGATAATTCCTGCCCCCAAAAAGTAACTGTTCCATCATCTTTATGAATTAAATCAAGAATAGCATTGATAGTTGTGCTTTTTCCGGCTCCATTTTCGCCAATAAGCCCCATGATTGTTCCTTTCGGAACCGAAAACGAAACATGGTCTAACTTGAAATCGGCGTATTGCTTTGTCAAGTTCTCAACCTGCAAAATAGCGTTCATAGTTAATCCTCCTCTTGATAAAATATCGTCAGTAATTCAATCAGTTTTTCCAACGATATTCCACTTATCCGCCCAATATCGGCGGCCTCTTGCAAATGTTCTTCGGCCAATCTCTGCTGTTCTTCCTGATAAAAGTCTTTGTTCTGTGCCGACACAAAACTTCCTCGGCCTACCGTTGTTTCAATAAAACCGTCCCTTTGCAAATCTTCATACGCTTTTTGAACGGTAATAACACTCACATGAATGGACTTTGCCAGCGCCCGCATAGAGGGAATAGGATCGCCGGTTTTTAACTCGCCACTCATAATCATGGCTTTTATCTGTGAAGTTATCTGCTCATAAATTGGCTTGCTCGTATTACTGCTTATGATAATTTCCACAACGCCCCTCCTTTGTTCTATAATGTACTTATCGTACAAGTACATTATATTCAAGGCAAACGCTTTTGTCAATAGGGTATTAGAAAATTTATCTTTGCTTATTAAGCAAAAGAAGCCACACAATTTGTATGGCTTCCATGAAATTCTACTTTGAAATTTTTACGGAATAACGGGCTGTTGTCTATCAACTTCTTGTGTGTTACTTTATGGCACATGAGCATTGGAAGCAGGGTTGTCCTGGCCGTAACCTTCCAGAAGGTTGATAACGCCCCAGATACCAAGACCTGCGCCCAGGGCCACTACGAGAGTCTGCAAAACACCAACTGCACTGTTGAAAAATTCCATAAAATAATCCTCCTAAAAAATGTTTTTGATTTTGGGTTAAGTTGTTGCGTCAATCTCGTACACATCGAAGGTGTCCGTGGGTTTTACCACGGCACGCTGCTTCTTCATGTACCGTTCCATGTCAAAGACATTTTTAGGGTCGGCGTCGGCCGTGTATCTGTAATTCGGGTGCCGGGTGAGGTCGTACTTGTCCGAAAGGAACGGACGCACGCCCCGCAGCATGAAGATACACTTGCCGCCGTCCATCACTGCCAATTCGTCCTGGGTCATCAACTCCTTTCCTAATTTCTGATAACTGAGGCCGTGGGAAACCTGGCTGCCCCGGTTTTCGGACTGGTTATAGAGATCAATGGTCTCTTTCCCCAGCAGTTCCGAAATTTCCTTGAGCGTGGATTTTTCCTTGCCTCCCAAAAACAAAGTGCTGTCACAGTTACCGACAATGGTATCTGCCGCATCCTTGTAGATGGTCTTTAACTGGCTCTGCGACTGCAAAATAATAGAAGCCGATATCTCACGGCTTCGGATGGTGGCAATCAGCTTATCGAAGTTCGGTATCTGGCCGATGTTGGCAAACTCGTCCAGGATCAAACGGACATGGACAGGCAGCCGCCCGCCGTAGAAGTCATCCGCCTTGTCGCAGAGCAGATTGAAAAGCTGACTATACATGAGGGCGGCCACGAAATTGAAAGTGCTGTCCGTATCTGACAGGATCACAAACAGCGCCGTCTTTTGGTCGCCCAGGGTATCCAGTTCCAGTTCGTCATACTCCATCAGGTCCCGCAGCTCCTTGATATCAAAGGGAGCAAGCCGGGCACCGCAGGAAATGAGGATGGATTTTAAGGTTTTGCCCGCCGCCATTTTGAATTTGCGGTACTGCTTCACGGCGAAGTGGTCCGGCTCCCGTTCTTCCAACTGAGAAAAGAGCAGGTCCACCGGGCTTTGATAGGTTTCGTCATCCTCTCTGGCTTCACTGGCATTGATAAGGTCCAGAAGCGTGATGAAGTTCTTTTCTTCCTCCGTGGCCTCGTACCAGATGTAGCCGATCAGCGCGGAATAATAGAGGCGCTCCGCTTTGACCCAGAAATCTTCCGAAGACTTTTCGCCTTCGCCCTTCGTGTTCATAATCAGGGCGTTCACCAGCTTTAAGATATCCTTCTCTGATCGAATGTAGGCCAGTGGGTTGTATCTCATGGATTTTCGGAAGTTTATCAGGTTGAGGCATTTGATACGGTATTTCTTCCGTTCCAGGAAAGTGCCGATCTCCGGCAGCAAGGTTCCTTTCGGATCGGTGCAGACATAGGACGAATGGGCTTGCAGCAGCGACGGCTTACAGAAGAACCGCGTCTTGCCACTGCCGGAACCGCCGATCACCAGAATGTTTTTATTTCTGGCATACTTCGGCTGCTTTGGACGGCTCGCCATCGTGATCCGTTCCGTCTGCGTCATGGGGATGTTTTGGAAAAAGTCCTTGTCCATGTAGGGGGCGATATCCGCCGCCGTACCCCAGCGGGCAGAACCATACTCGATCCCGTGGCGATACTTCTTAGCGTTCTTGCCTTTCAGGTAGACCGCCATACGAAGGACAACCGCACCGGCTATGCCGATCAGCAGGTCCGTGGGATGGAAACTGAGCCACGGGGAGGAAAGTGCTGCCGTGAAGCCGCCCCCGATAGAAAGCAGCTTGCCGGAGAGGTCAGCGCCGGGCGCAAGCCGGAAAGCCTGTGCCAGCTTATCGAAGGGATACACGAACAGAAGATACGGAAGGTTCAGCAAAAACATTTTTTTCATATTCATCTCTGCACGCTCCGATCTTTGACCTTTACTTTCTCCCGGTCAATGGTACGGTGTTTCGTTTTCTCTGCCGCCTGTTCCTTCGCCTGGGTCAGCCGCTCCCGGATGGAGGGCTTTTCCTCACGGCTCATTTTCCGGCTGGCAAACTCCTGAAACGCCGCTGTGATGGCATCCGCGTCCCGGCTTTTGAAAAAGACCAGGTAACGGGGCTGCTCTGCGGAGGTGTCTTTCTTCAAGGCAAAATCCACATGGTATTTCTTCGCCACACGGGAGAAAGCCTTGATATTCTTGTCGCTGATCTCGATATTGGCAAGACCTGCGTTCTGGCTGGCAAGCTGTTTAAGGCTCTGCCTGCCGCGGTAGATTTTGGGCTTCTGGCTTTTCTGGATTTTCTCCAGGAACTTTTTGACGGCCTTTTCAAAGACCTGCTCACTTAGCTTGGCTCCGTCAACAATGAGCGTTACGGCGCCCCGCGTTACTTCCTCCTGCATTTAGCCTCGCCCCCTTTGCCCGTCCCCGTACATATCGTGCTGTACCAAGGAAGAATAGTAGCTGTTGATGGTGGTCGGGGCGTTATACAGCGCCGCCAGAAGGTATTTCTTGATATTGCGGACATAGGTGGTGTTGTCCTTCATGCAGTCCATGACATACTGAACATGGGAACTGTCCAGCTTCATAAACCGGGACTTTACCACCTCCGCCGGATAATCGTCTCCGGCGATGCGGATGACTTTGCGGGCAGAACACACGGTATCCACGATCAGGTCAACAATCTCGTCAAGCTGCTCACAGTCGATATGATTGTCCTGCACCAGATAGCTGTACTCGATGTTATCCAAAATCACTTCACGATAACATTCTCTGGCTCCCATCTGATCCGTTCCCATCCTTGCCCCTGTGGGGGTAGGGGGATTTGATGGGATAGGATTTGATATCTCCGTACTTGATAAATCAGTCTTTGTTTGATTAGTATTTAATTGTGCGGGGTTTTCCGTACACGGTTCCGCCGTATCCGGGATACCCATATCCGGGTTTTCCGTATATGGCTTTGCCGTACCCGGTAAAGGCGTACCTGGGCTTGACGGCGGCTCGCACTGAGGCATTTCGTAAATGACATACTCGGTATCCGTGATCTTGCCTTTTTCATCCCGAAGCTGGGTGCGCCGGATATACCCGTGGGTTTCCAACTCCTTCAACGCCGCACCGATGCTGTCCACACCTTCCCGACAGATCGCCGCAAGACCTCTGGTGGTGTAATTCCACTCGTCAGGGAGCGACAACATCATGGACAGCAGCCCTTTGGATTTCAGGGTCAGCGTTCGATCTTTCAAGTGATGGTTCGACATGACCGTATAATCACGGGTCTTTTCAATACGAAAAACAGCCATCTTCACACCTCCTTCCTGTGAAAATAAAAAGTGTTGATTTTAAGCGGTTTATCCGTCTGTACGCCTCCATAGCCTCCCACATGGGAAAACATCCACGCCCTGTTCAGAACGCAAGCTACAGAGGAAGAAACAGAAGATATCCCACTGATTTTGATACATTTTTAGGGCGGCTACCTCTCACGGTCTTTATGGTCATAGTGGAGATCGCCGGAAAGCACCTTCGCATGGTTGCGGATTTTGATATGCCCCTTTTCCTGATTTTCCAAAGCCTTACTGTATCCGGCGTCAGTCAGGAACAGGCGCATTTTCTCACCCTTCCAGCCAACAGGCGAGTCATGGGTAAGAACATCAAAGACGATCATGTGTCTGGTTGCCGGGTCGAAACGCTCCAAAGCCATAATGTCATGACCAGATAACTTCTGCGCCCCGGATTGCTGTCTGGCCTCTGCCAGCATTTCCCCGATGGTGCGGGCTTTCTCCGGCAGACGGTATTCGGCCTGCACCTTGCGGATCAAATCCATGCACTCCTGATCCGACAGGGGACGGAGCTTGTCCAGAAGGCCTTCCGCCGTTTCTTTCGTTGCCGGGTTCGGCGCGTAGCGCCATGTCATGTAAATCTCATTCAGGGCAGCGTTCTGATTGGTACTTTCAATCTGAAACACCATCCTCATTTCTGCTTCTGTCAATTTCATTGCCAGCCTCCTTCAAAATGGGTATAAAAAAACGCCATAGGTTTTTTGAGCCTACGGCGTTTCTTGCGATATTCACAATTCCAAACTTTCCAGCCACTCGTCAAAAGATTTCTTGGAGACGCGGATCGCATTTCCTATGCGGACGATCCTGAACTCCTCCTGCTTGACGAGCTGATATGCGGTTGTGCGGCCAATGTTGAGCATAGCCGCAATCTGTTCCACGGTATATGTGCGCGGTTCCGGCAGTGACTTTTTCTCTTTCTTGTCCATAGTAATCTCCATGTATTTGCCTTGTCATTTTGACTAAGGGAGTGAAGAATGGCAGTAGCAATCGGCTTTGGCTGGGTGTCCTCTTGCTAAGAATTTGCTAATAGGACCACCCAACGGACACATAAAACTGCGTCAGAATAGGTGTTTTGCATCATAAAGTTCGTTTACTACAAGTCATTCTGCGTAAGGGATGATATTGGAAGTTACATCCGAACCGTGTATCACATGGTAAGCCATACTCCTAAGGGTTAGTTGTGAGTTCGATTCTCGCAGGGGGTGCCAAAAGCACAGCCGAAAAGCCTAGTAAAATCGGGCTTTTCGGCTTTTTTTATTTTAGTTCAAAGACAATGAAACTGAAAAATGCAGAAAACCTCATTAGCAAATCCTCCGTCAGCTAATGGAAATTGGGACTAATGTCGTCCGCCTTTCAGGTGGACTGCTTGCTAATAAAAATCGGCAGGGTTTTCGCAATTTTGCTAATGAAAATACCCTCTCTGCTCCGATGAAGAATACAGGAGAGTGTTGCAATCACTTATCCGTTTGAAGAACAGCCTGATAGCACAAGGCAGATACACGGACGCAGTAGATGATATTCTTTGCAAGGTGCTTTCAGCCAAGAAAAGAAAGCTCAAAATCAAATATATCTAAACACGAAAAAAGACCGCCTACACTTTTGTAAGCGGTCTTTGCTAATTTAGAGTAAGTTCGACAAACTGGAATTTAGATCATGATTCATATGGATAGTAGTGTTCTGCCTTCGACTGAAATTCACATAATTTTAATATTTTCATATCCTTATCAAAATCTGCTATTGTAACACCATCAAAGCCATCTATCTTACCATCATAATTACATCTGAAGTACCATTCAACAATTAACGTTTGGTTTTGCTCAAATATTCGTTTGATTGTCCATTCCAATACTTGTCCCTTATTATTCCAATTTTCAAACCATGTTACAATTTGTGATAAGCCATGATATTCAGGTCCATAGCATTCACTATACAAAGCATTTTCAGAAAAAGTCTGTTTTACAATCTCAACATCGTTATCTAACCAAGACTGAAAATATTTCTTAATGACATCTACTTTCATATTATCCTCCACAAATTCAAATTTATCTTTCTCTTAATTTCCTATTATACACCAAAATTATGAATATTTCTACCCGCCGTCTATTGACCTCGATTACGAGGGAAATAGGCGGCTTTTTGTTTACAAAAAATTTTTTCAAGAAATTTTGAAAAAACACCCCCAAAAACGCCCTCCCGGTTCAAACAAGTGAAGGAGTTAATTCCGAACCACGAAAATGGAAGCCTTTCATTTGTATTTTGTGTATTTTGAAAACTGAATACAGATATCTCTATGACTTATTTAAGTTAAATTTTATTTATACTAATATAAAAAGAACAAAAAATTCAACTGTGAATTAGCACTCGTAACGAGTATCCTATTAACTTAATGATGTTCCCCAAAAATCTTTGCGTTTGCTAATACCTTGCTAAAACGAATGGAAAAACGGCATAATATTAGCAGATTTCAAAAAAAGAAATGATTAACACTATAATTTCGGAAAAGCCTAGTAAAATCGGGCTTTTCGGCTTTTATTTTCTGTTGTGGTTGGCTGCTTGCTAATTGCTAATCACAGGTTTGGCATTTTGTGGTCAAGACCAATCACTTTTTCTGTATTTCCACAGTTAGCATTTTGCTAATACGCACTGCATTATCGACGTATTTTCATTCGGTTTTCAGTCCGTTTGCTAATTTGCGCTTCGCTAATAAACTCAGGTGTTATTGCAAGCAGGACAGACTCCAAAGCCTTTTTGAGTAGTTCGGGATTGCTGGCAAGCAGGCTCGCAAGTGCTTTTGCGTCAAGCGCGGGTGCGGTGCCGAAAGCCCTTTGCGTGCGCCGTTTCGTGCTCTACCGTTTCGCTTGTGGGGATCCCGTTCTCATCTACAATATCTACATATTCCGCCATACTATGTCTCCGGTTTTTCCGCTTTGATTTGTCTTCATTTTCAGTATAGCACGCTGCATGGCTTTTTTCGCTTGTATAAAAAAGAAACAGCAAGACAGATTCGGTTCCGTATGCTATAATAGGGTACATAAAAAATTCTCAAAGGAGGAAGCACGGCTGCGCAATTTTTTTCGTCGGCAGCCGTGCAGAAAAGACATGAACAATATCGAATGGTTTCGCGAAGCGAAATACGGCATGATGGTCCACTTCGGACTCTATTCCATGCTCGCCGGTGAGTACAGAGGGCGCCGCACGCCTTATGATTACGGTGAATGGATCCAGTCCGCCTTTGCCATCCCGAACCGCGAAATGGAACAGCTTGCGGGTGCGTTCAACCCTGTTTATTTTAATGCGGAGGAGTGGGTAAAGCTTGCAAAAGAATGCGGCATGACCTACTTTGTGGTTACCTCTAAGCACCACGAGGGCTTTGCGCTGTTTGATTCCGACTGCGATGCATACAACATCAAAAAAGCAACGCCATTTGGAAGAGACCTCATCGCAGAGCTGGCGGAAGCCTGCTACAAGCACGGTTTAAAGCTGGGGCTTTACTATTCGCAGGAGCTTGACTGGCACCACCCGCACGGCGGCGGCTACGACAAAACCACCGGCTGCGCAGGCACGGCGTGGTATAACAACTGGGATTTCCCCGGTGCAGACAACAAAGACTACTCCATCTGCTTTAACGAGAAGATCAAGCCGCAGGTGAAGGAGATCATGACAAAATACGGCGACATCTGCCTGATCTGGTTCGATACCCCGGGCGTGATGACAAAGGCGCAGAGTCAGGAGCTTTACGACCTTGTGAAGCAGTATCAGCCGGACTGCCTTGTGAACTCTCGCCTCGGCAACGGCGTGTATGATTACGTTTCTCTCGGCGATAACGAGATTCCCGCAGAGCGTCCGGCAGAGATCTCGAAAGAACGCGCAGGGGACATGCAGTCCATGAACGATCTGTTCGGCTTCAAGTATTCGCCGTATAACCTCTATGAGACCGCGGCCACGCTGAACGACACATGGGGCTTCAAATACTACGACCACAACTGGAAAACACCCGAGCAGATCCTTGCAAACAAGCAGAAGCTCAACGGCATGGGTGTAAACTACCTTTTGAACGTCGGTCCCGATGCGCTCGGCCGTATTCCGTCCTATTCCGTCGATATTCTTCGCCGCGTTCGCGAGCTGGAAACCCAACTGTCACGGTGAGTATCTTATGTATAGGTCGCCTGCGAAAACAGCACGGAGCTGCTGGTCGGCGCAGGTGAGAGCGGCATTTGTCTGCCGTTCATGTCGCAAAGCACAACAGCGTGTGTGCTGACACAGGCCGCAGGATAGAAAGCGTGCAGGAAGCAAACTGCTTTGAGATTTGCATTCACAAATTCTGTTTGGTAGCAATCTGGCAAAAGTGCAACAATTTATCCCTTGCAAATTCAAATGCAAGAGATTTGCATTGCACTTTTTCTCTATCTGTTGCCTGAAAACTATTCTTCGCTCAAGTCCGCTTTGGGGCTTGGCTTTTTATTCGCAGCCTTATGAAACCGTGTGAGCAACAGAACGCCGATTAAAATAAATGCCGGAAAAACCGAGGAAAACAGCATACCGCTCTTTAAACCGAGTTGGTCCGCAGTGAGATTCGGGAAAGATGCGGCGATTTTTGCATTGCCGGAAACCGCGCCGCTCACTGCGCCCATCAATGCCGGGCCCACAGAGCAGCCCACATCGCCCAACACCGCCAAAATGCCGAACATCGCCGTGCCGCCCTTCGGGTATGCAGCGGAAGTCAGCGAAAACGTGCCCGGCCACATGAGGCTCACGGAAAAGCCGCACAGCGCGCATGAAAGCAGAGAAAGCCACGGGTTTTCAAATAAAGCCGTACCGAGATAGCACAAAATACACAGTGCGGCGCAGAATACCATCGCGCCCGTTAAATGGATTTTCTCGCCCCACACGCCATAGATTGTTCTGCCGATGCCCATAAACACCGCAAACAGGCACGGCCCTAAAAGGTCGCCGATGACCTTCGTCACGCCGAGCGCACGCTCCGCAAACAGCGAGCTCCACTGGCTCATGGCAAGCTCGCTCGCGCCCGCGCAAAGCATCAAAAGCAGTGCCACGAGGAAAATTTTCGAGGTAAACAGCGTTTTGAGCGGTGTTTTCTCTTCCTCCGGCACGGTGGGCATCAGCGGCACCTTGAGGAAACGGAATAAATTATAAAGCGGCAGCAAAGACCACAAAATCGGGATGATAAACCACAGATCCTCGCCGATCAAGCGCAGCAAAAGCGTCGTGATGAGCACCACACCTACCTGTCCCCAGCAGTAAAACGAATGTAAAAGGCTCATCGCGGAGGCCTTCGCGTCTCCCGGGCAGGAATCGACAATCGGGCTGATGATAACTTCAATCAGGCCGCCGCCCACGCCGTTCACAATCGTCGCAAGGACAAGACCCACATACGGCGCAGGCAGCACATTCGGCAGCGTGCCCTGCATCACAAGACCTAAAAACGCCAGCGCGTGTGCGATGACCGCCGATTTTCGGTAGCCGATGCGGTCTACGTATTTAACGGAAAGCACATCCGTGATGACCTGCGTCACAAAGTTGCACAGAATAAGTGCCGAAATCAGCGAATACGAAATGCCGAATTTGTTTTGGAACAGCACGAAAAACAGGGGAGAGAGATTGTTCACAATGCCCTGCGTGATATACCCGCGGTAGCAGGCAAACACGGTGCTTTTAAAGTTTTGGGTCTTCTCCATTTAATTATACCGCCTTTAATAAAATGCTAACTTTCATTATAGCGGAAGGCCCGGCGAAATTCTACCGTGAATTTGACGGAAAACCACAAAAATTTCATACATCTGCCGAAAGACATTCCAAAAAAAATGCGGCGTAAAAGCCAAATCCATGTTGATTTTACCAAGGAAATATAGTACAATAGAATCAAACAGGGTTTTCTCTTTCAGAAAAAGCCCCAATTCAATCTGTTATTCTTTTGATTTATTCAATTAGAAGGAGTGTTTTAACATGAAGTTAGGCGTACTTACCAATGTTGTAGGCAACATGCCTCTTGAGGACGCACTGAAGTATTTCAAGTCCATGGGCATCCAGATGGTCGAAATCGGCTGCGGCGGCTATCCGGGCAAAGATCACTGCGATCCGGAAGTTTTGCTCCACGATGAAGCAAAGTATCAGGAGTTCTGCGATACCATCAAGAAGTATGATATGGAAGTCAGCGCATTCTCCTGCCACGGCAACCCGATCCACCCGAATAAGGAGCTGGCTGCGGCTTATGATAAGGACATGCGCAACGCAGTTCTGATGGCTGAAAAATACGGCCTGCATCAGATCAACTGCTTCTCCGGCTGCCCGGGCGATTGCGAGACCTCTCAGTATCCGAACTGGGTTGTATGCGCATGGCCGGACGATTTCGGTAAGATTCTTGAGTATCAGTGGAAGATTCTTGTCGATTACTGGAAGGATTTTGTAGCATTCGCAAGAGAGCACGGCGTCAACAAGATCGCTCTTGAAATGCACCAGGGCTTCTGTGTTTACAACACCGAGACGCTCCTCAAGCTCCGTGAGGCTGTGGGCCCGGAGATCGGCGCAAACTTTGACCCGTCCCACCTCATTTGGCAGGGCATGGATCCGGTTGCTGTTATCCGCGAGCTCGGCGGCGACGCAATCTTCCACGTACACGCAAAGGATACCCGTCTCGATAAGTACAACATGGCAAAGAACGGCGCGCTCGACACGAAGAGCTATGCAGACGAAGCACACCGCTCCTGGATCTTCCGCAGCGTCGGCTACGGCAACGATCTGCTCTATTGGAAGGACATCATCAGCGCTCTGCGCCTTGTCGGCTATGACTATGCCATCAGCATTGAACATGAGGATAGCCTCATGAGCCAGAACGAGGGCCTTATGAAGGCTGTTGAGACCCTGAAGTCCGCTATCATCTTCGAGCCGAAGATGACCGAGACCCGTTGGATCTGATTCCTTTCTGACAACACGTAAATAAAACCACGGCGCTTCGGCAGGGCAACCTGTCGGAGCGCCGCTTTTATGTTTTAACGGTTTGCTTTTTGTCCGTATGATACGCGCACAGCTTTAAAAACGGGAACAGCAAAGCGGCATAAAACCCTGCACAAACCGCCGTTTGCAGCAAAACAAGGGGAATACCCGAAAGCAAAATGCTTTTCAATAAAAACTGTGTTGCATTCGCGGCAAGCAGTGCAAAAAACGCCGGCATCACTGCACTTTTCAATAGCCCGATATGCACATCGGCGACTTTTAATAATCTTCGTACACTCAGCATCGCGTTGAAGATGGACGAGAAAAACAAAATTGCAATGTACGCCTGCATACCGGCAAACCGCATAAAAAGCAAAATCAAAAGCACACGCAGAAACGAATCCGAAAAGTTGTATTTCATGGAGTTCAGCTGCTCGTCAAGCCCCTTTAAAAGACTGTCCACCACGACATCCAGATATAAAAGCGGTACGAGCGGCGCCAAAATTTTGAGGTATGCCCCGGCTTCCCGGCTCTTATAAAACGCCTCGCCCCAGTCACTGCCGAAAACGAAGAAGATCCCCGCGCAGAAAATGCCGAACTGCAGGGCTGCGTGCACCGCGCGCTGCGTGATGTGCCGCACGGCCCTGCGGTGCGAAAGCTCAAATTCCCGTGCCGTTTTCGGGATGAGCAAAGACGCGAACGACGTCAAAAACGAAGACGGAAAGTACAGCATCGGCATTGCCATGCCCTGCAATAAACCGTAGGCGGACATGGAAGCCGCACGACTGAGCCCGTAACGCCCGAGCTCGCGCGGGATGAGCAGATTTTCCGCCGTTGAAAGCAAGCTGCGCGCCGCGCTCGAAAGCGTGCACGGCACCGCAATGTGGAACATCCCGTGCAGAACGCCCGTCGCCTGCTCTTTTTCTTTCGGCGTGTTGCGCTTTAAGCTGCGGCGGTAAATGAGGAACCCCGCCAAAAACGAAACGGCTTCTCCGAATGTTGAAGCAATCATCGCCGCAAAGCACGCGGCTTCTATGCTCTGCGGCGCAAAATACCAGAACAGCATAACGGCGGAGAAAATCGTCAGCACCTGTTCCACCGCATCACTCCATGAGGTGGAAAGCGATTCGTCCACTGCTAAAAAATATCCCTTCATGCACGTGCACTGCGACATAAACGGCAGCCCCAGCGCCAAAATGCGCAGAGACGGCGCCGCGCCGGCGTTGCCCAAAATATGCGCGGCGGCAAAATCCGAAAAGCACAGCAGCAAAACCGCAATGGTACAGCTCACCGTCAGGCAGAACAAAAAGCACTGCGTCACCACGCTGCGCACCGTGCAGCGGTGGTTCGCCGCAATGGCTGCCGTCACCATGCGCGTCACGGCCAAGCTGATGCCGGAAGTGGAAAGCGTGATGGCGAGCAGGAACACGGAGAAGATGAGCTGGTAAAGCCCCATGCCCTCCGCACCGATTTTGCCCGATAAATACGCACGGTAGCCGATATTCGTAATGCGGAAAAACAGTGAAAATGCCGTTAAAGCGATGCCTTGCAGCAGAAATTTGCGTTTTGTCATGATTGTCGCAGGGCCTCCTATTGCAAGTTTTCCGGGCGCGTTGTATAATCAGCTTATATGAGAAATGTATAGATAATTTTCTGCATTTTATAAAAAGAGAACAGGAGTTAAAAAGTATGACAGATCAGGTAAACGCAGACTGGACCGAATTACAGGTCACTATTCCCGCGGCGGATACGGACCGCGCGGGCGACATTGCGCAGATGGTCGTGCCCTACGGCATTTATATTGAAGACTATTCGCATTTAGAAGAGGAAGCGATGGAAATCGCGCATATCGACCTCATTGACGAAGACCTTCTAAAAAAAGACCGAACCAAAAGCATCATCCATGTGTATATCAGCCCGGAGGAAAACCCGGCGGAAGCCATTTCTTTCCTCAAAGAGCGTTTTGAAGCCGTCGGCATTGAGAACACCATCACCGCCGCCAACTGTGCGGAGGAGGATTGGATCAACAACTGGAAAAAGTATTTTAAGCCCATCCCCGTCGGCAACCGCTTGCTTGTGCGCCCCATGTGGGAGGACGAGTACGAAGCAGGTGACCGCGTCGTGCTGCATCTGGAGCCGGGTCTCGCGTTCGGTACCGGCACGCATGAAACGACCCGCCTTTGCATGGAGCTGCTCGAAAAGTATGTAAAGCCGGGCGATACCATGCTTGATATGGGCTGCGGCAGCGGTATTTTGTCCGTCGCCGGTCTGCTGCTCGGCGCAGGCAGCGCCGTTGGCGTCGATATTGATGCTCTCGCCGTCAAGACCGCCGTCGCAAACGCAGAGATCAACCACGTCGGCGATAAGTTCACCGGCATCTGCGGCAATCTGGCAGATAAGGTTACCGGCACATTCGATGTCGTTGTCGCGAATATCGTCGCAGACGTCGTGATTCTGCTCACAAAAGATGCTCCACGCTTTATGAAGCTCGATACCGTCTATATCATGAGCGGCATCATTGATACCAGAGAAGACGATGTTTTGGCGTGCCTCGCGGATAAATTCGAGATCATCGACCGCAAAGAGGAAAAAGGCTGGGTTGCACTTGCAGCAAAGCTAAAGTAAACATAGCGAAGCGACAAACAAAGTCTTTGGTCAAGTTTTTTCCAGAAAACTTGCGGGTTATCAGGGTAGAGCCCTGATTCGTCGTCCGCAGACGACGAAATCCTTTTGCTTACCCAAAGATCAGGAAGATAGTCAAATCGTCCGGTGGACGATTTGACGTAAGAAACCCTATCAAGGGGTTTCTTAAAAGGCTTGCTCAGCAAGCCTTTAGAAATAGATAAAAGCAAAGAAGATTCGGAGGGATTATCATGACAGCAGAATTCCACAAGGCAAACCGTCAGCGCCTGTACGCCGAAATGAAAGACGGCAGCGCAGCCGTGTTCTTTTCCGGCAGCGCACCGCGCCAGAGCGCCGATGCGTACTATACATTCTTCACAAACCGCAATTTCCTGTATTTAACGGGCATTAAATTCGCGGGGCTCGTGTTGGTCGCCACAAAAATCGGCGGCAATGTGCAGGAATCCATCTATATCCTCCCGCCGGATCTCATGAAAGAGCGCTGGACGGGCCGCAGACCGAAAGCCGATGAAGTTATGGCGCAGTCCGGTATCACGGATATCCGTTTCGTTGAGAACTTTGAAAACGATATCCACCGTGTTTTGAACAGCGGCAACGTGCAGCGCGTCTACCTCGACCTCTACCGCCATACGCCGGACGAGGGCTTAGATGAAGCCCACCGCTTCGCGCAGACCATTAAGACCGGCTACCCGTTCCTCACGGTTGAAAATATCCTGCCCATCTTAAAGCGCCTGCGTACCCTGAAGGCTCCGTGCGAGATTGACGCCATGCGTCGTGCTATGACCGTTACGCACGAAGGCATTCTGCGCATGATGCGCGCTTCGCACCCCGGCATGTATGAGTACGAGTATAAAGCCGAGTTCGACTACGCCCTCACCAGCGCCGGTGTGCTTGAGCCCGCGTTCCACTCCATCATTTCCGCCGGCGAAAACAACTTTTGCATCCATTACGACAGCTACATGGGACAAGCCAAGGACGGCGATATGATCTTGAATGACGTTGGCGCGCAGTGGGACGGCGAGTGTAACGATGTCTCCCGTGGCTGGCCGTGCAACGGCAAATACTCGAAAGAGCAGCGCATGCTGTATGAGTGTGCCCTCAATACGTCGAACTACATGTTCTCCATCATCAAGCCCGGTATGCTCATGGACGATGTGGATAAGACCGCCCGCCGCTATTGCTGTGAGCAGCTGAAAAAGATCGGTCTGCTGTCCTCTTACGATGAGATTGGCAAATACATGTGGCACGGCGGTGCGCACCATGTCGGTTACGACGTGCACGATGTTGTCGATGCACTCGGTAAGCCTATCGCGCCGAACATGGTCTTCTGCGTTGATATCGGCATTTACGCCGAAGATCTCGGCATCGGCTTCCGCGTGGAGGATAACTGCCTTGTCACGCCGACCGGCGCAGAGAACCTCTCTGCGTCCGTGCCGCGCACCATCGAAGACATCGAGGCCGTCATGGCAAGATAACGGGAGAAATTTCAATGAAACTGATTTTGCCGGAACAAATTACAGCGACGCAGTATGCGGCATATCTTAAAGACTGGGGCGCGGAGCGCATCGTACCCATCGCGTCCGCAAATCCGAAAAATCTGCCGTTTGAGGAATGGCGGCGTGAAAGCATCCAAAAGCGCACTCGTGTCCCCGAGGGCTTTGTGAATGAAACGCTTTATTTTCTCACCGATGACAACGAAACAAAACTCTTCGGCGCCGTGGACATCCGCCACGAGCTGAACGACTACCTCAGGCTGTTCGGCGGTCACATCGGCTACGGCATTGTGCCGAGTGAGCGCCGCCACGGGTATGCCAAAATCCAGCTTGCGCTCGCGCTGCCCATTGCGCGTTCAATCGGCATCAAAAAGGTACTCATCACCTGCAATGATACAAACACCGGATCGGCGAAAACGATTGAAAGCGCCGGCGGCGTACTCGAAAACAAAGTGCTGGAAGAAGGCATCCTCACGCGCCGGTACTGGGTGCCCTGCGCAGACGATTTTGAAAGAAAGAAGTGAAAAGCATGACAAATTTTAGCAAGCTCGTTTTGAAAATGACGGAGTACGAGGGCGGCTGTGTCGAGCGCGTCAACCACTTTTTGAAGGTGTTCGCGTTCGCAAAGACCATCGCAGAGGGCGAAGACGTGGACGATGCGACAAAAGAAATTTTGGAAGCCGCCGCCATTACGCACGACATCGGCATCCGTGTGTGCTTTGAAAAATACGGCAACTGCAACGGCCCTCACCAGGAGGTGGAAGGCCCGCCCATCGCACTCGAAATGCTGCCCGCGTGCGGTTATACCCATGGGCAGACGGAGCGTATCTGCTATCTCATCGGTCACCACCACACGTACACGAACATCAACGGCATCGATTATCAGATTTTGGTTGAAGCCGATTTCCTCGTAAACATTTTCGAGGGCGGCATGACCCATGAAGCCGCCGAAAAGGTGTGCGAGAACATCTTCCGCACAAAGACCGGCAAGCAGCTTTTAAAAGACCTGTTCTTGTAAATTGCACATAAAATCAAAAAACAGAATATTGACATTTATGAGGAATAACCTTACAATTAATATTGCAGAGTTATTCCTTTTACTTTGTCAAATTTTTAAGGAGTTGTGATATATGGCAAGAAATTTCATGTGCACCAAAACAGACCCGGTCGTCGAGACCAAAGCCGGTAAGCTGCGCGGTTTTCAGCTTGACGGCACATATGCGTTCCACGGCGTAAAATACGCCGATGCAAAGCGTTTCCACCAGCCGACCCCGGTAGAGCCGTGGGAGGGCATCAAAAACGCGCTGGCTTACGGCTACGTGTGCCCCATGCTGCAGCAGGATCAGCCCAGCAACGAGCTGATGGTGCCGCACCGCTATTGGCCGCTCGATGAGAACTGCCAGTACCTCAATATCTGGACGCAGCATCTTGACCCGAACGCCAAAAAGCCTGTGCTCGTTTGGCTGCATGGCGGCGGATTCGCGGCGGGCTCCTCCATTGAGCACATCGCCTACGAGGGCGAAAACATGAGCAAATACGGCGATGTTGTTGTTGTTTCACTCAACCACCGTCTCAATATCCTCGGCTATCTCGACCTTTCCCCGTTCGGCGAGGAATATAAGAATTCCGGCAACGCCGGCAACGCCGATATGGTCGCAGCTTTGCAGTGGATTCACGAAAATATCGCAAACTTCGGCGGCGACCCGGAAAACGTCACGCTGTTCGGCCAGTCCGGCGGCGGTATGAAGGTTTGGACGCTGATGCAGACCCCTGCGGCGGACGGCCTGTTCCATAAGGGCGTCGTGCAGAGTGGCTGCATCGACCACTTTGTCTCCGGCAATTCCACGGAGCAGAACGGCAAAGCCATCGTCACGGCGCTTCTGGCAGAATTGAAGCTCGATGATGTCAAAGCACTGGAGACCATCCCGTACGCACAGCTCGCGGCGGCGTACAACAAGGTCGCGCCGGAGGTCGCAAAGACGGGCGCATACGTCGGCGGCAACCCGCTCGCAAACGATTGGTACCTCGGCGATCCGCTCGAGGTCGGTTTCACGGAGCACGCAAAGACCATCCCGGTCATGGTTGGCACCGTGCTCGGCGAGTTCTCGTTCATGCCGGCATTAAGCGAAGAGGAAAAGGCCGATGCTGCGCTCATCGATTCTATGATCGAAAAACGCTACGGCGCAGAGGGCAAAAAGCTCAAGGAGATGTTCGCCGAGGTTTACCCGGATAAGGACGTCAGCGACGTGCTGTTCATGGATTCCATCTTCCGCGCGCCGTCTACCGATTTCATCTTGAAAAAAGCGCAGCACCCGGAAAGCGGCACGTATTCGTATATGATGACGTACACCTTCCCGTACGACGGCGGCCATATCGCATGGCATTGCAGCGAGATCCCGTTTGTGTTCCATAACACGAGCCTTGTTGCCGCGTATAACGAGCCCGGCGTGACTGATTTGCTCGAAAAGCAGATGTGCGACGCGTGGCTTAACTTCGCGCGTGACGGCAAACCGTCCAGCGAAGACCTGCCGGAGTGGCCGGCTTGCACCGCAGACGACGAAGCGACCATGATTTTCGACAAAAAGTGTGAAGTCAGACATAACTACGACCACGAGCTTGTTGCGCTGCATAAAAAATTAGCTCCCTCGCCGTGGAGCCATAACGATGACGAGGAAGAGCAGCAGATTCAGCACTAAACGCTTCGCGTTTTTCCGTCAACCATAGCATAGCGACGCAAAAGTTTTGCTCAAGCTTTTTCAAAAGCTTGTCAGATTCCAAAGGTGAAACCTTTGGTCGAGCTTCGCAAAGCTCGAAATCTTGTTGCGTTCGCAAAAACTAGGAAGGTAGGGTAAACAGTCCGGTGGACTGTTTACCCGTAGGAAACCCGGTTGCATGGGTTTCCTAAAGGACTTGCCAAAGCAAGTCCTTAGAAAAAGCCGCACTCACGTTTTTCTCCGTGAGCGCGGCTTTATTTTATGCCTGCGTATATGAAAAAGAGCGGAAAGAAGCCGCTCTTTTCAAGCTCTCTCTGTCAGAGGGAAAGGGAGAGATACATCGCTCTAACGACCCTCGCAGCACCTTCCTTTTTGTTAAAATCCGCATATATATATATATAGGACGGTCATTGACCGCCCTTTCAGGGAACCCATGCAACTGGGTTCCCTACGATTTGAACGTCCCCCGGACGTTCAAATCTACCTTCCTAGTTTTTGCAAACGCAATAGGGTTTCGCTTTCTGCGGAAAGCGACTTGGGGTTTTGCCCCGAGACCCCACGACCTTTTTGAAAAAAGGTCGATCAAAAACTTTTAGCGTCGCTTCGCTATGGTTACTGCAAGCCTCTTTTTTTGCGCAACAAAAAAGCCGAACACAGCTTCTGTGCTCGGCTCATTTTGCATTAAATTAAATTACAGGTTAGCCTTCAGCCATGCAATGTCTTCAGCAAGGCAAGCTACGCGATCCTGCGGGTCGTTGTAGCTGGCTTCACGCTCAACAACGTAAATGACGTTGTCGCACTGTGCGTCGGCAGCTGCCTTAACAGCCTTCCAATCCACAATGCCTTGGCCCTGCGGCACGTTCAGCTTGTCGTGCTCTTCCTTCATCTTGAGGAACTCCGGCGGGAAGATCGGCTTGCCGTCAGCGTCTTTCTCAAACTTGAAGCGCGGGGTGTTGTCGTGGCGGGACTGCGGTTTGTTTGCGCCGATAACGCCGCCGTTTTCCTTAATGTGGATGCTTGCAATGCGTCCTGCGTGGCTGTTGATGAAGTCCACCGGGTTTACGCCTGCTGCGCTGCACCAGCCGCAGTCAAGCTGGAAAGCCGTAACTTCCGGGTCACATGCATCGATGAGCCAGTCATAAAGATACTTGCCCTCGTCCACATAGAACTCGTCGGTGTGGTTGTGGTAGCCGATCTTAATGCCGTACTGCTTCGCAATGTTGCCGAGGCGGTTGAGCTCTGCTGCAACTTCTTCAGCTTCTGCCTTGTTGCAGAAATTTGTCATCGGGCAGATGACGAGCTTTGCGCCCAGCTCTGCAAAGTAGGGGAGAACACCTTCAATCTGATCCAGACCGACGTGAGCGGAATCGACCTTCAAGTTGTTCTCAGCAAGGACCTTCTTCATTTCTTCAACCGGCACTTCTGTGAAGTCCGCGGTGAACTCTGCGCCTGCAAAACCGAGCTTTGCAATGGTCTTCAGCTTCTCAATCGGGCTAATCGGCTCGGAAACCAAGGAATAAACCTGAACATTGATATTTTCCATGGGAAAAACACCTTTCTAAAAAATAATTGCGTTTGCGGAAAGCCCGCGCCGGCTCTATTATGCCGGAACGCGGGAACCCCGCCTTAAAAAATGTGCGGCGACACGAAATGCCGCCGCACACAAAATGTACTGATTAAAATTAGTCGAAGTAAACAGGCTTACCGGTTCTGTTGGACTCATAGATCGCATCGAGGATTCTCGTGACGACATAAGCCTGATCAGCCGTAACAAACAGCTCGCCTTCGCCCTTCAGAGCCTTGACCCAGATCTCAGCTTCCTTGGACTTCGGTGCCGGACCCTGAGAGAAGCCCGGGATGAAACCTCTGACCTTGTTGCCAACCCAAGAAATGGTCGGGTACTCAGCAACAACGTGGTTCAGACGGACACGGCCTTCCTTCGTATCGAGACCGCCCTCGGTACCAGCCAGCATCGTGTAAGCTTCGCCGTTTGCAGCGTAGTCTTCAGCCATGTTGATAGCCCAAGCAGCGCGCAGAACGATCGTAGCACCGTTCTTCATCTTAACAAAGCCAACAGCGGAGTCCTCAACGTCATAGGTCTCGTTGTTCCAGGTGTCGAACTCACCGCGGTAGTTGACCTGACCCTGATGCTTAGCATCGAGCGTGTGGCCGAGCTTCTCGAAGGAAGTGCCGCAAACATAGTCAACATCGTAGTTGTTCATGAGGAACAGTGTGAGGTCAAGAGCATGCGTACCGATGTCGATCAGCGGACCGCCGCCCTGCTTTGCCTTATCCGTGAATACGCCCCAGGTCGGAACGCCACGGCGGCGGAGGTATGTAGCCTCTGCATAGTAAACATCGCCAAGAACGCCGGAATCGACAACCTTCTTAGCAACCTGGTTCTCCGGGAAGTGACGATACTGATAGCCGATCGTCAGCATCTTGCCGGTTCTGTCTCTTGCTTCAAGCATCTTCTTAGCGTCAGCCGGGGTAGCAGCCATCGGCTTCTCGCACAGAACGTGCTTGCCAGCCTCAAGAGCAGCAACGGTGATCTCGCAGTGTGCAACGTTCGGGGTCAGAACGTGAACAGCGTCGATCGTCGGGTCTGCCAGAAGTTCATGATAATCGGTGTAAACCTTAGCGTCCGGGGTGCCGTACTCTTTAGCGGCCTTTTCTGCTCTCTCAAGAATGAGGTCGCAGAATGCGCACATATCTACGCCTTCCTGCTGGGCCATGCCCGGGAAGTGCTTGCCGTTTGCAATACCGCCGCAGCCGATAAAGCCAACTCTTACATTTGCCATTGGAATTCTCCTCCTAAATTTACGCCGAAGTCCATACGGACTCCTAACGATTTATTTCTGCTTGTATTTTAGACCATTCCAAAGCAAATGTAAAGCCCTTTTTGTGAAAAAAGTGGATTTGCACAAGCTTTTTCTATTTTGCTTGTATCATTTGCATAAAAACTTTTGCTTTGTTGCCTGCGCGTCCAAAAATCAGCCGTGCATTTCATAAAAAAGAGCAAAAAAAGAGGCACACCGCAAAAAATACGGTGTGCCCTAAAGTATTCTTACAACATTCTGCTTATAAAAACACAGTTAAAACCGTGTAAAACACGTATGCCGATTTGATATAGCGCTACGCAAAGCAGAAAAATCAGTACTGTCTGCCCCAGTAGACCATGTGCTTTGCCGGCTTGCCGCAGCAAACGCAAACATCAGAGAGGTGCTCTTCCTTAAACGGAATGCAACGGGACTTCACGCCGCCGGTCGCGTCCTTCAGCTTGTCCTCGCACGCGCTGTCGCCGCACCACATGGCCTTGATGAAGCCGGGCTTGTTCTCCGCAATGTCGAGGAACTCCTCATACGTCGTCGCCGTGAAGGTCTTCTCTTCAAGGTTCTTCAGCGCACGCTCATAAAGACCGTCATGCACAGCCTGCAAGGCCTTTTCAATCTCGCCCTCAAGGTTATCGAGCGAAACGAAAATCTTCTCTCTCGTGTCGCGGCGGACGAGCACGCACTGGTTCTGCTCAATGTCCTTCGGACCGATCTCCAAACGCAGCGGCACGCCCTGCATCTCATACTGGCTGAACTTCCAGCCGGGGGAGTTGTCGGTGTCGTCCAGCTTCACGCGGAACTTCGTCTTCAGGGATTCATACAGCGCGTTTGCCTTGTCGAGCACGCCGGGCTTATGCTGTGCAATCGGGATGATTGCCAGCTGGATCGGCGCGACCTTCGGCGGCAGTACAAGACCGTTGTCGTCGCCGTGTACCATGATGATGGCGCCGATCATGCGGGTGGAAACGCCCCAGGAGGTCTGGTACGGGTGCTGCAGGGTATTGTCGCGGCCCGTGAACGTAATGCCGAAGTTCTTTGCCCAGCCGTCTCCGAAGTAGTGGCTCGTGCCGCCCTGCAAAGCAACGCCGTTGTGCATCATCGGCTCAATGGTGTAGGTCGCCACAGCGCCCGCAAACTTTTCTTTCTCGGTCTTCTGGCCGGTCACAGCCGGAATGGCGAGCACGTTCTTGTAGAACTCCTCGTAGGTGTGCAGCATGCGCATGGTCTCTTCCATGGCTTCTTCTGCGGTTTCGTGCATGGTGTGGCCTTCCTGCCACAGGAACTCGGAGGAGCGCAGGAACGGACGCGTCGTTTTCTCCCAGCGCACAACGGAGCACCACTGGTTGTAGAGCTTCGGCAGGTCGCGGTAAGAGTTGATGATCTTCTGGTAATGCTCGCAGAAGAGAATCTCACTCGTCGGGCGTACGCACAGGCGCTCACTCAGCTTCTCGCTGCCGCCTTCCGTTACCCAGGCCACTTCAGGCGCAAAGCCCTTTACGTGGTCTTTTTCCTTCTGCAGGAGGGATTCCGGGATGAACAGCGGCATGTAAACGTTCTGGTGACCCGTCGCCTTAAAGCGATCGTCCAGTTCATGCTGAATGTTTTCCCAGATCGCGTAGCCGTACGGCTCGATGATCATGCAGCCTTTTACGCTGGAGTAATCCATCAGCTCGGCTTTTTTAACAATATCGGTGTACCATTTGGAAAAGTCAACGTCCATGGAAGTGATGTCGTTGACCATCTTCTTCTGATTCGCCAAGAAATTCAGTCCTTTCACGATTCGTGCGGCAAACGCTGTGCCGCCGGGCCCAAAGCGGGCATATTGTTTCTTATTATACAGGGAATTTTCCTGAAAAGCAAGAGCGGCCGCCATCTTTATGCGGGCCGCCTAAGATTTTATTAAAAAAAACGGAAAAGAAGGTTTGCTTCTTCTTTCCTTGTACTATTCGGTGCAATTTGTACCAAAGATACTTATATACAAATAATTCAATAAATAATTCAAAGTTAGCTTAAACTAATTTACAGAAACAGAGTACCCACAAAACAGCTGTCCATCGGAATAAATTAAATCAGCAAAAAAACACCGGGAACAGCCAGAAAGCCGCTCCCGGTGTTTTCATATCGTTTTGCACAAGGCGAAAAATTTCACGCAGAGCGCAAAAATTACTGACCCTGATGTTCTTCGATGAACTGAACGATTTCGCCAACCGTCTTGAGGTTTTCAACTTCCGTATCCGGAATTTCTACGTTGAAAGCATCTTCGATGGACATGACAAGATCAACAACAGCAAGGGAATCTGCGTCCAGATCCTCAACCAGGTTGGAATCCTCGGTGATCTCGGAGGGATCTACGCTGAGCTCCTCAGCAATAATATCGATAACTTTCTCCAGAACCATTTAATTTTCCTCCTATCGTGTAGTATTTGTCAAGTACTGCACCGTCTGCCGTATGGACAAAACGCCGCAGGCATGATACAATCGGGGTGTACTTCACATACATTGTATGGATGCACGGCTTATTTGTCAATAGCAATTCCGCATTCCGTGCTAAATTTTTCTGTTTTTAAAGGAGAGCCTTAAAATGCAGCTTCGCCGTTTTGCCGTCATCGGGCACCCCATCGGGCACACGATGTCGCCGTTTATCCATGATCGCCTCTTCTCCCTCACAGGCCATAAGCCGGAATATTCCGTGCTGGATGTACCGTCCCTTACACAGGCGCTGCCCGCATTGCGCACGCTTGACGGCTTCAATATCACCATCCCCCACAAAAGCGACATCATTCCCCTGCTCGACGGTATCGACGAAAAAGCGAAGCTTTTCGGATCCGTCAACACCGTGCGTGTCGAAGACGGCAAAATGACCGGCTACACAACGGACGGTGTCGGCTGCAAAAAGGCCCTTGCGCGCTATGGGGTCGATTTTAACGGCGAGCTCCTTCTGCTCGGCCGCGGAGGCGCGGCGCGTGCCATCGCATTTGAAGCCGTGCTCACGGCTGATGCACCGCATCTTGATATCGTCTGCCGCGAAAGCTCGCTCGAAAAAGCACAGGTGCTCAGCGATGAACTCGCGGAGCTCTGCCGCACGCGCAGCAAAACCGGCGTGTTCCGCGTGCTGTCTTATGACGAGCTCGCAAAGGAAACCGGGCACTACGATCTCGTGCTCAACACCACAAGCCTCGGTATGTACCCCAAAACCGGTGTCAGTGCTGTCGGGGAAGACGTGCTCTCCCGCTGCAAAGCCGCGTTCGACGCCGTCTATAATCCCGGCAAAACGAAATTTTTAAAGCTTGCCGCAAGCTGCGGACTCAAAACTGTCGGCGGCATGGGCATGCTCGTCTGTCAGGCGGTCGCCGCGCACGAGCTCTGGTACGGCGCGTCGTTTAAGGACAGCGATATCGAACAGCTCATCTGCGATGCGGAAGCGGAAACGGCACGGCTTTTCCGCGCATAACGAACCGAAAGAAACGGGGAACGGGAAATGGACAAAAAAGTAAAAGGTGAAATCATAAAATCGGGCAATATCGTTTTAAGCGGTTTCATGGGCAGCGGCAAGACCACGGTCGGCCGTCGCTTGGCCGCCGCGCTCGATATGCAGTTTGTCGATATGGACTTGTACATAGAAAAGAAGACCGGCATGACGGTCAAGGAGATTTTCGCAGAATACGGCGAGCTGCATTTTCGCGCGCTCGAGACCGAGACCGTAAAGGAGCTTGCGCAAAGTAATCATTTCGTCATCGCCACGGGCGGCGGCACGCTGATGCAGCCGCAGAACGTAGAGGGCTTCCATCAAGGCGGCGGTACCATCTATTATCTCGACGTACCGCTGGCCGCCTTGCAGGAGCGCCTCAAAAATGATAAACGCCGCCCGCTTCTGCAGACGCCGGACCGCCGCGCGGTGATTGAGCGCCTTTTAAACGAGCGCCGCCCGAAATACCTCGCAAGCGCGGACGTCGTCGTCGACGCCGGCGCGCCCACGGTTGTCGTTGTAGAGCGCATTTGCGCCCTGCGCGGCGAGCCCATTGAAAAAGCGAAGCGCAAAAAGCCGGGAAACACCTCCGAAAAGGAGCAGCCTCAAAAGAAGCGCTTCCGCAGAAGAAGACGCAAAAAAAGAACTTCTCCCGGAACACCGCAAGAAAACTCTTGACAAAGCGCCCGCGCGGCGGTATGATTTTAACACAGCGATGCAGGATAGATAAAGCAAACCTGCAAATCGCAAAGCAAGAGTCACATATAGGATGGTTCAAACTATGCAGTCCGTTTTATTCACAAGACGATTTACAAAGTATTTTAGCGCACGATTTTATACCGTGTGCTTTTCGTCGTATGTGAATATACCGGGCAACGCTTGAAAACGCGCGGAAAATTTCTGCGCGGAGGAATTTGAAGTATTCTGAGCAGTATAAAACCAAGCGGAGCCAATGGGCTTCGCTTTTTTTGTGCCGAGAGCGGCAGCGGGGCACGGCTCCTATAAAAGAAAGGTAAGGGAAAAAACATGATCATCGTACTCAAAGCCAACCGCAGTGAAGAACAGGTCAAAAACTTCATTTCGAATCTTACCGACCGTTATGACGTCAGTGTTAACACATGGGTCGGCACGCATTCCACCGTGCTCGGCCTTATCGGCGATACCGCTGCGGTAGACAGCGAGTACATCGCCGCACAGGATATTGTTGAAAGCGTTAAGCGCGTGCAGGAGCCGTATAAAAAAGCAAACCGTAAGTTCCATCCGGAAGATACGGTCATCAAGCTTCCTACCGGTCAGGTGATCGGCGACGGTTCCCTTGCGCTCATCGCGGGTCCGTGCTCCGTCGAAAGCGAAGCGCAGATCTGCTGTGTTGCAGAGCGCGTCAAGGCCGCAGGCGCTACGTTCCTGCGCGGCGGCGCATTCAAGCCCCGCACCTCGCCGTATGCGTTCCAGGGTCTTAAGGCAGAGGGCCTCGAGCTCCTCAAAAAAGCCAAGGAAAGAACCGGCCTGCCCATCGTCACCGAGATTATGAGCATCGGCCACCTCGACCTCTTTGAGGACGTCGATGTCATTCAGGTCGGCGCAAGAAACATGCAGAACTTCGAGCTTTTAAAGGAGCTGGGTCACGTGCATAAGCCGATTCTTTTAAAGCGCGGCCTTGCCAACACCATCGAAGAACTTCTCATGAGTGCCGAGTATATCATGGCGGGCGGCAACGAGCAGGTCATCCTGTGCGAGCGCGGTATCCGCACGTATGAGACATTCACCCGCAATACGCTCGATATTTCCGCCGTGCCGATCTTAAAGCGCCTTTCCCATCTGCCCGTCATCGTAGATCCCAGCCATGCCAGCGGCATCAACTGGCTTGTCGAGCCGCTTGCCATGGCAGCGGCAGCCGTCGGCGCAGACGGCCTCATCATTGAGGTGCATAATGACCCCAGCCGCGCCCTGTGCGACGGCGCACAGTCCCTCACGCCGGATCAGTTCGACGTGCTCGCAAAGAAAGTGCAGAAGGTCACCGAAACGGTGAAGAGCCTGTAAAAATTTACCCGAAAGGGAGAACAATATGCAAATCGCAATCATTGGTCTGGGTCTCATCGGCGGTTCGCTTGCAAAGGCCCTCAAAGAAAATACAGAGCATACCGTCATTGGCTTTGACCGTGACGAAAACACCCTGCTCGACGCACTTTCCCTCGGCGCCATCGATTCCGTCGGCAGCACGTCATTGCTCGAAAACGCGGACGTCGTGTACGTCTGTCTGTATCCCGCAGATGTCGTGCGCTTCGTCGAGGAAAACGCACCGCATTTTAAAGAAGGCTGCATTGTCACGGATGTGTGCGGCATCAAAAATCAGGTCTGCGGCAAATTAACGGAGATCGCCAAAAACTACCCGTTCGTTTACGTCGGCGGCCACCCCATGGCGGGCAAGGAGCGCAGCGGGTTCGATGCCAGCGAGGCAAGCCTCTTTTATAACGCTTCCTATATTCTCGTGCCCGGCGAAGCTCCGCAAAGCGCCACAGATACCCTTGTATCGCTCGCAAAAAGCATGGGCTTTGGCACCATCAAATACTGCACGCAGCAAAAGCATGACCGTATGATCGCCTATACGTCCCAGATTCCGCACGTTTTGGCGTGCGCTTATGTCATGAGCCCGCGCTGCGATGAGCACAGCGGCTTTTCCGCCGGCAGTTACCGTGATGTTTCGCGCGTGGCGCGCATCAATGCGGAGCTGTGGGCAGACCTTTTCCTTGCAAACCGTGAGGAATTAGCGGACGAGACGGAAGAACTCGTGCGCAATATAGAACGTATACGCGCTGCGGTGGCGAAAAACGATCGGGCAGAGCTCGTGGCGCTGCTTTCCTCCGCACGTGAAAAAAAGGAGAAATTCGGATAATGGTGATCGAGATTAAAACAGATAAACCGTATGAAGTTATTGTAGAAGACGGCGTTTTGGACCGCGCGGGCGAAAAAATTGCCCCGCTCGTCCGCCCCGGCAGCCGCGCCATGATTGTCAGCGAGACAAACGTCTTCCCGATATACGGCGAGCGTCTAAAAGCTTCGCTTGAAAAAGCGGGTATCCACACGGCGGAGTTCGTCTTTGAAGCCGGCGAGCCGCAAAAACAGCTTTCCACCGTCATGCAGATTTACGAAGCGCTTGCGGAAAACGATTTCACGCGCAGCGACATCATTGTCACGCTCGGCGGCGGCGTAGCGGGCGATATGGGTGGCTTCGCGGCGGCAACGTTCCTGCGCGGCATGGATTTCGTGCAGGTGCCCACGTCCCTTTTGGCGCAGGTAGATGCCAGTGTCGGCGGCAAAACGGGTGTCGATTTGCCGTTCGGTAAAAACCTCGTCGGCGCGTTCCATCAGCCGCGCCTCGTCCTCGCCGATCCCCAAACGCTCTCCACGCTGCCCGATGCCTATTTCACGGACGGCATGGGCGAGGTCATCAAATACGGCTGCATCGCAGACGCCGCGCTGTTCGATAAATTGGAGCAGGGACAAGTCATCGACCATTTGGAGGAAACCATCTGCCGCTGCGTGCTGTGCAAAAAGCATTTTGTCGAGGAAGACACGAACGACAAAGGCCGGCGTATGATTTTAAACTTCGGCCACACATTCGGCCACGCGCTCGAAAAGCTTACGGGCTTCTCGTCGCTTTCGCACGGCCTTGCCGTCGGCATCGGTATGGTCATGGCGGGCGAAGTGGGTGAAAGTCTCGGCATCACGGAAAAAGGCACCGCTGCGCGTATCCGCCGCGTGCTGGAAAGCTATGGCATGCCCACCGAGTCCGCGTTTGATTTCGCCAAAGTTGTGGAAGCAACCGCGCTCGATAAAAAAAGCTTTGGAAAAACGCTCAACCTGATCCTCTTAAAGCAGATCGGCGAAAGCGTTATTCACCCGGTGGACAGAAACTACCTCGTACTGCGCTATAAACTCGCCGCCGAGCAGAACCGCCGCAGAAAATTGAATTGATTTTTAGGAAGGCAGCATCATTCTCATCGTGCTGCCTTATGTCAAATATAGAGAGATAAATTTATGTAGAAACAAGGTGATACTATGGCAGAGGTGACCTACCGCCCCGCCCACGTTAAGGGCGAAGTGCGCATTCCCCCAAGCAAAAGTGCCGCGCACCGCGCATTGCTTTCGGCGGCGCTGTGCAAAACGCCGTGCCGTGTCGGGCCCATTGACCACAGCGCGGATATGGAAGCTACATTAAACGGCGTGTGCGCCATGGGCGGCACGGTGAAAGCGGAAGAAAACGGCGTGCTGTGCATCGCGCCGGGCACGGCACCCCAAAGCGTCACGGTCGATTGCGGTGAATCCGGTTCCACGCTGCGCTTTCTCATCCCCGTTTTCGCCGCCCTCGGCATCGAAGCGACGTTTGTCGGTCACGGCAGACTTCCCGAGCGCCCTATCGGCGTTTACACAGACCTTCTGCCGCAGCACGGCGTAACGGTCGAGACTGCCGGCGGTCTGCCGTTTCACATCACGGGCAAGCTTCAAAGCGGCGATTTCCGCGTGCCGGGCAACATCAGTTCTCAGTTTATAACCGGTTTATTATTCGCTTTGCCGCTGCTCAAAAAGGATTCCACCGTTACGCTGACCACCCCGCTCGAATCCAAAGGCTATATCGATTTGACGATAGAGGTGCTCGCGGGCTTCGGTGTTAAAATTGAGGAGACCGAGACCGGCTGGCACATCTCCGGCGGGCAGACGTACCGCGCAGAGCACTATACCGTCGAGGGCGATTGGTCGCAGGCCGCGTTTTTTCTCTCGGAAGCCGCTATCTCCGGCGGCCCTATCCGCCTGCTCGGCCTTTCCGAAACCTCTCTGCAAGGCGATAAAGCCTGCGTCCATCTCTGGCGGCAGTTCGGGCTTTCTGTCACCGAAGAAAACGGCGTTTATGTTGCCGAAAACAAAAATATAGATAAGCCCTACCGCGGACTGCACGGCATCGCGATTGACGCCGCGCAAATTCCCGATATGGTGCCTGCGCTCGCCGTCACGGCCGCGTTCGCGGAGGGCGAGACCGTCATTTCCCACGCGGAGCGATTGCACTTAAAGGAGTGTGACCGTCTGCTTGCCATGGAAGCGGCGCTCAAAAACCTCGGTGCAGACATTAAAGCCGTGCCGGATGGCCTTATCATTCACGGCAAGCCCGCGCTTACGGGTGGCAAAGCCGAGGGCATGAACGACCACCGCGTCGTCATGGCGCTCGCTGCCGCCGGTTGTGCGTGCACAGTCACCGTCACGGACGCGGAAAGCATCAAAAAATCCTACCCCGGATTTTTCCGGGATCATAAACATTTAGGAGGGATCGCCGATGGCATCGACCTGGGGTGAAAACATCAAGCTGTCCATTTTCGGCGGCAGCCATACGGAAGCAATCGGCGTAGTGCTCGATAATCTCCCGCCGAATGAAAAAATAGACATGGAAAAAATTCGCGTGCAGATGGCGCGCCGTGCGCCGGGCAAGGACAAGACCGCCACCACGCGCCTTGAGGCCGATGAGCCGCAGGTGCTCTCGGGCCTCTTCAACGGCGTCACAACAGGCGCGCCGCTCGCGGCTATCATCGCGAACACCAATACGCGTTCGAAGGATTATTCCGATTTAAAAATTCACCCGCGTCCCGGCCATGCCGATTACACCGCGTCTGTCCGCTACGACGGCGCAAATGACATTCGCGGCGGCGGGCATTTTTCGGGTCGTCTCACCGCGTGCCTCGTGTTCGCAGGCGCCGTCTGCCGCCAGATATTAGAGCGCCGCGGCATCACGATCGGTGCGCACGCTTATGCGGTCGGCAGCGCAAAAGATACCCCGTTCGATCCCGTAAACGTCTCAAAAGACGACTTAAATGCCTTAAATACCCGCTTTTTTGCGGTCAATTCCCCCAAGGCCGAAGAAAAAATGCGCGCCGAGATCGAAGCCGCGCGATTGGACGCAGACAGCATCGGCGGCATCATCGAGTGCGCCGCAGTCGGTGTCCCGGCAGGCATCGGCAGTCCTATGTTCGGCGGCATCGAAAACGTCTTTGCATCGATTTTATACGGCATCCCCGCCGTCAAAGGCGTGGAGTTCGGCGCGGGCTTTGATGTTGCTTGTATGCGTGGCAGCGAAAATAACGACGCGTTTTACTACGACGAAAATGGTCTCGTCCGCACGAAAACGAACAACGCGGGCGGCATTTTGGGCGGCATCACAACGGGCATGCCGATTCTATTCCGCATCGCCGTCAAGCCCACGCCGTCCATCGGCCGTGAACAGCACACGGTCGATCTCACCACGAAAACAAACGCCGATTTAACCATCCACGGCCGCCACGACCCGTGTATCGTCCCGCGCGCCATCCCTGTGGCGGAAGCTGCGGCAGCCTTGGCGCTGATGGACTTGCTGCGTTAAAGAGAATAGAAAGGAGCGAGCAAAATGAGTGAAAATAAGTCCTTTGATGAACTGCTTTTGCCGGTTCGCAACGATATAGACCGCATTGATAAAGAGCTTTTAAAGCTTTTTACGGAACGCATGCAGTGCGCGGAGCGCGTCGCGGAGATCAAGCGCAAGGCGGGCATTCCCGTCTTAAATGCCGCCCGCGAGCAGGTCATTTTAGACCGCGTTAAAAAAGAAGCCGGTGAGTACGGCGACAGCGCCGTCGCGCTTTACAGCGCCATCATGAGCATCAGTCGCGCCCGCCAGCACAATATGCTGAAAAGCGGCGGGGTATTGCGCGACCTCGAGCAAAATTCCCCAAAGACATTAAAAGCCGACCCGCGTGTCATTTGTCAGGGCGCGGCGGGCGCGTTTTCCCACAGCGCCGCCCTGCGCCTGTTTCCGGGGCAGAAGCCGATCTTTTTACCCGGCTTCCGCGATGTTTTTGAAGCTGTCCATAACGGCGCGGGCGATTACGGCGTGGTGCCGGTCGAAAATTCCGATGCCGGCAGTGTCTCTGAGGTCTATGACCTCATCATGAAGCACCGCATGTTCATCGTCGGTGCGGCGGATATTCCCGTGCGCCACTGCCTGTGCCGCGCAAAGGGGACGGGTGCGGTCAAAAAGGTGCTCTCGAAGCATGAGGCCCTCGTGCAGTGCAGTGCGTATCTCGCGGCACACGACATCGAAACCGAAGCCTATTCCAACACGGCGGCTGCCGCAAAATTCATCGCCGAAACCCGTCTCGAGGGCGTCGGCGCAGTCTGCTCCGCGCAGGCGGCGGAGGAATACGGCCTTGAAGTCATCGCCGCCGATATTCAGAATACCGATAACAACTGCACGCGCTTCATCGTCATTTCGCGTGAAGCCGTTTTGCCCGAAGACGCGGAAAAGATCAGCCTGTGCTTCTCTCTGCCGCACACCCCGGGCTCGCTGTGCCATACGCTGGAGCGTTTCGCTCTGCTCGGCCTGAACCTCACAAAAATCGAATCCCGCCCCATCCCGGAGCGCAATTTCGAGTATGACTTCTACCTCGATTTCACCGGGAATGTTCACGACGTGCAGACACTTGCGCTCATCTGCGCCCTCTCCGACGAGATGCCCCGCTTCTCGTTCCTCGGAAACTACAAAGAAAGCTGAGTTAAAAATGGCAGTTACCTTTATCAAAGTCACGGAAGAAGAACAGATTGAAAAAATAGCCGAGATCGCCGCACCCATCTGGCACGAGACCTACGACTGCATCAACGGCGTTGCGTCCACAGATTACATGATCGAAAAATTCCAGTCCGTCCCGGCCATCCACCGCCAGATGGAAAGCGAGGGCTACGTCTATTATATGATGCTCGACGACGGCGTGCCCGCGGGCTTCATCGGCCTTGTGCCGCACAAAGAGGGCAAAATGTTCCTGAGCAAGCTCTACGTTTCCGCCGCTCATCGCAGCCGCGGCCTGCCGCGCGCCGCGTTCGATTTCATCGAAACGCTCTGTCAGGCGGAAAAACTCCCCGCAATCTATCTCACCGTCAACAAAAAGAATTTTCACGCCATCGAAGTCTACAAATACTTCGGTTTTCATCAAACGGACGCCGTCGTCACCGACATCGGCAGCGGCTTCGTGATGAACGACTACATCATGCAGAAAGACCTGTGATCCGAAACAAAATGCAAACCGAGTCCGACTGAAAAAGCACGGCTCGGTTTGCATTTTTACGCTTTCGTGTTTTTGCGGCTGCTGCGGTACGCTTTCGGCGTGCAGCCATAGATTTTTTTGAAGCACCCGGTAAAATAGCTCGCGCCCGAGAATCCGCAGTCCAACGCGATCTGCGCCACGGGCGTTTCCGTTTTGCACAGGCGCTCCGCCGCCTTTTGCAGGCGAAACCGCTGAAGATATTCGACCGGCGTGCAGTGCAGATACGTGTGAAACAGCTTTTCGCACGCGCTTTTGCATACATGCCCCGCGCCCGCAATCTCTTCCAGCGTCAGCTTTTCCGCATAGCCGCTGTGTATGGCGTGCATCATGTTTTTTACGGCCGAAAGCCGGCTGCTTTCGGAAACCGTGTTTTCGGGCTTCGGTGCCAGCCGGCAGATCTCGTCCCACACCGCGTAGGAAAGGCTTTGCAGGCGCAGCAGATTGTGTTTGTCCGCTTCGTCGAAAAGCGCCTCGATCAGCGCCAAAGCACCGCCGCTTTTTTCTTTTTCCGGCTTTAAGATGCAGCAGGGGAAAGCGGCGTTTTTTGTCACGGGCGTAATGTACGTCTCCTCCAAATACGTGTTGGCGCATAGCATCATGGGGTGCAGCAGCACGCATCGGTAGGTGCAACGGCTTTCTTCAAAAAAATGCAGCTGCCGCGTGTTGATAAAAATCCCCTCGCCCTCGTGCACCGTGCAGCGTGTGCCGTTCACATTGTACACCATGCTGCCTTCCGTTACATATAATAATTCGATTTCGTCGTGCCAGTGGCCGATGGCGTCGCCCTCGCGCGCTGCGTCGAAGCACAAAGTGCGTCCGCCCGCAAAAAAGAAAAGCTCCGGCACCGTATACGGCACAAGCTCTGCGCCGTCGCCGTGTATTCTGAATTTCGGAATCATGCTGTCCTCCGCATTTTGTCAAGATATACGATATATTTGTATTTTTTAAACCGATTTTGCTATGAAACATCGTTAAAATACGTTATATTAGTATTCAGTATAGCAAAGCCGATGTGCTTTTGCAATTCTTATCCGAAGATTTAAAGACAAAAAATTAAGGGGAATCGATATGTTTTCTTTGTTGCTTGCGGTCATCTACGCCGCATTTATCAGTCTCGGTCTGCCGGATGCCCTGCTCGGCTCGGCGTGGCCGACGATGTACCGGGTCATGAATGTTCCGGTGTCCTATGCGGGCATTGTCAGCATGATTATTTCCTGCGGCACGGTCATCTCCAGCCTGATGAGCGACCGCGCCGTGCGCAGGCTCGGCACGCATCTCGTCACGGTCATCAGCGTCGGCCTGACGGCGCTGGGACTATTCGGCTTTTCTTCGGCCGGCGCGTTCTGGCAGCTTTGTGTTTGGGCGGTGCCGTACGGGCTCGGCGCGGGCAGTGTAGATGCCGCTCTGAATAATTACATCGCCCTGTATTACCGCTCCGGCCACATGAATTGGCTGCATTGCTTCTGGGGTCTCGGCGCCATGGCCGGGCCGTATATCATGGGTGCGTGCCTCACGGGCGGCTATTCCTTCGGCGCCGGCTACCGCGTGGTGTTCTTCATTCAGCTCGCGCTGACGATCGTGCTTGTTCTCTCGCGCCCGCTGTGAAAGAAAACGCCCGCAGGCGAGGCGGAGGAAACAGGCGGGAAATCCTTCCTGCGCCGTGTGCTGAAAATGACCGGCGCACCCGTCACCATGCTCGCGTTCTTCTTATATTGCGCTTTGGAGGGCACCACAGGGCTTTGGGCCAGCAGCTTCCTCGTCCTGCGGCACAATATTGCGGCGGAAAGCGCCGCCTCCATGGCTTCGCTGTTTTACATCGGCATCACGGCGGGGCGTTTCCTCAGCGGCTTTATCTCCGATAAGCTTGGCGACCGCCGCATGGTATCGATCGGCATCGTCTGCGTGCTGTTTGGCACGGTTTTATTGTTCGTGCCGGTCGAGTTCTCGGCGGTGGCGGGCCTTGTTTTCATCGGGCTCGGCTGTGCGCCCGTTTACCCTGGGCTTCTGCATCAAACGCCCGTGCGTTTCGGCGCCGAAAACGCGCAGGCGGTCATGGGTATGCAGATGGCGTGCGCCTATGTCGGCAGCATGACGATGCCCGCGTTCTTCGGCAAGCTCAGCGACTTGCTCGGTATGCAGATTTATCCCGTTATCCTCATGGCGTTTGCCGCGCTGCTCGCCTTTGCCGTGTGGAACGCAAACCGTCTGACGCTCGACCGCAAATAACACGGCGCCTTGACAAAAATCAAAAATCGACAATCTTGCGAACGGTGTGCAAAAATTTCCCTCGGCCGTTCGCTTTTTCTTTCTTTTTCGGAAAATCTGTGCTATACTAAAAACAACATTTTACCTTGAGTGGGGTATACGCATGAGCGAGAGAAAAGAAGTCTATGTTTTAGGCCACCGCAATCCCGACACCGATTCCATTTGTTCGGCGATCGCCTACGCGGACGTTAAAAATAAAGAAAATGACGGAAATCACTATGTCGCCGCCCGCGCTGGGCAGATCAGCTCCGAGACAAGCTACGTCCTCCAGCGCTTCGGCATGCGCCAGCCGACCTACGTCAACAATATCGGCACCCGCGTGCGCGATATGGAGATCCGCAAAATTCCCGGCATCAACGAGGGCATTTCCATGAAAAAAGCGTGGAGCATGATGGCAGAGATGAACGCCGTCACGCTGCCCATCGTCGATGCAAACAACGTGTTAGACGGCATCATCACCATCAACGACATTGCCACGTCCTACATGGAAAATCAGGACAGCACCATGATTGCAAAAGCCAAAACGCCGTACTGCAACATTTTGGAAACGCTGGAAGCCAAAATGCTCGTCGGCGACCCCGATGCCGTTTTCGAGCACGGCAACGTCGTCATTGCCGTCGCAAACCCGGACGTCATGGAAAACTACATCGAAAAGGACGACATGGTCATCACCGGCAACCGTTACGAATCGCAGCTTTCCGCCATTGAGTCCGGCGCGGGCTGTATCCTCGTCTGCCTCGGCGCAGAGGTCTCCCGCAGCATCCAGAAGCTCGCGCGCGACAATAACTGCGCCGTGCTCACTACGCCGCTTGATACGTACACCGTTGCGCACCGCATCAGCCAGTGCATGCCGGTTAAGGCGTTCATGCGTACGAAAGATCTCGTCACGTTCACCCCGAGCGATTACACCGATGCCATTAAAGATACCATGCAGAACACCCGCATTCGCGATTTCCCGGTTATCGATAAAAACGGCAAGTACGTCGGCATGATCTCTCGCCGTAACTTGCTTGGCATCCGCAAGCGCTCCGTCATCTTAGTCGATCACAATGAGCGCAGTCAGGCGGTCGAAAACATCGAAAACGCAGAAATTTTGGAAATCATCGATCACCACCGCATCGGCTCCCTCGAGACGATGGCGCCTGTGTATTTCCGCAACGAGCCCGTCGGCTGCACGGCGACCATCATCTATTCTATTTATAAAGAAAAGGGCTTCGAGGTTCCGCCGCAGATCGCGGGTCTTCTGTGCAGCGCCATTTTGTCCGATACGCTCATGTTCCGTTCGCCTACCTGTACCATGCTGGACCGCGCCGCAGCGGAAGCGCTCAGTGCCATTGCGGGCATCGATTGCCAGAGCTTCGGTATCGAAATGTTTACCGCAGGCAGCAACCTCAAGGATAAGACTCCGGAAGAAATTTTCTATCAGGATTACAAGAAGTTCGAGTTCGGCGACGTCACGTTCGGTGTCGGCCAGATCAACAGCATGAGCGGCTCCGAGCTCGATGAGCTGGAGCGCCGCCTGCGCCCGTACCTCGAAAAGTCCTGCCGCGAGCACGGCCTTTCCATGATGTTCTTCATGCTGACGAATATCATCGAGGAGTCCACGCGCCTCATGTGCTACGGCGAGTCCGCCGATATGCTCGTTGAAGATGCCTTCGGCCGTGCGCCGAAAGCGGGCACCATCTGGCTTAAAGGTGTTGTCTCTCGCAAAAAGCAGCTCATCCCTGCCTTCATCGATGCCATCAGCAAAGAAGCCGGCGGCGGTGTGTGATTTTCCTCGCGTGCCCTCTCCGATTTCGGCTATATGGCCGATTGGACCATCCTGCGGCACGATCAACTGCGTTTCGATATCATGAGCGGCAAAATAAACGAATAATTTGTGAGGAAAGGGTCGGCCCAAAGCGGTCGGCCCTTTTTGCATACAGAAAATTGCGAAAAATAAAAAATAGGACTGGATTTTTTTGAAAGACTGTGTTATAATGTTTGCTGTTGAACAGAATATGGGCCCGTAGCTCAGCTGGGAGAGCGCTGCGTTCGCAACGCAGAGGTCAAGGGTTCGAATCCCTCCGGGTCCACCATAAGTCCACCGTAATTTTGATAGAATTACGGTGGACTTTTTCTATGCCCGAAAACCGCTTGAAATTAGGCTTTTCGGTTGTTTCAGCACATAAGTGAACCCCGCTGCAGGGCAATTCTGCGGCGGGGTTTGTGCGTTTTATGTGGATTGAGGCTTCATGTACCGTCATAATCGTTAAACGGCTGAGGTAATCGTTAAATCACAGAAGCATTTGTTAAATTACAGGGATAATCGTTGAATTAGAAGGGAATTAAAAAATCAAAACACGCACAATCTCTGTTCGCATAGTTTCATTTTTGGGGGAAAAACAGCATAACAGGTTGTGTTCGCATGGATTTTTAACCCGTGATTATCATGCTGCACCTCCGTTATACGCGGAAAATCACCGATTCATACGGGCGCAGATTGGGGCCGATGTAGCCGCCCTCGCGGTCGTAGGAGGAGAGCAGCACTTCGCCGTTCTGCGGAACGAGCGCGGCGGGGATTTTCGACGGTTCGGCGGAGAAATTGTGGAAAGAAAGCAGAGTTTCGCCGTTATAGCTGCGCTTTAGGGCGAACAGCGTATCGGAGCCGGTTTCCGGAATTTCGAGGTCGCCGCGTGAGAGCGCGGGACTGCATTTGCGCAGTGCGATGAGCGCTTTGTAGCAGCTGAAAATGGAGTGCGGGTCGTTTTTCTGGTTTTCCGCGTTGATCTTTGTGTGGTTCGGGTTGATGCCGAGCCACGGCTTGCCTGTTGTGAAGCCGGCGTTTTCGGTTGCGTCCCACTGCATCGGCGTGCGGGCATTGTCGCGGGAGATCATCTGCGCCTCTTTTAAGGCCACGTCCGGTGTGTCGCCCGCCAAAATGTGCTGGTGGTAGGTGTTTTTTGCATCGGGGTCGTTGTAATCTTCAATGTACGGGAAGCACATGTTCGTCATGCCAATCTCTTCACCCTGATACACGAACGGCGTGCCGGGCAGGGAGTGCAGCAGCATCGCGAGCATTTTGGCGGAAACCTCCCAGTATTCCTTGTCGTTGCCGTAGAGTGAGACCTGACGGGGCTTATCGTGGTTGCTGAAAAACCGCGCCCACCAGCCGTTTTCCTTTAAGGCGTCGTAGTCGTTTTGAATATCCTGCTTCATTTTTTTCGGCGACCACGTGTTGATCTCGACGATCGGCGCGACGAACGGGATGGCCATATCGAACTCCTCGCGGTCGGTGTTGACGTAGCGGGCGAGCTCCTTGGCGTCTTTCGACGCCACTTCGCCCACGGTCATGACGTTATATGGCGAGAACACGCGGCGGTTCATGTCGCGGATATAGGCGTGCGTGCCGGGGCGACCGTTGATGAGACTCGAACTGAACGAATAGCCGTCCGGCTGCGGCGGCTCTGCGGAATCCGGGAAATCCTGCGGCTTATCAAGGTAGCTGATGGCGTCCACTCTAAAGCCGTCCACGCCTTTTTTCACCCACCATTCCATCATAGAGAAGATTTCTTCACGCAGCGCGGGGTTTGCCCAGTTGAGGTCGGGCTGTTTTTTGGAGAACAGGTGGTAGTAATACTGCCCGCGCTCCGGTACAAATTCCCACGCGCTGCCGCCGAAAACGGAGGCCCAGTTGTTCGGCTCCTTGCCGTTTTTCGGGCCGCGCCAAATGTAGTAGTCGCTTTTTGGGTTATCGCGCGAGGTTTTGGATTCGAGGAACCACGGATGCTCGTCGGAGGAATGGTTTACGACGAGGTCCATAATGACCTTGATACCGCGCTTGTGGCACGCTGCACACAGTGCGTCCCAATCTTCCATGGTGCCGAACTCGTCCATGATCTCCCGATACCCGGAGATGTCGTAGCCGTTGTCGTCGTTCGGTGAGCGGAACACGGGCGAGAGCCACAGCGCGTTGATGCCGAGCGTCGAAAGATGGTCAAGGCGGCTTAAAATGCCGGGAATATCGCCGATGCCGTCTCCGTTAGAATCCTGAAAGCTGCGCGGGTAGACCTGATACACGATGAGATCCTTTACCCAATCTTTTTTCTGTTCCATATAACTTTACCTCCTGCGCAATATCGATGTATATTGCACAAAGTGGCCTTTCGGCCAAGTATTTTTTACCATTATAACACAGTTTACAAGAATTTGAAAAGTATTTGAGAAAAATAGTGAAAATTGTGCTTTGAAGTATAAAGGGGAAAGCTGGGCGCTTAGCTTCCAAACATGCGTTAAGTTTTCTATACTGCGGTGCTCGTTTGCCGGGATGAATGCAGAGAAGTCAGTGGTAAAAATGACGAAACGGTTTCAGCCGCAGAAATGTACACTTATAAGAATATAAGTGAATAGAATAGAGACCTACAAAACAGGGTATAAGTCACAGGACAAATGATATAGGATGTTGTAGGGCAGTATAGACAACTCGGTTTAGAATAAACAGAAAAAACGAATATTGTATCGATAAAGTTAAAGTGAATAGCGGATTACACCGGAATATTTGCAATCGGAACCATTAAAAAACTCATGAAACCGCAATTTATACACTTTGGAATGGAAAAGTGCGCAAAACATATAGATGTATGAAAATTACGCATTTATATAATAGAAAACTATTTCCAAGATGTTCGTTAAATGTCATTTTTTGTTGTATATGGAATCAAAAAAATCAAAATAAACAAAAGTATTTGGAAAAAATACCGAAAAGTTTTTGAAAACTTATTGACAAATCGTGAACGCAGTGCTATTCTATGTACAGAAAAACCGAGAACGAAATTAAAATTTGGTTATTTTTCACTTGGTTCTACAGTTTAAAGCTATTTATTAGCGTTGGTCTTCGGCTATGGAGCAATAGACCGATGCTATCGCAGCGTTTGAATGTTCTAAATACCGCCGCTTTCAGCGGAATGCACACATCGTCGTACCGGATGCTAAAAGGCGAGCGTGTGGGGAAAGGTACATCAGTGAACGGACAAGCGCTGTAAGATAAATAGGGGGTCATGAATTTTGCAAAGCAAAGTTCATGGCGGGATTCCTACAAATTTTGCGATTTGCAGGAATTCAAAACACCGGGGATCACAAAGTGGGGTATGCTTTGTGACCTCAACACATTATGAACCGCAGGTTCACAAAACAAGAGAGGTATTGTATTATGAAGAAAAAGACCTTAGCTGTTCTTCTGTCGGCGGCCATGCTCGTCACCGGCATCCTGAGCGGCTGCGGTGGCGGCGGCAGCACAAGCAGTGCAGCATCCTCCGGCTCCACCGACAGCACCAGCAGCGCCGCGGGTGAGTCTTCTGCTTCCGAATCTACCGGCTCCGGCACGAATGCCGCCGCAGGTCAGGTTACGGCGGTTGGCACGAACCGTGACGAAACTCTGATCGTTGAGACTGCGTCTCCGACCGACACTCCGGGCCAGTTCAACAGCTACATGTCCGGTACGAACATGGGCTTTGGTATTCATCAGCTGATGAGCGCACACCTTTGGGAAATGGACACCGTTTCCGGTGAGCAGTTCCCTGAAATTGCAGCCGATATGGGCACCCCGAACGAAGACTTTACCGAATGGACCGTTAAGATCCGCGAAGGCATCAAGTGGTCCGACGGTGAAGACCTGAACGCTGACGACGTTGTCTTCACGTTCAACATGATCAAAGAAAACGACAAGATCGGTGCTTCCGCAGCGACCAACCTCTACATCGATAAGGTTGAGAAGGTTGACGATTACACCGTTAAGTTCACGATGAAGGAATCCTTCCCGCGCTTTACACAGCGTTACGGCATCACCGTATGGGGCACCGATTACCGCATCGTTCCTGAGCACATTTACTCCCAGCAGGCTGATGTTACGACCTTTAAGGACGAGCAGCCGGTTGTAGCAGGCCCGTACACCGTAGAAGACTATGACTCCAACGGCGACTGGATCCTCTACAAGCTCCGTGACGACTGGAAAGAAAGTACGCTTGGCGTTGTAGGCACAGAGCACTACAACTACAGCGAAGATCAGGTTCCGGCAGAATATGTTTGGTTCCGTTATCTTGGCGACTCCTCCTCCAGACAGATGCAGATGGTCAGCAACGAAGTTGATATCCTCTGCGAAGTTACGATGGAAGAGCTGCAGGCAATGCAGAGCTCTAACGACAAGATCAACGCATGGTACAACGAGTTCCCGTATGCAACCATGGACGACCCGGGCGCAAAGGGCCTGGTGTTCTCTCAGGGTCAGGGCGCTCCGTACGACAACCCTGACTTCCGCTGGGCTATCGTTCTGGCACTGGATATCGACCAGATCTCCATGAACATCTTCTCCGGCGCAGGCCGTGCGGCTCCGATTCCGCTGCTCAACAACACCCAGTATCTCCAGGATACATACACCATCCCGATGCAGGAATGGCTTGAGAACTTTGAGCTTGACCTTGGCGATGGCACCACCATTAAGCCGTACGACACCGGCTATGCAAAGCGCATGGCGGAGAAGACCGGCGTAACCGGCACCGACGAAGAGCTCATCGATATGTTCGGCGCAGGCTGGTGGAAGCACGATCCGGAAGCAGCTGAAAAGCTCCTCATCAAAGCCGGCTTTGAGAAGAAGGACGACGGCTGGTACTTCAATGGTTCCAAGTTCACAACTGAAATCAGCTACCTTGCTGATACAGAAGCTCAGTCCGCTCGCGGCGCTCAGGCTGCTTACAACCAGCTGCAGGCGTTCGGCCTCGATTGCACCATTACTTCCAAGAGTACTGCTACTTGGGACGTTGACGGTGGTCAGGGCAACTACCAGATCGGCACTTACTGGCCGTCCGCTGGTATTCTGAAGGACTTCTACTCCGCTATCAGCGGTTGGGACAGCCGTCTGATGAAGCCGCTCGGCGAGACCGGTTCCGGTCAGGGCGCACGTTGGAAGAATGAGAAGGTTGACGAGATCCTTACCGAACTCGCAGGCGTTGATCCGACCAGCGACAAATCCTATGAGCTGCATCAGGAATTCCTGAAGGAAGCTGTTAAGGAAATGCCGGCAATCAACTTCATGAACGGCACAAAGTTCGTTCCGACCAACAGCACATATTGGGAAGGCTACCCGAACGCCGAGAACGCATATGACGGTCCGTGGTGGTGGTGGAGCCGCTTCAAGTATGACCTGCCGTTCATTCAGCCGGTTCAGGGCTAATTTGATAGCTTGAATACTTGGAGAGAATCCAATAGCACTAATCTGAAATGATCTGAAGAGGATGAGGGCGTGTGCCGAATACCCATGACCACGTCCGTCATCCTCTTTCTCATTTCCCAAAATATCCTGTTGTAATTTGTCTATAAGATAAGGAAGTGTGGCTGTGAAATTCAAAACATTCTTTTTACAGCGTATCCTTGCGTGGGCGTTGACGATCTTGATCGGCGTTACGTTCATCTTCTTCATCCCGCGTATGTTCCCTTCCGATCCTGTTGAGAACATGATCGCCCAGATGCAATCCCGTTCCGGCAACATGGATCCGGCAGAAATGGAAGCGCTACGTCAACAACTTAGAATTCAATTCGGTCTCGATGGTACTCTTCTTGAGCAGTATGGCTACTTCCTGCTGCATGGCCTTTTGCAGTTTGACTTTGGCCCGTCTTTGATGAGCTATCCGGAGCCGGTTACCTCTATTATCGGTCGTAACCTGCCGTACACCCTCGGTTTGTCCCTGACCACCACGCTGCTTGCATGGATCATCGGCAACTTCATCGGTTTGCTTGCAGGTTTCCGCAAGAACAAGACATCCTCTAAAATCCTCGAAGGCATCGCGATCTGCATTTATCCGATTCCGTACTTCCTGGTCGCTCTTGTTCTGCAGATTGTCTTCGCGTTCGTCCTCGGCTGGTTCCCAATCCAGACAACGCTGCTTACCCGCGGCACGTTTGCACAGTGGCTCGGTTCGCTTCTGAAAGCGTCTGTTCTGCCGGGCATCTCCATGCTTCTGCTCGGCACAGGCTGGTGGATTATCTCTATGAAGTCCCTTGCCGGCACGACTGCAGAAGAAGACTTCGTTTTATATGCACGTTACCGTGGCATTTCCGAAGCGAAGATCGGTGCGAGCTACGTTTTCCGTAACTCCATCCTGACCCAGATTACGGCTTTGGCCATGAGCCTTGGCGGCGTCTTCGGCGGTTCCATCATGACAGAAATCATCTTCGGTTACCCGGGTGTCGGCACGCTGATCCAAAATGCGATTTTGCAGTCCGATTACAACATGATCCTCGGATGTATCACGATTTCCATCGTGGCGATTTCCACGGCGACGTTGGTTGTTGACCTTATATATCCGTTCATCGACCCGAGAATTCGTTACGGTTGATAAGGAGGGAAGTTGTAATGAAAAAATTTGCAAAATTTTGGAAAGCAGCCAACTTCCGCCTGAAGTTCGGTCTTATCGTGACCCTGATATTCTTTATCATCGGTTTCGTTGTTTACTATGTACCGCACGTGAACCCGTTCACGTTCAATACCTACCCGAATAAGCTGGGTGCTTCCGCAGAACACTGGCTGGGCACTACCAGTATGGGTCAGGACGTTGTGTGGCTGCTGATTGAAGCTATCCACAACTCGCTCGTCATCGGTCTCATCGTGGCATTCCTCGGCACGGTTGTCGGTGTTTTTGTCGGTCTGCTTTCCGGTTTTGCCGGTGGCCTTTTAGACCGCGTGCTGATGATTGTTACGGATACGTTCGTTGTTATTCCGTCTCTGCCGATCCTCATCATGATGACCTCCCTGATGAAGGGCAGCTCCACCACGATCGTGATGGCTCTTGTGCTTACCATGTTCGCATGGGCTTGGCCGAGCCGCCAGATTCGTTCCATGGCGCTGAGCATTAAAGAGCGCGACTTTATCCACACGGCGAAGTTCTCCGGTGAAAGCACGGTGCAGATCGTTGTGACCGAGATTCTGCCGTATGCGCTGACCTGGTCGCTCTCCAACTTTATGAACGCTACGCTTTCCGCTATCGGTTCCGAGTCGAGCCTTGCTGTTCTGGGTCTTTCCCCCGGCAACCTTGTCTCCCTCGGCAACATGATCCAGTGGGCAAGAAGCTACAACGCAATTTTCAACAAGCAGTATCTCTGGATCGGCGCACCGATCGTTGCAACGGTTATCCTGTTTGTCGGTCTGTTCTTACTCATTACAGGCTATAACGATTACTTATCCATGAAGAGAGGCAGGTAACGAATATGTTAAAAGTCGAAAATCTGTCCACTTCTTACAAGCTCATCGACGGTGACGTTCACGTCCTTAACGACCTGAACTTTGAGATCCACGATAACGAGATATTCGGCATCGCCGGTGAATCCGGCTGCGGCAAGACCACACTGCTGAAGACCCTCTACGATATTATCGAGTTCCCGCTGGAGATCGACAAAGGTAAGGTTATCCTCAGCGGCGAAAAGAATGGACAATCCTTTTCTTATGAATCCGGAAACATTCAGAAGACCTGGTGGAACAACATTTCTTACGTTCCGCAGGCTGCGCAGAGCGTTCTGAACCCGATCGTTCGCCTGAAAAAGCAGTTTTTGGATTCTATCCCGCAGGAAGACCGCAAGAACGAAACAAAAGAGCAGACCCTCGCACGTGTTGCAAAATACCTCGAGGAGCTGAATCTTTCCCCGGATATTTTGGAATCTTATCCGTTCCAGCTTTCCGGCGGTATGCGCCAGCGTGTTATCATCGCGCTTGCGACCTTTATGTCCCCGAATGTCGTGCTTGCCGACGAACCGACCACCGCTCTGGACGTTGTTGTGCAGAAGGGTATTTTGAAGATGTTGATGCGCTTGCAGAAGCAACTCAAGAACACCATGGTCATCGTCAGCCACGATATGGGCGTGCATTATCAGATTACGGACCGCATGGCGATCATGTATTCCGGCAGCATCATCGAGCTTGGCCCGACCGATGCAATCTTTAATGACCCGATCCATCCGTACACGAAGATGCTGGTTGACTCCCTGCCGCGCGTTGGCGATAAGAGCCAGAAGGTCGGTATTCCGGGTCGTCCGCCGGCACTGAAGAACCCGCCTCCGGGATGCCGTTTCGCAGCACGCTGCCCGCATGCTACGGATCGTTGCCGTCAGGAGATTCCGGAGTTCATTGAAGTTAAGCCGGGCCGCTTTGCAGCCTGCCATTTGCTGAAGAAGGAGGGAGAGAAGAATGGCTGATAAATTGCTTGAAATCAAGGGCGTCAGCAAAATCTTCCGCGTAGGCGGTATGATTCGTGGCAAAAAGCTTGTTGCGGTTGACGACGTTACGCTTTCCATCGACAACGATAAGCCGGTCATCCTCTCCGTCGTTGGCGAATCCGGTTGCGGCAAGTCCACACTGTGTAAGATGGTTCTGCGTCTGCACAACCCGGATATGGGCGACATCGTGCTGGACGGCCAATCTTACCTCGATAAGAAAAGCTACAACGCAAAGCAGTTCAAGCTGGAAGTGCAGCCTATTTTCCAGAACCCGTATGAGTCTTTCTCCGCACGTAAGCCGGTAGACTCTTACCTGTTCAACACGGCGCTGCGCCTTGGCATTGCGAAAAACAAAGCAGAAGCTACAAACCTTGTAGATGATGCCCTGAAGAGCGTCGGCCTCTCTCTGGCGGTCGTAAAGGGCAAATACCCCACCCAGTTCTCCGGCGGCGAGCTGCAGCGTGTTTCCATTGCACGTGCGCTTATCACCCGTCCGAAGCTGATCATTGCCGACGAACCGGTTGCGGCTATCGATGCTTCCATGAAAATGAACATCGTCAACCTGTTCAAGGAACTGAAGGATAAGTACAAGGTCTCCTTTATCTACATCACCCATGACCTTTCCACGGCGTACTATGTATCCGATTACATTGCAACGCTGTACCGCGGCTGTCTCATTGAGTACGGCCCGGCCAAGGAGATCATGGACGAGCCTGCACACCCGTACACTGAGCTTTTGATGAGCGCTGTGCCGCGTATCGGCGACAAGTGGGCGGATGACGACATGGCGTTGCCGGATATGGAGTCTAAGGAATATTCCATCACCTATTGCAAGTTCGCACCGCGCTGCCCCTATGCGACGGACGAATGCAGAAAATCGCGCCCGGGCGAAACCTATCTGAACGATGTCAGAAAGGTCATGTGCTTCCACCCGCTGATTCAGCCGAAGAAGTAAAGCCTCTGCGCACAACAGAATAAACAAGCTACACTTGCCAACCCCCTGAAGGCCCATGAAGCCGACGTTTCCTCCGTCATTGCTTTATGGGTATCAGGGGGTCAATTTTTGCTTTGTGGGCGTGCTTTAAAACGATTGAAAACATGTCGGGATTGTTATAAAAGCAGGGAAATTCGGCGGAATAAGGATTGAAGTTTGTCGCGAAATACGGTATACTGATTCACAAGCGGCACTGCGGGGTTCGCGGGCCGAATTTTAGAGTTTTGGGGAGAAAATACAATGAAAACGAAGACGCGATTTGCGTGGAAACAATTTCTGAAAAATCTTGCGATCATCGCGATTCCGGTGGCTTTGCAGAACATGCTGACGACAACCGGCAGCATGATCGACACCATGATGATCGCGCCGCTGGGCGAAACGACCGTGGGCGCGGTGGGCCTTTGCGCACAGTTTTCCTCACTGATGTTTGCGGGCTACTGGGGCTTTTTCGGCGGCGGCATGCTGTTTTTCTCGCAGTATTGGGGCGCGCAGGATGACGACGGCATCGACCATTCCTACGGCCTGACGCTGACCTGCATGATGATCGTGGGGCTTACATTCGGTGTCTTTGCGATTTTTGCGCCGGAAACCGTGATGAAGCTCTATACGGATAAGGAGAGCATTCAGGTAATTGGCGCGGAATATCTGCGCATCATCGGCTTCGGTTACCCCGTGCAGGTGTTTTCCATGGCGATGAGCGCTCTGCTGCGTTCTACGGAGCGCGTGCGCATCCCGCTGTTTGCGTCAATCGCCTCGGTAGCATCAAATATTTTTCTTAACTGGGTGTTCATTTACGGAAAGTTCGGCTTGCCGGAGATGGGCGTGCGCGGCGCGGCGCTGGCAACATCCTTGGCGGCGGTTATCAACGTTTTGGTCATTTTGATTTTGGCGCGTGCGCAGAAGTACCCGTATCTGTTCCACTTTAAAAAGCATTTCCGCTGGAATAAGAAGCAGGTGAAAATCTACTTCGTCAAGTGCTTCCCCATCATCTGCAACGAAGTGCTCATCGGCGTGGGCAACATGGTTATCAACGTTGTTTTAGGCAGACAGTCCGAACAGGCCATTGCGGCCATCGCGGTGTTCCGCACGCTGGAGGGCATGGTCATCAGCTTCTTTGCCGGTTTCTCAAATGCGGCTTCCGTTTTGGTCGGCACATGCGTGGGCTCCGGCGAGTTGGACGCAGCCTACGAGCGCGCAAAACGCCTTGTGTTCCTGTGCGGCAGCACGATTTTGTGCGTATGTCTGGTGCTGCTCGGTATCCACAAGCCGCTGCTTTCCGCGATGAGTCTTTCCGGCGAATCGATGGAGATCGGTTCACACATGCTGATGATCTACTGCGTGGCGGCGGTTATTCGCATGTGCAACTGGGTGCAGAACGATACGTATAGAGCCGCGGGAGACGCGGCGTTCGGCACAATCCGCGAAATTGCGTTTATGTACGCGATGGTGCTGCCGCTGGTGTGCCTGACGGGCCTTGTGTGGAAAGCGCCGTTTCTTATCGTGTTTGCGTGCTGCTATATCGACGAGCCGATCCGTCTCATTTTGATGCAGCGGCACATGTACTCCGGCAAATGGGTGCGCCCCGTTACGCCGCAGGGCATGGAAGCGTTGCCGGCGTTTATGGAAAAGCATGGACGTCATAAGAAAGCGGCGTAAACAACTTAAAGACAGCAAAAAGGACTTCCGAAAAGAAGTCCTTTTTTCGTGCGTATGAACGAAGGGGGGGAGCCGCCGCCGTTCTGTGCCCAGCCGCAGTCGAGCTGCGAGTAGCACTTTGTGCTGTTGTCAAGCGGGTGCTCAAGCAACGTTTTGCCCTCGTCCGTGAAGCTGCGAGATGCGATGAAAAATTTGCGGGCTATTTTATGGCGAAATTGTCGGGAACAACGCAATTTTTCGGAAATTTCGGCGTGTCGGCGGTTTCATACCACGCTTTGTAGACCGGGATGAGCTCTGTTAAGGTGATTTTTTCCGGGCGGTCGAGGAAACCAAGTAAATTTGCCATGCGGCCGAGGAGTTGTTCGGGCGTGAAACGCGTGCGCAGAACGCCGATGTCGAGGTCGCGCTCGCGCTTACTTAAACGGCGGCCGTCGCGATTGACGAGCAGCGGAATGTGTCCGTAGTGCGGCGGTGTGTGGCCGAGTGCGTGAAAGAGCTGAATTTGGCAGCCGGTGGAAGGGAGCAAGTCACGCCCGCGGACGACTTCCGTCACGCCCATTAAAGCATCGTCTACGGTGACGGCGAGCTGGTACGCGTGCACGCCGTCGCTGCGGCGCACAATGAAATCGCCGAACGTGGACTGAACATTTATATTTTGCGGGCCGCAGTATAGATCTTCAAATGTAACGGATTTATCCGGTGCGCAAAAACGCAAGCTTGGGCGGCGCGTGCGGCTTTTTTCTTCGGCTTCGGCGGGCGTCAAATTTCGGCATAAACCGGGGTAGCGGAACGTGCCATCGCCCGCATGGGGCGCGGAGACCGCGTGCAGCTCTGCGCGGGTGCAAAAGCATGGGTAAACATCGTTTTTGGCGCGGAGTTCACTTAACGCCGATTCGTATAGCTCGCGGCGTGCGCTTTGGCAGTAGGGGGCGTGGGTGCGCTCATGGCCGGGGCCTTCGTCCCAAGTGAGGCCGAGCCATGTTAGATCGTCCATTAAAAGCTCGGCTTTTTCGCGTGTGCAGCGGTCGGGGTCGAGGTCTTCGATGCGCAGGAGCATCTCGCCGTTTTGGCTGCGTACGGAAAGCCACGCAAGAAGCGCGCAGCAGAGGTTGCCAAGGTGCATGCGCCCCGAGGGGCTGGGCGCGAACCGCCCGCGGACAGGGGTAGGTTGTGAGGTGGACATACTAAGAATCCTTTCGGAGAAAATTCAAAATTATAAAATCATTTTACCGCAGATTTTGGGCGCGCGCAACGGTTTTGGGACGGAGAAGTGAATTGACAGGTGTGCACCAAACGGGTAAAATGATATAGCAAAGTTTTGCACAGCCCGCGGCAACGGCGGTTAAAAGTTTCGCCCGCCTTTTCAAAGGCGGCGGAATCCAAGGGCAGCGCCCTTGGTCGAGCTCTGCAGAGCTCGAAACTCTTTAGACTTTAGAATAAGAGGATATCAAAATGAACGAAAAAGAAATCTCGGAAATTCGCCGCCGATTCAGGGCGGATAAAAGCAATATCACCCATGTGCGCGGGTGCTACGTCAACGAAAAGCAGGAAATCGTCTCGCAATTCGACCAGCCGCTCTCCCTGCTGCCGCAGGAGGAATGTGAAAATATGCTTTCCGTGCTGCGCCGCACGCTTTCCGGCACGCTCGGCAAAAATCTCATCGAAATGCCGTTTACGACTGCGCAGGTCGTTGACAGCGATGAGCACCGGCTGCTGATGGCGCTGCGCGACTCAAAGCTTACCGATGAAGAAGCCGTACGGATGTTTTTTGAGAAGGTCATCGCATCATACAGACCCGAGGGTACGTATCTCATTTTGCTCGCGAACGATACATACGACGTGCCGTACCGCGCAAAGGACGGCGAAACGCTGGAGGACGCCTCGGAGAATATCTATAATTACGTTCTGTGTACCGTCTGCCCCGTGAAGCAGACAAAGCCCGTTTTGGGGTACGACGTGCCGGAAAATACGTTCCACAACCGCGACATCGATTGGATTGTTTCCGCGCCGCAGCTGGGCTTTTTGTTCCCGTCGTTCACCGACCGCAGCGCCGATATTTACAGCGCCATGTACTACTGCCGCAGCGCTTCGGAAAGCTACGATGAATTTATAGATGCGGTGTTCAACCGCGAAGCGCCCATGCCCGCAGAGGAGCAGAAAACGACGTTTGGCACGATTTTGGGCGATGCCTTAAATGACGCGTGCAGTTTAGACGTCGTACAGACCGTGCACAGCCGCCTTTGCGGGATGATTGAGGAGCACAAGGCGAGCAAGGACCCGGAGCCGCTGACCATTACGGGACGTACGATGAAAACGATGCTGACCGCTTGCGGCGTGCCGGGCGAGAAAGCCGAAAAGTTTGAGGAAGCCTGCGCGGAGCAGTTCGGCGCGGACGCGGCACTCAGCCCGCGCAACCTTGTGGAGACGAAGAAATTCGAGATCAAAACGCCGGAGGTGCAAATTCGCGTCGACCCCGAGTACAGCGAGTGGATCGAGACGCGCTACATTGACGGTGCACCGTACATCCTCATTCCCGCCGGCGCGGGCGTGCAGGTGAACGGCGTGCCGATCGCCATCACTCGCCCGGACGTGGAGTATGAGGAGGAAGAATGATGGAATTCAAAGAACTGAATACGGAGGTTTTAAAATCGAGTTTGAACGCATCCGTATGAGGTGTGAGGTGATTTTTTGTGACCGCACGCGACGACGAGGGTAAGGTCATCGGCTACTTCGAGCGCCACGAAATGCACTGGGATTTCAGCGACCCCGGTAAGCCTGTTGCGGTGCCGAAGCTGGAAGCAGGATATTAAGACAAAACAATCGGCGCACAGGGTGTGAAAACTCTGTGCGCCGCTGATTTTATGTGCTTTTAAATTTACTCGAAATCAGCGTTCATGAAGAGCTCGAGCATTTTGACCGTCGCTTCGATGTCCTTTTGGCTCACGATGGCGTTCGGGCCGTGGGTGTAGCGGGTGACGACCGAGAAGCCAATCGTTTTGATGCCGCCGCCGACGAGCGTCATGGCGCCTGCGTCCGTGCCGCCGACATAGATGACGTCTTTCTGGTACGGGACGTTGTGTTCTTTGCACAGCGCGATGGATTTATTCACAAGGCCTTCGTCGCTGATGGAACCGGTGTCGGAGATTTTGATGGCGACGCCGTGGTCGAGCGCGTTGCTGCCCTCCAAATCGCCCGGGCGGTCGTGGCACGGGGTGACGTCCACCGCGACGCCGATGTCCGGCTGAATACGCTGCGCCGTGACCTGCCCGCCGCGCGTGCCGACCTCCTCCTGCACGGTGAACGCGAGGTAGATGTCGTTCTTCGGCTTTTTCACGTTCATCATCGCCGCCAGCAGCATATAGCAGCCGACGCGGTCGTCGATGGCCTTTGCGGTGATGTAGCCCGGCGCAAGCTCCGTGTACGGGCCCTCATAGCATGCAACGTCGCCGACATCAACGTATTTTAAAACTTCTTCCTTGCTGTGCAGACCGATGTCGATGTAGCAATCGGTATAGCGCTTATAGCCGCCGGCGCTCAGCTTTTCCGGCGGGATGCGGCTTGCGACCACGCCAACCACGCCGTTGCGGAAGCGGACGCGGCTCTGGTACGTTGTAAACGTCCAGCAGCAGCCGAGCTCCTTAAACATAATGCGGCCGTCTTCCTCAATTTTAATGACCTGAAAGCCGATCTCATCGGTGTGGGCGGCAAGCTCTATGCGCTTTTTGTGCTCGCCCGTGCCCTTAAAATAGGCGATGACGCTGCCGTTTGGGTCGGTGGTAATGTCGTCAGCAAGCGGGGCTAACTTTTCTTTAATATAGTCTGCAACGGCGGTCTCGTAGCCGCTGACGCCGTGCAGCTGGGTGAGTTCTTCAAATAACTTCATACGGGTTTTCCTCCTCTAAACGGGGCAGAAAGCCGCAGTCCGCGTTATTCTGCCATGATGGACGCAATGTCTTTGCAGAGTGCGTCCACGTTTTCGTCCGTCGTCGCCCAGCTTGTACAAAGGCGGACGGCGCTGTGTGTTTCGTCCACGCGCGCCCAATAGGAATACTTATACTTTTCCGCGAGCTTTTCGAGCGCAGTATCCGGGAAAATGGGGAACTGCTGGTTCGTCGGCGAGGGGGCAAAGAACGCGCAGCCCGCGTCTTCGCACGCTTTTGCAATGCGCTTTGCCTGCCGCACGGCTTTTTCGCTGATCTTGAAATAAAGATCGTCCGTGAAAAGCTCGTCAAACTGAATACCAAGCAGACGGCCCTTAGCCAGCATGCCGCCGCGCTGCTTGATGTGGTAGCGGAAATCCGTTTTGAGCGCCGGGTTCGTGATTACGACCGCTTCGCCGAACAAAGCACCGACCTTCGTGCCGCCGATGTAGAAGACATCGGAAAGCGCGCAGAGATCCGCGAGCGTCACGTCATTTTCGGGAGCCGTCAGGCCGTAGCCGAGACGTGCGCCGTCAATAAAGAGGTACAGCCCGCAGCGCGTGCAGACATCGTGCAGGGCGGTCAGCTCCGCTTTGGAATATAACCCGCCGTTTTCCGTGGGCAGGGAGATGTAAACGAGCTTCGGCTGCACCATGTGCTCAAACGAGGCATCGTTCACGTGCGCCAGATAGGCGTTTTCCACCTGTTCTGCGGTGATCTTGCCGTCCGGGGTGGAGGACAGGGGCAGCACTTTGTGACCTGTTGCTTCCACCGCGCCGGTCTCGTGCACGTTGATGTGTCCGGTGTCCGCACTCAGCGCACCCTGGTGCGGGCGAAGAATCGCTGCAATAACGGTGGCATTTGTCTGCGTGCCGCCGACGAGAAAATGCACGTCCACGTCCTCGCGACCGCATGCTTTGCGGATCTTCGCGCGCGCCAAATCGCAAATTTCGTCCTCGCCGTAGCCGACAGTCTGCATCATATTCGTTTCACAAAGGCGCTTTAAAATGTTCGGGTGGCAGCCTTCGGTGTAATCACAGTTAAAGTAAATCAAAATTTCGCTTCCTTCCGTATCCCGCCGCACAGAGAAAATCTCCGCCGAACGGAACTGAATGCAAGCACAGACGAGTGAGCTTGCAAAAATACACCCGTTTGCGCTATACGAATAAATATACCATGCAAAACTGGGTTTGTAAAGCATACGTTATGCAAAAATCGTGGGCTTTGTTTTTGGTGATGTATGTCGTGCGCAAAATTGCCCGCAGAGCGATAACATCAGGCGCAAGCCAAATAGCACAGTGAAGCCAAACCATACGCCGCAGGCGTATAGCATTGCGGCGCAAAGTGCCGAAAACGGGCGCATTTTTACGGCGAAAATGCTTGACAAAGCAAGGCGGCTATTGTATAATACAAAAGCTGTAAAGAAAAAAACTTTACAGCAGGGCGCTTAAAATTGAAAACGCCCGGAAACGGAGCGAACTATGGCAAAGGATCTGCGCATCACGTTCCTGCTGGATTTTTACGGCGACATGCTCACCGAAAAGCAGCGCGAGGTCGTGGAATGCTATTATAACGAAGACCTTTCTTTAGCGGAGATTGCAGAGGAGAAGGGCATCACGCGGCAGGGCGTGCGCGACGGCATCAAGCGCGCCGAACAGCAGCTTCTTGAAATGGAAGAACGGCTGGGTCTTGCAAAGCGCTTCCGCAGCGTGCAGGAAGAACTGACGCAGATCTGCGACCACGCGTTACAGATCGAAGCGGAAAACGAAAAGAACGGCGGCGACCCGGTCATTCGGCAGAACGTGGAGAGCATTTTGCGCTCCGCAAAGAAGCTGACGGACTGAGCGGCGCGGCTCTGAAAGGATTTTTACATGGCGTTTGAAGGTCTTGCCGATAAGCTCGGCAACGCGTTTAAAAAGTTAAAAAGCAAAGGCAAGCTGACGGAAAGCGACGTTAAGGAGGCCATGCGCGAGGTGCGTTTGGCGCTTCTCGAAGCCGACGTCAACTACAAGGTCGCAAAGGACTTTACCGCGCGCATTACGGAACGCGCCGTGGGCGAGGACGTTATGGAAAGCCTCACCCCCGCGCAGATGGTCATCAAGATCGTCAACGAAGAGCTGACGGCTTTGATGGGCGGCAGCGAAGAGCGGCTGAAAATGCCCGCGCACCCGCCGGCTGTCATCATGATGTGCGGCTTGCAGGGTGCCGGTAAAACGACGCACAGCGCAAAGCTTGCGAAAATGCTGAAAAGCCGCGGCAGCCGTCCGTTGCTCGTTGCAGGCGATATTTACCGCCCGGCGGCAATCAAGCAGTTACAGGTCGTGGGCGCACAGGCCGGCGTACCCGTCTTTGAGATGGGCACCGAAGACCCGGTGAAGATCGCGCAGGCGGCTGTTCGCCACGCGCGCGACTACGGCAACGATTACGTCATCATCGATACCGCAGGCCGTCTGCAGATCGATGAAGCGCTCATGAATGAGCTGAAAAATATAAAAGAAGCGGTGAACCCCACGGACATTTTGCTCGTGGTTGACGCCATGACCGGCCAGGAGGCCGTGAACGTCGCAAAGTCGTTTGATGATCTGCTCGACATCACGGGCGTGATTTTAACAAAGCTCGACGGCGATACCCGCGGCGGTGCGGCGCTTTCCGTTAAGGCCATCACCGGCAAGCCCATCAAGTTCGCCGGCACGGGCGAAAAGATTGACGACCTCGAGGTTTTCCACCCCGACCGTATGGCGAGCCGTATCCTCGGCATGGGTGACGTGCTGTCCCTCATCGAAGACGCACAGGCGAAAATGGATGAAAAGTCCGCGGCGCGCACCGCAGAGCGCATGATGCAGAATAAGATGGACTTCAACGACCTCTTGGAGCAGTTCCGGCAGGTGAAGAAGATGGGCCCGTTAAAGGGCATCCTCTCGAAATTGCCTGGCATCAACAGCTCGAAGCTCGATGAAATGGACATTGACGACCGCATTATGGACCGCAATGCGGCGATCATCCTTTCTATGACCCCCGAAGAACGTGCAAAGCCGGAGCTTTTGCAGGCTTCCCGCAAGCGCCGCATCGCGGCAGGCTGCGGCATGAAGGTGGAAGACGTCAACCGCCTTTGCAACCAGCTCAAGCAGATGCAGAAGCTGATGAAGCAGTTCGGCGGCAAAAAGGGCAAGAAAATGATGGCGCGTATGGGCGGCATGGGCGGTTTCGGCGGCCCGGATATGGGTGGCATGGGCGGCTTCCCAATGTAAATGCGATAAAGAAACGAACTTCATTTGTTTCTGACGCAAGACGTATATTTGAATTGTAAATATTGCCGACGAATCGTTGGTTAATAGATAAAACTTATTTTTTATAATATGGAGGAAATTACCATGGTTAAGATCAGACTTCGCAGAATGGGTGCTAAGAAGGCTCCTTTCTACCGCATCGTTGTTGCAGATTCCCGTTACCCGAGAGACGGCCGTTTCATTGAGGAAATCGGCTACTACAACCCGATGGAAGAGCCGAGCGTTGTAAAGGTTGATCCGGAAAAGGCAAAGGCTTGGATGGAAAAGGGCGCACAGCCGACCGATACCGTTAAGGCACTGTTCAAGAAGCACGGTGTTATCTGATTGCCCGTCTTCTCGTTTGAGAAAGGAACAATCTTATGCAGGAATTACTGAAAATCATCGCGCAGGGTCTTGTTGAAAAGCCGGAAGAGGTTTCCGTTACACTCGATGAGCCCAAGGAAGACGGTTCCGTCGTCTATCATCTTCACGTTGCGGAAGAGGACATGGGCAGAGTAATCGGCAAGCAGGGCCGCATTGCGAAAGCGATTCGCGTTGTTATGCGTGCCGCAGCAACACGCAGCAGCGAAAAGGTCGTTGTTGAGATCGATTGATCGAAAGAGGGACGCACGGGCTTCGTGCGTCCCTCTTTATATTAAAAGAGAGGAAGGCTTTCGCTGCGGCAGAGCCGAGGAAAACACATGAAAAAACAATTTCTGGAAGCGGGAAGGATCGTGGGTACGCACGGCGTACGCGGCGAAATGCGCGTGGAACCGTGGTGCGATTCCGCCGATTTTCTGAAAAAAGTGAAGACCCTGTATTTTGACGGCGGCAAAACGGATGCCGGGCTCCTATCTTCCCGCGTACACAAAAGCCTTTTGCTGGTGCACTTAAAGGGCGTGGAAAGCGCCACACAGGCCGACCTGTACAGGGGCAAAATTCTATATCTTGACCGAAACGACGTGCGCCTGCCGAAAAACCGCTACTTCGTGGAAGATCTCATCGGCCTTCATGTCATCGATGACGCAACGGGCGCGGAATACGGCACGGTGCAGGACGTTTTCGAGACCGGTGCGAACAACGTGTACCGCATTGTAAACGGCGCGGGCGAGGAATTTCTGTTCCCCGCCGTGGACGCCATGATCGCGAAGACGGACATTGAAAGCGGAAAGCTGTTTGTAAAGCCCATTCCGGGTATTTTCGGCGACGGCGCGGAGACCGTGCCCGTAAACGCCGGGGAGGCAGCGGATGCGGATTGATATTGTGACACTTTTCCCCGAAATGTGCGAGAATATTTTGAACGAGAGCATCATCGGCCGTGCGCGCGCACGCGGGTATTTGCAGGTGTGTTGTCACCAGCTGCGCGACCATGGTGAGGGCGTGCATAAGCGCGTGGACGACTGCACGTTCGGCGGCGGAAAGGGCATGCTTTTGATGGCGCAGCCCATAGCGAAGGCGTTTGACGAGATCATCGAACAAACCGCCGTGCGTCCGCATATTGTGTATATGTCCCCCCGCGGACGGGTCTTAGACCAGGAAAAAGTGAAGGAGCTCGCCAAAAACGAGAATATCATCGTGCTTTGCGGGCATTATGAGGGTGTGGATGAGCGCGTTTTGGAGGAATACGACGTGGAGGAAATCTCCATCGGCGATTTTGTCCTGACGGGCGGCGAGCTGCCCGCCGTAATCCTCACCGATGCCGTGGCGCGCATGCTGCCCGGCGTGCTTTCCGAAGACGTGTGCTTTGAGGAAGAAAGCCATTATGACGGGCTTTTGGAATATCCGCAGTATACCCGTCCCTCTGCTTGGCGCGGCAGAGAGGTGCCGCAGGTGCTTTTAAACGGCCACCACGAAAAAATCAAAAAATGGCGGCGCGAACAATCTTTGAAGGTCACGCAGAAAGCCCGCCCGGACCTCTTTGAAAAAGCTGAGCTGACTGCGGAAGAAAAGCGCGCTTTCGGCAGAAAATAAGCGGATTTTAGGAATGTTTAACCCTCTGTGGCGAACTGATTTTACGAAATGTTTTCAACAAGCAGAGCAAAATGCACAAACACGGATCGTTTCATAGCGATATGCCACGGGCATATATCCAAAAATGGGGTACCCCGCTTGACGGGGGGACAAATTATGCTATAATAACTTATATTGAAGCATTTTGAGCTTTAGAATCATGTTTGACATTCAGAGTATGTAATGTATTACTTACAGGAGAGTGAATCGCAATGTGTGTTAAGAAGGACGTTTTGGTTCAGAATCAGGTTGGTCTCCATGCAAGACCGGCAACTTTCTTCATCCAGAAGGCAAACGAGTTTAAGTCTTCCATCTGGGTTGAGAAGGATGAGCGCCGCGTAAACGCAAAGAGCCTGCTGGGCGTTCTGTCTCTGGGCATCGTCGGCGGTACGTCGATCGACATCATCGCTGATGGTTCCGACGAGCAGGAAGCTGTTGACAGCCTCGTGGCTCTTGTTGAATCCGGCTTTGCCGAATAATTTCAGCTTGTCAAAACGGCGCCTATCGGAGCATTTCCGGTAGGCGTTTCTTCTTTCTCAGTCGCTTAGTGACTGAGCCGCATGGAGGTGCGCATGGTACAGCTTACGGAAGAAAAAATGGCGCATATCAAAGAGCTGCGCAAAAAGGCGATGAAGCTGCCGCTTCACCCGGGCGTGTACATCATGCACAGCCGCGATGATACCATCATCTACATCGGCAAGGCGAAAGCGCTTAAAAACCGTGTCAGCCAGTATTTCGGCTCGGATAAAAACCATAATGAAAAGGTGCGCCGCATGGTCTCGAATGTCGAGTATTTCGAGTATATTCTGACGGACAGCGAGTTTGAAGCGCTCATTTTGGAAAGCAGTTTAATCAAGCAGCACCAGCCGAAGTACAACATCCTCTTAAAGGACGATAAGGGGTACAGTTATATTAAGGTGACAGCGGGCGACTGGCCGCGCATTTCGGAGACGAAGCAGGTCCTGAATGACGGCGCAAAGTATATCGGCCCATACCTTTCCGCGTGGACAATCAAGGACACCGTGGAGGAGGCGCGGAAGATTTTCCGTCTGCCGTCCTGCACGCGCAAATTCCCGCAGGAGATCGGCCGCGGCCGCCCGTGCCTCAACTACTACATCAAGCAGTGCTGTGCCCCATGCCGCGGGCACGTGAGCCAAAAGGAATACAACGAGGCCGTACAGGAGGCGCTTGATTTCATCCGCGGCGGCACAAGCGATTCCGTGCGCACGCTGACGGAGAAAATGAACGAGGCGGCTGAAAATCTCGATTTTGAGCTTGCCGCGCGCATCCGCGACCGCATTACGGCCATCAACAAGCTGAAAGAGCGCCAAAAGGTTGTCGCAAGCCGCGTGCCGGAACAGGACGTCATCGCGCTCGTGCTCGGCGGCGAAAAGGTGAGTATTCAGGTGTTCCGCTTTGCGGGCGGCAGACTGTATGACCGCGAATCGTTTTTATTAAACGCCGACGACGAGCCGGAGCAGATCCGCAGCGAATTTATCATGCAATATTATTCGATGCGCGATAAGATCCCGCCCGTCATCACGATAGACGGCCCTGTCAACGACGACGGCGTCCTTGAAGAATGGCTGGCGAAAAAGGCGGAGCGCCGCGTGAAGTTCCACATTCCGCAAAAGGGCGAACAGAAGCAGCTTGTGGAAATGTGCCGCACGAACGCCGCGGAAGCGCTTGCGCAGGCTATGGGCCGCGCCACGGGCCGTGAGACCTCCGCGCTCGATGAACTGCGCCAGCTCTTAAACCTGCCCAAAACGCCGGAATATATTGAATCCTACGATATTTCAAACCTTGCGGGCGGCGAGAACGTCGCGGGTATGATCGTGTTTGAAAACGGCCGCCCGCTGAAAAGCGCGTATCGCAAGTTTAAAATCAAGACTGTCGTCGGACAGGACGACTACGGCAGCATGCGCGAGGTCATCCGCCGCCGTTTTGAAGAATACCGCGCCGCCGATAAGCCCGAGGGCTTCGGCAGACTGCCTGACCTCATTCTGCTCGACGGCGGCAAAGGGCACGTGGGCGCCATACGTCCGCTTCTGCGCGAAATGGGCATCGACGTGCCGGTATACGGTATGGTAAAGGACGATAAGCACCGCACGCGCGCCATCACGGAGGACGGCGGCGAAATCGCCATTCAGTCTACGCGCGCGGTGTTCACGCTGGTGTCGAGCATTCAGGACGAGGTGCACCGCTTTGCCATCGGCTACCACCGCCAGCAGCGCAAAAAGGCGACCATCTCCACCACGCTCACGTCCATTCCGGGCATCGGCGAAACGCGCGCCAAAGCGCTGATGAAGCACTTTACAACCATACGCGCCGTCAGCGAGGCGACGGAGGAAATGCTGGAGGAAACGCCCGGCATGAACGCCCCTGCCGCCCGCGCCGTCTACCGTTATTTCCACAGCGAAGAAAACGACGGGGAATAACGTTGTTCCTGCGTATTTTTCGACGTTTCTCTGCAAAAACTGCGCAAAAACGGTTGACATATTTCTATTCAAATGAGATAATAACTTGAAGTGTGTCTGTACATGTTTTTTAGATTTCGGACACGGACTTCCAAAAGAGAAAGGAGTGTTCGGCTGTGCGTATCATAACCGGTTCCCGCCGAGGCAGAAAATTGAAAACGCTCCCGGGCGATGCTGTGCGTCCCACGCCGGACCGCGTAAAAGAGGCGCTTTTCAACATTTTGCAGTTTGATCTGGAGGGCCGCGTGTTTCTCGACCTGTTTGCGGGCTCCGGCCAGATCGGTCTCGAGGCGCTCAGCCGCGGCGCAAAGCGCGCTGTGTTCGTAGACAGCGCCAAGGCATCCTGCGGCGTCGTGCTGGAGAACATCCACACCACAGGGTTTGAAAACGAAGCGCAGGTGATGAACGCGGAGTATGCTTCGTATCTGCTGCGCTGCACCGAGACCTTCGACATCGCGTTTCTCGACCCGCCGTACCGCACGGGCACGCTCACAAAGGCGCTCCTTGCGGTCACGCCGCACATGAACCGCGGCGGCATCGTGATCTGCGAGCACCCCACGGACGAAGAGCTGCCGGAGACGGCGGGGGAATTCGTGCGCGTGCGCGACTACCGTTACGGAAAAATCTTGCTGACCGCGTATCGCCATCAAAGCATGGTGTAAGCGCAAAAAAGGCGGTATATCAATGAGAATAGGGATCTGTCCGGGCAGCTTTGACCCGGTCACGCTGGGACACATGGACATCATCTCCCGTGCGTGCAAAATTTTCGACAAAGTCATCGTCGCGGTACCGGTAAACCCGGATAAGCGCGCGAGCTTTACGGTGGAGGAGCGCATGGAAATGCTGCGCACCGTCACGGCCGATATGGAAAATGTAGAGGTAGACTGCGTGCGCGGTCTTTTGGCGGATTACGCAAGCGAAAAGCATGCGGCTGCCATTGTGAAGGGTCTGCGCGCAATCTCCGACTTTGAATATGAATTTCAGATGGCGCTCACCAATAAAAAGCTGAACCCGGAGTTTGAAACGCTGTTCCTGCCGACCAGCATCGAGCACATGTTCCTCAGCTCCAGCATGGTCAAGCAGATTGCGGGCTTCGGCGGCGATATTTCCCATTTTGTGCCCGAGTGCCTTTTAGAGAAAATAAATCAGAGACTTTGCCGCACGGCAGACTGAATGCGGCTAAAAATACGAAAGGAATGGTTTTTTTATGAGCAACACGCAGGCAACCGTAGAAGATTTGATCGATGAATTGACCGACGTACTGGAGAAAGGCTGGCACCTTCCCTTTGCAGGCGGCAAATCGTTTATAGATAGCGAAGACGCAAAGCAGATCCTTGATGAGATTCGCGAGGCGATCCCGTCCGAAGTGCGCAAGGCGAAGGCCATCGTCGCAGACCGCGCCCAGATCATCAGCGAGGCACAGCGCGAGGCCGAGACCATCGTGCGCGTCGCAGAGGAGAAGGCAAAGGCACTCGTCAACCAGGAAGAGATCGTGCGCCAGGCACAGGCAAAGGCAAACGACATCATGGCGCAGACGCAGGAGAAGTTCCGCAGCATGCAGAAGGCCTCCAACGACTATGTGGAAGATCTGCTCCGCCGCACAGACGACGCGATGAGCGCCAACCTTGCAGAGCTGAGAAAGACCCGCCAGTCCATCCACGGCACGAGCGCACAGCAGTAATTTAAGAGCTTTAAACGGCAGTTCGCGACAGTTGGGCGAGCTGCCGTTTTTGTTAAAATGAGCGAACGGAAACGGCGGTTTAAAGTCTTTAGTCAAGTTTTCCTCGAGAAAACTTGCGGATTCTTAGGGCGGCGCCCTAAGTCGCCATTCGCAATGGCGAAATCCTTTTGCCTATCCAAAAACTAAGAAGGTAACCCAGTTGCATGGGTTCCCTGAAAGGGCGGCAGCGCCGCCCTTTTTATAAATGACCTACGTTTTCCACAAAAAGCGTGTAAATGGAGCCGCTTCCGAAAACCGGGAATGTGAACAAACTGCAAAAGTTTTTTTGCATGAGAATGCACAGAATTTTCAACATAACGCTATTTTGCCGAAAATCGGAAAATATACGAACAAAATCCAAGAAAAATATCGGAAATCCGCGTTTTTTCATCGAACATGGTAAACATAAATTTTTTTGCCGCGGGTTGATTTTCTATGTGGGATAAGGTATAATGGACGTGCAAGCAGCGAAAACCCTGCGGAAAACCGCATGGGCTTTGGATTTTCATTGCCTTTTCGCCCCGCTTGGCGCTCATCAGCCCGGCTTTTTTCGGGTAAAGTTCAATGAGGAGTGTCTGCCGGAACGCATCCGTTCCGCCGGACAAATATATCATGAGTGAAATTCATTTTGAGCATAAACCGGTGCTGTTCAAAGAGACCATCGAGTCCTTGAACATCGACCCGGAAGGCACCTATATAGACGGCACCGCGGGCGGCGGCGGCCACTCCGGCGCGATTTTACAGCGCCTGACAACGGGCACGTTGCTTTCCATCGACCGCGACCCGGACGCCATTGCCGTTGTGAAAGAGCGGCTCGGTAAGTATCCCGGCTCCGTCGTTGCCATGGGTAACTTCTGCGATATGGACAAGATCGCGTTAGAGCACGGCATCGTTAATGTCGACGGCGTGCTGCTCGATATCGGCGTTTCGTCCTATCAGCTCGATACCGCAGAGCGCGGCTTTTCCTACCACGCCGACGCCCCGCTCGATATGCGCATGAGCCAAAGCGGCACCTCGGCCGCAGACCTTGTAAACACACTCTCTTGGCAGGAATTGGCCGAGGTCATCAGCCGTTACGGCGAAGATAAAAGCGCGGTGCGCATTGCAAAGGGCATTGTGAAAGCGCGCGAAGAAAAACCGATTGAAACTACATTAGAGCTTGCGGAGATCATCCGCGAAAGCGTGCCGGCAGCGGTGCGCCGCGCGGAGGGCCATCCGGCCAGAAGAACGTTTCAGGCGCTGCGCATTGCGGTAAACGGCGAGCTGGACGCGCTCAAGAAGGGGCTTACGGCGGCGTTCGGGCTGTTAAAGTCCGGCGGCAGGCTTTCCGTCATCACGTTCCATTCGCTTGAAGACCGCATTGTCAAGCAGCAGATGAACAAGTGGTGCGAGGGTTGCACCTGCCCGAAGGATTTCCCCGTGTGCGTGTGCGGCAACAAGCCGAAGGGCAAGCTCATCTACAAAAAGGGTCTTGCGCCGAGTGAGGAAGAGCTTCGCGAAAACCCGCGCGCCCGCAGCGCAAGGCTGCGCGTTATTGAAAAACTGTGAGATTTTGAAAGATTAGGATATCCCTGAGAGAATACAGCTGAATTTGTTGGGATAAGTTTCCGAAAGGAGGAAACAACATGGCATCTACATCAAACGCATACGATTTTGATCTTTTCGACAGCAGAGATCACGGCAGCGCGGTACCGAAGCTTCCGGAGCCGAAAGCGCCCCAAAAACAAAAACAGAAAAACAATGTGGTGAAGCTGGATGAAAAACAGCTGCGCCGCAGTCACAGACACAGTGCAAATACGGTCAAAATGCTCATGAATCTTGCGGTAGTGCTGGTCATCGTCGGCGCCATCGGTGCGGTGGTGTTCAGTCAGGTGCAGCTCACGGAGCTCACCGATGAGATCAACACGGCGAACGAGAGCCTTTCGCAGGAGAAAAGCATTGCCATTCAGCTCGAAATGCAGGCGGCCTCCAAGCTCAATACGGAGGAGATCGAGCAGATCGCGCGCGAAAAGCTCGGCATGGAAAAGGTAGCGGACGGGCAGACCTCCTACATCAGCCTCACGCAGGATGATGAGGGCACCGTAGTGCAGGCCGAAAAGACACCGAACCTGTTGGACCGTATCTGGCAGGTCTTGCAGTCGCTCTTTTCCTGATTTAGCCTTTATACATACGAATTTTTTGCGGATACGCTGCTATTTTGCGGCATGAAAGAATACAAATGGGTTATGCGGCCCCCGGCAGAGGGGAATTTGAGAGGAGAGTTGAGAGTTTATTCTTAACTCTCATTTTTCGGTATACGGCAACTTTTGGCTGCGAATGAAGGGCGCAGCAGAAAGGACGGCATTTTTTACATGGCAAAATCAAATCGTTCCGGCGTCTGGCAGCGCACAATGGTCATCGTGGGCTTTGTGCTGGTGCTCGGGTTTGGCGCCGTTATCACAAACCTTGTCCGCCTGCAGCTTGTCAACGGCGAAACCTTAAAGACCGATGCGGTTGACCAGAGTTTGCAATCCACGCAGCTTACGCCCTCGCGCGGCACCATTTACGACGCCACGGGCACAAAGGTCTTGGCGCAGAGCGCCAGCGTGTGGACGGTCGCCTTGGAGCCGAACTACATCGACGAAGGCGACGACGTGAAGATTGCAAAGGGCCTTTCCGAAATTTTAGGGCTCGATTACGACGATGTCTTAAAAAAAGCGCAGCAGAACAGCTACTTTGTCTATGTCAAGCGCAAGGTGGAGACCGAGGTGCGCGATGAGATCGTGCAGTATATCAAGGACGAAAAGATCGGCCGCGGCATCACGCTGATGGAAGACTACAAGCGCTATTATCCCTACGGCACCACGGCTTCTACGGTGCTCGGCTTCACGGGCACGGATAACCAGGGTCTTGCGGGCGTTGAAACGGAATACGACAGCGAGCTTTCCGGCACGGCGGGTCGCCTTGTCAGCGCGAAGAACGCACAGGGCGATGACATGCCGTTCCAGTATGACCAATACGTGCAGGCACAGGACGGCTACGACCTTGTGCTCACGATCGACGAGACCGCACAGAGCATCGTAGAAAAGCATCTGCAGGCGGGCCTTGAGGCCTGCGGCGCGCTGGAGGGCGGCACGGCCGTTTTGATGAACGTCAAGACCGGCGCCATTTTGGCGCTTTCCACAAAGGGCGACTACGACCCGAACGACCCATTCACCATTTCGCAGGAGGCCGAGGACGCCATCCCGGAAAAGGTGGAAGACGCGCTGAAAAAAGCACAGGAAAAAGAGCAGCAGGAATTAAACACCTTACAGCTTGCCATCGATAACGCCGAGACCGACGAGGCGCGTGCGGAAGCGAAAAAAGCCCTTGCGGATTACGAGCGCATCGACGTCACCACACTGCGCGACGAGCTCACCGATCAAATGTGGGCCGAAGCGCAGAATAGGCAGTGGCGAAACAAAGCCGTCAGCGATACGTACTACCCCGGTTCCGTTTTCAAAATGGTCACGGGCTCCATGGCGATGGAATCCGGCGTGGCCTCCGAAGACTCCACGTACACCTGCACCGGCCAGTGGGTGTTTGATGATTCCACCATTGATCCCATCTACTGTTGGTACCACGCCGGTCACGGCACGGAAACGTTTGTGGACGGCATTTGCAATTCCTGCAACCCGTACATGATCTGGCTGGGTCAGAAAATGGGCCGCCACACGTTCTTCAATTTCTTTGAAGCCTTCGGCTTTACGCAGCGCACGGGCATCGACCTGCCCGGCGAAGCAGACAGCCTTTATTTTAGCGAAGACGAGCTCAATATCGTCGAGCTTGCAACGTCTTCGTTCGGCCAGAACTTCTCCATCACACCGATTCAGATGATCACGGCCGTTGCTGCCGTGGCAAACGGCGGTTACCTTGTGCAGCCGCACGTCGTAGACCGCATGCTGGACAGCGACGGCAACATTGTCAAAACGACCGATACAAGCTACAAGCGTCAGGTCATCTCCGAAGATGTCTCCAAGCGCATGACGGCCATTCTCCAGAAAAACGCCACAAGCGAAAGCGGCAAAAACGGCTATGTCGCCGGTTACCGCATGGCGGGCAAGACCGGTACGTCCGAAAAAGTCGCACTGTATTATCAGGATCTGGCAGAGGGCAACGACCGCGGCATGCAGTACGTCGTTTCCTACGGCGGCTACGCCCCGGCGGATGACCCGCAGTACGCCTTGCTCGTTTTCTACGATGAGCCGCAGATCGGCGGCGCGTCCGGCGGCACGCAGGCCGGCCCGATCTTCGCTGCCATCATGGAAGAGGTGCTCCCGTACCTCGGCGTAGACCCGCAGTATACGGAAGCGGAATATGAAAACCTCTCTGCCACCGCGCCGAACGTCATTGGCATGACCATGGCAGAAGCGAAAAGCCATCTGGAAGAGCAGGGCTTCAGCGGCACGGTTGTCGGCGACGCCGAAGACGACGCGCTCGTCACGGTGCAGGTGCCGTCTCCGGGCGCATCTATTCCGAAGGAAGGCATGGTTGCGCTTTACACCGAAGAGCCGGATCCCGAAACGTATGTGGAGGTACCGAGCTTCATCGGCTATGATATCGATACTTGCCGCTACTTGGCGGGCCTTGCCGATGTGCAGGTGCTCGTTGTGGGCGACGGCGATTCCGGCTACGCACAAAGTCAGGATATCGCAGAGGGCACCAAGGTCAAGCGCGGCTCCGTCATCCGCATTTCGTTTGTCAGCTCCGGCGGCGTCGAAGCGGCGGGCAACACCTCAACGAACAGCGAAGAGTAAAAACATACATTGAGAGGGTAGGAAAGGAAGTTCATAACGTATGGATATTGTACTGTATTGCCTTGCAATCGTCATTGCGGCGGTCATCACAGGGCTGCTCGGCTACTTCATGGTGCCGTTTCTGCACAAGATCAAATTTGGCCAGACTATTCGAGAGGTCGGCCCCAGCTGGCATAAAAATAAACAGGGCACGCCCACCATGGGCGGCATCATGTTCATCATCGGCAGCTCCGTCGCGGCGGTCATCTGCATCGCATTTTTGTGGCTGAACGGCGGCGCGGAAACGCAGCTCATGTTCGTCAAGGTCGTGGCGGGTGCGCTCATGGCGGTGGGCTTTGGTATCGTCGGTTTTTTAGATGATTACATCAGCATCAAAAAGCATCGCAACCTCGGTCTCACCGAGATTCAAAAGCTCATTTTGCAGTTCATCATCGTCGGCGCCTACCTGCTTTCCGTCGCACTTGCGGGCGGCACCACCGAAACGGTTATCCCGTTCCTTGGCTCCGTTGACCTCGGCTTCTTCTACTACATTCTGGCGGCTGTCTTCATCGTCGGCATGGTCAACGCCGTGAACTTCACAGACGGCATCGACGGCCTCAATACGTCCGTCACGCTCGTCGTCGCACTCGTCTTCTCTGTTATCGCGATGCTTTTAAACCGCGTGGGGCTTTCACTTTACGCGGCGGCCATCGTCGGTGCGATGATCGGCTTCCTGTTCTGGAACGCCAACCCGGCTAAGGTCTTCATGGGCGATACAGGCTCGCTGTTCCTCGGCGGCGCAGTATGCGCGCTGGCGTTCGGCGTGGATATGCCGATTCTGCTCATCCTCATCGGTATTATTTATATTGTAGAGATTCTCTCTGTTGTCTTACAGGTTACATACTTTAAAATTTCGCACGGCAAACGCATTTTCAAAATGGCGCCGATCCACCACCACTTTGAAATGTGCGGCTGGAACGAGAATAAGATTTGCTTCGTGTTCAGCGGCGTTACACTTTTTGCCGGTATCATCGGCGTACTTTTGGCGGTGTTCGGCTGCTAAACGCCTGAAAATGGGATAAAATAGAAATCAACTGAAAAAAGGAGGTTTGCAGCAATGGCGCAGACAAGACGTTCCACGGCGCGCGGGCTTGAACAGGTCCCAAGTCGCCGGTTATCCGCCGTGCCCGCAGAAGAGGCGGCATCCGAAGCCGCAAGGCGCGGCAAACGGCGCGGGCGCATCAAATATAGAATTTTCACTTTGGGTCTCGGCCTTGATATGACCATGCTGTTTTTGATCCTTGTGCTGCTTGCCGTGGGACTTGTCATGATGTTCTCCGCAAGCTATGCCTACGCGTATTACTACTACGGAAACAGCTATTACTTCATTCTCCGTCAGGGTATGTTCGCCTTGGTCGGTGTTGTGCTGATGCTTGCCATCTCCACGTTCGATTATCACCAGCTGCATAAACTGAACCTGCCCGTTTTCGCCGTCTCCATTCTTTTGCTTTTGATGGTGCTCGTCTTTAAGGGCACAAAATTAGCGCCGAACAAAGGCGGCGCGGTGCGCTGGCTGAACCTCGGCTTCGTCGAATTCCAGCCGTCCGAGATTGCAAAGTTCGCGCTCATCTTGATGTTTGCGCACCTCATCGCGCTGTACGGCGAAAGGATGAAAACCTTCCGCTACGGCTTTTTGCCGTTTTTCGGTATTTTGGGCCTCATCTGCGTGCTCGTCATCGCGGAAAAACACGTTTCCGCCACCATCATCATCTGCCTCATCGCGTTTATCATGATGTTCGTCGGCGGTACAAAGTTCCGCTATTTCGCCGTCATCGGCGGCGCGGCGGCAGCCGCCATCGGCGCGCTCGTGCTGTTTTCCTCAAAATTTGCCTACGCCATGGACCGTGTCCACGGCTGGCTTGATCCGTTCAACCCGCCGGAGGGCGTCGATACATGGCAGACGGTGCAGTCACTCTACGCCATCGGCTCCGGGCAGCTGCTCGGCGTCGGCATCGGACAGTCGAGACAAAAGTATCTCTACATCCCGGAGCCGCAAAACGACTTCGTTTTTGCCGTAGTGTGCGAGGAGCTCGGCTTCATCGGCGCGCTTATTGTCATTATCCTGTTTGCGCTTTTCATCTGGCGCGGCGTATATATCGCGCTGCATGCGCGTGACCGCTTCGGCACCATGCTGGCGCTTGGCATCACGTTCCAGTTCGGCGTTCAGGCTATCCTCAACATCTGCGTTGTCACAAACACCATCCCGAACACCGGCATCAGCCTGCCGTTCTTCAGCTTCGGCGGCACGGCGCTCATCATGCTTCTTGCGGAAATGGGCGTGCTGCTGTCGGTCTCGCGGCATTCCAATACAGAAAAAATGTAAAAGGGGTATTCAATTATGCGTGTGTTATTTGCAGGCGGCGGCACCGCCGGCCACATCAATCCGGCGCTTGCGGCGGCCGGTTATCTGCGCTCCAAGCAGCCGGATGCCGAAATCCTGTACGTCGGCAACAAGGGCGGCATGGAAGAGCGTCTTGTGCCCGCAGCGGGCTTCGATTTCAAAACCATCCGCATCTCGGGTTTTCAACGTAAATTAACGGCGAAGAACATCCGCCGCAACATCAAAACCGTGTTCCGCCTGTTCTCCTCGTCTATCGAGTCCGAGCGCATCATCAAGGCGTTTAAGCCGGATATTTGCGTCGGCACCGGCGGTTACGTCAGCGGCCCCGTCATTCGCGCCGCACAGAAGCTCGGCATTCCCACCGTCATCCACGAGCAGAACGCCTATCCCGGCATGACGACTAAAGCGCTTGCAAAGCACGCGGAGTGCGTCATGCTCGCCGTGGAGGACGCGAAAAAGTACCTCGACCGCAAAGATAACTGCGTCTTCACTGGCAACCCGGTGCGCGTTTCCGTTTTGCAGGCCGAGCGCGAAGCCGCCCGCAAGGCGCTGAATCTCGACGATCGCCCGCTTGTGCTGTCGTTCGGCGGCAGCCTCGGCGCAGCGGCGCTCAATAAAGCCGCGGCATACATGCTCGGTGAAAGCGCCAAAGAGAAGAAATACCAGCACATCCACGGCTACGGCCAGCACGATGAAAAATTCCTCGACGAAGTGCACGCAGCGGGTGTAAAGGAAGAAGAAAATCCGCAGATTCGCATGCTCGAGTACATAGACAACATGCCGGAGTGCCTCGCCGCCGCTGACCTCGTCATCGGCCGCGCCGGCGCCATCACCTTAACGGAGATCGAAGCCACGGGTAAGTGCTCCATTCTGATTCCGTCCCCGAACGTTGCCGAAAATCACCAGTTCCATAACGCCATGGCGCTCGTGAACCGCGATGCCGCCGTGATGATCGAAGAAAAAGACCTCACCGGTGAAAAGCTGTGGGAAACGGTGAACACCGTCCTTTCCGAGCCGGGCCGCGCCGAAGAGATCGGCAAAAACGCGAAAGCTATGGCCGTGCTGGATGCAAATGATCGCATTTACAACATCATTTGCGAAAAAGCAAAAAAGTAAACCGTAAAACGCATTTCAGGCGGACATACCCCAAAATTTTTCCGCTGCATACTATGACCGTATCCAAAGGCGCGCTTTCTGCCGCCTTACAGAATACGGGGTGTGTATATGGAAGAATATGAACTGGAACATACGGGCTGTGCCCGGCAGGAAGCGGTTTTGGTGCGCGGCGGCAATCGCCTTTGCGGCGAGCTCACCGTGCAGGGCGCGAAAAACAGCACGCTGCCGCTGCTTGCGGCGGCACTCCTCTGTGAGGGCGAAACGGTGCTGCACAACTGCCCCGCACTGTCTGACGTGCACACGGCAGTCACCATTTTGCGGCGGCTCGGATGCCGCTGTACCCACACGGGCGATACCTTAACGGTCTGCGCGGACGGCATGACCCGCTGCGATATTCCCCACAGCCTCATGCGGGAGATGCGCTCGTCCATCGTGTTTTTGGGCGCGATTCTGTCCCGCTGCGGCGAAGCAAGATTGTCGTTTCCCGGCGGGTGCGAGCTCGGCCCAAGGCCCATCGATCTGCATTTGGAGGCGCTGCGCAAGCTCGGCGCAGAAATTCGCGAAGAGCACGGTTGCCTGCTGTGCACTGCGCCCGGCGGGCTGCGCGGCGGGTTCGTCTCGCTTGCGTTCCCAAGCGTCGGCGCAACGGAAAACCTGCTGCTCGCCGCCGCCCGCGCCAAGGGCACAACGGTGCTCACAAACGCCGCGCGTGAGCCGGAGATTGAAGATCTCGCCGGGTACTTAAACCGCTGCGGCGCACACATTCACGGCGCGGGCGAAAGCTGCATCGTCATCGAAGGCGTGCCGCACCTTTACGGCAGCACATACACCGTCATGCCGGACCGCATCGCCGCCGCAACATACATGGCCGCGGCCGCCGTCACGGGCGGTACGGTGCTTCTGCGTGATGTCAACAGCGAGCACCTTTTGCCGGTTTTGTCGGCGTTTGAAAGCACCGGCTGCGCCGTAATGCAGTCCGGCAGCGAATTATTATTGCGCGCACCGCAGAGATTAAAACCCGTGCGCCACGTGCGCACCATGCCGTACCCCGGTTTCCCTACGGATGCGCAGGCGCCCGTCATGACCATGGCGGCGGTGGGGGACGGCACCAGTATTTTTGTAGAGAACATTTTTGAAAGCCGCTATAAGCATGCCGGTGAGCTCAACCGGCTCGGCGCGAAGATCAAGTTAGAGGGCAAGGTGGCTGTCATAGAGGGCGTGCCGCAGCTTTCCGGTGCGCCGGTCTCGGCAGAGGATTTGCGCGGCGGCGCGGCGCTTGTCATCGCAGGCCTTGCGGCGCAGGGCGAAACACAGGTGATGCACCCGCAGTACATCGACCGCGGCTATGCGCACTTTGAAGAGAATTTAAGGGCGCTCGGCGCAGACGTATACCGAATATAGAGCGAAAAGTAAGAGATAAAACGTGAAAAACGGAGGCTGAACATGGCGCGTACTCCACGCAGCGCAGCGGAAAAGCTCGCAATGAGAAAGAAAAAAAGCAGGGCGCTGCTCCTGTTCAATATAATCGCATTCAGCGTCGTCGTCATCGGCGCGGTCCTTTTGTGCATTTTCGTGTTTTTCAAGGTGGGCAACGTCACATTTACGTCAGATGCCGGCTACGATGAAGCCGATATCCGCCGCGTGTGCGGCATCAACGAGGGCGATAACCTCGTGCTGCTGGAAACGGAAAGCCGCGAAAAAGCGCTTGAGCACCGTTTCCCGTACATTGAAAGCGCAAAGATCGTAAAGCATATCCCTTCCACCATTGAAATTGAAATTACCCCCGCCGAAACGGCGTTTTCCGTCGCGTGCGACGCGGGTTATCTCTATGTAAGTGCTTCCGGCAAGGTGCTGGAGATCGCTTCACAGCCGTGCGAGGGCACGACTGTGGTGCTCGGGGCAAATCCCACGAACACAAAGCCCAGCGAAACGATCACGTTCGGCGATGATTCCGTCAAAGAAGTCTATAACGCCATCGCGGAGCAGATGACGAAAAACGAGACGCAGAACGTCACGGAGATCAACATGACGAACCCCTACGACCTTACGCTGACGTATGATAACCGCATCACGTTCCGTTTCGGCAACATGAACGGCATGTCCTACAAAATGGCGTTTGGCCTCGAGATGCTGCGTCAAATGGAAACGAGCGGCGAGATCACCGAGGAGACCGTCGGCTCCATCGATCTTTCCGTTGTGCCGGAGAAAAATAAGGCGTTTTACGAGGAAGACCGCACCGCAGCCTCCGCCACGCCCGCACCCGGTGATGCCGCAGGCCGCACGGACGGCTCAGACAGCACCGCAAACGGCGACGGGGAGAACGGCGATACTGCCAATCCCACGGGTGATGCCGCAGGCCGCACGGACGGCTCAGACAGCACCGCAAACGGCGACGGGGAGAACGGCGATACTGCCAATCCAACGGGTGATACCGACGGCATCACGGACCCCGCAGCAGACGACAGCGGTGACAACACAGGCGACGCCGAAAACGTGTAAAATTTGGAAGCGTTCCCCTGTTTTTCACAAGTTTTTCGGGTAATTTGAACAGCCCCGGTACCATAGATTTCCCGAAAACCGCTGTAAAGTAAAAATATTTGCAAAGGCCCACTTTTTTGCCGCTTTCATCTTGAATTTTGGCGGGAAAAGTGATAAATTATAGTGTATGAAGCTATGTAAAGCTGAAAGACTGTAAAGAACTGTAAAGGTATGGCCCTTTATGGGACGCTATCCGGCGGATTTGATCGAAGCTCGAGAGAAAACCGTTTTGAATCCGGAGGCGGCGTGATGAATGAAAATCCCGGATCCGTGCGGATCGTTAACGGTTAAAGACCAAATCAAGGAGGAACATAAAATGCCGTTTGAAATTGATAACATGCTTGAAGAGACCCCCCAGACCATTAAGGTCGTTGGTGTAGGCGGCGGCGGCGGAAACGCCGTAAACCGCATGGCAGATGCCGGCGTGCAGCACGTCGAGCTCGTCTGCATGAATACAGACCGTCAGGCACTGTCCCGCTCGCAGGCCAAGACCCGCGTGCAGATCGGTGAAAAGAATACACAGGGCAGAGGCGCAGGCTCCAAGCCGGAGGTTGGCGCAAAGGCTGCCGAGGAGAGCCGCGAGCTGATCGCAGCTACCCTCAAGGGCGCAGACATGGTCTTCGTCACCGCCGGTATGGGCGGCGGCACCGGCACAGGTGCAGCACCGGTCGTTGCAGAGATTGCAAAGGATATGGGTGCCCTCACCGTCGGCATCGTCACAAAGCCGTTCGCTTTTGAAGGCAAGCGCCGTATGGATCAGGCAGAAAAGGGCATTGCAGAGCTGCGCAAGCACGTCGATTCCCTCGTTGTCATCCCGAACGAAAGACTGAAGCTCGTCAGCGAGCAGCGCATTACGCTTGCAAACGCATTCAGCATCGCCGATGACGTTCTCCGTCAGGGCGTACAGAGCATTTCCGACCTCATCCAGATCCCGGGCATCGTCAACCTCGACTTCGAGGATGTCAAGTCCATCATGCAGGATGCAGGCTATGCACACATGGGTGTCGGCCGTGCGGCAGGCAAGGACAAGGCAGAGCAGGCAGCTGTTGCGGCTATCTCCAGTCCGCTGCTTGAGACCGCTATCGCAGGCGCTAAGGGCGTCATCATCAACATCAAGTCCTCTCCGGACATCGCCCTCGACGAGATCGATGTCGCGTCTCAGCTCATCACCGAGCGCGCAAGCGAGGATGCAAACATCATTTGGGGTGCTGCATTCGACGAGACGATGGAAGACGAGATGATGGTCACCGTTATCGCGACCGGCTTCGACGGCATGAACGGCGAAAAGACCCAGAAGCCCGCAGCCCCGGCTATCAGCGATGCAGACCTTTTCGGCAACCCGTCTGCGCCGAGCACCGGCAGCACAACTTCCGCGAAGAGCGACGATGATACCTTCTCCGACATCATGTCCATCTTCAACAGAAAGTAATTTAGAATTACAAATCAAGCAGGGTATCGGTCTCGATACCCTGTCTTTATAAAATGTACTTTTGGGAGGAAAACAAAATGAGCTTGATCAAAGGCATTCACCACGTGGCACTGCGTCCGACGTATGCGCAGTTTGAAAAAGCAAAAACGTTCTATCTTGACCTGCTCGGCCTCAAGGTCGTGCGCCGGTGGGGCGACGAAAAATACCCCTGCATGATGATCTCCACCGGGGACAACAGCTGCATCGAAGTGCTGCCCGTCCCGGAAGAGAACGATGTGCCGCCGGAAGGCAAGTTTGCCCATCTCGCGCTCGCAACAGATGATACCGACGGTTGTGTCGCCCGTGTCCGTGAAGCCGGCTACGAGATCACCATCGAACCGAAAGATGTAGAGCTTTCCGACATCACCGCGCGCATTGCGTTCTGCACCGGCCCCTGCGGCGAAATCGTCGAGTTCTTTGATCAGAAGTAAGCCGATTTACAAAATTAAATCACCCAAAAGCAGAGTTTGAGGAGCTTTCCTCAAGCTCTGCTTGCATATTCGGCGGGTTTTCAGCCGCTAACCAAAAGGAGATTTTCGTTATGACCGATCTCATTTTGCGAATCTTTGTCCGCGATCATAAAAATACCGAGGATCCTGCCGTGCGCGACAAATGCGGCCGCGTGGCGGGTGCCGTCGGTATCGTCACAAATTTTCTGCTTTTTTTGATGAAGATTATCGTCGGCACGGTTTTTCACAGTGTTTCCGTCACGGCCGATGCCGTCAATAACCTCACAGATTCCGGCTCGTCCGTCGTCACGCTCATCGGCTTTAAAATGGCAAGTAAGCCGGCGGATGAAAAGCACCCGTTCGGCCACGCGCGCATCGAGTATCTTTCGGGCGTCATCGTCTCGTTCATCGTCATTTTCCTCGGGCTTCAGCTCGGCATGTCGTCCATTGAGAAAATCCTCACGCCGGAGGAAAACGCCCTCACGCCCGTCGCCCTCGTTGTGCTCGTCATTTCCATTCTGGCAAAGCTCTGGCAGTGCCTCTTTTACCGCAAGGTCGGCCGCATGATCAAATCCGAGTCCGTCGAAGCCACGTCCAAGGACAGCCGCAACGATGTCATCGCCACAAGCGTCGTGCTGCTCGGCGCCGTCATTACCATGCTCACCGGCGTGAATTTGGACGGCTACATGGGCGCGGCGGTTGCGCTGTTCATCGTGTTCTCCGGCGTGCAGCTTACAATCAGCACCGCAGATCCTCTCCTCGGCCAAGCGCCGGAGGGAGAACTCGTACAGACCATTACCGAGAAAATGCTCTCGTATCCCGGCATCATCGGCATGCATGACCTTGCTGTGCACAACTACGGCGTGGGCCGCTGTTTTGCCTCTGCCCATTGTGAGGTCGATGCCAAAAACGACATTCTCGTCAGCCACGATCTCATCGATAACATCGAGCGTGATTTCAGCCGTGACCTCTGTATCCACATGGTCATTCACCTTGACCCCGTTATCGTCGGCGATGCCCGCACCGATGCGCTGCACCGCAAAGTGCAGTCGCTCGTCACCGCGCTGTACCCCACCGTCACCATTCACGATTTCCGCGTCATCTGGGGCGTTACGCACAGTAATATCGTGTTCGACGCAGCCGTGCCGTTTTCGGTGAAGGACAGCGACGCCGTCATCACCCAAAAGTTAGAGGCCGAAATTCAAAAGCTCGACCCCGATTATCGCACCGTTGTCACCATAGACCGCAGATAAGTAAAGCACGCCGGTTCCCGAAATTCATCGGAAAGGGGCGTGCTTTTTAATATTTATATCAAATTATAAATATTTATTTCAACCTGCCAAGCAGCGTTTTGAGGAAATCATACACGCGGTCAAACGATTTTAGATTCATGTATTCGTCTGTCGTGTGGCAGTTTTCGCCGATGGGCGCGAACATCACAATGTCCAGCCCCTCCATGCGCGGCAGTAAAGAGCAGCATTCAAGTCCGCCCGGGCACGCCGTCTCCATCATCTCGTGGCCGTACACTTCTTTCATCAGGTCGGCCGTCATGCGGCGCATGTAGGAGTTCGGCTGGTATTCCCAGGAGTCATAGCGCAGGCTCGTCTCAAGCGTGAAGCCGCAGAGTTCAGCCAAGCGCTTCACGCGGCCGAGCACACTGTTTTTAAAGCTGCGGCTCGCCGCACGGTCGGACATCACCAGTTCAAATGCGCCGCCGTTTAACGATACCGTGCCCACGTTGTTCGTCGCCGTCATCTCCTCGCCCGCGGTCCGGATTGCCACCGTGTTCGAGGGCATCAGGTAGATCAAATCGACAATCGCCTGCGTATCGGCATCCGAAAGCATCTCGTTCGCCGCCGCATCGCGGATTTCAAGCGTCAAATTCTGCTTGCCGTCCTGCAATTCGCGGTCGATTTTCTCAAGCTCGCCGTTTAAAATCGCCTTCACAGTGTCCGGTTCGTCGCAGAGGATCACCGTTTTCGTCTCCACCGGCGCATAGTTTTCCGCTTCGCCGCCCGCCATGGTGGAAAGTCGGTACACCGCACCGTTTTCGGAAAGCGCATTAAGCAAACGCGCCGTGATCTTAATCGCATTGAACTGCTCCGGGTGCACCATTGCGCCGGAGTGCACCGGCTGCACGCCGGAAACCGTCAGCATGAGGGCCGCGCCCTTTGCAGGCTCCGTCTCGCACGTTTTCGTCAGTTTCATCAGGTCGCTCGTAAAGCAGGAAACACAGCTTGTGTATTCCACCGTCTCGCCCATCACGTCAAGGCCGATCATTCTTCTGGATTTCAGCTTGCCCGCGTCCAGCGCGTCCACGCCGTTGCAGCCGTTTTCCTCCTGCACCGTAAAGACGAGCTCCAGCGGCGGGTGGGGGAAATCCTCCTCCATCACAGCCAGCATGTACGCCACGCCGTAACCGTCGTCCGCGCCGAGCGTCGTGTCCTTCGCGCGGATGTCGCCCTTGTCGTCGACATAAATCTCAATGGGGTCATGCGAAAAATCATGCGTGCTCTCGGGTGTTTTCACGCATACCATGTCCATGTGCCCCTCCAGCATCACGACAGGCGCGTCTTCGTACCCTTTAGAAGCCGGCTTGCGCACGATGACATTCCAAAATTTGTCCTGCTCGTAGTTTAAACCGAGCTTTTCCGCAACGGAACACACGTAGTCGCTTACGGCTTTTTCTTCGGTTGAGGGGTGCGGAATGCCGCAGATTGCCTCAAAATATTTCTGGTTCGGTTTTGTTTGGTCGAGTACGAATGCCATGTTAAACGTCCTTTCCGCGCTCACGCCTCCGAAGAGGAGATGAGATATTTGAAAATCTGCAGCTTGTTTTCTTCGTACAGCCCAAGCTGCTCGTATAATTCCTTGTAGTAGCTGAAAAGCGCCGTGCGCGCCGTAATCGCCGTGCGCACCTTCGTCAGATGCACCGCGCTGCCGGGGTTGTCGTAGTAGTTGTAGATTGGCGCGGTCAGCGCAAAAAACCGTTCTGCATAGCGTATGTACGTCAAATTAAAATACAGGTCTTCGCTCCACGTCATTTCCTCGCTGCACCGCACGTCCGTGTGTGCGCGCACCAAATCGGCGCGGTAAAGCTTGTTCCACATCACGCCGTAGTAAAAGCTCGCCGGCTCCTGCATTAGCCCGCAGGCGAATTCCTCCTTTGTCATAAAGCCCATCGGCAGAAAGCCGAATGTCTGGAATTTCGCCAGCTGCTCCGTCAGCTGCTTCTTTTTATTCGGCAAAAGCGGGTCAAGCTTCGCTTCCTTTTTCGGCTTGTACGGCACAATGCGGTTATACGCCGCAATGACGAGATCGGCGTTGTTATCCTCCGCACGCTGAACGAGGAGTTCTGTCGCAAACGGCTCCAGTGTGTCGTCCGCGTCCACAAACTGCAAATATTTGCCTCGCGCCATGCGCATGCCGAGGTTCCGCGTCGCCGAAACGCCGGAGTTTTCCTTATCAATCAAAACGATGCGCGCGTCTGCCTTCGAGAGCATCTCGCACACCGGGTAGCTCACGTCCTTAGAGCCGTCGTTCAAAAGCAATATTTCAAGATTTTCATACGTCTGCCGCCGAATGCTCTCCACGCAGCGCACAATGTTGTTCTGCGCGTTGTAGATCGGCACGATCACGCTGACAAGCGGTTTCTGCATCAAAATACTTCCTTTCCTGCATCATGCTCCGTTTTTCCCTATTTTACCGCAGAAGGTTCCGGAAGAAAAGACTTTTTGAACATTCTACTTGCAAATCCGGTAAACACACCAAATTGACCAGTGCAAAATTAGCCAAAACGCATATTGACTTAAAGCAAACTTTTAATGTTATAGAAATGTATGAGGAGTCACACCCGCGCATAACGAATTCTTAGGAGGAGTTTTCGTGAAACCCAAGGTTTATTTCACAAAAACGGTCACCCCTGAAAAGGTCATTGAAATGTATAAGCAGCTCGATTGCAAGCTGCCCGGCAACGTCGCCATTAAGGTACATTCCGGCGAGTTCGGCAACAAAAACTTCCTGCGCTACCCGATTGACGAACCAACCTGAATATAGTAGAATACAGGTAAAGAACAACATTTGGAGGATTGGGATATGAACAAAAGTCAAATGGCAAAGCTTGCGGCAGCGGCCGGTGTGAACGGCCTTATGTATGACCCGAATGCAGAGGGCGTTTTCGGCAATGTGCAGGGGTATACCGTCACCATTATGCCGAACGCCAACAACCGCGTCTACTATATGCTTTCGCTTTCGGTCTCGCGCATGGGCATGGCGCCGAATCCCGCGGATTTCAAACCGCTTGAGAAAATGAATAAGGTTTTGAGCGGCTGTACCGTGCAGCGTTTCCGCGTCAATTTCCTTGTGAAGCTCTCCGGCAATAAAGATAAAATGGCAGAGGCCCTGCACAGTGCGCTTGATACGCTCATCACGTTCCTCAGAACAAACGGGTATACAAATTGCTGCGAGCATTGCGGTCGCCCGGAGGGCGTAGACGCCTACACCGTCTCCGGCAACGCATACCTTTTGTGTGAACCGTGCTTCGGGCAGGTTAGCGAAGCCGCCGCGCAGCAGAACCAGACAAAAATGCAGAAGCAGGAGCAGGTTTTGCCCGGCATCGTAGGTGCGCTTATCGGTTCGCTTATCGGCGCCGTCGTCATCGTCATCGTCGGTCAGCTCGGCTACGTCGCCGCCGTTTCCGGCCTTGTCATGGCCATCTGCACGTTAAAGGGCTACGAAATGCTCGGCAAAAAGCTCGGCACACCGGGCATCATCATTTCCTGCGTTTTGATGCTCCTGATGATCTTCCTTGCGTATCAGGCCGATTGGTCAATCACCGCGGCGCAGTTCTATGAGACCGATTTCTTCACCGCGTTCCGCGCCATGATGGATCTTATCAAAGAAGGCTATGTCGATTCCGGCGATTACTTCGGCGGCCTTGCACAGGTCTATCTCTTCGCCGTCATCGGTGCCGTGCCTACCATCATCGCCATGGCAAAGGGCGCAAAGCACATGGTCACCACCGCCAAAATGCGCAGCGCCTACGCACCCGTTTCGGCACCCGCAGCGGCTTCCGCGCAGATGCCCGTGCAGCCCGCTTCTTCGCCCACTGCTCCGCAGAACGTCGAAAAAGACATCGAAAAGTAAAATTCAAAAACCATCGCCCGCAGGCAACCGTTTTTCGTGCCTGCGGGCGATTCTTTACGTCTTTTTGTTCTGATTTTTGAGCTTTTCGGCCTCTGCCTGCGCTTTTTTTAACTGCTCCTGCGCAAGCTTGGCGCGCTTCATTGCGTCTTCCATTTTCTGTGCGGCACGCTCCGCTCGCTTTTGGGCTTCCTCCACGCGCTGCCGCGCTTCTTCGGCTTCCTTTTGCGCCTCCTCCGCCTTGCGCCGCGCTTCTTCCGCGAGATGTCTTTCTTCGTCTGCATCGGGATTTTGCACGGTGTCCTGTACAGGTTCGGGCGCAAGTTTAATATTCCAGCTCAAAAATTCTGGCGCAGATGGGGGCGGGGAGATCTACCGTCAGCGTGCCCTTCTCCGGGTTCCATGCGCATTTCGTGTTGTGGTTTGCGGGGTATGCGCAGCGCACATTTACGTGCTCGTTGCCGCGCAGGAAATCCACGGGCAGCGTGCAGCGGCCGTCCGGCGCGCCGCGTCTCCACACGGTGATGTACGCTTTGTGCGCGGTTTTAAGGCCCAGCGAGACCCACGTGTCCGCAAAGTGCGACGTACCGAGCGGCCAGAACGGCAGCGCGCGCTTGATGTCGCCGCGGATTGTCTTGTAATAATCGAGCGCTTCCTTGACGAGCGTGAAGTCCTCCTCGGGAATTTCCGCCAAATGACCGCTCTGGTGAATACGCTGCATCAGTGCGTTGCACATGTTAAATACGGCTTCCTCGCGTCCGCCGCCCTTCATCGGGTAGCTCCAAATGGCGCTCTGCTCCGGCGTCAGACCCGAGGGCGCGTTCGCCGCAATGGACGCATAGCGCAGGTAGTCCTCCTGGTCGCTCGTAGACTGAATGCTGTGGCGCGAGAGCATCGCGTAGTCGATGCGCATGCCGCCCGAGGAACAGTTTTCAATCACAAGGTCGGGGTAGCGGGCAAAGACGGAATCGAGCCAAGCAAGATATGCGCGCTCGTGCCCGAGTAAACCGTCGCCCACGCTGTCGGCGTTTAATTCCGTGCCGATGCCCGGCTCAATGTTATAATCCATCTTGATGTAGCCCACGTGGTAGTCGCGCACAAGGCGGTCAACGACCTCATTTGCGTGCTCCACGACCTCCGGGTTGCGGAAATCGAGCTGCCAGCGGCTGCGGTCGTGCACCTTTTTGCCGTGGCGTGTGAAGAACCAGTCCGGGTGCACGCGCGCGGCCTTCGGGCAGCAAATGCCCATTACTTCAATTTCGAGCCACACGCCCGGGATCATGCCCTTCGAGCGGATGTAGTCCATCACTTCCTCAAGGCCGTTCGGAAAACGTTCCTTACTCGGCAGCCATTCGCCCACGTTGTCCCACCAGAAGCCGTCCGCGTACCAGCCTGCGTCCACGCAGAAGTATTCGCAGCCCGCCTTGTGCGCCGCGTCGATGAGCGGCAGCTCTTTCGCCGTCGTCGGGTTGCCCCACAGGCAGTTCATGTAGTCGTTGAAAATGACGCACAGTTTCTCGTTGTCCGCATTTTTGCGGCGAATCAGGCGGCGGTACTTCGTCAGCTCGCCCATGGCGTCATCAAATTTGCCGAGCGTGGAGCCCACGCACACCGGCACTGTCGTGAATGTTTCGCCCGGCTGCAAATTCTTCCACCAGTGCGATTCCGTTTCCGTCGGGCCGCTTAACTGAATGTAGAAGTTGCCCATCTGGTCGCTGATTTCCCAGTGCCACGAGCCGTTGTGCTCGATCTGCCAGAATAAATTGGAGCCCGTTTCCGTGTTTTCAAGCAGTCCCATCGGCAGGTATTCCTTTGTAGACCAGTTGCCGATGTTCGTCGCACCAATCACCTTAGAGGAGCGCTGAATTTCCTCGGGCTGGCAGCGGGCGAGACCGAGCTGCGGGAAAGTGTAGCTTTCCCACTGCATTTCGCGCTGCCAGCCGTTGTGCGGGTACCAGACGCGCATTTTGTCGTCGGTCGAAAGCATACCCTCTTTTTCGATGCCGGTGAGGGCAAAGGAGGAAACGTATTCCAGCCCCTGCGGCTCTGTTCCGACATTTTTCACGTCCGTCCAGCAGCGTACAGCCTGAACGCCGTTATAAAACTGCATATGCGAAATCGTTTCAATACCGCAGGTCTTATCTTCCATGTGGATTTCCAGCTTGCGGCCGAACTCGTTGTGCTTGTCTGCAAAATAGACGAGCTTCATGCGGTCGCCGGGGCTTGTGGAAATGTATTTGTTGCCGTGGCGCTCGCCCGGTCGGTTTTGCCCGGAGATCATAATTTCCAAGAGATTGTATCGCTCGGTGTTCAGGCGCAAGCCGCCCGTCTCGCGGTCGTGCACGTGCAGCAGACTGCGCTCGTCAAAGGGGAGCGCAGAGAAGTGCAGCAGCTTGCAGCCGAAATCTTCCGTCTTTTCAAAAACGAGATGCAGCCCGTTTTCGTCAATTTGAATCAAATCCATAGTATAAGCCTTTCCGCAGATAAATCTGCTGTGATCTATGCTGAGTTGTCTGTACAAATAGTAGCACAATCGGAGAGGCTTTTCAAGGGGGTTATCGGTCGCGGCTTTGCTCCGCACGCATGCCGAGCGCAGAATACTGCAAAGCGTGCGAAAGTCGTGCCGAAGCCTTTTGCAGGTGCTTGCACACCGTGCCGCGCGTCAGGTGCAGCTCGTCCGCAATCTCCTGCATTGTCAGCCGCTCGCCGTAGTAAAGCTGCACGCAGTCGCGCTGGCGGTCAGTCAGCTCATTGCCGATGGCGCGCCGCAGCAAAACCTGCGCTTCTAAAAGCTCATTTTTGTTTGTCTCTGCGCCGATGCGGCTGAGTAGCTTCGCCTGCCGTGCACCGGCGGAAAGGGGCTTATATCCGCTCACGAAACCGCCCTCCTTCCGCGCTTTTGCAGCGCATGGCCTGTTACAAGGCACTCCAAATACATGGTGTAAAGCATCTGCACACGCTGGGCCTGCTCGCCTGCAATGTCATAGTCGCGTTCGGCGCGGATGACGAGCAGCCGCCGTTTGATGCGCTCCGCCTCATCCAAATACTCCTGTCCCCAGGAAATGTAATCGTTCACTTGCAGTCACGATCCTTTCGTTTCAAAATAGAACATGTGTTCGTCAGCTCTCATCATAAACAAAAATTTCCGAAATGTCAATCGAACACGGAACAAATGTTCAAAAGATGTCCTGTGATGTCCTATAATGTCCTGCGATGTCCGCTTTTCTGCATATTTATATGGAATTATTTACATTTTGGGGCTGTTATTTTGCGCTTTTTTGATATATAATAAAGGTGTATTTAAACTTGAAATGACTGAACGCCTTGGCGTTTTGACCGAAAGGAGTTTTATCATGAACTTTTTGAAGAATATCTCGGCCGTATTTAAGACCGCCGGCGGCGCCGTACAGGGCGCTGTGAAAGTGGTAGAGGAAAAGAACCGCCGCACTGCGCTCATGAATCGCCTGCGCACCGTTATCCGCTGTGAGGAAAAGGCAGAGGAGCGCGCCTATCTCGCTCTCGGCCGCTACTACTACCACAACCTGCGCGATGCAGAGAACACCGTTACGGAGCCGTACTGCATCGACATTGAAGCCGCCCAGAAGCGCATCGATGCCGCTGTGGAGAAGCTGGAAGCCCTGACCCATGAGGGTGACAGCGAAGCGGAAGAAGAGGAGATCACCCTTGACGACGTGCAGGAGTACACTCCCACGCCGGAAGAGGAAAAGGAAGCCGAAGAAGCCGCATTCGTGCCGGACGGTACCGTAGACGAAGCCGTGGAAGCGGCAGAGCCTGCCGCCGAGCAGCCGGAAACGACTGAGCCCGAAAAAGACGAAAGCGAAGAAGTTCCCTACGAATAATGCGCTTTAAAATGAACGTTAAAAGGCGGACCTGAGGTCCGCTTGATTCCTTGCGCGGAAAAACGCCCACCTTTTGCGCCGGGGCAGATTCCGTTTGCAGAAAGTGAGTGAATTTGATGTCTACGAAGATACAGAAAGATATTGTCTGCCCCGCCTGTGGCCAGACGCAGAAATTAGAGATGTACACAAGCGTCAATGCGGAGGAAAACCCCGAGCTGCGCCGCGACATCCTGCGCGAATCCATGTTTGACTGGGAATGCCTCCACTGCGGCTACACCGCGCAGATGGCGTACCCCATGATCTACCATGACCCGATGAACGCGTTTATGATCTGTCTGCGCCCCTCCGGCGCTGTTTCCGGCGCGGAGCCTATCCCCGCCGTGCGCGCGCTGAAAAAGCGCAGCGTGAAAAACCCGCAGGAGTTAAAGGAGAAAATCCTCATTTTCGAGGCCGGCCTCGATGATGCCGCCGTGGAACTTGTGAAAAACGCCATCGTCACCGTGGTGCGCAAAAATCTGGACGGCAATGTGCACGCCTATTTCTGCGCCGCAACGGAGGAGGAGCTGCGTTTTGCGCTGTTCGTCAAGGGTCGTCAGGAGCCCGTGTACCAGACCACCAAAATGGCCGTGTACCGCCAGTCGCAGGAGGTTTTGCGCACGCTCGATTACAAATCCCCGGACGATTTCGCCGTCGTCAACTCCAAGCTCGCCCAAAGCCTTTTGGACGAGTATAAGTCGATCTAACCCAATAAAAGCAAACGGCACCGCGTTTTGTAACGGTGCCGTTTTTCTATGCGCGCATGTGTACAGGCTTTGCGTTTTGTGGGTTTATGGGTAAATCACTTCGGCGCCGCAATGGGACAAGCGCGCGAAAAGACGCAGACCGGCGGCGTTGTGATGAGTTACCGCTACGAAGACGGCAGCTTGCAGGCGTTTCTGGAAAAAAACCCGGAGCTCTTGCGGTGAATTTTGGATTTAACGGAGCGCTTCAAACAAAAAAGCACCGCACACTCGTTTTTGAGCGTGCGGTGCGATTTTTATGCGATTTTTCGGGGTGCGGAGGCGCTGATTCAATCAAACAGAGCGCGGATTGAATTCTGGTGCTGCTCGGTATTGACGGCCATTTCGTTGACGGCGAAAAGCACGTCCGTGATGCCGTGCTCCGTGCAGTAGGTCGGCAGGTCGCCTTCAAAGTAGCGGAAGTCCACCACGTGCACCTCGTCAAAGCTTGCGCCGAGGAACGGACCCATGGCGTTGCCGTAGGAGTCCTTCACCACAAGCAGCTTGCGGCCCGTGGAAAGGTCGTGGTTCGTGATGCGCACGCAGCCCATATCGCCGTGCAGGTACATGGCGTAGCCGAGGCTCTCGTCGTGGCTATTGAGGCTGTCGGTTTCCTCAAAATACTGCCCGTCATACGAAATTTCGCATGTGTAGTTGTACTTCGGGTCGTAGAGATCGAGTGTATCGGGGTTGTTGTTCAGCACGTCTTCGCTCGTAACGTAGGCAAGGTAGCCCGTGAAGTCAGAGGACGTTTTCGTGAAGCTGTCGAGCGTCGTGGGCGTTACACCTGCCGCTTCGCAGAACTTTTTATACGCGTAAAACGCGCCGAGCGGTGCCCAGTGGGTATCGGTATCAAAATAAATGTCTTCGTTGTTGTGCAGGTTCAGCGCATCGTAAATATCCACCGCGGTGATGCTTGCGGAAAGCGTATTGTTGACCGCCATGGTGTTCTCACGCTGGGAAGCTTCCTCATAGTAATTGCGCACGCGCTCCGGCACGCCGAATTCCGAGTGATTCGGGATGACCATGCTGTACACCTTTGTGCCGGAAAGCTGGCTTGCACAGTCATTCAGCGTTTCGGCGTAGGCGGTCGCCATGCTGTCGCTGCCGTAGAACATTTCAAAGCCCTTGTTATTGTAGATGAGAATGCCCGAGGACATGTAGCCCTCCGTGCCGTCGTCATAGATCGGCGGCGGTGTCGGCTCCGGCGTGGCGGTCGGCTCTGCGGTGGGGGTAGGTGTCGGCTCTGCCGTTGCGGCGGCTTCCGGTGTCGGCTCCGGCGTAGGTGTGGCGGCAGCGGGTAAGAGCTTGCCGAACGCGCCGAGGCTGTACGCAATGTACCCCAAAATGCCGATGGCCAAAACGATCATCACGATGACGATGGGCACGACGGGCGAGCGCTTTCGGCGCGGCTTCTCGTCGTAGCCTTCCTCATATTCTTCGTACTCTTCGTAGTCGTCTTCGTCCTCATACGGCTCCGGTCGTGGAGCGGGTGCAGGCGCGGGGCGCTCCGAGCGGGGCGCTTCCTGTTGCGGCGCTGCCGGTACGGGATATTCGCGTGTTTCTTCAAAGCCCTCGGGACCGCTTTTCGGCGGCTTCGGGGTAAAATGCAGATTTTCTATGGAGGAGGGGACGCGCTTTTCGCTTTGTGACGATTGCTTTGCGTACAGCGTTTCCGGCGTCAGCTCGGAAGCCGTGCTGCGCGGGTCAGCCTTTGCGGCGCGGCGCGCTCTGTCTTCGGCAGAATACGGGCGCTGATTTTTGCCGGCCATGTGCTTTGCCATTGGATCCATCCTTTCTGTAAAAAGGGTCGTTTATTTTCTCAAGAAAAAAGCCGCGCGGAAACAGACCGCTGCGGCTTTTCGATTTCCATGTCCATTATACTGGCTTAGAAAGAAATTGTCAATTCCCGTATGCTCAGTGTGCGACCGGCAAATACCCCACTTTCTTCATGACCTTTTGCAAAGTACGGCGCGCAATGGCCTCTGCACGAGGCGCGGCCTCGCTGTAGCACTTTTCAAGGTATGCCTTGTCCTTGATGAGCTCGTTATAGCGCGCCTGAATGGGCTCGAGCTCCTTGACGACGGCTTCGCCCACGGCGGTCTTGAAATCACCGTAGCCGCGGCCCTCGAATTCCTTTTCAATCTCGTCATAGCTTTTGCCCGTAATGCAGCTGTAAATGCCCATCAGGTTATTGATGCCGGCTTTGTTTTCGCCGTAGTAGACGCGGGCTTCACTGTCCGTGACAGCACGTTTGAACTTTTTCATGATCTCCGCCGGGGTATCGAGCATAGTGATGAAGCCCGCCGTGTTTTCATCGGATTTGCTCATCTTCTTCGTCGGGTCCTGCAAAGACATGATGCGCGCGCCGGTCTTCGGGATAAGACCCTCCGGCACGACGAATGTCGGGGAGTAAAGCCCGTTAAAGCGCTCCGCAATGTTGCGGCAAAGCTCAAGGTGCTGCTTCTGGTCAGCACCGATCGGCACGTAATCGGCGTTATAAAGCAGAATATCCGCCGCCATCAGGCTCGGGTAAGTGAACAGCCCCGCGTTTACGTTATCGGCGTGCTTTGCGGATTTATCCTTAAACTGCGTCATGCGGGAGAGCTCGCCGAACTGGGTGTAGCAATTCAATACCCATGCAAGCTGTGCGTGCTCCGGCACCTGACTCTGGATGAAGAAAATGCTCTTTTCCGGGTCGATGCCGAGCGCGAGCATCATCGCGTAGGCGGAAAGCGTGTTTTTGCGGAATTCCGCCGGGTTCTGGCGCACGGTGATGGCGTGCAGGTCGGCAAGCGCGTACACGCATTCATAGTCGTTCTGCAGCGCGACGAAGTTCTTCAGCGCACCGAGGTAGTTGCCGAGCGTGAACATGCCCGTCGGCTGAATCATGCTCAAAACGCGCTTCTTTTTTGTTTCGGGTGTGGTGTTTACGGTATTTTCCATGGTGATTTTCCTCTCTGATATCCTTTATTTTTCCACCATCTCGCGGATGGTCTCGCCAAGCAGCGTGATGCCCTTTGTGAGCTGCTCATCGGTCGGGGTGGAGAAATTGATGCGGAACGCGTCGCACGGCTCGTTTTCATCCGTCAAAAATGCGGTGCCCGGCACAACGCAAACCTTCTTTTCGAGCGCTTTCTGTACGAATTCCATCATGTCAATGCCCTTCGGCAGGTGGCACCACGCGAACAGACCGCCGTTGAACGGGTCCCACGTGATGTACGGCGCAAGGTGCTTTTCCATGAGGTCAAGGAGCAAAGCGCGCTTTTTCGTGTAGATTTTTCTAAGCCCCGCAAGATGCGCGTCAAAGTCATATTCCGTCATGAAGCGGTAGCACAGAACCTGCGACCAGATATTCGTGTGCACGTCCTGCCCCTGCTTGCAGACGGTCATTTTGGCGAGAACCGGCTTTGGGCCGATGGCGTAGCCCACGCGCATACCGGGGGAGATGACCTTAGAGAACGAACCGGCGTAGAGGACGATGCCGTCCGTATCAAACGACTTGATGCTCGGCAGCGGCTCGCCTTCATAGTAAAGGTCGCCGTAGGGGTTGTCTTCCAGAATCATTACGTCGTGCGCTTTGGCAAGCTCATACAGGCGGTGACGCTTTTCAAGGCTCATCGTGATGCCGGAGGGGTTTTGAAAGTTTGGAATCGTATAGATGAACTTCACGTTCTTTTCGGTCTCGAGCGCCTTTTCCAGCGCTTCCATGTTCATGCCGTCCGTGTCCATCGGGATGCCGACGAGCTTGGCTTTGTAGGAACGGAAGTCGTTTAAAGAGCCGATGAAGCTCGGCGCTTCACAAATAACGGTTTCGCCTTCGTTTAAGATGGATTTTGTGAACAGATCCATGATCTGCTGTGCGCCGCTTGTGACGAGCACGCCGTCATCCTCGGTGCCGATGTTTTTGGAGGACTTCATGTAGTCCTTAAGATGCCGTAAAAGCGGCGGGTAGCCCTCCGTTGTGCTGTACTGGAGCGCCAAAATCGGCTCTTCTTCCATCAGCTTTGCGGAAATGGCGGCAAGCTGTTTAGACGGGAACGCTTCCGGCGCAGGGTTGCCGGCGGAAAGCGAAACATAGCTCGGGTCAGCGGCGTATTTAAAGATTTCACGGATTGCCGAGGGCTTTAACGTGAGCACGCGGTCTGAAAATTTGTATTCCATCGTAACGTCACCTTTCTATATGATTCATTTGATTTTGCACTTTCAGGCTTTTACGGGTGTATCTGAAAACAAAGGAAACGCAGGATATTTCGCAAAGACGAGGCGGGTTCAAGGCGAAAACCGCAGGAAGCCTTCCGGCTGCCGAGGATTTTCAACGCAGAAACCGTCCGTATTTGTGGAATAGACAAGTTTTTGACTTTTCAGATGCACCCCAAAAAGTAAAACCTCTTGCGCCCTTAAAACAAGGGACAAGAGGTCAAATTCCTGCGGTACCACCCAAATTGGCGCATAAACGCCCGCTTTACAGCCGTAGTTACGGCTTGGCTTCTAACGCGGCCAAACGTCGGGCGATTTTCCCGCCCGCCCTCATGGAGCCATTCGCCGCGCAGCCCGCACCCCGTCTCACCGAAAGGGGCTCTCTTTGCCGTTTTGCATCGGGTACTATTTCCAATCATCGGTTTTGATATTACCGCTATTCTAAGCCCTTTTTTGCGGTTTGTCAAGTCGGCACAGCCGGAAAACTGTAAATTTCCACGTGGGAAGCAAGAGAAACCGACAAGGAAAATGCGCATGAAAGGCGCGGCGACAGAAACCTTGTGCTTTTCACAAAACAATCCTAAAACCCGCCTGCCTGTTTCGTGTTTTCCTGCGGGCAAGGCTTCGTATAATGGTAGCACAGAAAAGACAAAGTGCAGGAAAGGGCGGAAAAGACAATGGAGGAAAAAGCAGTTTTAAGAGTGCGGGACCGCATAAGCGCGGCCCTTACCGTGCCGTATGTGCGCAGGGCGGTATGGCTGATGGCGGGCGGCCTTGCGGGCTTTTTAACGGCGCGCGGGCTCGTCTTCGGCAAATACGCGCCGTTTGCGGCGGCAGGCGCGGCGGCAGCGCCGTTTTCGACCATGTGGGCGGTCATCCTCGGCGGTGCGGTGGGCTACTTGTTCCCGTCGCCCGTGGATATCCCCGCGCGCTACATCGCGGCTTTGCTCGCCGTGGGGGCCATCCGATGGTCGCTGTCGGAGTTAAAGTCCATCCGCGACCACCCGGTCTTCGCACCGGTCACGGCATTTTTGCCGCTGCTTTCGACGGGCATCGCCATGGTGTTTTTAAACGGCTCGCTTTCAAATGTGCTCGCCATGTACATTGCGGAGTCGTTTTTGGCGGCGGGCACGGCGTATTTTCTGCGCCGCACCGTGCAGCTTTTGGAGACCCACCGCGAGACCGCCGTGTTTGACAGCGGCGACGTGGCGGCTGTTATCGTCTCGCTCGGCGTTTTGCTGCTCTCGTTTTCAAACGTGACCGTCTCGCACATTTCCGTCGGGCGCGTGCTCATCGTGCTGACGGTACTCGTCTGCGCGCGCATCGGCGGGCTTGCGGGCGGCGCGGTGGCGGGCATTGCGGCGGGCACGGTGCAGGGGCTCTCCACGGCGGGGCTTTCGTATCTCTCCGGCGCGTACGGCCTCGGCGGGCTGATGGCCGGCGTGTTCTCGCCACTCGGCAAATTCGCCGTGGCGGTGGCGTTCGTCATTTCAAACGGCATCGCATCCTTGCAGGTGAACAGCACTTCGCAGGTGTTTTACGGCGCGGTGGAGGTGGCCGCGGCCTCCATTTTATACATGCTTTTGCCGCAGAGCCGACGGCTTTCCAGTTTATTCACCGCGCACGGGGACAGGCTGCCGGGCGATTCTCTTAGAAAAAACGTTATTTTGCGCCTGCGGTATACGGCGGAAGCCATGCGCAGCGCATCGGATTCCGTAGATCGCATCTCGGAAAAGTTGGAGACGACCGCGGCGGCTGACCTGCCGCATGTGTACGGCCGCGCGGCGGAGAAGGTTTGCACCGGGTGCAGCCAATGCGCAGTGTGCTGGCGCAAAAATCGCGACGAGACCCAAAAAACGTTCTCGCGGCTTTCGTATCCGCTGCGGGAGCGCGGCAAAATCGAACGCAGCGACTTTGATGTGCCGTTTTTGACGCGCTGCAACCGTGCCATGGAGCTGAGAGACGCCGTAAACGGCGAATACCGCGAGCTTTTGGCAAAAGAAAGCGCCCGTATGCGCGCCGAACAGGTGCGCGCCATCGTCGAAGAACATTTCCGCTCCACGGCGCAGATGCTCGGCGACATGGCGGAGGAATTCGAGCAGTACCAGCGCTTTGATGAGGACAGTGCAGAGCAGGTGCGCGAGGTCTTGCGCCACCGCGAGCTCACGCCGATTGAAGTCTGCTGCCGCATCGATAAATTCGGCCGCATGACGATTGAAGCAAACATTTGCCGCACACACGGGGTGCACATCAACAAAGGGCAGCTGACACGCGAGATCTCCGGCGCGTGCGGGCGCACGTTCACCCAGCCGAGCGTGACGGCGGCGGGCGATACCTTAAAGCTGCAAATGTGCCAGAAGCCCGTTTACGCCGTGCAGCGCGGCTTTGCGCAGCACGCAGCAAACGGCGCGTCTCTCTGCGGCGATTGCGCCGAGGCGTTCACGGACGGCAGCGGGCGGTATATCTCGGTTTTAAGCGACGGCATGGGCACGGGCGGCCGGGCAGCTGTGGATGGCACAATGACCGCGGGTATGGCGCAGTCGCTTCTCAAAGCCGGTATCGGATTTGAGAGCACACTGAAGATGATCAACTCCGCCATGCTCGCAAAGGGCGGGGAGGAGTCGCTTGCAACGCTGGATGTTGCGTGCATCGACCTCTTTACGGGGCACGTCTCCCTGCGCAAGGCGGGCGCGGCGGGCACGGTGCTGCGCAGGCGCAAGAAGACGGAGTATCTGGAAGCCAAAAGCGTGCCCGTGGGCATTCTGCCGGAAATCGCCTTTGCCCGCAGCGAAAAAGACCTCGATGCGGGCGATATGCTCGTCATGGTCTCGGACGGCGTGACGGCTTCCGGCACGGAGTGGCTATGCGACCTCATTGCAAACTATGAGGACGACGACCCGCAGGCGCTTTCCGAGCGCATTGTGGAGCGCGCCGTAAAAGACCGCACAGACGGACACGAGGACGACGTAAGCGCCGTGGTGCTCCTGATCGAATGACGTACAATTCAAAAGTTCTCCCTGAAATCTGTGTAAGATTACCATTGAATAGCCTTATAAAGTATGGTATACTTATACAAGTTTATGAGATATAATATCTCAATATTTGAGCAATTTATGCAAAAGAAGGGAGAAGTCCATGAATAAAAGAGCAAGCGGTGTGCTGATGCACGTTTCCTCCCTGCCCGGTGCCTACGGCATCGGCTGCTTTGGTAAGGAAGCGAAAGAGTTCATCGACTTTTTGAGTGACACCGGCTGCACCTATTGGCAGGTGTTGCCGTTCACGCCGACCGACGCGTACAATTCGCCGTATGCCAGCATTTCGGCGTTTGCGGGCAACCGCAATTTCATCGACCTCGAGCAATTGCGCGACGAGGGCTTACTGACAGACGACGAGCTGCGCGAGCAGATGTATGCAAACCCGTATTCCGCCGCGTTCGATTTTCTGGAGCTGCGCCGCATTCCGGTCTTATACCGCGCATTTACCCGTGCGGACGAAGCCTACCGCGATAAGGTACGCGCGTTCGCCGAGGAAAACAAGAGCTGGCTGCCGGACTACGCGCTGTATATCATCTTGAAAGAAGCGAATATCGGCGCAGAGTGGTATGACTGGGCTGACGAAGACCTGAAGCTTCATCGCCCCGAAGCCGTCGCGAAAGCGATGGAGGAGCAGGCCGAGACCGTGCTTTTCATGGAGTTCATCCAGTACACGTTCTTCGAGCAGTGGAAGAAGATCAAAAAATATGCAAACAGCAAAGGGGTGGAGATCATCGGCGATCTGCCGATGTACGTTGCGAGAAACAGTGCCGACGTGTGGGCGAACCGCCATCTGTTCGATCTGACAGAGGACGGCGAGCCGAAGAATGTGGCGGGCGTGCCGCCGGATTATTTCAGCGAGTTCGGCCAGAAGTGGGGCAACCCGCTTTATAACTGGGCAGAGATGAAAAAAGACGGCTACCGTTGGTGGATGGATCGCCTCGGCGCGTGCTTTAAGCTGTTTGACGCCGTGCGCATCGACCACTTCCGCGCTTTTTCCGCCTACTGGGCCGTGCCCGCCGAAGCGGAGACCGCCAAAGAAGGGCAGTGGCTCGACGGCCCGAAGACGGATTTCTTCGACGCCGTGAACCGCACGTTCAAAAATCCAAAGATCATTGCCGAGGACCTCGGCATCATCGACGACGGTGTGATCGACCTGCTGGAAAAAACGCAGCTGCCGTGCATGCGCGTGATGCAGTTTGCGTTTATGGAAGGCAAAGACAACATGCACATGCCGCACAACTACCCGAAAAACTGCGTGGCCTATACCGGCACGCACGATAACAACACCGTGCTCGGCTGGCTGTGGGAGGCACAGCCGTATGAGCGCGAGCATGCGCTGAAATACTGCGCGTTCCCCGGCGGTGACTGGGCGGTCGGCGGCAGCGAAAGTGCTTCTTGCCACGCCGTCATCCGCACGCTGTGGCAGAGCCCCGCGAATACGGTCATTGTGCCGGTGCAGGACCTCTGCGGCTTCGGCAAGGACACAAAAATGAACGTGCCCGGCGTGCCGAACGGCAACTGGGCGTTCCGCGTCACGCAGGAGCAACTCGACGGCATCGACAAAAAGTGGCTCAAAGAATTAAACGATGTCTATTACAGAAACAAATAACAGCAAAAGGCCGGCGGGTTTCCGTCGGCTTTTGTCTTGCAAATTTCTGATGTGCTGGTATAATGGGAAAGAGAAAAATCTCTTAGAGAAAAGTTCCTTTTGGGAGGAAAATAGTATGATCGATATGAAAAAAGCATTGCAGAGCATTGACGACGTGATCGAAAAGGGACCGTACAAAGACACGTGGGCGTCCCTTTCAAGCTGGCAGACGCCGAAGTGGTATCAAAAGGCGAAGTTCGGCATTTTCATCCACTGGGGCGTGTACAGCGTGCCGGCGTTTGACAGCGAATGGTACCCGCGCAACATGTACATAGAGGGCTCCAAGGTCTACGAGCACCATATCAAAACCTATGGTGCACACAAGGATTTCGGCTACAAGGATTTCATTCCGATGTTTAAGGCCGAGAAATTCGACCCGAACGCATGGGCTGCGCTTTTTAAAAAGGCGGGCGCAAAATACGTTGTACCGGTGGCGGAGCACCATGACGGTTTCCAGATGTACCGCTCAAATATTTCACATTGGAACGCCTATGAGATGGGACCGAAGCGCGATATAGTCGGCGAGCTGAAAGCGGCCGTGGAAGCGCAGGGCATGACGCTTGGGGTATCCTCGCACCGCATTGAGCACTGGTTCTTCATGAGCAACGGCAAAAAGTTTGAGAGCGATATGCCGCAAAACCCGGACCGCGACGACCTCTATTGGCCCTCCATGCCCGACCCGGAGAATTTCGATGCCATCGACGGCAAGCCCTCTGAAGAATTCATGGAAGACTGGCTTGTGCGCACGTGCGAACTCATCGACAATTATCACCCGAAAATTCTCTATTTTGACTGGTGGATTCAGCAGGAGGCGGCAAAGCCGTACCTCAAAAAAAGCGGCGGCGTACTATTATAATCGCGCTGCGGAATGGGGCGAGGAGGTTGCCATCGATTATAAATTCGACGCGTACATGTTCGGCACGGCGGTGCCGGATATTGAGCGCGGGCAAATGGCGGACATCAAGCCGTATTTCTGGCAGACCGATACCGCCATTGCGCTGAACTCCTGGTGCTACACGGAAAACAACGACTTCCGCCCGGCGGGGGACATCATCTGCGACCTTGTGGACATCGTCAGCAAAAACGGTGCGCTGCTTTTAAACGTAGGCCCGAAAGCGGACGGAACCATCTCCGGTGAGGACACCGCGGTGCTGACTGCCATCGGCGACTGGATGCAGGTGAACGGCGAAGCAATTTATGACACACACGTGTGGAGGACGTTCGGCGAAGGCCCCACAAAGGTGCAGGACGGCGGCTTTTCCGACGGCGTGAAAAAGAACTTTACGGGCGAGGATTTCCGCTTTACGGCAAAGGGAGATACGCTCTTTGCCATCGCGCTGAAGGCGAACGACAACGGCGAATACCACATTCACTCCCTGCGTATGCAGGAGCACACCGCCGGTACGGTGTACCACGGTTTAGTCGAGAGCGTTTCGGTGCTCGGCACAGACGATGCACCCGCGTGGACGCGCGACGAAAACGGGCTGCATATCAAGACGAACTACACGTCCGATAAGCCGATCACATTCAAGATTAAATTGAACTAAAATCACAAAACAAAAAGCAGAGTGTTCGGATTGAGCACTCTGCTTTCGTTATTTTATGCAGTTATTCGGAGATATACTCGCGTACGCGGAACTTGGCGCCGGCGTTTTCGCACAGCTTGCGGCAGGCTTCAATGTCCTCTGCGGGCATGGTGCTGACGACCGTCATCACCACATGCGGTACGTTTTTCACGGCTTCTGCCGTAAAATGCAGCATGGCATTAAACGCCTCGGGGCCGTATTTCGAGTGACATACCGCATCGTACTTTTCGGCGGTCGGCGCGTTTAAGCTGATGGACACAATGTCCAAAAGCCCGTGCATTTCCGGCGCGGCGTTGCGCCCGGTGATGCAATCTGCAAGGCCGTTCGTGTTGACGCGCAGGGTGTAATTGCCCATTTCTTTTAAGCGCGCGGCAAGCCAAAGCATGTCGTCCCAGCGGCAGGCAGGCTCGCCGTAGCCGCAGAAGACGATCTCTGCATATGAATTCAGGTCGCGTTTTTTAAGGTCGGCTAAGATTTCCTCTTTTGTCGGCTCCGCGCCCTCGTACCAGAGGTTATCCGCATACAGGCTGCCCGTGCTGTTGTTGCGCAGGCAGAAGTCGCACGCGTTCGGGCACTGGTTCGTGACGTTGATGTAGAGGTTATCGCCGTATTCATACGTGATGGTCAAGATGATCGCTCCTTTTATTTTGCGGCGCTCGGCAGCGTGATACCGAAAAGGCGGCAGGCGTTTTCGCAGGCGGTCTCCAAAACCTCCTGCGCCGTGATGCCGCGCACTTCGGCGATCTTCGCCGCGTCGTAGGGGATCATGGAGCTGTCGCAGCGCTTGCCGCGGAATGGCACGGGCGCCATGTAGGGCGCGTCCGTTTCGGTCAAAAGGCGGTCGAGCGGGATGGCCTTTGCCACCTCCACGCTGTGGCGCGCGTTTTTAAACGTCACAACACCGCCAAGGCCGATGTACATGCCGAGCTTTACGGTCTCCTGTGCTAATTCCGCACTGCCGGAAAAGCAGTGCACGACGCCCTTCGGCTTGTATTTCCGCAGAATGTCCATCATATCGCCGTGGGCCTCGCGGTCGTGGATGACAACGGGCAGGTCGTGTTTTTTCGCGAGCTCCAGCTGGGCGATAAGCACCTCTTTCTGCTTTTCGCGCGGGCACTCGTCCTCCCAGTGGTAGTCGAGGCCGATCTCGCCGACGGCGACGATCTTCGGGTGGGAAAGCAGCGCTTCCACGTCCGAAAGCCAGTTATCGGGCAGGTCGTTTGCGCACTCCGGGTGGATGCCGACTGCACCGTAGATATAATCGTATTTTTCACAGAGCGCCACGGTTTTTTTGAGGCTTTCATAATCGGCTGCCATATTGATGACCGCAACGACGCCCTTTTGCGGCAGTACGGAGCCGAGCAGCTCGTCACGGTCGATGTCGAACTGCTCGCTGTCGTAATGTGCGTGGGAATCAAATATCATAGAGATTTTCCTTAGCGAATTTTGGAGCCTGCCGGGGTGCCGTCCACAAATACGACGCGCACATCGTCCTCGCCTGCGTCTGCCGCAAGGATCATGCCCTGGCTTTCCACGCCGCAGAGCACGGCGGGCTTCAGGTTCGCGACGACAATGACGGTGTGACCGATGAGGTCTTCCGGCTTATACCACTTCGCGATGCCGGACGCGACTGTGCGGGGTGTGGAGGTGCCGTCGTCGAGCGTGAGCTTCAAGAGCTTCTTTGCACGCTTGATCGGCTCGCAGGCAACGACCTTTGCGGCGCGCAGCTCAACCTTTGCAAAGTCTTCAATATTGATCTGGGCAAGACCCTCAATTTCCTTCTTCGGATCTTCCTTCGGAGCGTACTTCGCTTCCACAGCGGCAATCTTCTCGTCCATCTCCTTCGGATCGATACGGGCGAAGAGAATCTCCGGCTTGTCTGTTACTTTACCCCCATTCGGGTAAACGCCGAACGTATCGAGCGTATCGTATGCGCGCAAGGTCGTGCCGAGCTGTGCGACGATCTTCTCTGCGGTGTCCGGCATAAACGGCGTGAGGAGCGCCGCGCCGATCGTGATGCTTTCCACAAGATTATAGAGAACGGTGGAAAGTCTGTCGGCTTTCGCTTCGTCCTTTGCAAGCGCCCACGGCATCGTTTCGTCAATGTACTTATTGCAGCGCTTGAAGAGCGTGAAGATTTCGGAAATGGCATCTGCCACGCGCAGCTGATCCATCTTCGTCTGCACGCTGTTCTTTGTGGCGAGCACAACGCTCTTTAAGTCGTTATCGACATCTTCTACGACGTTTTTGTTCTCTACAACGCCGCCGAAGTACTTGTTTGTCATGGAAATGGTGCGGTTTACAAGGTTGCCGAGCGTGTTTGCAAGGTCGGAGTTCGTGCGTTCGATCATCAGATCCCACGTGATGGTGCCGTCGGATTCAAACGGCATCTCGTGCAGGACGAAATAGCGCACCGCGTCTACGCCGAAGAGGTCTACAAGGTCTTCTGCGTAAATGACGTTGCCCTTCGATTTGCTCATTTTGCCGCCGTTCATCAGAAGCCACGGGTGACCGAACACCTGCTTCGGCAGCGGCAGGTCGAGCGCCATGAGGAAAATCGGCCAGTAGATGGTGTGGAAACGGATGATGTCTTTGCCGATGAGGTGCAGGTCTGCCGGCCAATCACGCTTGAACTGCTCGGTGGAGTTGCCGTCGCAGTCGTAGCCGATGCCGGTGATGTAGTTTGTGAGCGCGTCGAGCCAAACATACACGACGTGCTTGTCGTCAAAATCGACCGGAATGCCCCACTTGAAGGAGGTTCTGGAAACGCAGAGATCCTGCAGGCCGGGCAGGAGGAAGTTGTTCATCATTTCCGTTTTGCGCTGCGGCGGCTGAATGAACTCCGGGTGCTTATTGATGTAGTCGATGAGGCGGTCTGCATACTTGCTCATCTTGAAGAAGTACGCTTCTTCCTTTGCGGGCTTGACCTCGCCGCCGCAGTCCGGGCACTTGCCGTCGACAAGCTGGGACTCGGTGAAGAAGGACTCACACGGCGTGCAGTACATGCCCTCGTAGTGGCCCTTATAAATATCGCCCTGCTCGTAGAGCTTTTTAAAGATCTTTTGTACCTGCTTTTCGTGGTAATCGTCCGTGGTGCGGATGAATTTATCGTAGGAAGTGTTCATCACGTCCCAGTTCGCCTTGACAATCTTCGCGACGTTGTCGACATATTCCTTCGGGGTGATGCCGGCGGCATTGGCCTTTTCTTCAATCTTCTGGCCGTGCTCGTCCGTGCCGGTCTGGAAGTAGACATCGTAGCCCTCCATGCGCTTATAGCGCGCAATGCTGTCGGCGAGCACGATCTCATACGTGTTGCCGATGTGCGGGCGGCTGGAGGTGTAGGCGATAGCCGTCGAAATATAATACTTCGGTTTACTCATGGGTGGATCATTCCTTTACAATGTATTTTCAAGGGGTTAATTTTTTCTACGGTTGAATGTATTCAACTGAATAGTACGGCGGAAAATGCCGAGAGGATCATCAGCCCGGCCAAAATCGCCGCGCCGATGCGAACGATGAGCTTGCGTTGCTTTTCGGTTTTCATAGAAAGCTCCTTTCGCGGGTGCAGGGCATGCCTGTACGTGTACCCCTTTATTTTACCATTCTTTTTTTCACCTGTAAACCGCTAATTGACTTTATTTTCCGCCGCGGTTACAATAAAAGCGGAAATACTTTTGAAATGAGGGAAAAATCCGATGCAGTTTTTAAATACAGAAGAAAAACCGCGCCGCGCGGTGGTCATCAACGATCTTTCCGGTGCGGGAAAATGCTCGCTTACGGTGATGCTGCCGGTGCTGTCCGCCTTGGGGTGCGAGACATCCGTGCTGCCGACGGCGGTGCTTTCCACACACGGAGGCTTTAAAGATCCCGTGTATCGCGATTTGACGGACGATATGCTGAAAACGGCACAGCACTGGAAGCGCGAGGGGGCCGAGTTTGAGGGCATCTGCTCCGGGTACCTCAGCAGCCGCGAGCAGATTGACACTGTGCGGGAAATCTTCGAGCTGTTTACGGACGAACACAGCCGTCCGCTGCGCCTTGTAGACCCCGTGATGGGCGACAACGGCACGCTGTACGGCATTTTTAATAAAGAAACGGCGCAGAGCATGACGAGGCTTTGCGAAAAAGCGGACATTTTAACGCCGAACATGACAGAGGCGTATTGCCTTTTGCACGAGCCGTTTAAGGACGGGCCGTATGACGAAAAGGAGCTTAAAAGAGTAATGAAAGCCCTTTCCGACTTTGGGCCGAAGACCGTCATTCTGACGGGTGCGTATACGGACGGGGAGAAAATCGGCGCGGCGTGCTACGATAGGGAAAAAGACGAGACGGCGCTGGTGCTTTCCGACCGCGTGCCGGGTAAATACCACGGCACGGGGGATATTTTCGCGGCCGTGATGCTGGGGGCGATGTTAAACGGCAAAACGGTAAAGGAGGCCTGTGCCGCCGCCGTGCGGTACACCGCAAAGTGCATAGAAGAAACGAGAAAAGCGTGCGGTGACAACACCATTTGGGGCGTGAAATTCGAAAAATGTCTGCCGTTTTTGATGCACGATGTGCTCACGGAGAACGATAAATAAAGTCTTTTGTCAAGTTTTCTTCAGAAAACTTGCGGGTTCTTAGGGCAGCGCCCTAAGTCGCTTTCCGCAGAAAGCGAAATTTTATTGCCTAACAAAAGACCAGGAATGGTAGAAAGCAATGCTTTGCATTGCTTGAACAGTCCGGGGGACTGTTTAGCCATAGGAAACCCAGTTGCATAGGTTCCCTGAAAGGGCGGCTCCATGCCGCCCTTTTTATATAGCTGTGAGCATGCGTTGATGCGCGTTATCTCTTCCTTTTCCTCAATCAGAGGGAGCCTGAAATTGAATAAAAACCGCCGGACATCGCCGGACATCAGAGGACATTGTAGGACATTGCAGGACATCGGAGGACATGAATTTGAAAAGTTTCCCTTTTGAGGGAAACTTTTCTGCGTTTTGGGGGTATGGGTGAAGAGACAAACAGGCGGGCGAAAAAACGAACGCCGTTTGGCGCTTCAAAACTTTCAGAGAGGATGTGGAACATGGTGAACGAAACGGCGAAGGAGGGCTTTCGCAGATTGGCGTTCGGCGGCATTCATGATGCCGTAAGGCTGCTCTTTTGCGAGGACGTGAACCCGCGCACGCTGAAAAACATGGATCTGTTCGCCGTCTCCGAAATTCGCAGACCGAAAAACGGCGGCATGGAAATTCGGTTTTTCGACCGGATCGAAGCGCTGCGGCTCCTCAGTGAGCTCGAGACGAGCGGGACGGGTGCACAGGCGCTGCTCTCCGCCATTGAAAGCGGTGCGGCGGCGCTGAAAGACGGGGATAAGCCGTGACGCCGTTTTCCGAAAAGCAGATGCAGGTCTTATGCTGGTGGGGCGAAAAAAGCCCGCACCGGGATAAGCTTGCCGTCATCTGCGACGGCGCGGTGCGCAGCGGCAAAACCACCTGTATGGGGATATCCTTTTTTCTGTGGGCGATGGCACGCTTTCAAAATACGAGCTTTGCGGTGTGCGGCAAAACGATCCGTTCTGTGCGGAGAAATGTGGTCGCGGAGCTTATACCAAAGCTAAAATCTATGGGCTTTTCCATGCGTGTGCGGCAGGCAGAGAACGAGATTATCCTATCGTATCAGGGCAGAGAAAACCGCTTTTACCTTTTCGGCGGACGAGATGAATCGAGCGCGGCGCTCATTCAGGGCATGACGCTCGGCGGCGTTTTGTTTGACGAGGTGGCGCTGATGCCGCGCTCTTTTGTGGAGCAGGGCATTGCGCGCTGCTCGCTAAAAAACGCGAAGCTGTGGTTCAACTGCAACCCGGAGCACCCGCAGCACTGGTTTTACCGCGAGTGGATACAAAAAGCCGAGAGCCGAAACGCGCTGTATTTACACTTTACGATGGAGGATAATCCGTCGCTGAGTGAAGACGTGCGCAAGCGCTACCGAACGATGTTTTCCGGCGCGTTTTACAGCCGGTTCATCGAGGGCAAGTGGACGGCGGCGACAGGACTGATTTACCCGTTTGCGCTTGACCTCCTGTGCGAAGTGCCGAAAGCGGATTTTGAGCGGTACGCGGTGTCCATCGATTACGGCACGGTAAACCCGACCTCCATGGGCCTTTGGGGGCTTTTGTGCGGCGTGTGGTACCGCGCAGACGAGTATTACTTTGACGCGCGGCTTGAAAACACGCGGCGCACGGACGAGGAGCACTTTAAGGGCTTTTTGGAGCTCATTTGCGGCAGAACGCCCAATGTCATCGTATGCGACCCCTCGGCGGCGAGCTTTATCACACTTTTGCAGAGCCGTGGTTTTGCAGTGACGGCGGCGAAAAACGACGTTTTAAACGGCATCCGCATGACGGCAACGGCGCTGCGCACGGGGCAGATCAAGGTGACAACGGGCTGCGTGGACGCGGTGCGGGAGTTTTCCCTCTACCGCTGGGCAGACGACGGCGCGCGGGATGTGCCTGTGAAGGAGAATGACCATGCCATGGACGACATCCGCTATTTTGTCTCCACGGTGCTCGGCGCGGGCGAAAGCTTTGCCTGCGCGGTGCAAAGGAAGACGGGGAAAGGAGTTAGCATTTGGGATTTTTGAAAAAGGAGAAGCGCACGGCCGTTTCGGTGCAGACGCAGGGCGGGTACCCGCCGGTACTGCCGGTGACGGCAGGCGAACGTGCACTGTACCGTGCCTTGCGCGAGCAGGTGCCGATCATCGACGCGGCAATCTACAAGCTGGTGCGTCTTATCGGCGGGTTTGAGGTGTATTGCCCCGAAAAGCACACGGAAAACGCGCTGCGCGGGTTTTTAAAAACCGTGCCCGTAAACGGCTGCAACATGGGCATCGATAACTTTTTATCGGTCTATTTTGAGCAGCTTTTAACGTATGGCAATGCAATTGGGGAGATCGTACTCGCAAACGGGGAAATTCGGGCGCTGTATAATGCGTCGCTCGAAGACCTCGAGATTCGGCTCATCTCGCCGCTTGAAACGGGTGTGTTCGTCGTAAGGGACGGGCGTGCGGAGCCGTGCCGCTACCCGGAGCTCATTTTGACTTCGGCGTTAAACCCGATGCCGGGCAGCGCGGTGGGAAGCTCCATTTTAAAGGGCCTGCCGTTTGTGAGCGAGGTGCTTTTGAAAATTTACCGCACCGTTGGCATCAACTGGGAGCGTATGGGCAATGTGCGCTTTGCGGTGACGTGCAAAAACGAGGGCTACATGAACGCGGGTGACCGCGCGGGGCAGCTTGCAAAGGAGTGGAGCCGTGCGATGCACGGCCCCGGCGTGAGTGACTTTGTGGCGGTGGGCGACGTGCAAATTAAAGCCATCGGCGCGGACGGGCAGCAGATGGACAGCGAAGTGCCCGTGCGGCAGATGCTGGAGCAGATTGTGGCGAAAATGGGCATTCCGCCGTTTTTGCTGGGGCTTTCGTGGTCTTCGACGGAGCGCATGTCGAGCCAGCAGGCGGACATGCTGACGAGCGAGCTGACGGCGTACCGCAGAATTTTGGAGCCGGCGGTTTTGAAGATCTGCAAAACGTGGCTGCGGCTAAATGGTCTTGACGACACGGTGGAAATCGATTGGAACGAGATCACGATGCAGGACGAAGTCGATCACGCGAACGCGGCGTATCTCATGGCGAAGACGGAGCAGCTTTTAAAGGAGGGGGAAGCTTGAGCGAAACGGTAACGGCGGTACAGCCGGATAAAGCGGCGATGGAGAAGATCAACCTTTACACGCGCCGCGCCTATAAGCCGGAGGAGGTGTACACGTTTTCGGTCGTTTTGTGCGACAACGAGGTGGATAGAGACGGTGAGTGCTTTACGAAAGAGACACTCGAGGAGCTTGCGAAGCTGTTTGTTGGCAAGACGGGCATTTTAGACCACGAGCCGACGAGCAAAAATCAGACGGCGCGCGTGTTTGACGCTGCGGTGAAGGAAATTCCCGGAAAGGTAACATCTTTAAACGAGCCGTATGCGCAGCTCACTGCACAGGCGTATGTGCCGCGAAACGACGGGACGAAGGCGTTTATTGAATCCATTGAAAGCGGCATACGCAAGGAAGTCAGCGTGGGATGCGCAGTGAAAAAGCGCGTGTGCTCCGTGTGCGGCGCGGAAAGCTGTGTGCACGTGCCGGGGAAGACGTACAACGGCAAGCGCTGTGTGCGTATTTTAAGCGGCGCGGCGGACGCGTATGAATTCTCATTCGTGGCAGTGCCTGCACAGCGCGCGGCAGGCGTGGTGAAGAAATTTTCGCCGCGCTTTGAAGAATCGGAGAAGAAAAAGGAGGTCAAAACGGTGTACGACATTGTAAAAAAGCTCGCGGACGGCGAAGACAGCGTGACGGTGGCAAAGGAGGAGCTCAACATGCTCAAAACGGAGCTGAAAGCGCTTTTCGACCGCGCGGAGTGCGGCGACCGCTACCGTGCGGCGCTGTGCGAACGCATCTATAAGCTGAGCGCCGTGGCGCAGCCGGAGTTTAAACGCGGACTGACGGAGGCGATCACAAAGTCGCTCGGTATTGCAGAACTGGAAGAAATGGCGGCGGCGCTCGCAAAGGTGGCGGAGCGCAAAATGCCTGTGATGCCGCAGCTGGCAGCGGAAAAGACGGAAGACACGAACGCGGCAGACGACGGCGCGTTCCGCATTTAAGAAAGGAGACTATACAATGGCATTTGAAAACATTACACTCGAAAAAGGCATGTACGGCGTGCCGGGCAAGAATTTTACACAGGTTTTGGAGGAGCTGGACGGCTCCCAGAACTACGCGGGCACACCGTTTGCGGGGCTTGACGCATACCAGAGACAGCTTAAACGCTTCGGCATCCGTGTGAGCGGTGCGAACTGCGACACCGTGGAGAAGTTTTTTACCTCCTCCCAGAGCGCGGCACTGTTCCCGGAATACGTCGCCCGCGCAGTGCGCCAGGGCATGGAGATGGCGTCTTCCCTGCCGGACATCGCGGCGACCGTGACGAAGATCGACACGCTCGATTATCGCACCGTGCAGACGGCGACGGCTTCTGACCAGAAGATCGAAGACCCCGTAGCGGAGGGCGCGGCCATTCCGGAGACGGTCATCAAGACGGCGGGCTCGCTTGTGACGCTGCATAAGCGCGGCAGACTGATTGTCAGTTCCTACGAAGCGCTGCGCCACCACAGACTGGACCTCTTTACGGTCATTCTGCGCCAGATCGGTGCGTACATTGCGCGCAGACAGATGAAGGACGCAGTGGACGTGCTCTTAAACGGCGACGGCACGAATACGGGCATCACCGTGACGGCGCTTACCGCTGCGCCGACCTACAACGACCTTGTGACGCTGTGGGGCAAGCTTTCCGACTATAACTTCAATACGATCCTGGCCGGAACGACTGCTTTGCAGGCGCTCCTTAAGATCACGGAGTTTAAGGACGCGCAGGCGAGCCTCAACATTAAGGGTGCGGGCAAGCTCATCACGCCGCTTGGCGCGACGCTCATCCATGTGCCGTCCATGGACGCGAAGAAGATCATTGCGCTCGACAAGAACTGTGCGCTTGAGATGGTGCAGGTGGGCGATGTGCTGACCGACTACGACAAGCTTATCGACCGCCAGATGGAGCGCGCGGCCGTGAGCGCCGTGGCGGGCTTTGCACAGATCTACGGCGGCGCCGCACAGGGCCTTAGCTACTGATTTTATTCGATTCTGGCAAGCCGTACCGCTTTGGTACGGCTTTGCCGAATAAAAAAAGGAGGGGCAAATGGAGATACGAAACGTGCTGGAACGGCTGAAGCTTTTGACAAATGACGACCGCGAAGACCTGCTTTTGATGCTGAGCGGCGATGCGGTGCAGCGGCTGAAAGCGCGCCTTTGCTGCACTGTGGAGGAAGAAAACGCGCATGAGGAGGCGCTGTGCGCAGCGGCTGCGGCGCAGGCGGCGTATCAGTTTTGGCTTTTGGAGGAAGCGGCATCGCCGAAAAGCCTGACGGCGGGCGAGGTGCGCGCGGAATTTGACAAAGGCAGCGAAAGGGCGCTCGCCTATGCAAAGCAGTGCGAGCGGGCGGTGTCCGGGCTTTTGCGTGACGAGGATTTTTACTTCGGCGTGATGGAGGACACAGTGTGAGAAATGTATTTTTGAGGGCGCAGCAGATGACGGCGGAGATAAGCGGCGAGAAGGTCGTTTGCCGCGGCGTTGTGCATCGCCTGAAGGAAGACAAAACGGCCTTGCAGGCGGAAACGGAGACGTTCGGCGGGGCGATGAAGCCGCTGTATGTCTACTTCGGCGACGGCAAAGTGCTTTGCGGCGCGGAGAACGCGAGGCTGACTGTGGGCGGCGAGACGTTCCGCGTTTTATATGCCGAGGAAAAAAGCGGGCTTTGCGGGGCGCATTACGTGCGCGCGGTGCTGGAAAAGGAGGAAAAAGATGACGGGAACGGAGCTTAGTGCGGCGCTTGCGGAAAAGCTGAAAGTGCTTTTGCCGGACTGCGCGGTGCGCCCGGCGTTTACGGGCACGCTGCAAAGGCTTCCGCAGCGTGCCGCGGTGACGGTGGGCGTGATGCAGGAGGAAAACGCGGACGGTGTGTTTGAAACGGTGCTCGGCGTGCAGCTGTATGCGCGCGAAAGGGACGACCACGCGCGGCTGTTTGACGCGGTGTGTGCGGCGGTATCGTCTTTGCCGTGTGCGCTGCGCAGTGTGAAGCGGAGCGAGACGACGTACTCGGCGGCGCTCAGTTGCCTTGTGACGCTTTGCACGGTGCAGGCGGCGACGGGTGCGGCGGATAACGCACGCGCGGCGGTGGTAATCGGCGACAAAGTATTTACGGCGGACGCGGTGAAAATTTCGCACGAAGCGAAGGTCAAGCGCTATTACGCCATCGGCGAGGAAAATCCGTATGCGGCGGTGGCGGGCAAAGCGGTGTACACGATTGTGCTGCACGGGTTTTCGGGCGGCGAGGAGGCGCTCCCCGGCGAATTCACACTGCAAACGGGCGGCGCGCGGTACACACACTGCGTTTTGAAAGCGGCGAGCGAAAATAAGCTTGTGATAGAAGCGGGTGCGTGTGAAAAAATCACACGGCGAACACAAAGCGGAACGGAGGCATAAGGTGGAAGAAGAAAACAAAAACGCACAGGCGCTCTCCGAAATTTTGGAGCGCGAGGAGCGGCGATATCCCGCGCTGCTTCGTGCGGACAGGAGGTTTGCATGAACCTGATGACGATGCAGTTTGGCAGCTTTGTGTTTCCGGTGAACCCGACGGAATTAAAACTCGAGCGGGCGTGCCTGCTGCGTGAGACGGTGGGTGTTGACGGCGAAGAACGCGTGGAGACGGTCGGCAGGCGCAAGGCGCGCGTAGCGGGCAAGGGGTACTTCACCGGGGAGAATGCGATGGCGGTTTACCGCGAGTTAGAGGCGCTTTTCGGTGAAACAGAGACGCTGTACTTGCCGGGGCACAGGCCGTTTGAGGCGGTTTTGAGCGAGCTTGCGCTCATCGGCGTGCCGGAGAAAAACACGGTGCCGTACACGTTCGCCTTTGTGGAGACGGCGGGGAAAAGCGAAGCGGTCTCGGGCCGCACGTATCGTGCGAAGGCGGGCGAGAGCCTGTGGGACTACGCGTACTTTACGGGCGTTTCGATTGACCGCTTGGCGGAAAACAACCGGCATATCGCGTGTATTGCGGCGCTGAAAGACGGCGAGGAGGTGCATGTTCCGTGACGGATTTTTCGCTTGAGTTTGTGTTTGCGAGCGGTGAAAAACATTCGCTGAAAGCGGAGCCGAGCGAATGGCTTTTAAGAAGCGACGCGGATACGGTGGCAGACAGCCTGACAGTGCGGTTTAGTGCGGGGAAGCGGCTTTTTACGGAAGAGCCCGTAGGGGCGGTGCTTAAAAAGGACGGCGCGGTGATTTTTGACGGCATCGTGGACGAACACCGCGTGAAATGCCGGAACGGCGCGCGCACGGAGGTCTTCTCCCTGCGCAGCCGCGCGGCGCTTTTGCTCGACAACGAGGCGGCACCGATGGAGCTCAGAATGCCCTCGCTGCGGCTTTTGGAGCGGATGTATCTGACGCCGCTGGGGCTGCACGCCGTGGGCGGCGACAGGCGGCCGGTGGAGGGCGTTTTGACCGTAGAAAAGGGCGTGAGCTGTTTTGAAGCGCTGCAAACGTTCTCTGAGAGATATCTAAACTGTACGCCGTATGCGGACAAAAGCGGCGGCGTGCACTTTGAAAGCTACGTGCCGGAAACGGTGCAGCCCGACCGGGTGACGGCGCGGGAGGTGATTTTTTGCCCGTACAAAATACTGAGCGGCGTTACGGTGCAGAATGCGCAGACGGGCGCATACAGCGCGGAATATCACGACCCTTCGGCCCCGCAGGTGCGCGTGCGGTATCTTTCCGCCTATGCGAAAACAGCACCGACGACGCTTTTAAATGAAAGCCGCAGGGCGGCAAAGCGACTAAAGCTGACGTGTGCTTCTTATATAGACGGGAACATGGGGGACACGATGCGGACGAAGGAGCTTGGCGAGGTGCGGCTCATCTCCAAAAACGTTTTACTGCGCGGGAAAGACGTGAAGACCGAGCTGCATTTTGAACCGGTTTAAAGGAGGCATGAACATGTGGCTGACGAAAAAGGAGACGGCGGAAAAGGCCGAAAGCGTGAAAACGGGCGTTGTGACGACGGGCGGCGGGGAGATTTCCGTCTGCACAGAGCTGGAGCGCCGTGCACCGACTGTAACGGTGCCGTACGGCATGGCGGTGAGCGTGCCGCAGGATACGGAGGCTGTGATGACCGGCGGTGTGTGCCTTGGCGTTGTGAACGACGCGGGGGCGCTTTTGCCCGGCGAGGTGCGGCTGTTTTCCGCGGGCGGTGCGGAGATCGTATTGAAGCTCGACGGCACGGTTGTCATCAATGGGCAGGTGTTTGAGAAAAAGGAGGAATAGCGTGGAGGTCGTGATTTTAAACGGCATAACGCAGACGGCGGCGACAGGGCTGCCGAAGACGGCCGAGGGGCTTAACGCGCTTATGCAGTGCGCGTATAACCGCATTTGCCTAAAACGCGGCGCGTTTTGCTATGATCGCGTGCTCGGCAGCCGGTTTTATATGCTGGATGCAGCGGACGAGCACGCCGAGGAGCGGGCGCTGCGGTATGCGCAGGCGGCGCTGTTGCCCTTAGCCGGTGTTGAGGCGGTCTCCGTGTGGCGTGAGGGGGAGCGGTTTATCTTCGGACTCCAGACGATGCTCGGCACGGGGGAGATTGCGGTGAAAGGGGCGAAAATGTGAAATTTGAGGAAATTTATGCGCACATGGCGGCGGAATACAAAACGCTGGCGGGCGTGGAACCCGAGGACGCGGCGGACGTTTCGATCCGTCTGAAGGTACTGGCGGGCGAGCTGTATACGGTGCTGTGCGCGGCGGAATCGCTGAAGCTGAATTGCTTTCCGCAGACGGCGGCGGGCGAGGCGCTTGACCTGCACGCCGAAGAGCGCGGGCTTGTGCGCAAGGACGCGGTGAAATCTGTGGGCACGCTGACGTTTTCGCGCCGAACAGCGCTGAGCTACGCGGCGGAGATCCCCACGGGCACGGTATGTGCGGCAAGCGGCGAAAACGCGGTGGAATATGAGACGATGGAGGCGGCTGTGCTGCCCGCAGGCGCACTGACGGTGACAGCGGCGGCGCAGGCGGTTTTGGGCGGCAGGCGCGGCAACGCGGCAAAGGGTGCGGTGAACACGCTCATCACGCCGCCAGCGGGCATTGAAAGCGTGACGAACGATGTGCCGTTTACGGGCGGCGCGGATAAAGAGGACGACGAAGCGCTGCGCACGCGCCTTTTGCGGTGCTTTTACGCACTGCCGAACGGCTCGAACACGGAGACGTACCGCCGTGCGGCGCTGATGACACCGGGCGTGAAAAGCGTTCAGGTGGTGCCGCGCGCAAACGGTGTGAACACGGTGGCAGTGTACCTGTACGGCGACAACGGCGCGGTGACGGACGAGGTGCTCGGAAAAGTCGGAGAGACGCTCGAAAAGCTCAAGGAGATCAGTGTGGACGTGACGGTGGATGCAGCGGTGGCTGTGAAAAAGCCGGTGACAGTTTACGTGAAGCCGAAGGACGGGTGCGCGTTTGAAGATGCGAAAGCATCGTGCACGGCGGCAATCACGGCGTACCTGAATGCGTTTGAGGTGGGCGAGCCGTTTGTGACGGCGGGGCTAATCCATGCGGTGATGGAGACGGGCGTAGCACAAAACTGCACGGTGCCGGCGAGCGTGGCGGACTTTACGCCGAACGCCGGGGAGATCGTCACGGCGGGCGCTGTAAATGTGTTGGAGACGCAGTAAGGAGGGCAAATGACGGAACTGGAAACCCGCATGCGCGCGATGCTCGAAAAAACGGGGTTGTATTTTGGAGAAGACAAGTGGCTTTCGGCAGAGCTTGCGGCGTATGCAAAGGGGCTTGAACTCGTGTATGATACGCTTTCTCATGTGCGGTGCGACGCGTTTGTGCAGACGGCGGAGGAGGACGGGCTGAAAGCGTTTGAATCGCTGTTCCGCGTGGTGCCATCCGTGGACAGCACGAAAAACCGGCGCGCGATGCTGCTGACCCGCGGCGCGGTGACCCCCGCAGACCACACGGTGGAAGCGATGCAAAAGCAGCTTTTGGCGGCAGGCATCAACGGGAAGCTCGTCCCGCAAAAGGGCGGCGTGCTGAACATAAATGTGCTCTCTACCATGGGCATTTCCGAAGCGGCGGCGGAAAGCGAAGCGCGCGCGTTTTTGCCTGCGCACCTCAGTTTGGTGTTCGATTTCGGCAAAAACACGTGGGACGCACAGGACGCGGCGGGGAGCTCGTGGAATGTGCTCGACCTTCGAAACAAGACTTGGAACGCGCTCGACGTTTTATGAGCGGAAAGGAGAAACATGGCAGCAAGTAAAAAATCAACGGTTCTCGGCCTTTGCCTTTGGGAGGGGACGGACAAGCCGCGCCGTGTGGATTTTGTGGCGGACAACGAAGCCATGGAGTCGCAGCTTGGCGGGCACATTCAAAACGATAACCTGCATTTAAATGACACGCGCAGAAAGCGTTTAGATACGCCGACGGAGGTGCGCACGTACACAGGCACGGGTGCGGCCTCGCGCACGATCTTATTCGGCTTCAGTCCGAGTGCGGTGATCGTTTTTGCGGTGGACAAGCCGTTTTCGCAGGCGGCGACGGGCTGCACAAAGCAATACGCCGGCATAGCGGCAGGCGGCCAGAACAGCCTTGGCGTGACGCTTTCCACGGCGCAGGTGACGGTGCGGCAGACCCAAACCGCCCCGACGGACGGCAGCGGCATGGCATCGCTGAACGAAAGCGGCGTAACATACGCGGTGTTGGCGTTCAGATAAAGCGTTATATCATTTTCCGCGAGGAAAATATCATATCGAACAAAGAGAGATATAGCATTAAAAAAGAAGCGCGCAGCTTTTGGGGGAGCTGCGCGCTTCTTGGTGTATTGCGTGTAATTCTAAGGGATTTCTAAAGGCGGTTTTTATGAATTTGCCGCGCAAATTCATTGGGAGACCCCCTAATTGGGTCTCCCACGAACAAACAGTCCACCGGACTGTTTGTTCTCCCGTCCTGATTTTTGGGAGGCAAAAGGTGTTTCGTCGTCTGCGGACGACGACCAAAGGCGCTGCCTTTGGAATTCGCAAGTTTTCTCGAAGAAAACTTGACTAAAGACTTTATTCATTCGCTTGCCGCAGGCAGGTGTTAGCCTTGCGTTTCGCCTTTATCTTCGAGCAGGGTGACGGTGACAGTGAATTCTTCGCCGCCTACGCCGCTCTCGTTCGGGCGGAACAGGTGGATCTCGGCGGTATCGCCGGGCTTATAATTTAAAAGTGCGTTTGCGAGCTCTTCAAGCGATTTCGTTTCGGTATCATCGATGGCGGTGATGATGTCATACGCCTGCACGTCTGTGCCGTTAAAGCAGCTGTCTTCGTCAATCTCGCTGATCATGAAGCCCTGCGGAACGTCGTACATGGCGGCCTGCATCTGGGTGATGGCAGTGCCCTTGATGCCGAAGCGGACGCGGCCCTGCACATAGCCGCCTGCAAGCAGGTCGTCTATGATGCTCTTTGCACCGGTGATCGGGATGGCGAAGCCCATGCCCTCGTACTGCTCGGAGACGATTTTAGCGGAACTGATGCCGATGACCTGACCGTGTAAGTTGACGAGCGGGCCGCCGGAATTGCCGGGATTGATGGCGGCGTCGGTTTGGATATACGTCATGCCGTTCGAGCTGTACGAGCCGACGGAACGGTTAAGACCCGAGATGACGCCGCGCGTGATGGAGCCGGAGAACTGCTCGCCGCCCGGGTTGCCGATGGCGACGACCCACTGGCCCATGCGCAGGTCATCGCTGTCGCCGAACTCGGCGGGCATGTAGCCTGTGCCGTCGATTTTGAGCACGGCGAGGTCGGTGGTTTTGTCGAACCCGACGACGACGGCATCATGAAGTTCACCGTCATACGTTTTGACCTGCACGGAAACGGACTTGGAATTTAAAATGACATGGCTGTTCGTGATGATGTAGCCGTCTTCCGTTGCGAAAATGCCGGTGCCTGTGCCCTGCGTTTCGCCGCTCTGCGTGATGACAAGCACGGTGGACGGGATGACCTTATCGTACACGGCATCAATATCGAGCTCGGCGGTATTCGGCTCTTTATCTAAGGTGATGCCTTCCGTATTCGGGGTGACGGCGATGTCCGGCGGGGTAAAGCTGTCGTCCGCATCGGGCGTTTCGTCTTCGCCGGGCGTTTCGCTGTCGCTGCCGTCGTTTTCATGCGGGAAGTTCGGGATGAGCGGATCGCCCGGCAGCGTTGTGACGCCGTAACCGCGGTTCACGGCGGCGTAGATGCCGTAGGAAGCAAAGCCGATGACGGAGCCTGCGACGAGGACGGACATGACGATGATGAGGATGCGCAACCCGAGCGGCATTTTCCTTTTTTGCGGCGCGGGATGCGGATACGGATTTTGCATATTCTGCGGGTACGGCGGGGAATAAGCACCTTGTCCGTAGGGCGGCGGGTACTGCCCCGGCTGCGGCTGGGTGTTGTAGTTTGCATAGCCATACGGCGGGTTACCGTACTGCGGGGCGTTTGGCTGCGTGTTGTACGGGTAGGGCTGATACGGCGGCTGCGGGGGATAATAGCCGGTATGCTGAACGGGCTGCGGCTGCGGCGGAATGTTCACGTTCGGGATGGGCTGGGCTTCCGGCGCCTGCTCGGCATTCGGGAGCGGCTCTGCCGTGAGGGCATCGGAAACGGTCGGTTCCGGGGTGACAGTCGGTTCTGCGGGAGCGGCCGGTTCATCAGAAACGGTGGGCTCTGCGGAAATGGTCTCCGCGGTTTCCGGTGTTTCGGGGATATTGTCTTCGGAAGAAGCAGGCTCCTGCATTTCCGGGGTTTTGTTTTCAAAATCGTCCATGGTGTGATACCTCACTTTTGGATTTATTTCTGATCGGGCTCTTTATTATCCTTGTGGCCGTGGTGCTCCTTTTTGGGGCGCTCCGAGATGACGGCATCTTCGACCGGCACGGTGACCGGGATGGAGCCGGTATTGTACTTCAACTTCGGGGGTTCCTGCGGCTTCGGAATATAGAACGAGAAGCGGGTGTACTCGTTCACGACGGAGGAGACGGAAATGTCGCCGCCGTGGAGCTTGATGATGGTGCGGACAAGGTACAGGCCGAGACCCATACCGTTTTTATCCTGACTTCTCGATTTATCGGTCTTATAAAATTTCTCGAACACGAGGGGGAGCTCATCGGACTGGATGCCGGAGCCGCTGTTTTCGATGGTGACGACGATGCGGTCGATGCTGTCCGAGACGTTGAAGGAGATGTAGCCCTCGGTGTTTGTGAACTTGACGGCGTTTTCGATAAGGTTATAGACGACCTGATGCAAAAGGTCTTCATCGCCGTGCACCTGCATGGGTTGCAAGGTATCGAGCCCGCGGATGTCGATCTTCTTTTCGTCGATGCTCTTTTCAAACGTGAGCACGGTAGAGAGGACGGTCTCGGAAATATCGAAATCGTTTGGGCGGAGCTTCAGCTCGCCGTTATCGATGCGGGAGAGATTTAACATAGTGCGGACAAGGCGCGAGAGGCGCTTGACCTCGTCGGAGACGATGTGCAGGTAATGCGACTGGCGCTCTGGCGGAATGGTGCCGTCCAGAATGCCGTCGATGAAGCCCGCGATGGTTGTCATCGGGGTCTTTAACTCGTGCGAGACGTTCGCGACGAAGCTGCGGTTCATGCTTTCGCTGCCGGAGAGCGAATCTGCCATGTTGTTGAACGCGGTGGCAAGCTGGCCAATCTCATCGTTGCTTGTGACGGGCACGCGGATGGAGAAATCGCCGTCGCCGAAGCTTTTGGCTGCGGCAGACATCTGCCGCAGGGGCTTGACGAGCCGGTAGGAGAAGAGGCCGACGACAACGAACGCCAGAATGAACGCGGCGGCTGCGGCGATGAGGAACATTTGCAGTGCGGCGAACTGATACTCCGTGAGGGAGGCAGCGTTCATGGCGGCAAAAACGGCACCGACGGGCACTCTGGTGCTGTTTTCGCCTTCTGCCTCGGAAGATGATGTTTCGGCGACGGAATAAAGCGGCACGCCGACGACGTAGTACGGGGTATCGTAAATGCCGTTTTTGCGTCCGTCACCGGTGTAGGAGCCCTCGGACGCGCACTTTACGATGTCTGCCGAAATCTTCGTCTGCGGGATGAAATTTGCGCCGATATTTGAGGTGCTGTTGGCATAGGCACCGAACAGGACGTTGCCCTCGAGATCGGTGACGAAAATATCGGCATCGATATTGAGAGAGAATGTGCGCACAAAGACTTTCAGAAGCTCCGGTGCACCGTTATTCGTGATGTCTACGACGGAAGTAATGGACGCCATGGACGAGGCGTTTTGCATAAGCAGTTTGCGCTTATCGCTTTTGGTGTACTGCGAGAACACAAACATCATGACGCTGCCGAGCACGATGAAGCTGGCGAGCACGATGACCATGGTGACACGCAGGTATTTTCCGAACAGGGATTTTTGCAAGGGGAATCCTTCCTTTCGCCGGCTTATTCTTTCACTTCAAACTTATAGCCGACACCCCAGACGGTTTTAAGCGACCACTTATCGGAAACGCCTTCGAGTTTTTCACGCAGGCGCTTAACGTGCACGTCTACGGTGCGGGAATCGCCGTAATAATCAAAGCCCCACACTTCGTCGAGGAGCTGGTCACGCGTGAAGACGCGGTTCGGGTTCGAGGCGAGATGATAGATGAGCTCCATTTCCTTCGGCGGAGTGTCAATCTGGACGCCCTTGACCTTGAGTTCGTAATTTGTAAGGTTGATGGAGAGATTCTCGTAGTGAACTTCTTTCACCTGAGAGGATTCTTTTTTGCCAATGCGGCGGAGGACGGCGTTGATGCGCGCGATGACCTCTTTTGTCTCGAAGGGCTTTACGACGTAATCGTCCGCGCCGAGCTCTAAGCCGAGGACTTTATCGAACACTTCGCCCTTGGCCGTCAGCATAATAATGGGGCACTGGGACTTTTTGCGAATCTCGCGGCAAACCTGCCAGCCGTCGAGCTCCGGGAGCATGATGTCGAGCAGCATGAGGTCCGGGTTGACGGAATCAAACATTTGCACGGCCGCCTTGCCGTCGTTTGCAATGGCTGTTTCAAAGCCTTCCTTTTCAATATACAATCTTAAAAGCTCACAGATATTTCTATCGTCGTCTACGATCATGATTTTGCCGGATGCCATAAATTTCTACCTTCCTTATTTCAATATTGCGGGGCGAAAAGCGACCCCGTTTCCTCCCGGAAATCCCCTGTTTGTGCAGAGTATGACCAGTTTGTATTTATTGTACCGATTTATTGCGTCGAATGCAAGAACAAAAGGTGAATATTCTGTGACGATAGGGCTTGTTTTGGGGCGCGGAATTGGTGAAAATGCGCGTTTTTATGCGAAGTGTTGCGGCGGAAAATAAAGTGTGTTATACTGTATCAGTTCGATTTTAGACTGTGAACAGGATAACGGTCGGACAAAATGAAAACTAAAGGCTTTAAACAGCGTACTTCGCCGTGCTTGCGGCGAAGTCTTTTCATGCGAAAAAACCGCGTTTGGAGCGTAGAGATTTGCAAAAGAATTTACAAAAAAGAAAGGAAGTTTGATTTTATGGCGGAAAAAACGGTGAAGCTTGAGGATCCGGCAAACAACCGCATGGGCTCTGCGAAGATGCTGCCGCTGATTTTGACGATGGCACTGCCGGCAATGTTCTCGATGCTGATTCAGGCGCTTTACAACATTGTGGACAGCTACTTTGTGGCGCAGGTGAGCCAGAACGCACTGACGGCGGTCTCGCTGGCGTTCCCGATTCAGAACCTGTTGGTGGCATTCGGCGTGGGCACCGGCGTGGGCGTGAGCTCACTCATTTCCCGCAGACTCGGCGAGCGCGACCAGGAGGCGGCGGACAACGCGGCGACGCACGGCATTATTCTTTCCGCGATCACGTATGTGGTCTTTGCAATTTTCGGTGCGATTGTGGCGCGTCCGTTTACGGCGCTTTACACGCAGGACGCGGAAGTGCTCAGCATGGGCACGACGTACATCACGATTGTGACGGTAGCATCGTTCGGCTTCTTCTTTGCGGCGGTCATTGAAAAAATGTTACAGGCGACGGGCAACATGGTGATGCCGATGATCATTCAGCTTGTGGGCGCGGTGGCAAACATCATCTTTGACCCGATCCTCATTTTCAACTTCAACATGGGCGTGGCCGGTGCGGCGTATGCGACGGTTGGCGGCCAGATCCTTTCGATGATTGTGGGCCTTTGCATTTTGTTTTTCGGCAACCACGCGATTGCGCTGGAATTTAAGGGCTTCCGTTTCCACGGCAAGACGATGAAGGACATTTACGTTGTGGGTCTGCCGAGCATCGTGATGAACGCCATCGGCACGCTGATGACCATGGCAATGAACGGCATTTTGGCAGGATTTTCCGCAGTGGCCGTGAATGTGTTCGGTGTTTACTTTAAATTGCAGTCCTTTGTGTTTATGCCGGTGTTCGGCTTGACGCAGGGGCTCATGCCGATTATGGGCTACAACTACGGTGCGCGCGACAAGAAGCGTGTGACGGGTGCGGTGAAGATCGGCTGCGTGATTGCGCTTATTATTGAGATTGCGGGTCTTATCGTGTTTGAAATCTGCCCGGGCACGCTGATTTCCATCTTCAACGCGACGCCGGAGCTGCACGAGATCGGCGACTCGGCGCTTAGAATCATCGCGATCCACTTCCCGATGGCGGCGATCGGCATTGCGCTTTCGACGCTGTTTCAGGCGACGGGCCACGGCATGTACAGCCTTGTGCAGTCTGTGATGCGTCAGCTGGTTGTGCTGGTGCCGGCGGCGTGGCTGCTCTCGAAAATCAGCCTCGGCGCTGTGTGGTTCTGCTTCCCAATCTCCGAACTTATTTCGCTCATTGTGACGGTTGTATTCTTTGTAATTCTCTACAACAAGGAAATTAAGAACCTCGATAAGCCGGTGAACAGTGCGGCGACGGAGTCGGTGAAGGGGTAAGTGAGCTGAAATAGAGCGGGCAAATAAAGTTTTCGACGACCTTTTTCAAAAGGTCGTGGATTCCGAAGGCAAGGCCTTTGGTCGAGCTCCGCAGAGCTCGAAATACTTTTGCCAAACGCAAGATCAGGAAAATAGAAGAACCGTCCGGGGGACGGTTCTTCGTAAGAAACCCTATCAAGGGGGTTCTTGAAGGGCGGCTTTTTGCCGCCCTTTTTATATATGCTGTGGTTTACGTTAGATAAAGAACCAGCTGGGGAGCCATTCTAAGGCGTTGGCGTAGTTCTGCGTGGTGAGGGTGCCGGTGAGCACGGGGTAGAACGCGATGAACATAAGAATGTGCACGAGGACGCAGGCAAGCAGGAGAATTCTGCCGACTGTGAGCGTGACGGCGCCTTTTGTGAAAACGACGCGGCGCAGGGAAGCTGTTTCTTCAAGGCGCCGATACGCGATGAGGAACGCGATGAGAATGAACGGCACGGCAGTGAAATAGTGGTAAATGAACGTGCAGCGCGGCACGAGTACCCACGGCAGATACGCGGACAAGAAGCCGATGACACAGATGAGCGCGGTGCGGGAGTGCCGTTTTACGGCCCCTACGAACGTGTACACGGTGGCGGGCACGCACGCCCAGAAGAACAGCGGGTTGCCGAGCACCGAAATGGTGCGGATGCGGCCCTCGCTGTCGGCGCTGTAATTGCCGTAGTACCACACGTTGCGGATATCGAACGGCCATTGATACCACGGGGACTCAAACGGGTGGGTCGCCTGCAGCGTGGAGTGATAGTTGTACATATGCGTTTGGTACGCGATGAACCGGTCGAAAACATCGTAGCGGTTATGCGGCAATGTGGTGAGCGGCAGGAACGCCGTAAAGTAGATGCCGAACGGAATGGCGATGAACAGCAGGCAGCACCAGAGGCAGAGCTTTATGGATTTATTAAGGAGCGCTTTCTGCACGGCGGCGTGGCCTTTCTCTTCGCGGTAAGAGACGATGAGCTTGCCGAAGAACAGCACGGCGAGGCCGACTGCGCCATAGGCGACCGTCCACTTGCTTGCGATGCCGAGCCCCATGAAGATGCCGCTTAAAAGCAGCGGGGGCAGGAGCTTTTTGAAGCTGTCGGTTTTTAAATCGTGCTGAATAAACACGAGCATGGCATCGTACATCAAAATGATGAAGAACACGGCATAGGTATCGATGGTCGCGATGCGTGTTTGGACGTAGTGCATGAAATCGAACGCAAAGAGGACGGTACCGGCGGTGCAGAGGAACGTGGAGCCGAAGAGGCGCTTTAAGAAATGATAGAGCGCAGGGAGCATCAGAACACCGAACAGCGTGCCCATGAAGCGCCAGCCGAACGGGTTCATGCCGAAGATGCGAATGCCGACCGAGATGATGAGCTTGCCGAGCGTTGGGTGCGTGTTTTCGTATGGCTCGAGTCCCAAAATGTGCTCGTAGGCGGTGCGGGCGTGGTAGATTTCGTCGAAATAGGTGGAGTTCATGTAGCTTGGGTAGAGCGGGACGGTGTTTTGCTCATCCGTGAGCTGCCACGCGTTGCCGGAGACGGCGGTGAGCGTTGCAAAGCCGGTGCCGTCTGTCTTTTTGAGCGCGAACTCGTTGATGGCGAGGTCGTCGCACATCGATGTGATGCGGATATATTTGCCGGTGGCGGCGACGGAGACGTTTTTCCACGCATAGACGCTGCCGTCCGTGTTTTCGGCGGCGGTCGTCCAGTTGGTTTGATCGTTTGAAACCTCGATCTTCATATTGGTGCCGACGCGCTGGCCGATGCCGTTATCCGCGGGGGCGATGCCGGGCAGGTAGAAAATTTCGCTGTACGCGTCGTCGGTCTCAAAGACGGCGGATTCGCCGTTTTGAGGCGTCCATGTGGTATTGGCGGTCTCGTGATCACCGAGATTCGTGAACGCGACGATGCCGTAAAGGAGGGTAACGACGGCGATGCAGAGAAGATCGACACGCGTCAGGCGGACGTTATGATTCTTGTCGGTGATGAGGGAGAATTCGGGCGCTGCGGCGGGCTTTGTGTGCTGTTCGGCCGAGGCGGCTTTCTGCGTTTTAAACGCAGGGAGCGGGCGCAGGGCTATTTCGGAAATAAAGCAGCGGTACGTGATATAGAGCATATAAATGTACAGGAGCACATGCAGCGCGGAGAGGAACAGGATTTGAATGGACGTGGGGGAAATGTAGGCGTTATTGAGGTACAACACATAGGCAACGTTCAAAAAATGCACCGTGGATGTGCCCGCGAACAGGAGTAGGAAGCGCTTTTCCTTTGTGAAAACGTAGGTGAGCAGCAGGCACAGGAGCACGGGGAACAGATAACGCTCGTGCATTTTGACGCAGAAAATGTAGACCGTGAACATTAAAACGGTGGGGCAGGCGAAAACGGCGTCGTCGCGCTTCGATTTCAGCAGTAAGAGGCCTGCGAGGACGGTTGCGAGCGGCACGCCGAATTGCAGCCAAGTGCTGTGCTCCGGCAGGGCAGCCCAGTTGAGCCCGAAGAGTGCCCAGACGTTATAGGCGTTGATGGTGTAGTAATTATAATAATCGATGGTGCCGGTGTAGATTTCGATGAGCTTCAGGTAATCGAAATTTTTTATAAACGGCGTGGAGAGCAGGAGAATCGTCGCAAGGGCGATGATGGGCCCGAGGACGAGGTTTTTCCAGTCCTTTTTGCGGATGACCCAGAAAATGAGCACCGGCGCGAAAATGAGCATCTGCGGCTTACTTAAGATGCCGAAGCCGTAGACGAACGCGGCGAGCGGCGTGTGGTTGTACCAGAGAAGCAGCAGTGTGCAGAGGAGCAGAAGCGCGCAGAAGCTATCGGCCTGACCCCAGACGGAGGAATTGACGATGACGGCGGGGCAGAAAAGATAGGCAAACGCGATAAGGAGTGCGCTTTTTTCACCGAGCTTTTTGCGGGCGAGCACCCAAAGTGCCGCGGCGCAGGCGATGTCCGACAAAATGGGCGCGAGCTTTATCATGAGCGTATAGCTCTGCGCATATTGGTCGACACCGAACAGGCGGCGAAACGCCTCAATGATGTAGAGCACGTAGAGATAGCCGGGGGGATAATCGAGGAAGAAGTCCCGGTAATACATGTTATTAAAGCCGTAATCGTGCGTATAGGCGGCCCACGCTTTAAAGCAGGAGATGTCGGCCTCGAACCCGTTGATGTTGTAGCCCAGAATAAAGCGCAGGATAAGCCCCAAAGCGAGCACGGCGCAGAAGACGGGCACGGGGGGCAGGCCGAAGACCGTAGCTTCCTTTATACGGGCGCGGCGGACGGGGGCGCCCTCCGTTTCCGGCGCGGCACGAAAGCCGAGCCACAGCACTGCCGCAAGGAACAGGGCGGCGAGCAGAATTTGTATCGTCATGGTTTTTGTTCCTTTCTCAAAATTTATTTGGTTACGGACTTGACCCGCACCTTTTTTTCATGTAATCTTGTAGTAGAGGGGATGCGGAAAAATCCCCGTCTGTGTACGCTCATTATAGCATAGGTTCTAAATCGCTTCAACTGAATTTTGGAGTGTTTCAACACACGCGTGGAAAACGTTTTCACGCAGGAAAGGAACGGTATTGAAAATGGAATTTCAGAAAATGCACGAAAATCCGGACGTGCTGCACGTGGGTACCTGCCAGAATCGCAGCTACTTCTTGCCGAAGGCACCGGAGGACGGGGAAGAATCCACAAGAGTGTGTCTTTTGAACGGCACATGGTCGTTTCGGTATTTTGACTCGTTTTTAGACGTGTTCCCGGAGGGCTCCGAGGGTGAGATTTGCTTTGACGAGGAGGATATGGACGAGATTGAGGTGCCGTCCTGCTGGCAAAATGCGGGCTATGACCGCCACCAGTACACGAACGTGCGATATCCGTTCCCGTATGATCCGCCGTATGTGCCGGACGAGAACCCCTGCGGCCTTTATCTGCGCCGCTTCTGCATGAACGCGGAAGACCTGACGCAGAAAATTTATTTGAACTTTGAGGGCGTGGACTCCTGCTTCTATCTGTGGATCAACGAGCAGTTTGCGGGGTACAGCCAGGTTTCGCATTCGACAAGCGAGTTTGACATCACCGATTTACTGAACGAGGGTGAAAACTCCGTGGCGGTGCTGGTTGTAAAGTGGTGTGACGGCTCGTACCTGGAAGATCAGGACAAGCTGCGCATGAGCGGTATTTTCCGTGACGTGTACCTCATCCGCAGACCTTTGGTGCACATCCGCGATTACTTTGTAAAGACGACGGTGAGCGATGACCTTTCCCATGCGGATATCCGCGTGGAGATGGACTTTATCGGGCTGCCGGACGTGACGGCGGAGCTGTATGACGCCGAGGGCGCTCTGCTCGAAAGCACGGCGGGCGCGGAGCCGAACTTTGCGCTCGAAAACCCGCACCTTTGGAATGCCGAGGACCCGTACCAGTACACAATCGTGTTCCGCACGGCGGATGAAGTGATCGAGCAGAAGGTGGGCATCTCCAAAATTGAGATCCGCGACAGCGTTCTGTATTTCAACAATGTGAAAATCAAATTGCGCGGCGTGAACCGCCACGACAGCGACCCGGTGACGGGCTACACCATCAGCCGCGAGCAGGCGAAGCGCGACCTGTTCCTGATGAAGCAGCATAACATCAACGCAGTGCGTACAAGCCACTACCCGAACGCGCCGTGGTTCTTACAGCTTTGCAGCGAATACGGCTTCTATGTTATTGCCGAGGCGGACATTGAGGGCCACGGTGCGGCGGTGCAGACCGGCGGCTACGGCATGGACGAATATGCGGACAACGCACTGAACCCGATTTTCGACAAGGCGATTATGGACAGAATTCAGCGCAGCGTTATCCGCGACAAGAATAACGCGTGCGTGCTGATGTGGTCTTACGGCAATGAGACCGGCTGGGGCCCGAGCTTTGAGAAGGCCGGCGCATGGGTGCGCGAATATGACCCGTCCCGCTTGACGCACTACGAGAATACGTATTACGATGCGCGCGGCCACAAGAACGACCTGTCTTCCCTGACGACGGAGAGCCGCATGTACTCGGCGCCGGAGTGGATTGATGAATATATGGTCGACCCGAAGTACACGAAGCCCTTGGTGCTTTGCGAGTACATCCACGCGATGGGTAACGGCCCCGGAGATGCGGAGCAGTACCAGCAGCTTATCATGAAGTATGACCGCTTTATGGGCGGCTTTGTTTGGGAATGGTGCGACCACGCCGTTTACGGCGGCACGACGCCCGACAACCGCGATATTTTCCGCTACGGCGGCGATTTTGGCGAATATCCGCACGACGGCAACTTCTGCATGGACGGCCTTGTGTACCCCGACCGCACACCGCATACGGGTTTACTCGAATATAAAAACGTCATTCGCCCGGTACGCGCGGCGCTTGTGAACCGCGAAACGGGGGAAATTCAGCTGACGAATTACCGCGATTTTACGAACACGGAAGAATTTTTGACGCTTTCCTGGGAGATTCAGCAGGACGGCGATACGGTGGCCTGCGGCGTGATGGACGACATCAAGATTGCCCCGCACGAAAGCGGCGTCATTACGCTGCCGGATGCAATTCCGACGGAGGGCGACGTGGCGGTGCTTCTGCAGTACAGCGCGAAGAAGAACGACAGCGTGTTCTTTGAAAAGGGACACCCGCTCGGCTTTGACCAGCTGATCGTTTCCCGCGGGGCACGCAAGGAAGAAGCGCTTAGAAAGGGCTTTGTTGTTGCGGAGGAGGACAGCCGCGCCGTGACGGTGACGGGCGACAGCTTCCGTTATGTGTTCTCGAAGACCGAGGGCGTGTTTACGTCTATGGTGAAGAACAATGTGAACATCATGACCCGCCCGATGACGTGGAACGTGTGGCGTGCACCGACGGACAACGACCAGTTTGTGCGCAAGGAATGGGAGCAGGCCGGCTACAACGAACCCGCGATAAAAGTCTATGCCTGCAACGCGAAAGAGGAAGACGGCGTTGTTGTGATCGATTGCAAGCTGAGCCTTGCGGCGGTGTACCGCAGACCGTTCCTGCACCTTGACTGCCGCTTTACGGTGGACGCCGAGGGCAAGGTAAGAGCGGAGATCAACGGTAAGCGCGACATGGAGCGTCCGTTCCTGCCGAGATTCGGCCTTAGAATGTTCCTGCCGAAGTCGTTTGACACGGCGGAATATTACGGCTACGGCCCGTATGAATCGTACTGCGACAAGCACCATGCGTCTTCGCTGGGTCACTTTGCGCAGACGGCGGACGACCTTTTTGAGGACTACGTGAAGCCGCAGGAGAACGGCAGCCACTTCGGCTGTGCGCGGGTGACGATCACGGACGGCGCGGGCGCTGTGACCGTGACGAGTCCGGAGGACTTCTCGTTCAACCTTTCGCACTATACGCAGGAGGAAATGACGGAGAAGATGCACAATTACGAGCTTACGGAAAGCCCCGACAATGTGTTCTGCTTCGACTGCAAGATGAGCGGCGTAGGCTCCAACAGCTGCGGTCCGCGCCTTGCGAAGGCGATGCAGTTTGACGACGAGACGTTCACGTTTAAGTTTGACCTGACCGTGGAATAAGACGGGCAAAATTTTGATAAATCAGAGCCGCCGTGTGGGAGCTTTTCCGCACGGCGGTTTTTCTGTGTAGTTGCGTGCAAACAGCCCAGTGGACTGTTTGCACGTGGGAGACCCAATTAGGGGGTCTCCCGAAAGGCGGCAATGCCGCCTTTTTATGCTGAACAGAGGGAAAAAGTACGAATGAGAGGCAAAGACTAAAAGTACAAAAATGCAGGGATTATACGAATGAATCTGTGTAAAATTATTGACAAAAAGACTTGAATACAGTATACTTTAGTTAAATAAAGGAGTTGAGTCCGATGGTTTTAATATAAGCGATTCCGGTACAATGAGGAAGGGAGAATTTGCTATGAAAAGAACCGTTGTAATTTTACTTGTTTTACTGATGGGATTGCTGACCGCGTGTGCTGTGCCGCCGAAAACGGAGGCGAACGTGACCGACCCGGATGCCATGAATGCTACCGCAGTGCGTCAGACAGAAGCGGACACCAAGACGGATTGGGCGCAGGGCTTGACGGAACAGCAGGAAGTCGAGACGGAGATCGAAAACGCTGTGAGCGCAGATACGCTTGACCGCTTGCAGCAGGATGCTGCGGAGCTGCTTGAAGAGTACGAAACGGCGAAGCTGGACGGCACGGAAGAGGAAGCCGCAAAGCTGAACGAAGCGTATGAGCGTGTGCTTGCGGAAATCAATGCGATGCTCGGCTGAAAGTGAAGAAATGGAATGTTTGCCGCTGCATGGCTTTTTGGGCTGTGCGGCGGCGTTTTTCCTCAAAATTTTCGTACTTTCCGGTGCTTTTGCAAAATATCTTGAAAATAAGTCCGTACAAATTTTGCGAAAGGTATTGCAAAAAGTTGTACGGCTTTTTATAATAAGGTTGTATTGAACCTGTGCAAACAGGTATCCTTTTTGAAAGGAACGATGACATGGCAGACACAGAAAAGAAAACTGCGAAATATCGCTTTCTGGTGGATACCATCAAGGAGAAGATCAAAAACGGCGAATATGAGCCCGGCGAACGCATGGAATCTGAAAACACGCTTTCCGATCAGTTCGGGTACAGCCGCCAGACCGTGCGGCAGGCGCTTTCCGTCCTCGAGCAGGAGGGGCTCATTGAACGCAGACGCGGCAGCGGCACGTATATCAGCTCCGAGAGCCGACGCACGCCGCGCGGCAACAGCATCGCCATTGTGACGACGTATATTTCCGACTATATTTTTCCGACGATCATCCGCGGCATTGAGGAGACGCTGACGAACGCGGGCTATGATTTGACCCTGAATGTGACGAACAACCACGTGGAGGAGGAAGCGCGCATTTTGCAGTCGCTCATCTCCCGCCGCGTGGACGGAGTGATTGTGGAGGGCACGAAGACGGCGTTCCCGAACCCGAACGTGGAGCTTTACCGCAGGCTTGAAAAAATGGGTGTGCCGGTGGTGTTTTTCAACAGCTATTACCGCGATTTACCCGATTCCGTTTACGTGGTGACGGACGACCGCAAGGCCGGCTTGCAGGCGGTCGACCTCTTGATTGAAAAGGGATGCAGACGTATCGGCGGCGTGTTTAAATCTGACGACATGCAGGGCCACGGGCGCTACGCGGGCTTTTCCGAGGGGCTTATCCACAACGGATGCGTCCTTGGCGACGACAATGTGGTTTGGTACACGACGGCCGAGCGCAGCAGGCTTTTTCGCCCCGACAACAGCGACTACATGTTTGAGCGCCTGCGCGGGTGTGACGGCATTGTGTGCTACAACGACCAGATTGCGTATGGGGTGATTGACCTCTTACAGAAGCACAATGTGCGCGTGCCCGAGGATGTTCTCGTCATCGGGTTTGACGATTCGAGCATTTCGGAATACTCGCCGGTGAAGATTACCTCTTTTGTGCACCCGAAGGTGGAGATGGGCAGAGCCGCGGCGAATAAGCTCATCCACATGCTGCGCAGCAGCGACCCGGAGCAGCCGCTTGTGCTCGATATGCCGCTGCACGAGAAAGAATCGACAAGACGATAAATTTTGATATAAAACAGTTTGAAAGGAACGAATGAATATGAAGATTGAGAAATTATCCCCGGCATTTAAGGACTATCTGTGGGGCGGCACAAAGCTGCGCGACGTTTACGGCAAAAAGTGCGACTATGAAAAGGTTGCGGAGAGCTGGGAGCTTTCTACGCACCCGGCGGGCCAGAGCGTGATAGACGGCGGTGAATACGACGGGCTGAAATTCGGCGAGTATTTGGAAAAAGTCGGTGCGAAGGCGCTCGGTGTGAACGGTGCGAAATTTAAGGAGTTCCCGGTGCTTATCAAGTTCATCGATGCGAAGCAGCCGCTTTCTGTGCAGGTGCACCCGAGCGACGAATATGCGCTGCGCGTGGAGGGCGAATACGGCAAGACCGAGATGTGGTACGTTGTGGACTGCGAGCCGGGTGCTTCGCTGTACTTCGGCGTGAACCGTGCGCTGACAAAAGAGGAATTCAAAAAGCGCATTGAAGACAACACGCTGACGGATGTGCTCTACAAGGCCGACGTGAAGAAGGGCGACGTGTTCTTCATTCAGTCCGGTACGATCCACGCAATCGGCGCGGGAATTCTCATTTGCGAAATTCAGCAGAATTCCAACACGACATACCGCGTGTACGACTACGGCCGCCGCGGTGCGGACGGCAAGCTGCGTGAACTGCATATTGATAAGGCCATTGACGTTTCCAAGCTGACCCCGAGCGACACGTCCGACAAGCAGGGCAAGCCGGAGGAGATTCCCGGAGGCACAAAGTGCGCGCTGGCTTCCTGCCCGTACTTTACGACGGAGAAATATGTTGTGGACGGCGAAGTCGAAATTGATGTGACGGGCGATTCGTTTGCGTCGCTTGTTGTGACGGAGGGCAGCGGCAAGGTTGTCGGCAGCGAGAACGAAGTGGAGTTCAAGCCGGCGGACAGCCTGTTTGTACCGGCCGGCAGCGGCAAAATTAAGATTAATGGCCACTGCACGGTGGTGAAGACGACGGTTTAAAAGGGGAAACGCTATGAAGATGGAGTTTGTAGACGAAGCTGAACTGCAGAAAGCTGCGGACGAGCCGGAGGACGAGGTGCGCGGGCGCATTGTGCTGGTCGGCGAGCCGATGGGGCTTTTCATCGCGGAGGAGCTCGGCGAGCTGGAGAATGTGACACACTTTTCGGCGGCTGTGGCCGGTGCGGAATATAACGTGGCGGTGGGACTTTCCCGCCTTGACCATGAAGCGCTGTACTGCACGCGCCTCGGCGACGACCCGGTGGGCAAACGCATTTTAAAGAGCATGAAAGGCAACCACGTTTCCGACGCGCTTGTGACCGTGACGGACACGGCTTCGACCGGGTTTATGATGAAAGGCAGAACCGAGGCGGGCGACCCGAAGATCGCGTATTTCAGACGGAACAGCGCGGCTTCGCAGATCTCGACGCATGACATCGATAAGCTCGACTTATACGGATGTGATTTTCTGCACGTGACGGGTATTTTTCCGGCGGTGTCGAAGTCGGCATTGGACGCGGTGAAACGATTGATGAGCCGCGCGAAGGCGCTGGATATGTTTATTTCGTTTGACCCGAACCTGCGCCCGCAGCTTTGGAAGGACGAAAAAGAGATGGTGCGCACGCTGAACAGCCTCGCACAGGAAGCAGACCTCGTTTTGCCGGGCCTTAGTGAGGGCAAAATTCTCACAAAGCGTGACACGCCGGAGGGCATTGCGGAGTTTTACCACGAGCGCGGCGTAGACAGCGTGATTGTGAAGCTGGGCGACAAGGGCGCGTACTGGTCCACGGGCGGCGAGCACGGCACGGTGCCGGCATTCCCGGTGAAAAGAATCGTGGACACGGTTGGCGCGGGCGACGGCTTTGCGGCGGGCGTCATCTCCGCTGTGGCGGAGGGCATGTCCTTGCAGGAGGCTGCGACGCGCGGCACGGTAATCGGCTCGATACAGATTACGCACCGGGGTGACAATGAGGGTCTGCCGACGCGTGCGGAGCTTGAGACCATCACAAAAGCGGGCATTGTGTAAATTCTAATAATAGCGGTGCCGCGCAGGAAATGAGGGTTTGTTCTGCGCGGCATTGTGCTATTTGGGGAGTGAGAAAAATGGGCAGAAAAGAAACGGTGGAGCTGACAAACATGTGCATGGTGGAGGACGGCAAGGGCAACGTACTCGTGCAGAACCGTCTTGACCCGAACTGGTCGGGTATCGTTTACCCGGGCGGGCACGTGGAAGCGGGGGAATCCATCACGGCATCGGTCATTCGCGAAATCCGTGAAGAGACCGGGCTGACGATCGAAAACCCGACGCTGTGCGGTGTGAAGCAGTTCTGGCTTGATAACGGCGTGCGGTACATTGTGTTTTTGTTCCGCGCGGATAAATTTACGGGCGAGCTGCACGGCTCCGAAGAAGGCGATGCGTTCTGGCTGCCGCGGGAAGAGCTTTTCGAGCACCAGACGGTGGAAAGCTTTGAGGGCTTAGTGCACGTTTTTGAGACGCCGGAATGCAGTGAAGTTTATTATAAAAACGGCAAAACGCATTTTGCATGATTTGAAATTTGAATTCGGGAGGAAAATTTTATGACACCGCATAACGAAGCAAAAAAGGTCGATATTGCAAAGGTGGTTTTAATGCCGGGCGACCCGCTCAGGGCGAAATTTATTGCAGAAACGTTTTTAGAGGATGCCGTGTGCTTTAATACGGTGCGCGGAATGCTGGGCTATACGGGCTTGTATAACGGCAAGCGTGTTTCCGTAATGGGCAGCGGCATGGGTATGCCTTCTATGGGCATATACAGCTACGAGCTGTATCATTGCTACGATGTGGAAGCGATCATTCGTATCGGTACGGCGGGCGGCATTGCGGACGGCGTGGAGCTGCGCGATTTAGTATTGGCGATGGGCGCGTGCACGGACTCGAACTTTGCGCACCAGTACCGTTTGCCGGGCACATTTGCGCCGACGGCGAGCTTTGAACTGCTTGAAAAAGCGGTGCAGACGGCGCGGGAGAAGAATTTACGTTATCGCGTCGGCAACGTGGTGACGAGCGATATTTTCTACGGCGACTGTGAAAATGAGACCGCCGAATGGAAAAAAATGGGCGTTCTGGCCGTGGAAATGGAGACGGCGGCGCTGTATATGACGGCGGCGCGCGCGGGCAAGCAGGCGCTTTCCATCACGACGGTATCCGACTTGCCGCTGAAGGGGGAATCGACCTCGAGCGAAGAGAGACAGAAGACGTTCACGCAGATGATGGAGGTAGCGCTGGCGGTTGCCTCTGAGGCGGTGGACGGACATGACAAATGAGGTCATAAAAAAGCTTTCGGAAGCGGCGCTTGATGTGCGGAAAAAAGCGTACTGTCCGTACTCCGGCTTTGCGGTGGGCGCGGCGCTGCTTGCGAAAAGCGGTGAAATATACACGGGTGTGAACATTGAAAACGCTGCGTTTACGCCGACGAACTGTGCGGAGCGCACGGCGTTTTTCACGGCGATTGCAAAGGGCGAGCGAGATTTCGTCGCTGTTGCAATCGCGGGCGGCAAGGCGGGCGAGGAGCCCGAAGACTTCTGCGCGCCGTGTGGCGTGTGCAGGCAGGTGATGCGGGAGTTTTGCGGGGACGCGTTTGTGATTATTCTTGCAAAGCCCGGTGAAGAAAAGGTTTACACATTAAAGGATTTGCTGCCGCAGAGCTTTTCGCCGAGAGACGTTCTGGGCGAAAAAGCGAAGCGGTAAAAAAGGCGGTGATTTTTGTGCTGCATATTTTGGACATTATCCGCAAAAAGCGGGACGGCGGGACGCTGACAAAGGACGAGATTGAATATTTTGTGCGCGGGTGCACAGACGGGAGTATCCCGGACTATCAGCTTTCGGCGCTTTTGATGGCGATTTATTTAAACGGCATGACGCACGAGGAGACGGCGGAGCTGACTTTGGCGATGGCGCATTCCGGCGACATGGCCGACCTTTCCGCGATACACGGCGTGACGGTGGATAAGCATTCCACGGGCGGCGTGGGTGACAAGACGAGCATGGTTATTGTGCCTGTTTGCGCGGCGTGCGGGGTGAAGATTGCCAAGATGAGCGGCCGCGGGCTTGGACACACGGGCGGCACGGCGGATAAGCTTGAGAGCATTCCCGGTATGCGGATCGATCTTTCTCCGGAGGAATTTACAGCGCAAATCAATAAGATCGGGTGCGCGATGATCGGACAGACGGGCGAGCTGTGCCCGGCGGACAAGAAGCTTTACGCGCTGCGCGACGTGACCGGGACGGTGGAGAGCGTGCCGCTCATCGCTTCGAGCATCATGAGCAAGAAGATCGCCTCCGGCGCAGAGCGGATTTTGCTGGACGTGAAGACGGGCAGCGGCGCATTTATGAAGACAACGGAGGACGCGATTACGCTCGCCGAGGAAATGGTGGAGATCGCGAAGCTTTCCGGCAGGCGCGCGGCGGCGCTCATCACCGATATGGACAGGCCGCTTGGGCACGCCGTGGGCAACACCTTGGAGGTGCTGGAAGTTTTGGAGACGCTGCACGGACGCGGGCCGGAAGACCTTACGGAAGAGTGTTTGGAGCTTGCGGCAAACATGATCTGGCTCGGCGAGCAGGCGGAGAGCCTTGAACACGCGCGGAAGAAAGCGAAAACGGCACTGGAGACGGGCAAAGCGTTTGAGAAATTCTGCGAAATGGCCGAGGCGCAGGGCGCGGATGTGCGGTACTTGAGAGAACCCGAGCGGTTTGCGCTTTCGCCGGTGAGAAAAGACGTGTGCGCGCCGCGCAGCGGGTATGTGGTGCATATCAACGCGGAGCAGGTGGGCATGGCAAGCGTGCGGCTCGGCGCCGGACGCGAGAAGGCCGACGATATGCTCGACTACGGCGCGGGCATCGTGCTGAAAAAGACGGTGGGCGACGCGGTACAAAAAGGCGAGGTGATCGCCGAGCTGTACGGTGCGAGCGCAGAAAAGTGCCGCGACGCGGAAAGCGTGCTGCACGGGGCGTTCCGCTACGGCGACGAGAAAACAGAAGAATGTTCACTTGTACTGGCAAGGGTAGAGTAAAATAAAAAACCGCACCTGAAAAGGTACGGTTTCTGTGCGTTCGGTTTTAACGTTTGCGGTTAAAATCAGCCGCGCTCGGGGCCGGTGACGGGCTCGTCGTAATCAACGCCGAAGGTCTCGACGGTGACTTTCGTCATGACCTGATCTTCGCGCGGGCGGTCAGACCAATCGCGCGGGGAGGAAACGATGGCCTGTGCGACATCGATGCCCTCGGTAACCTTGCCGAATGCGGCATACTGGCCGTCGAGATGCGGAGCGTTATCGACCATGATGAAGAACTGGCTGCCTGCGCTGTTCGGGCGCTGGCTTCTTGCCATGGAGAGTACGCCGGTGGTGTGCTTCAGGTCGTTCTTGAAGCCGTTCATAGCAAACTCACCCTTGATGCCGTAGCCGGGGCCGCCCATGCCGGTGCCTTCCGGGTCGCCGCCCTGGATCATGAAGCCAGGGATGACGCGGTGGAAGATGGTGCCGTCATAAAAGCCCTTCTGAATGAGGGAAATAAAGTTGTTGACCGTGTTCGGCGCAATCTCGGGGTAAAGCTCCGCCTTGATGGTGCCGCGGGTGGTCTCGAAAGTAACAATAGGATTCTGCATACCGAATAACTCCTTTCATAGAGGTCTTTCGGGAAGAAAGACCGTTCGTAGAATTCAGTATACCATATTTAATTTGAAATTGGAAGTGATTTTGCTTTGAAGTTGATTTCTTGGAACGTAAACGGGTTGCGCGCCTGCATGACAAAGGGCTTTAATGACTTTTTAGCGGCGGAAGACCCCGATGTTATCTGCTTGCAGGAAACGAAAATGCAGCGCGAGCAGGCGGATTTTGATTTTGCGGGGTACACGGAATTTTGGAACTCCGCCGAGAAAAAAGGGTATGCCGGCACGGCGATCTTTACAAAAACAGAGCCGCTTAATGTGACGTATGGCATCGGCGACGAACAGTTTGACTGCGAGGGGCGCGTGATCTGCGCGGAATTCCCGGAGTTTTACCTTGTGACCGTGTACACGCCGAACGCTCAAAAAGAGCTTGTGCGCATTGATTTTCGTATGGCGTTTGAGGATAAGTTCCGCGCGTATCTCGAAAGGCTGCACGAAACGAAGCCGGTTATTGTGTGCGGCGACATGAATGTGGCACACAGGCGCATCGACATCAAAAACGCAAAGCCGAATATCGGCAGCGCGGGATTTTCGTACGAAGAAAGAGGGAAGTTTTCCGAACTGCTCGCGGCGGGTTTTGTGGATTCGTTCCGCGAATTGTACCCCGATGCAAAGGACGCGTATTCCTGGTGGTCGTATATGGGCAAGGCAAGAGAAAAGAACGTCGGCTGGCGCATTGACTATTTCCTCATCACGGAGGAGCTGAAAAAGAATTTGGCGGACAGCAAGATCCTCTCCGACGTGATGGGCAGCGACCATTGCCCGGTGGAGCTCATCTTGAATTTTAGCGAGGAAAACGCATGATTTTTAAGGAGAAAAAGACACCGACGCTTTTGATGATGCCTTTGGCGAACGGCTGGCGCGCGGTACACAAGAAATATAAAAACGAATACGGCACGGTGATCTGCACCGAAAAGGGTGATACGGTGGAAGTCGTGACGGACTTCGGTGAATTTTCCACCGAGCGTGCGGAAGCGGTGGAAAGCGCTGCGGTGATGTTTTTTGAAAACAACGGCGTGAAAGAGATTACGGTGGACGGAGAGAAGCTTACCCGCGAAGCGTGGCGGGAAAAAGAAGATGCGCGCCTAAATGCGCTGCACAGGACGCGGGAGGATTACAAAAATGTGCTCGGAAAGCCCGTACACTGCGTGACGGACAGGCCGCTTGGCTCTGCGCACCCGCGCTACCCGGAGATGATCTACCCCGTGAACTACGGCTATGTGCCGGGCGTGATGGCGGGGGATAACGCCGAGCAGGACGTGTACATTTTGGGTCCGACGGAGCCGTTTAAAACCTTTGACGGCGTGGTGATCGCAGTGGTGCATCGCTTTAACGACGTGGAAGACAAGTGGGTGGCGGCGGAAAAGACCGGCGTTTACACGGCGGAGGAAATCCTGAAAATTCTCGATTTTCAGGAAAAATACTACGAAAGCGAGCTGATCCTCTAAATGACCGAGGAACTCATGCGCAGGCTACGGGTCATCACGCCGGAGGAACAGCGCATTTTGGACGGCGGCGCGGTGGACAAGGCGGCGTACACGGCGCGGGCGGTGTTTACGGTGGACAGCGAGAAGCTTTTGGAGCGCGGGCGGCTCATCTCCGTGCGCGCGCACACGCGGTTTGCACCGTTCCCCAGACACGCGCACAGCTATATTGAAATCATGTACATGTGCTCCGGCAAGACGGTGCACCGCATCAACGGCGGCGAGCCCATCACCGTACATGCGGGCGAGCTGCTGTTTTTGGGGCGCGGCGCTTCGCATGAGATAGAACGTGCGGAATATGAGGACATTGCGGTGAATTTTATTGTGCTGCCGCAGTTCTTTGATACGGCGCTGGAGCGCATCGGCGCGGACAACGCGCTTGGGCGGTTCATCGCGAACAGCATCAGCCGCGCGGGGGGCTCGGATTTTTTACTGTTTAGAGTTGCGGATGTGCTGCCGGTGCAGAATCTCGTTGAAAACCTCGTTTGGACGCTTGTGAACGACACGAAAAACCGCAGACGCATTACGCAGAACACGATGGCGCTGCTGTTTTTGGAGCTTTTGAACTGCACGGATAAGCTGGCGGCGAGCGAAAACGAGGGCGATCACAGCGCACTTGTGATGACGGCGCTGCGGGAGATTGAAGAAAATTACCGCACGGCGAGCTTGACGGACATTGCGGAAAAGTACGGTGTGACGATTTCGTACCTCAGCGCGGCGGTACACAGCACGACGGGGTTCACGTTTAAATCGCTTTTGCGGCGCAAGCGAATGGAGAAAGCGGCGGCGCTGCTTTCCGGCACGAAGCTTTCCGTGAGCGATATTATCATGGCGGTGGGGTATGAGAATACAAGCTATTTTTACAGGGCGTTTTCGGAAATGTACGGCGTGACACCAAGGGAGTATCGGTTGAGGCAGAGAGGTTAGTACGCATAAAATAACGCCGCACGCTCGATGAGGAAAACGAGGGTGCGGCGTTGCTTTATTTCTAAGAACTTGCCGCCTTTGAAAAGGCGGGCGAAACTTTTAACTACGCTTTTCGGAAGCTCGGTTTACTTCACGAATCTCAAAACATTCCACGAGGTTTTCGTGAGGTTCGCTTTATAGAAATTGCCGTCTTTTTCGGTTCTGTCCGTATGGAGCTTCGGGATGACGGCGCTGTGCTCGGCGGTGTTGACGGCCTTCATATCCGGGTTTTCAAGGACGATGTGCTCTGCGAGGCGGTAATCGCCGAAGGAGCGCAGGTCGAGGTCGAGGACGATGTCATCCGTCAGGCTGCGGTTGACGGCGAAGACGGTAACTTCGTCCTTTTCGTCGTTCCACACGGCGATGGACTCGACGTCGGTGACATCGGTGAAATCGATGGTATCGTGCTTTGTGGAGGTGAGCACCGGCTGGAGCGCAATGCCGCGGCCGTATTTGGAGGCGTGGAGCAGCGGATAATAAATCGTCTGGCACCATACGGGGCCGTTTTCTTCGGTCATGATGGGCGCGATGACGTTGACGAGCTGTGCCATGCACGCCATTTTTACGCGGTCGGAGTGCTTCATCAGCGTGATGAGCATGAGGCCGACGAGCAGGGCGTCTTCAAAATCGTAGTGGTCTTCGAGCAGGTGCGGCGCGATCTGCCACGGGCGGTTCTTCATGGTGTCGGCATCGGAGGCATCGGCGTGGAACCAGACGTTCCATTCGTCGAAGCTGAGGTTGATGTTTTTCTTTGCGCGCTTCTTCGCCTTGACGAAATCGCACGTGGCGATGACGGACGGATGAAGTGATCCATGTCGTCGCTCTGGGCGAGGAAGTTTGCGGTATCGTTGAAGCGGTTTCCGTAGTACTGGTGCAGAGAGATGTAATCGACACTGTCATACGCCCAGGAAAGCGCGGTGTTTTCCCACTCCGGGAATGTGGGCATGCCCGTATTGGAGCTGCCGCAGAGCACGAGCTCGATGGATGGATCGATCTGCTTCATGGCTTTGGCGGTCTCATCGGCAAGGTGGCCGTATTCGTCGGCGGTCTTGTGGCCGGTTTGCCACGGGCCGTCCATTTCGTTGCCGAGGCACCAGACCTTGATGTTGTGCGGGTCTTTGACACCGTGCTTGACGCGCAGGTCGCTGTATTTGGTGCCGGACGGGTGGTTGCAGTATTCGAGCAGGTTGCACGCTGCTTCAATGCCGCGTGTGCCGAGGTTGACGGCCTGCATGATCTGCGTGTCGGCTTTTTTCGCCCACTTTGCGAACTCGTTGATGCCGATATAGTTCGGCTCTGTGCTGCGCCATGCAAGCTCAAGACGCTTCGGGCGGTCTTCTACGGGGCCTACGCTGTCTTCCCAGTAGAAATTGGAGACGAAGTTGCCGCCGGGGTAACGGACGATCGGCACTTGCAGCTCGCGCACGAGGTCGAGTACGTCGCGGCGGAAGCCGTCTTCATCGGCAGTGGGGTGGCCCGGCTGCCAGATGCCGCCGTATACTGCACGGCCGAGGTGCTCGATGAATGAGCCGTAGATGCGCTTATCGATTTTAGAAATTTGGAAATCCTTTTCAATGGTGAGTTTTGCCTGTTTTGCCATAGACCTGATCTCTCCTCAGAAGTTGTATGTACAATTTATGTGTTCATTTTAGCTTGAAAGCCTTGGATTGTCAACCTATTTCGGCGGAATTCTTTTGCTGTGTGCCGAAAAGTGAAGCGCGGATTTGTGCAGTTTGGCGGGAGAAAATTTTGTGCGGCAGAAAAGTTAAAATAAAGATAGTTTTAAGTGAAAACAACGTCCTTATTTTTGGACACGGTTCCTGCTATACTATTGCTGTAAACGAAAAAACGGAGGGCTTATATGAAAACGTATTTGGCGGTGGACATTGGGGCTTCAAGCGGGCGGCACATTTTGGGGTGGCTCGAGGACGGAAAACTGAAGCTGAAAGAAATCTACCGTTTTAAAAACGGGGCGGAAGACCAAAACGGCCATTTGTGCTGGGACATTGACCGCCTTGAAAGCGAAGTGATAGACGGCATTGCGGCGTGTGAGCCTGCGCCCGAGAGCGTGGCGGTGGACACGTGGGCAGTGGATTATGTTTTGCTCGGTAAAAACGGAGAACGCATCTGCCCGGCGGTGGCGTACCGCGACAGCCGCACGGAGACGGTGCCGGACGAGCTGGAAAAAACGGTGCCGTTTGCGTGGCTGTACGGAAGAACGGGCATTCAGATGCAGAAGTTCAACACGGTGTATCAGCTGGCGGCGCAGAAAAAAGAAATGCCGGATGTATTTGAAAAGGCCGAAAAGCTTTTGATGATCCCGGACTATCTGGCATACAGGCTTTCGGGCGTGGCCGTGAACGAATACACAAATGCGAGCACGACGGCGATGGTCTCGGCAGAACATAAGACATGGGACAAGGAGATCATAGCGCGGGTGGGTTTGCCGGAGAAAATCTTCGGCGAGCTGCACAAGCCGGGTGAAGCGCTCGGCGGGCTGACGGAGCGCGTGAAGGAGAAGGTCGGCTTTGATTTGACGGTGCGGCTTGCGGCTTCGCACGACACGGCTTCCGCGTTTTTGGCGGTGCCGGCGAAGGATGAGAACGCGGTGTTCCTTTCGAGCGGCACGTGGAGCCTTATTGGCGTGGAGCTGAAAGCGCCGGTGACGAACGACGAGAGCCGTGCGCAGAATTTTACGAACGAGGGCGGGTATGAGTACCGCTATCGGTATTTGAAAAACATTATGGGCCTTTGGATGCTGCAGAATATGCGGCATGAGCTTGGCGACGAGAACAGCTTTGATAAGTTGACGGAGCTTGCGCAGAGCGCGGCGGATTATAAGGGCCGTGTGGACGTGAACGCAGAGTGCTTTTTGGCGCCGAAAAACATGTGTGCGGCGGTGAAAAACGAGCTTATGAAGCAAGGATTCAAAGAACCGACGGTGCCGGAGATGCTCTCCTGTGTATACCACAGTCTGGCGGAAAGCTACGCCGAGACGATAAAGGCACTTGAAAAGCTGACGGGCAAAGTATATACGAGTTTAAATATCGTCGGCGGCGGCAGTCGGGACGAATATTTGAATAAACTCACGGCGAAGGCCTGCGGGCTTCCTGTGTATGCGGGTCCGACAGAGGGCACGGCCATCGGTAATCTCATCGTGCAGATGATTGCGGACGGCGAGCTTGCGAGCGTACAGCAGGCGCGCGACGTGATACGGGACAGCTTTGAAATTAAAATTTACGAACCCTGAAAAGTGTATTATAATAGAGTAAAAACCAAACGGAAAGGACGATAAAATGCTGAAAGGTAAAACGGTTTTACTGGGCGTGACGGGCAGCATTGCGGCGTACAAAATTGCGGGGCTTGCGAGTATGCTGAAAAAGCAGCACGCGGATATTACGGTGCTGATGACGCAGAACGCCACGAATTTTATCAACCCCATTACATTTGAGACCTTGACGGGCAACAAGTGCCTCATCGATACGTTCGACCGCAATTTCCAGTACAGCGTGGAGCACGTTGCGCTGGCAAAGCGCGCGGACATTGTGCTCATCGCCCCCGCGAGCGCGAATGTCATCGGCAAAATTGCGAACGGCATTGCGGACGACATGCTGACGACGACCGTGATGGCGTGCCGCTGCCCGATTTTGATTTCGCCTGCGATGAACACGAATATGTTCTTGAACCCCATTGTGCAGGATAATCTTGCAAAACTGAGACGCTTCGGGTACACGGTGATCGAGCCGGACAGCGGGTATTTGGCTTGCGGTGATATAGGCGCGGGGAAAATGCCTTCCGAAAAAACGCTGTTTGACTGGATCATGCAGACGATCGGTGCGGAGAAAGATCTTGCGGGGCAGAAAATCCTCGTGACGGCGGGCGCAACGGCGGAGAAGATCGACCCTGTGCGGTTCATCACGAACCATTCGACGGGTAAAATGGGCTGCGCGCTTGCACGCCGCGCGGCGATGCGCGGTGCGGACGTGACGCTCGTCTGCGCGAACATGACCGTGGAACCGCCTCCGTTTGTGACGGTGGTGAAAGCGGAATCTGCGGAAGACATGTTCAACGCGGTGACGAGCCGTGCGCCGAAGATGGACGTCATTATCAAAGCGGCGGCGGTGGCGGATTACCGCCCGAAAACGGTCGCCGAGGAGAAAATCAAAAAGCGCGACGGCGGCATGAGCATTGAGCTTGAGCGCACGCAGGACATTCTGGCGTACCTCGGCGCGCACAAGCCCGCGGGGCAGTTCCTCTGCGGCTTTGCGATGGAGACCGAAAATCTCATTGAAAACGCGCGTGGAAAGCTCGAGCGCAAGAACCTCGATATGATCGCGGCGAACAGCCTGCGCACGAAGGGTGCGGGCTTTGCGGGCGATACGAACGTGGTGACGCTGCTGACAAAAGACGAAACAGAGGAGTTGCCGATGCTCTCAAAAGACGAGACGGCAGACCGCATTTTAACAAAAATCAATACGCTTAGGAAAGGATGAACGATATGACACAGTATGAGGCGGCAAAAAAGCGCTATGCCGAGCGCGGTGTGGACGCCGACGCTGCCATCAACACGCTGAAAAGCGTGCCGGTCTCTCTGCACTGCTGGCAAGGCGACGACGTGCGCGGCTTTGACGGCGACCCGAATGCCCCGCTGACGGGCGGCATTCAGACGACGGGCAACTACCCCGGCCGTGCGCGCACGCCGGAGGAGCTGATGGCGGACATCGACGAGGTGCTGCGCCTTTGCCCCGGCACGAAGAAGCTGAATTTACACGCGAGCTACGCAATCTTTACCGAAGAAAACGGCGGCTGGGTGGACAGAGATAAGCTGGAGCCGAAGCACTTTGCGCCGTGGGTGAAGTTCTGCAAGGAGCGCGGGCTGGGATGTGACTTTAACCCGACGTATTTTTCGCACCCGAAGTGCGACCCGCTGACGCTCTCGAGCCCGAACCCGGAGACGCGCAAATTCTGGGTGGAGCACGGCAAGGCGTGTATCCGCATTTCGCAGTATCTGGCGGAGGAGCTCGGTCAGCCGTGCATCATGAACATCTGGACGGGCGACGGACTGAAAGATATTCCCGCCGACCGCATGACGCCGCGCATGCTGTATAAAGAGTCTCTCGACGAGATTCTCTCTGAGCCGTACGATTTTAACCTTGTAAAGCCGTGTGTGGAATCGAAGGTGTTCGGTATCGGTGTGGAGGCGTACACGGTGGGCAGTGCGGAATTTGCGCTGAGCTATGCGGCGATGAATAAAGATAAGTGCATCCCGCTGCTCGATAACGGCCACTACCACCCGACGGAGGTCGTATCCGATAAAATTCCGGCGATGCTGACGTTCTTCCCGGAGATTGCGCTGCACATCACGCGCGGCGTGCGCTGGGACAGCGACCACGTGGTGCTGTTTGACGACGAGACAAAGGAGATTGCGAAGGAGATCGTGCGCTGCGGCGGGCTTTCGGGTCGTGTTAAGATTGCGCTCGATTACTTTGACGCGTCCATCAACCGCATCGGCGCGTGGGTGACGGGCTTCCGCAATGTACAGAAGGCGCTGTTGTTCGCGCTGTTGCAGCCGACGGAGGAGCTGACGAAGCTGCAGAACGAGCAGGATTTCACGTCTTTGATGATCCGCGCGGAGGAGTTGAAAACGATGCCGTTCGGCGATGTTTGGGCGGAATACTGCAAGGAGCAGAATGTCCCCGCAGACGACATGGCGTGGCTTTCTGAAATTAAAAAATACGAAAACGAAGTGCTTTTAAAGCGCTGAGGAGGTATATAAAAATGATGACGGAAATTCCCGCAGTACGCGGTTTTATCCGCATGTGCACGGACGGCTGGGAGCAGGGCTGGCACGAGCGAAACGGCGGCAACCTGACCTACCGCATGAAGCTGGAGGAAGTGGAGCAGTGCCGTCCGTTTTTCACCGCGCCGCGCGAGTGGAACAGCATGGGCGTGCAGGCAGATAACTTAAAGGGCGAATATTTCATCACGACGGGCAGCGGCAAGTTTTTGCGCAATGTGCAGGATGACCCGGAGCACAACATCGGTATTGTAGAGATCAACGATGCGGGCGACAGCTGGCGCATTGTGTGGGGTCTTGAGAACGGCGCGCGCCCGACGAGCGAATTCCCGAGCCACTTTATGAACCACAGTGTGCGCAAGGCGGCGACGAACGGCGCTTACCGTGTCATTTACCACGCGCACACGCCGAATCTCATTGCGATGACGTACATCATGCCGCTGACGGCGCGCGACTTTACGCGTGCTTTATGGCAGAGCGCCACGGAGTGCCCGGTGGTGTTCCCCGGCGGCGTGGGTGTGGTGCCGTGGATGGTGCCGGGCGGCGCAGACATTGCGATGGCGACGAGCGAGCTGATGAAAAAATATGACGCGGCCGTTTGGGCGCACCACGGCTTGTTCGTTTCCGGACCGGATTACGATATTACGTTTGGCCTCATGCACACGATCGAGAAGGCGGCGCAAATTTATATGCTTGCTATTACGGCGGGCGGCGGTAAAATTCGCCAGACCATTACAGACGACAATTTGAGAGCCATTGCGAAGGAATTCGGCGTGGAACTGAACGAAGAATTTTTGAACTGATATTTACAATTTCGTTACAAACAATCTGTGCGGACAGGTGTATAATTAACTTAGTTAAAAATTTCCCGTATTGGGGATTAGGAGATGTTTTTTATGGTCAGCAGAATCGTATTGAACACAATTTCTTATCACGGCAAGGGCGCGATTGAGAAGATTCCGGAGGAGCTTCAGGCGCGCGGCTACAAAAAAGCTTTTGTTTGCTCGGACCCGGACCTTTTGAAGTTCGGCGTTACGCAGAAGGTGACGGATCTTCTGGACAAGGTCGGCTTCCCGTATTCCGTTTACAGCGAGATCAAGCCGAACCCGACGATTGAGAACGTACAGCACGGCGTTGAGGCCTTCAAGGTTTCCGGCGCAGACTGCATCGTGACCATTGGCGGCGGCTCCTCCATGGATACCGCAAAGGCCATCGGCATCATCATTGAGAACCCGGAGTTCGCAGACGTTCGCTCTCTGGAGGGCGTTGCGCCGACGAAGAAGCACGCGGTGTTCACCATTGCTGTGCCGACCACTGCCGGTACCGCTGCGGAAGTGACAATCAACTACGTTATCACCGACGTGGAAAAGAAGAGAAAGTTCGTCTGCGTAGACACGAACGACATCCCGGAGATCGCGGTTGTTGACCCGGATATGATGTCCTCCATGCCGAAGGGTCTGACCGCTGCGACCGGTATGGACGCTTTGACCCACGCCATTGAGGGCTACATCACGAAGGGCGCCTGCACCATTTCCGATATGTTCCACCTTGAAGCCATTCGCCTGATTTCCGAGAACCTGCGCGGCGCGGTGCAGAACACCGAAGCCGGCAGAGAGGGCATGGCACTCGGTCAGTACATTGCAGGCATGGGCTTCTCGAATGTCGGCCTCGGCATCGTACACTCCATGGCACACGGTCTCTCCGCTCTGTATGACACCCCGCACGGCGTGGCTTGCGCCATCATTCTGCCGACCGGCCTTGAGTACAACAAGTCCGTTGCAGGCGAGCGTTATCGCGCAGTAGGCAAGGCCATGGGCGTTGAGGGCATTGACGCGATGACCGCCGAAGAGGCTGCCGATGCAACGATTGCGGCTGTGAAGAAGCTGAGTGAAGATGTGGGTATTCCGGAAAACCTGAAGGGCATCCTGAAGGAAGAGGACGTACAGTTCCTCGCAGAAAGCGCATTTGCAGACGCTTGCTGCCCGGGCAACCCGCGCGACACCTCCGTTGAGGAGATTGCCGAGCTGTACAGAAGCTTGATGTAATCGTTTTTTGCCTAAGGTAACCGAATAAACATAGAGACCCCCGCTTTCGGAGATTTCCGGGAGCGGGGGTCTTGTGCGTTATGGGGTTATACGGATTTTTTTGCGGGAAGACGCGCAGAGAGCTTTTCGGTGATGCGGCAGAACAGGCGGCGGATATTTTCGATGCCGACGGCTGCAAGCACGCAGAAAAGCGGAACGTTGGTGTATAAATAACGGGCGCGTACTTCAAACAGGAGCTCAAAGACGGTGAGACCGATCCAAGTGAGCCACAGGATATTTAAGGTTTTTGCGTGCTTATGACTGAAGCTGCTGAACAGACCGGCGGCGCCAAGCAGCAAGATCATGAGCCAAATGAATTGCTCGAAGGTTGCGAAATACAAGTAGCGGCTGCCGTCGGGGTAGTAGATGCTGCGGAGGAAGGGCGCGGCTTTTGTATTGGGCGGATCAAAAACGGTTTGAAGGAAATGTCCCTCTTTTCCCCATGCGAATGTGCCGTCATTATAGAGCGTGAGCATTTTTTGCGCGAGCTGTTTGAGCGTGCCGAAAAAGCCCATTTCCTGTAAACGCTGTTTGCCGACGGCGATATTTGCCTGCGTGCGCTCGGAAGCGGTGACAAAAGAACGGGAATAGCGAACGTCTTCGGCGGAATAGACACCTTTTTTTTCCGGGTTAAGACCCATCATCCAGAAATGTGCAATGCCGAAGCTTTGCTCGTTATCGAGCTGAATGTGATAGTGGGAACACAGAAAATCTGTACCGGCTTTAACGGCGAAAAAGGTGATGGCGACTGTCAAAAGTGAGAGCAGAAGCGGTTTTAACAGGTGCTTTTCGGACAGTGCGTAAATACCTTCAATCAAAAAAACGGCGATAAGCAAAATAAAACACTGCGGCTTGATAAAATACCCGAGTGTGCCGATGATGGCGGAAAGCACATAGGAGAGCCATTTGTATTTTGCCGGACGGATGAATACATAGAGTGTAAGGATAGGGAAAATCAGCCCTAAAGCGTCTGTGTAGCAGATGACGTTCCACGGGGAAAGCCCAAAGCTGAGTACCGCGAGAAAAAAGCCGAAAAAAGCGTATAGCTTTCGTGTGAGCTGCGCGGCGGTTTTATAAACGAGCAGACAGGAAAGCGTATTGAGTGCGCAGTTGACGGTGATGACGCACAAAGCCTGCTGTGTATCGGAGAAAATGCTGAAATATTTATTCAGCTTGAAGACGAACAGCTCGAAGAAAAAGTACAGCAGATTATTGGGATAGTTGGAAAAATAGCGGATATCGACCGACTGCTTGTGCATCAGATTGCGGGCGTTTTCTGTAAGGAGGCCCGCGTCCCAACCGGTTTCGAAATAAATGTTATAGGAAATATAGAGCTGTGCGGAAAATAAAAGCAGACACAGACAGTATATGAGCACATCGGACGATACGGTCGGACGATGCCACGAAAGCTTGACCTGTTGCAGGCGGTCAAGGGACAGAAACAGCACAAAAAGGGGGATGCCGAACAGAAGCAGAGCGATGTTTGAGAGCAGAAATGTCTGCTTTTTGGCGTATGTACATTGCGTAAAAAACAGGAGCAATACAAAAACGCAGCCGAAAACGGAGCCGAGGAAAAATTTGGAAGCTCCGAAAGCGAATTTTTTCATAAAATGTACCTCTTAAACTCAACATGCCGTGAGCAGCGGGAAAAGAAATCCCGAACTGCTGAGACAATTCGGGATCCGGTTTGGTTAGCGTATCAGTGTTCGTCCAAGACCTTTTCTTCCGGTTCGGCTTTGAGGTGGGTTTCGATGAGAAAGCGGGGGCGCTGCTTGACTTCGCTGTAAATTTTGCCGATGTAGCCGCCGACGACGCCGAGGCAGAGCATTTGCAGACCGCCGAGCAGCCAGATGGACGCGACGATGGCTGTCCAGCCCGCGACGGTGACGCCGCACAGGTGCGAGATGAGCGCGTACAGGAGGCCGAAGATGCTGAGGACGGAGATGAGAATGCCGAGGTTGGAGATGAGCTTTAAGGGCTTTACGCTGAACGACGTGATGCCGTCGAGCGCGAAGGAGATCATCTTTTTTAAGGGGTATTTGGATTCGCCCGCGAAACGCTCGGCGCGGTCATAATAGACATAGTCGCTTTTAAAGCCGATGAGCGGCACGATGCCGCGCAGAAACAGGTTGACTTCCTTATACTCGGAAAGGCCCTCGAGCGCGCGACGGCTCATCAGGCGGTAATCGGCATGATTGAAGACGACGTCTACGCCGAGAATCTTCATGAATTTATAAAAGCCCTCTGCGGTGGTGCGCTTGAAGAACGTATCGGTCTCGCGCTTGTTGCGCACGCCGTAGACGACGTCGCAGCCCTCCATATATTTTTCGACGAAGCGGTCGATGACGTTAATGTCATCCTGCAGGTCGGCATCCATGCTGATGGCGCAGTCGCACAGCGGCATGGCGGTCATGAGGCCGGCGAGCAGGGCGTTTTGGTGGCCGCGGTTGTGCGCGAGCTTTACGCCGTCCACATAGGGAATCGCTTCAGCATATTCGGAGATAATCGCCCAGGTTTTATCCTTGCTGCCGTCATCGACATAGAGAATGCGGCTTTCGGGATCGACCTGCTCGGCGCGGATCATGGTGTGCATTTTTTCGGTCAGACGCTTGGTGGTCTCCGGCAGCACGGCTTCCTCGTTGTAGCAAGGAATGACGAGGTACAAGACCGGAATATTACGTTCAGTCGTCATTATCAAAACCTTCTTTCTTTTCCAAAGCGCGGTCGGTTTGACTGCGCGGTTTTATGTGAATAATCCCGCTGTTTTCAAAATGCGCGCCGTGCTTTTTTGCATAGTGGGAGAGCTGGCGCAGCACCATATTGTGGCGGGCGAGCGGCACGGGGACTTCTTTGAAGATCGTGCGCATGAGTACCATATACAGTGCGAGCAGAAGCACGCACACGACGGTGATTGCTACGCCGAGGAACAGGCCGGGCGTGCGGTATTTGAACTCGATCTTGACATTGGTGCCGGCGTTGACGCGGATGGCCATGAAGCCGACGTTCACCTTTTCGATATCGACCTTTTCGCCGTTGACGTAGGCCGACCAGCCGTCTTCGTACGGGATGCTGAAGAACACGGGCACGTCGCGGCTTGCTGAGATGGTGGCGTTAAAGCCGGTATTTGTATATTCAAAGGTATCGCAGGTGAGCTTTGCGCGGTTTTCGCAATCTGTTTTGTAGGTTTCTTTGGTGTAGGAGAGTTTGCTTGTATCGAGCGGAGAAAGCATATCGCCCCATTTTGAAACCTGCTTATCGGTGAGGACAATGCCCTTGAGCATCAAAAGCTCGCGGTAGCTTTCGCTTGTGTTTTCGTAATCCTTTTCGGTGACGTAGCTGTCGTACGTGAAGCCCATGGGAATGTAATATTCGTTTTCCCAAATGTCGAAGCCGTTTGTGTTGCCGTAGTACATCCAGCCCGGCATAGCGGGGTCGGCGTAGTCTTCGCCGGCGAAATACTCGGTATCGTGATCGTCGTCAAAAAGATACTTGACGCTTGTCAGTCCACGCAGGCCGTAGTGGGTGGTATCCGGGCGGGAAGCGACATCGCGCTGCACGCCGATGGAATCGTAGAACTCCATGAGCGAGCCGGGGACGATGCTGTGGAACGCCTGAATGGACTGTACCTCCCAGAACATGGCGGAGTTATCGAGGCTTTCGTAGAAATCTGTGCGGACGTTGTCATCGCGCAGGTCGTCTATGGCGACATCCGCGCCGCCGTTTAAGGCGTAGGGGATGATGTGGTCATAAGTGTAATCCGACTGTGTTTTGCCGAGCGCGATGAAGAAAACAGAATACAGCACGATGGTGATGCTGAGGCAGACGGACGCAGCGCGGTAGAACGGGCGGGAGCCGCGGTTATAAAATGCAAGAACAAAGCCGACAAGTGCAAGTGAGAGGAGCGCAATGGCGGCGTATGTCCAGAAGCGCGTGGGGTATTTTTCGAGACCGAACGTGACATCGGTAATCTCGCCGTCCGTTTTGGTGAGTGTGGGCATGAGGCCGATGACGAGCGTCATGGCGAGCGTGATGAGCGTTGTCCACTTTAAGGAGCGGCGCCAATCAACACGCGGGTTTTCGAGCGCCATCATGGTGGCGGCGGCCATCATGAGCGTGAGCATATAGAACCAGCGTGCGTAATACGACGCGTTCATGAGCTGGAACAAAGCGTTGAGACCGGGAATGAATGCCATGAAGAACAGGACGTAGAGCATCTTTTTCAGCCAGTGGCGGCGCTTCAGCTGCATCCAGCCGATGACGCCGGTCATGCTGAACATGGGCAGCCACGCGCCGAGGGACGCCCATTTGGATTCGGAATCCGGGGTGAAGTTCGGGCGTGCGGGAAGATCCGGCGGGAAGAAGAGACACTGCAAAATGTGAATGTAGCGCTGGTTTCGGTCATAAAGCAGGGCGCTCCAACCGCTGATGGGATTGGAAACGCGGTAGTTTTGAATGATGCACAGAACGCTTGGCACAAGCAGAATGCACGCGATGCCGAGGCCGAGCACGGCTTCGAGTGCGAGCAGGAGGAAATCTTTGACCGTGATGTGCCAGCTGCCGGAGAGCAGACGCACAAAGAAGTAGATGACCGTGAATGTCACCATGCCGACGAAGAAATAATAATTCACGATGCACGCGGCGGCGACCATGAGCGCAAAAATGCCGCGGCGCTTTGTGTACATGTATTCATCGAGCGCGGCTAAGAGCAAAGGGAATACGATGATGGCTTCGTGGAAATGATTGAAGAAAATATTGTAGATCGAGTATCCCGAGAACGCGTATAAGAGAGACGCTAAGAGCGCCGTGTTGGGGTTCTTTGCATAGCGGTGCAGATAAATGTAGCCGGAGAGGGAGGCGCAGCCGAACTTTAAGATGAACAGCGGGCCCATGAGGTATTGCAGCCACTCGCCCGGGAACGGAATGGTGAGCCAGAAGAACGGGCTGCCGAGCAGGTAGAACGAATAGGAACCGATGAAATTGACGCCGAGGTCTGTTAAATGATTCCAGCCGATGTTGCCGGAACGAATGGCATCGTGCGCGATGCGGTAGAACGGCACCTGCTGCACATTGAAATCGCCGTAGAACAGAAAGCGGCCGCCGTCTACGATCATGAACGGCACAAAGATGACAAAGGCCAGAGCGAGGCCGAAAAGGAAGGAGAAGAGAAAATAATTGCCGCGCGGCTTTTGCTGGATGCGACCATCGCGCACATAAGATTTTGAGGTATCCAAGTGAATGTCCTCCTGTATGTGAATTTAGAATGAGGTTTCTTGTAAGCGTGGTTAAAAGTTTTTGATCGACCTTTTTTCAAATGAAGGTCAAACCGAACCTGCGGTTCGGTCGTGGGGTCTCGGGGTGAAGCCCAGAGTCGTCGTCCGCAGACGACGAAAACTTTTTTGCCTCCCAAAAATCAGGACTGGGAGAAACCAATGCTTCGCATTGCTATCAAACAGTCCGGTGGACTGTTTTTGCGCGGGAGACCCAATTAGGGGGTCTCCCGAAAGGCGTGTAACGCCTTTTTAAAAGAGAGATTCCCCGCATCTATATTTAAGCTCAGTATAACACAAATAAAGGGTAGATTAAAGGCAAATTCTAATTTTTAAGGAATTTTTATTGAAATGTGCGGGGCAGTTCGGTATTATAATATAAGTAAAATTAAAAATACAGAAAAATCAGAAGGATATAAAAATGAAAATCGGAAATCTGACTTTAAACGGTGTGGCGGCGCTGGCGCCGATGGCGGGCGCGACCGATCGGCCGTTTCGCGAGCTTTGCTGCTCGTTCGGCGCAGCGTACTGTGTGACGGAAATGGTCTCGACGAGGGCGCTGCAGTATAACTATAAAAAAACGCAGGAGCTCATCACGCTTGGCGAAAAGGAACATCCCGTCGCCATCCAGATGTTCGGTGACGACCCGCTCATCTTTGCATCTGCCGCAAAGCGCGCCGCAGCGGCCGGGCCGGATGTTATTGATATCAATATGGGTTGCCCCGTGCCGAAAATTGCGGGCAATAACTGCGGCAGCGCCCTAATGAAAAAGCCGCCGCTGTGTGGGGACATTGTCCGCGCCGTGAAAAATGCGGTCGACCTGCCCGTGACGGTGAAAATTCGTAAGGGCTGGGACGAAAACAGCGTGAACGCGGTGGAGGTTGCAAAATATTGCGAAGACGCGGGCGTGGACGCCATTTGCGTGCACGGCAGAACGCGCACACAGATGTATGAGCCGCCGGCGGATTGGGATATTATCCGTCAGGTGAAGGAAGCCGTTAAGGTACCCGTCATCGGCAACGGCGACGTAAAATGCGTGCAGGACGCCGTGCGTATGATGAGCGAAACCGGGTGCGACATGGTGATGATCGGGCGCGGGGCGCTCGGTAATCCATGGATTTTCAGGGAGATCAACGGCTATTTCAGCAGCGGTCTGCGTATTATGCCGCCACCGACGCTTGCGGAGCGCATTGTGGTCATTAAAAAGCATATAGATGCGCTGTGCGCCGCAAAGGGAGAAGGGCGCGGCATGCGCGAAGCGAGAAAGCATGTGGCGTGGTACATGCACGGTCTGCGCGGTGCGGCGGAATTCCGGCGCATGGCGGGCGAGCTGGAAACGCTCAGCGACCTCGATAAATTGCTTGAGAAAGTGTATATAGAAAACAAAGACGTGTCTTTTGACCCGTAACGGAAAGGAAGATCAGCGTGAAGCTTTTGGTACTGGACGGCAACAGCATTTTAAACCGCGCGTTTTACGGCATTAAGCTGCTGACAACGAAAAGCGGCGAGTTTACAAACGGTATTGTCGGTTTTTTGAACATTCTGGAAAAAGTGAAGGACGAAACGGAGCCGGACGCGGTGGCCATCGCGTTCGATATGAAAGCGCCGACATTCCGCCACAAGGCCTATGCGGGTTATAAGGCGCAGCGCAAGGGCATGCCGCCGGAGCTTGCGGCGCAGATGCCGGTCTTAAAGGAACTGCTCGGCGACCTCGGCTATAAAATCGTGACGTGCGAGGGCTGGGAAGCAGACGATATTCTCGGCACGTTTGCGGAAACGTGCGAAAACACGGACAATACGTGCATGATTGCGACCGGCGACCGGGACAGCCTGCAGCTTGTCTCGCCGAAAACGACGGTGCGCCTTGCAACGACGAAATTCGGTCAGTCTGCCGTGACGCTGTGTGATGAGGCGTATATCAAAGAGACGTACGGCGTGGAACCGAAGCAGCTCATCGACATCAAGGCCATTCAGGGCGATACCTCGGATAATATTCCGGGCGTTGCGGGCATCGGCGAAAAGGGTGCGGGCGAGCTGATCCGCAAGTTCGGCTCTTTGCAGTATATTTACGACAATTTAGATGAGCTGGACATCAAGTCCGGCATGAGAACGAAGCTGATCAATTCCAAAGACAACGCGTTTTTGAGCTACGACCTCGGTACCATCCGCCGTAATGCGCCGATTGATACGGAGCTTGCGCATTATATTCCCGGCGAGGGCGACCCCGCAGCTGCGGCGCAGCTCATGACGCGGCTGGAGCTCTTTAAGCTGATGGAACGCCTGCACCTGACCCCCGGCGCGGCGCCGACGGCGAACAGCGCACAGGCCGAAGAAACGGCTTTGCTGCCCGTGAAGAATTATAAAGACGGCGCAGCGGTGCTCGGCCGGTGTGAGGACGAGGGGGCGGCGTACTTTGTGCCGGTGTTTGAAAACGACGAATTAAAGCAGCTTGTGTTTAACGGTAAGTTCGACGCGGGCAAGCCGGCGATTGCGGTCGTGGATGCGGACGACGCGTTTTTGAAGGCGTTCCTCGGCAGTAAGGTGACGAAAAAGTACACGTTTGCGTTGAAAAAGCTGCACCGCACGGCGCTGCATTTGAGGACTTCCCTTGAAAACGCTGTGATGGACACGGAGCTTGCGGCGTATCTTTTGAACCCCTCGGGCTCCGATTACGGTGTGCTGCGTTTGGCGGCGGAATACGGCATTGCCGTGCCCGCATATGAGGACGCGAACGTGCAGGCGGCGGCTGTGCTGCCCGCTGTTTGTGCGGCGCTGCAAAAGGGCATCGACGAAAACGGCCAGCACGAATTATTGGAGAACATTGAAATTCCGCTTGCTTTGGTTTTGGGCGAGATGGAGGAAAGCGGCTTCCTTGTTGACCGCGAGGCCATAAAAACCTACGGCGAGGTGCTTTCTGAGCAGGTGGACGCATTGCAGAAAGAAATTTATGAAGACGTGGGGTACGAATTCAACATCAACTCCCCGGTGCAGCTGGGCGAAGCGCTGTTCGTAAAGCTCGGACTGCCGCACGGCAAAAAGACGAAAAAGGGATACTCCACAAACGCAGATGTGCTGGAGGGTCTGCGCGGTGTGCACCCGGCGGTCGATAAGGTTTTGCGCTACCGCACGCTGACGAAGCTGCGTTCCACGTACTGCGAGGGCTTGCTGAAAGCCATCACGGCGGACGGGCGCATTCACTCGAGCTTCAACCAGACTGAAACGCGCACGGGGCGTATTTCCTCGACTGAGCCGAATTTGCAGAACATCCCGGTGCGCACGCCGCTTGGGCGTGAATTCCGCCGGTTCTTCATCGCAAAAGAGGGAAATGTGCTTGTGGACGCCGACTATTCGCAGATTGAACTGCGCGTATTGGCGCACGTGGCAAACGACACGCAGATGCAGGAGGATTTCCGACTTGGGCGCGATATCCACACTATGACGGCGGCGCGTGTGTTCGATATGCCCGAAGACCTTGTGACCCCGCAGATGCGCAGCCGTGCGAAAGCGGTCAATTTCGGCATTGTGTACGGCATCGGCGCGTTCTCGCTTTCAAAGGATATCGGTGTTTCCCGCCGCGAGGCCGAGGACTACATTCACGATTACCTGCGCAATTATAAGGGCGTTGCAGACTATATGGAACGCGTGGTGGAGGAAGCGAAGAAAAACGGCTATGTGGAGACGCTGTTCGGCCGCAGACGCTATCTGCCGGAGCTTGCAAGCTCCAATTTCAACATGCGTGCGTTCGGTGAACGTGTGGCGCGCAACATGCCGATTCAGGGCACGGCGGCGGACATCATCAAGATTGCGATGGTGCACGTGCGCAACCGTTTGAAAGCCGAAAAGCTCGATGCAAAGCTGATTTTGCAAGTGCATGACGAACTCATTGTGGAGTGCCCGGAAGCGGAAAGCGACACGGTGAAGAAAATTCTGGAAGAAGAAATGGCAAACGCGGTGCAGCTGAGCGTGCCGATGCTGGCAGAGGCCGGAAGCGGTAAGAGCTGGTATCAGGCGAAGGGCTAAGGGTTTATGATGATATTTTGCTGTCCCGCATGCGGCAGCGCGTTGGAAAGAGAGGACCGCGCGCTGCGCTGCGCAAACGGACATTCTTATGATATTGCGCGCCAGGGGTATGTGCATCTTCTGCCCGTAAAGCAGATGCACGCGAAGATTCCCGGCGACACAAAGCAGATGGTGGACGCGCGCCGCGTGTTTTTGAGCGGCGGCTACTACGATGCGTTCCGTGACAAACTGGCGGAGCTGACGGACAAATATCTGCCCGAGAACGGCGTTGTTTTGGACGCAGGCTGCGGCGAGGGCTTTTACACTTCGGCTTTATATGAAAAAGCCAAAGCGAAAAACGGTTCGGTTTCCGGCGTGGACATCTCGAAATTCGCGGTGAAAGCGGCTGCGGGCAAATATAAGGGCATCGATTTCGCGGTGGCGAGTTTATTTCACTTGCCGTGTGCGGAAAACAGTGCAGATGTGCTGACGGACGTTTTTGCGCCTATTGTGCCGGAGGAGTTTTTTAGGGTACTGAAGCCGGGCGGCGTGATGATCCTTGCGGTGCCGGGTGCGCGACATCTGTACGGCATGAAAGAGGTTTTATACAAAGAGCCGTATGAGAACGAAGAGCACGACACGGCCTACGACGGGTTTGAATACCTCGGCCGTGCGTGTGTGCAAAAGTTTATCACGGTGAACGGGCAGGAGAACATTGAAGCGCTGTTCTCCATGACGCCGTACTACTGGAAGACGGACGTAGAGGGCGGCGAGCGTCTGCGCGCGCTCGATGTGCTCGGGACCGAGATTAAATTTGACTTTCTGGTTTACAGGAAGAAGTAGGCGGGTGCGCCTTTCAGCAGCTTTGTGCGGCACAATGTTGTTTATTGTTGTTGTTTTGTTGTCATTCATTGAAAATTAAAGAATACTTAGTAGAATTCTCTCCCGAACTGTGCTATGATAGGTAGCGGTCGTTCGGGAGCGTTTTCATTTTGGAAGACGAAATACGACCGATTATAGAAGTATTCGAGGTTTATAATAAAGATGAAAATTTTGTTTGTCTGCACCGGAAACACGTGCAGAAGCCCAATGGCGGAGGGCATTTTCCGCCACGAAATGGAGCAGCGCGGCTTTGAGAATATCATGTGCCAAAGCGCCGGCCTTTCCGCGCTGGACGGGCAGCACCCCAGTGAAAATGCGGTGCTGGTCTGCAAAGAGATCGGCGTGGACATTAGCGGTCACATTGCGCGCCGCTTTACGCCGGAAGAAATCGATGTGTGGGACGTTTATTTCACGATGTCGAAAACCCATGCGTACATTTTGATGCAGGCGGGTGTGCCGGCGGAGAAGATTTACGTGCCGCATTACATTGACGATCCCTACGGCGGGGACCTAAATACCTACCGCAAGTGCCGCGACAAGATCTGCGAGGAATTGCAGACGTTTGAGCAGCATCTCGGTTTTTAAGGAGCGTTTATGCAGATTGTTTCGATGACGGCGGAGCACGTTTCGCGCCTTGCGGAGCTTGAAAAGCTTTGCTTTTCGGAACCGTGGAGCGAAAAAAGCCTGACGGAGGAGATTGATAATCCTGCCGCGTGCTTTTTGGTGGCGATGCAGCAAGATGAGGTGCTCGGCTACGGCGGCATGCACACGGTGCTCGGCGAAAGCTATGTGGATAATATTGCGGTGTTCCCGGAGTTTCGCGGCCACGATGTGGGCAGAACGCTCATGGCGGCGCTGATCGAAAAAGCGCGGGAAAACGGCGGCGTTTTCATCACGCTGGAGGTGCGGACATCAAACCTGCCGGCCATTGCGATGTACCGTTCGCTCGGCTTTACGGAAGCGGGTGTGCGCCGCAATTTTTATACAGAACCAAGAGAGGATGCGCTGATTTTTACGCTCTCCTTCTGAATTTTTAGCTATACGGGGGTAAAAAGTATGCTTTTCGGAAAAATCAAGGCGCTTGTCGAATACGGCGTGCGCACGGGGCTCATCGAAGCGGAAGACACGATTTACACGCGCAACCGTTTATTGGAGGCGCTTTGTGAAGAGGATTACGCGGATGAGGAAGCGGAGCAGAGCGAAAACCTGGCACTTTTGCTGGACGGTCTTTGCGACGAAGCCGTAAAGCGCGGCATCATCGAGGACGGTGCGACGTCCCGCGATTTATTTGACACGAAACTGATGGGCCTTTTGACACCGCGCCCGTCCGATGTGAACCGCACGTTTCGTGCACTTTACAAGGAATCCCCGGAAAAGGCGACGGACTGGTTCTATAAGCTTTGCGGCGACTGCAATTATATCCGCCGCGACCGTGTGGCGCGCGATTTAAAGTGGGTGTATAACGACCCGCGTTTCGGTGCGATTGATATTACCATCAACCTTTCAAAGCCGGAAAAAGATCCGAAGGCTATTGCTGCGGCAAAGAAAATGAAGGCTTCTGGTTATCCTGCCTGTATGCTGTGCAAGGAGAATATCGGTTATGCGGGCCGCATGAACCACCCGGCAAGACAGAACCACCGCGCAATCCCGATCACGGTGAACCATGCGGATTGGTTTTTGCAGTATTCTCCGTATGTGTACTACAATGAGCACTGCATTGTGTTCTGCGGCGAGCATGTGCCGATGCAGATTGACAAGAGCACGTTCCGCAAGCTGTTTGATTTTGTGGAGCAGTTTCCGCACTATTTCCTCGGCTCTAATGCCGATTTGCCCATCGTTGGCGGTTCCATTTTGACACACGACCACTACCAGGGCGGCCACTATACGTTCGCGATGGCGCGCGCGAACATGGAGGAGCACTGCACGCTGCACGGCTTTGAAGATGTGGAAGCGGGCATTTTGAACTGGCCGGTATCTGTTTTGCGTTTGCGCCATAAAAACCCGGATCGCCTGATTGACGCGGCCGACCATGTATTGAAAGCGTGGAGAAGCTACACGGACGAGGATGCGTTCATTTTTGCGGAGACGGACGGCGAGCCGCACAACACCATCACGCCGATTGCGCGCTGTGTGGACGGCGTATACGAGCTTGACCTTGCGCTGCGCAACAATATTACGACGGAAAAGTATCCGCTCGGCGTATACCACCCGCACGACGAATATCATCACATCAAGAAAGAGAACATCGGCCTCATTGAAGTTATGGGCCTCGCGGTTTTGCCGTCCAGACTGAAAGACGAGCTGAAGACCCTGAAAGACGTGATGCTGAAAAACGGCGATGTTTCAAGCGTGGAGAGCATCGCAAAGCACGCGGAGTGGGCAGCGCAGGTGAAGCGCGACCACCCGGAAATGAACGAAGCGAATGCCGAGCACATCTTGCAGCAGGAAGTGGGAAAGGTGTTTGTAAAGGTGCTGGAGAACGCAGGCGTCTACAAATGCACGGCAGAGGGCAGAAAAGCGTTCAGAACGTTTGTAGAAAGCGTACGCTGAATCGAAAATAATACGATAAAATAAGGAATCCACCGTATGTGTGAAAGCGATACGGTGGATTCTTTTTAATTCGTGATGAAACAGCTTCAAATTTCTTTGCCGCAGTATGGACGGATTGCGTTTACGTGTTCTTTACCGTGTCTTTCAGCGGTTCGCTTTTCGTGCCGTCTTCGTTGACCTTCTGCATGTTCGGGTAGACGAGTGCGAGGTAGTTGTCATCCAAGTGCTTATCGAGGAACATTTGGAACGAGCTTGTGGCGGGGATGCCCTCGGCGCGCTCGTTGGCGCGGGTCAGCGCGGCGCAGGAGATGAGCCCGTCAAACAGCATGAACGCAACGAGCAAAATGGTGAGGATAGCGCCCGGGCGCTTCGGGATTTTTTCGATCATGCGCGACATGGCGGGGTAAATTTCTTTGATCCAGATAAGGCCGAGCGTGCCCCAGATGAGCGCGAACATCAAGTTTGTGCGGCCGTCAATGTTGAACGGTGTGCCGCTGTAATCCCACGAAACGGTGCCGAACAGCATCTCCTGTCCCCAACTGCACAGATACTCGAACGCCGCACCGATGATGCCGCTGGCAACAAAAATGATGATGTCGTCCTGCTTGTAGAGCTTATACAGGCACAGCGTGATGATGGCTGCGCCGCCGCCGTAAATGGGCTGGAATGGGCCGTACACAAGGCCGACGCGCAGCTCAATCTGGTGCGCGATGAAGAACGCCCAGCATTCTTCAAGCACAAAACCGGCAAGGCAGCCGATGAAGAAGATCCAGAAGAGTTTTGTGAAGTTCATGCCGAACGCGAACGGGCGGTCTTCCGGGTTTTCGAATGTAGCTTCATATTCATAGCGATTGCGCTTCCAGCGTTCGGCGGAGCGCTTTTTGCGCTCTTCCGTCGTGATGCGGTACGCTTTTAATTCCTTTTCGTACTGCTCGTTCGTCATATCCGGCGAGGCGCTCATGAAGCGGCGCTTTAAGAAGTTCGATTTGTTGAGGAGTGCCGTGTAGTTTTCGTCGGCGGTCTTCTGTGCTTCCTGAAGCTTCTTTTGCAGGTCGAGGTCATCGATGGCCTCCGCTGCGCCGATGGCGCCGCCGGTGACGGCATTGCCGAGGGCGTTTCTCGCCTCGCGCACGCGGTCTCCGAGTTCGGATAAGCGTTTAAACTGGTGATTCAATCGCTGCACGGTGATGGACGTGATGATGATGTCGAGCAGCATGATGCCGAGGACAGCATAGAGGATGACCCAGCCGACGGTGCGGTTGACGTAGTGCAGAAGTGACGTGAGTACCGGCACGATGAACACCACAATGAACGAGAAGCACACGCCGCGCACGGTGGCGACGGGCACGGAAACGTAGCCCTTGATATTCCACTTGAATTTGGAGTAATTACGCAGGCGGATGTGCGTTGTTTTGCGCAGCAGCCACGCGAACGTGAATTCCACAAGGAAACTTGAAATCAGGCAGAAAAACAGCGTGGCAACAAACGACGTCTGCCAATGCAGCGCCGTCAATGCCGCCCACGGCAGCGCAATCATCAGGCCGTACTGCGGGCAGTACGGACCGTTCAGCATGCCGGGGTTTTTGAATTTTCGGTATACCATGCCGATGTACCCCACCTCTGCGACCCAGCCGCAGAAGGAAGCAAGCACAAAGTACCATAGAAAAAGCCAGATCTTATATGCCATGCGTGCATCTCCTTAAACCATCGAGCGTCCTATGTATATCTCGGAAAAGTATAAAACAGTATAGCATATTTCATGGTTTTCAACAATACTTCTGCAAGAAAAAACTGTCGGAAACCGCAGCAATATCGGAAATTTTGAGGGGAAAACAAACGGCTCCTACCACGAAAACCTGCCCGTACTGCCTGATGGATGACGTGAAGATCGGCGCGACGAAATGCCCGCACTGCGCATCCGTGCTTCCGCCGGAAGACGAAGAGGAAAAGAAGGACGCATAATATCTCGCTTATACATACGCGGCTCCACGGTGCTTTCATGCGCCGGAAGCCGTTTTTCTTTTTATTGTCTGAAGGACTATAGCATTCGCCGACAGGCGAATATAATGAAGGCGCACTTTCGGAGAGAAAGTACGCCTTGAAAATATGTATTCTTATGTCTTACTTAAAGCAAAATTACCAGCCGAGGCCCTTGAGGTAATCGCGGCTCATCTTCACGGCTTCGAGAGCGGGGGTGTCATAAGACTGATCCTGCTCGACAACGACCCACTTGGAGCCGGCTTCCAGTGCTGCATCGAGCACCGGCGGAATGTTCTGCATGCCGTGGCCGACCGGACGGAACTCGAACTTGCCGGTTTCTTCCTTCTTTTCGGTCTCAATGCCGATGAGCTCGTACATGTTGGCCGGCTTACCTTCCTTGTAGAAGTCCTTGAGGTGGACGACCGGTGCGCGGCCGGCGTACTTCTTGATGTAATCGACCGGCTCTTCGCCGGCGACCTTGACCCAGCAGATATCAAGCTCGGTCTGGAGCAGGTCAGCGGGAATCTCGGTATAGATATAATCGAGTGCATACTGACCGTTCGGCATCTTTACAAACTCGAAATCGTGGTTGTGGTAAAGCAGCGTGATGCCGACTTTCTTGCAGGCTTCGCCGATCTTCTTGAAGGTCTCAATGTTCTTGAGGAACTTCTCGGTGCCCGGACGATCTTCTTCCATCAGATACGGGATGGCAATGTACTGCATGCCGATCTCCTTGTACTGTGCGACCGTGCCTTCGATGTCGGCTTCGAGCTCCTGAAACGGAACGTGTGCGGAAAGCGGAACGAGGCCCACTTCTTCCAAAATCGCCTTGACTTCCGCCGGCTTCATGCCATAAAGGCCTGCAAGCTCAACGCCGTCATAGCCCATGTCCTTGATTTTCTGCATGGTGCCCTTAAAATCGCGCTCAGCGTCATCGCGGACAGAATAAACCTGTACCGCTACGGGTAAAGTTTTCATGGTGAACTCCTCCTAAGTTAATGGATTGCTTTTCTTTATCATACAGTCTTTTTTGTGAAAAATCAATCCGTATTATGAAAAATTCCTAAATATTCGCAATTTCGGAGCCGAAACAATTCAAAACGGCGTTATCTTGCAGTTCATCTTGCAGTTCACGTCTAAAAGTAGTATAATCATGCGTATCGATAAACGGAAAATTCAAATTTAAGGAATGAAGAAAATGAAACGAAATTTACGCTTTTATTTTGCGCTGATGTTCGCCCGCGGTACGGCGTTGGTTCTAAAGCTCATCGGGCGAAAGGGCACGTCCATGCCGGGCTCTTGGGCTATTATTCTGTGCCCGGATTTTATCGGACGCATGCCGAAACCGAAGAAGATCATCGGCATTACGGGCACGAACGGCAAAACGACTGTCTCGAACATGATCGAGGATGTTTTGGAGGATAACGGCATCGAGTTCATGTGCAACCGCTCCGGCACGAATGTTGCGACCGGCGTGGCATCTACGCTCATTGCGAACAGTCACTTTTTCGGCAAGCCGAAGTGTGACCTTGCGGTGTTTGAGCTCGATGAGCGCTCTGCGCCGAACATTTACCCCTACATGCAGCCGGACATTGTGCTGTGCACGAACATTTTCCGTGATTCTTATAAGCGCAACGCGCACGCGGAGTTTATCCTCGACATTCTGAATAAGGAAATTCCAAAGGGCACAAAGCTCGTTTTGAACGGCGACGACCCGCTTTGCAGTTCCATTAAGCCCGAAAACGACCGCGTATATTTCGGCATCGACCACCTTGACACGGACAAAAAGGAATGCGACAATATCGTAAATGATGTGCCTGCCTGCCCCAAATGCCACGGCCCGCTTGTGCACGACATTGTGCGCTACCATCATATCGGCCGCGTGCACTGCGAAGCCTGCGGCTACCGCTCGCCGGACATCGACTACCTTGCAACGGACATCGATACGAAAGACATGAAAATGAACGTGACGGTGGGCGGCAAAAAATCGGAATACCCGCTTTTGAACAGTACGAACATCAATATTTATAACGCCCTTGCCGCCATCGCGACGCTGCGTGAATTCGGCCTTTCCGAAGAAAAAATCCGCAATTCCATGGAGAAAATGGGCATCAGCGAGACGCGTTACTCCGAAAAAGAAGTGAACGGCAGAAAGTACATTCTGCACCTTGCAAAGGGGCAGAACCCCATTGCGTGCTCCCGTGCGTTTGAAAATATCCGTAACGCGCCGGGCAAAAAGTCCGTTGTGATGTTTCTCGACGACTACTTCGATGCGCGCCACACCGTGGAGAACACCGCGTGGTTCTACGACACCGATTTTGAGTTTTTAAATGACCCGAGCATCGTGCAGGTCGTCATTGCCGGTGCGCGCCACCACGATACGTATGTGCGCACGCTTCTGGCCGGTGTGCCGGCGGAGAAGATCGTGCATATGCGCGATGAAAGCGATACGCCTGCGGCGGTCTCGAAAGAAGCGGACACAGTCTTTATTCTGTACGACGTATACACCATTCGTTTGGCAAATGACATTCGCGATAAGATGATCGAACGTGAGAAGGAGGGCGAGACGAAATGAAAATAGAAGTCCTTTTCCCGGAATTCTGCAACCTGTTCGGCGACGCGTACAACATGGTCTACCTTGAAAAAACGCTGCCGGAAGCGGAGTTTATCCGCACGAAATTCAGCGACGATGTGCGCTTTACCGAAGAAAAAATGAACCTTGTGTATATGGGTCCCATGACGGAGCGTATGCAGGAGCAGGTCATCCGCAAGTTGATGCCGCTGAAGGAGAAAATCCAAAAAGCCATTGACGACGGCACGGTGTTCCTTTTCACGGGCAATGCGCTCGAAATCTTCGGCGATTACATTGAAAACGAGGACGGCAGCCGCGTAGAGTGCCTTGGGCTTTATCGTTTGTACGCAAAGCGCGATATGATGCACCGCCACAACAGCGACTTTGAGGGCGAATTTGACGGCAATGTCATCATGGGCTTTAAGACGCAGTTCACGATGGCCTACACGCCGGATGAATCGCACGGCTTGTTCGTGAAAAACAAAGGTGTGGGGCTCAATATAAAGGCGAAATACGAGGGTATCCGCGTAAACAACTTCTTCGGCACATACCTTGTGGGGCCGATCTTGGTTTTGAATCCGCCGTTTACAAAGTACATTTTGAACCTGATGGGCGCGGGCGATGTGAAGCTTGCGTTTGAAGCGGAAAACATGGAGGCCTACGAGCAGCGCAAGAAGGATTTTGCCGAGAAGGTACACTGATGGTGCAGCACGAAATTCCGCCGGTGTTCGACGAAAACGGCCGCGTGCTCGTTTTGGGCTCGTTTCCGTCTGTGCAGTCGAGAAAAGCGGCGTTTTTCTACGGGCACCCGCAAAACCGCTTTTGGCGCGTCTTGAGCGCGGTTTTCGGTGAACCGGTGCCGGGGGATGTCCCCGAAAAGAAGGCGCTTTTGCTAAAGCATAAAGTTGCCTTGTGGGACGTCATTGCCTCGTGCGACGTGACGGGCTCGTCTGACGCGAGCATCAAAAACGTTGTGCCGAATGATCTTTCCGTGATTTTATCGACAGCGAACATCACGCATGTGTGTACAAACGGTCAAATGGCGCACAAGCTGTATCAAAAATATCTGGCGAAAGAGATCGACCCGCCGGAAACGGTTCTGCCGAGCACCAGCCCCGCGAACGCCGCGTGGAGCTTGGAGCGGCTGACGGAAGCGTGGAAGATTATCCGATCAATTTAATACGGCAAGCACGCGGTTTTAAAAGCCGCGTGCTTTTTTCACCCATTTTTTCCCTCTCCATATAATAAAATCAGGAGGGCTGAAAATGAATGATATTGTATTTTATGCGTTGTTGGCGACGCTGGGGACATGGCTCGTCACGGCGCTTGGTGCTGCTACGGTGGTGCTGTTTAAATCGCCGAACCCCAAAATTCTCAATTTGATGCTCGGCTTCGCCGCCGGGGTGATGGTTGCGGCGAGCTTTTGGTCACTTTTGCAGCCGGCCATCGAGCGCGCGGAGGCGGCGGGAAGCATGCCTGCGTTTTTGGTGGCGACACTCGGGTTTCTCTGCGGTGCGTTGTTCATGTGGGGTTCCGATAAATGCGTGACCTACGCGCAGCGGCGCTCCGCTTTGGCGCAGGGCGAGAAAAACGCACGGCTGAACCGCATCATTTTGTTGGTACTTTCCATCACGCTGCACAACATCCCGGAAGGGCTCGCTGTGGGCGTGGCGTTCGGTGCGCTGAAAAACGGCGGCTATACGCCGGAAGCGCTGATGGGTGCCGTGACGGTGGCCGTGGGCATCGGCTTGCAGAATTTCCCCGAAGGCGCGGCGGTCTCGCTGCCTTTGCGCCGTGAGGGGTGCTCCAGAAGGAAGAGCTTTTTCATCGGGCAGGCTTCCGGCTTTGTGGAGCCGATTGCGGGCGTTTTGGGCGCTTTGCTTGCCGTGTACATTGAAGCCGTTTTGCCGTTTGCGCTGTCCTTTGCGGCGGGCGCGATGATTTTAGTCGCGGTGCACGAGCTCATCCCCGAGTGTCAGCGCAACCAGAAAGCGCAGCCGTATGCGGCGACAATGGGCATTGTGACGGGCTTTGCGCTAATGATGCTTTTGGACGTGATGCTGGGGTGAAATTTTAAGATAGAATAAAAAGTCCGAAACACGGTTTAGGTGCTTCGGACTTTTGCCGTTTTGTTGTATTTTACGCCTTTGCGGGTTCTGCGGCGGGGACGGTGAGCAGCTTTTTCCAGCGGCCGCTGTAATAGTAGATGAGCAGCGGGATGATGCCCAGAATGTAGCCGATCGGCGCGGCAAACCAAATACCTGTGGTGCCGATCCAGATGGGCAGAAGCAACGAGAGACCGATCTTGCTGCACAGCTCCACAACGGAGGAGACCATGGAAATGTTGATTTTGCCCATGCCCTTGACGGTGCTGTTATAAAGCCAGATCCATCCGAGGAACGGGAAGAACCACGCCTGAATGCGGATGAATTCGAGCGAATACGCGATGACTTCGGTCTCGTTCGGCTTGACGTACAACGAGACGAGCGGCTCAGCAAAAATGAGTGTCAGCACGCCTGCAAAAAAGCTCAGACCGCCGACAAGAAGGAAGATTTGCCGCACGCCAAGCTTGATGCGCTCTGCGTTTTTCGCGCCGAAGTTCTGCCCGACATAGACGGAAAAGCCAAACGAGAAATTGCTGAACAGCATCACGGCGAGGTTCTGCACGTTGCTGCCGACGGTGAACGCCGCGACGACGTTGGAGCCGTAGCTGTTGATGACGCGCGTAATGACCATCATGCCGACGGAAAGAAACAGGCTTTGCAGAGCCATTTGCGCACCCATGCCGAATATTTTAAGGCTGACGGGCATATCCGGGCGCAGGGTGTGGCGCTTCGGCATCAGATCGGGGTATTTGCGGAACATGACGAGGATGCAGATGGCGGCGGAGATGGCCTGTGAGCCGACCGTTGCAACGGCGACACCCGCAACGCCCATGTTGAGACCGATGACGCTGATGAGGTCGAGGATAACATTCAAAATGGAGCACAGAATGAGGAAATACAGCGGTGTTTTGCTGTCGCCGAGTGCGCGCAGGATAGATGCCGCGGCGTTATACGCAAACTGTGCGATGCCGCAGCCGCAGACAATCTGAATGTATAAAACGGACATGTCGATGACGTCTTCCGGCGTTTTTAAAAGCTGCATGAGCGGCCGCGCGGCGAAAACGCTGATGAGACCCAGAACAACGCCGAGCAAAAGGGTGATCCACCCGGAGGCGACGATGCCCTTGCGCACGCGGTCGGTGTCGTTTGCGCCGACGTATTGCGAAAGCACGATGGAAATGGCACTCGTCACGCCGGTTGCAAGCAGCAGGATGAGGCCCGTTGTGGACGTGGTGGCGCCGATGGCAGCCAGCGCGTGCGAGCCGACGAAGCGGCCGAGCACGGCGGAGTCCACCATGGAATAAAGCGACTGAAAAATACTGCCGATCATCATGGGCAGCGCAAAACGAAGCATCAGGTTGATCGGTTTGCCCTGCGTCATGTCGATGGCACCGGACGGTTTGGACATGATACAACAACTCCTTAAAAAATAAGATTAAGGTAAACCGTTCCGTAGAAAATAAGGGTAAACCGCGTTTGTAGAACCTCTTCGCTGCGTGTTAGTTTACAAGTATCATTGTACCAAGAAAGCAACGTGAGTTCAATGAACGGTTTACCCAAATCAACGGGAAAAATATTTGGCTATTTTTGCCAATAATTAAATGTTAAACGATGGAATAGGTGAACATTTCGTAGTGCAGCGCGGTGCCGATGTCGATCTCCTCCGGTAAAAGCGCGCGAGCGACCAGAATTTCATCGTGCGTGTCATTGTCCGTTCGGCGCAAAACAGCGTAGTCGCCGTCGATGCTCGCCACTTCGTATTCGTAGGGGCCCATTATACCACCGTACCTTCTTTAACAAATGTGGCGGCGTGCTCACGCGCGGCCTCGTAGTCCTGCGCTAAAATGAGGTAAGCTTTCGTGAAGCGCTTTGCGTTCGGGTCTTCCGGCTCAATGGCGCGCTCCATTAAAAGAACACCGTCTGTTTCGGAGACCTCGTGAAAACCCATCTTTTTGTGGAATGCCACGGCGGCATCGTTCGGCAGATTGATGTGCGCTGTAACGCGGCGGTAATTTGCATGGTGCATGATGTCCAGCATCAGGCTGTATAAAGACGTGCCCACGCCGCTGTGCAGACATTTTTCGGAGACGTACAGCTGTGCGTCGGCAGAGAACAGGTCGTCCTTCGGAATATCGCGGTCGGTCAAAAAGCAGAATCCCGCCGTCTGGTTGTTGATCTCCGTCAGGATCCACATACGGCCGTATGTATAGGTGTCGATGCGCTGCACGTACTCGGCGAGCGTCGGCACTTCGGTGTCGGGCGTGTAGTGTGTCTTTTCGACGTAGGGTGTGTAAATTTTGAGCATGGACGGGCCGTCCCACTCGTTCGTTCTGCGTACTGCAACTCTGAAATCACTCATATTTTCAGTTCCTTTCGCTCGTAACTTCTGCATATAGGGGAATAGACGGTGCGGCACCGGGGCGCGAGACCGCAATGGCAGCGGCTTTTGCCGCGAGGGTCAGCGATTTTTTCGGCGAAAGCCCATCCAGCATACCGCGCATGAAATAGCCCGTGAACGTATCGCCGGCTGCGGTGGTATCGACCGCACGGACAAGCTCCGCCGGGGCAAACGCGCGCTTATCTTCTTTGGCGTACCACGCGCCTTTACTGCCGAGCGTTAAGACTGCGGCGGCGTGCGGGTATTTTTGAAGGAGCTTATCCAAAATAGCGGTGGGAATCTTTGTGCCGGTCAGCTGTTCGCCCTCCACTTCGTTCAAAACGAACACGGAAACGAGCGACAGATTGCACTTTAAAACGTTTTCGTTCATCGGGGACGGATTGAGCCAGATCTCCATGCCGCGCGCATGGGCTTTTTCGAGAATATACGGCAGCGCGCTGATCTCGTTTTGCAGCAGAAGAATGTCGCCTGCGCCGAATTGCGCAAGCACGCGGTCGGCATATGCTTCATCCACAGCCCCGTTGGAGCCGCCGAAAAGCAGAATGGCGTTCTGTGCCTCTCGGCTGACCTGAATGACGGTGTGCCCGCCCGGCATATCGCGCGTTTCGATGAGGGAGGTATCTACGCCGTTTTGGTTCAATAAATCGCGCAGGTGCTCGCCGTCCGTGCCGATGAGCCCCGCATGGCAGACGGAAAGCCCCGCCCGCACAAGCGCAATGGACTGGTTTAACCCCTTGCCGCCCGGGAACACGGTGCGGCTTTCGCTTTGAATGGTCTCACCGCCCTGCAAAATGTGGTCGACCTTATAAACATAGTCTGTATTGAGTGAGCCGAAATTCAAGATCCTCTTCAAGGTTTTGCACTCCTCTGTTTCAAAATCAATACAAGAATAGCACGAACAAAGCCCGCCGTCAAGGAAAGCAGGACAAAAGAAAAAACGCAAAAACCCAATATTTCAGCGGTTTCGCCAAGGCGGAACATATTCACAAAACGCGCGAAAAGTGGTATAATATTTCGGTTAACGAGCAAACCGAGTTTTTAATCCGTTTTTTGCCGTATCCCGCGCATGCAAAACGGCGCGGCCGGTTTTGAATTTTTTGAAGCAGTTTGAAGTTAAGAACGATAAAGAAAGGGATTGATAAAGATGGGAAAAAGAGAAAATTTGCGCAACGTAGCCATTATTGCACACGTTGACCACGGCAAGACCACCCTTGTGGACCAGCTTCTGCGACAGAGCGGCGTTTTCCGCAGCAACGAAGCCGTAACCGAGCGCGTCATGGACTCCGGTGATTTGGAGCGTGAGCGCGGCATTACGATCCTCTCCAAAAACACAGCTGTCATGTACAATGACATCAAAATCAATATTGTCGATACCCCGGGCCATGCCGATTTCGGCGGTGAAGTGGAACGTATTCTGATGATGGTAGACGGCGTTCTGCTGCTTGTCGATGCGTTTGAGGGATGTATGCCGCAGACGCGCTTCGTTTTAAAGAAGGCGCTTGGTCTTGGCAAAAAGCCGGTCGTTGTCGTCAATAAGGTCGACCGCCCGGGCGCACGTCCGCTTGAAGTCGTGGACGAAGTGCTTGACCTCTTCATTGAGCTCGGTGCAGACGAAGACCAGCTCGATTTCCCGGTGGTCTACGCTTCCGCGCGTGACGGCTACGCCATGAACCAGCCGGACGAAAAGGGCACGGACATGAAGCCGCTGTTTGAAGCCATTATAAACGATGTTCCGGCGCCGGAGGGTGACCTTGACGGCCCGACGCAGGTGTTGTTCTCCAACATTGACTATGATGAGTACGTCGGCCGTATCGGTATCGGCCGTGTGGAGCGCGGCTCCGTAAAGGTCGGCCAGACCGTTACCATCTGCAGCAGCACAAGCGACGAAAAGCGCAACGCGCGCATTACGAAGCTCTACCAGTTTGAGGGCCTCAAGCGCGTGGACGCAGAGAGCGCAGAGCTCGGCGACATCGTGGCCGTTTCCGGCATGGCAGACCTCAACATCGGTGAGACCGCCTGCGACCCGGAGCACGTGGAGCCGCTGCCGTTCGTCAAGATCGACGAGCCGACCGTTTCTATGATGTTCATGGTCAACAATTCCCCGTTTGCGGGCCGCGAGGGCAAATATGTCACCTCCCGCAACCTGCGCGACCGCCTGTTTAAGGAGGTCGAAACGAACGTTGCTATGCGTGTGGAAGAGACTGATTCCGCCGATACGTTTAAGGTATCCGGCCGCGGTGAGCTGCACCTCTCCATTCTTATCGAGCAGATGCGCCGCCAGAACTACGAATTCCAGGTCTCCCGCCCGAGCGTTATTTTCAAGGAAGAAAACGGCAAGAAGCTGGAGCCGATGGAGCTTTTGATGATTGAAGTTCCGGATAACTACGTCGGCGCGGTCATGGAAAAGCTCGGCACCAGAAAGGCAGAGCTGCTCAACATGGGTACCCGCGACAGCGGCACCACACACCTCGAATTCAAGATCCCGTCCCGCGGCATCATGGGCTACCGCTCCGAGTTCCTTACGGACACGAACGGCAACGGCATCATGAACCACGTGTTCGATTGCTACGAGCCGTATAAGGGAGATATTCAGCAGCGCAGCACCGGTTCTCTCGTTGTACACGAGACCGGCGAGTCCACGGCTTACGGCCTGTTCTATGCACAGGACAGAGGCCGCCTGTTTATCGGGCCGGGCGTACCGGTTTACGAGGGCATGATTGTCGGCAGCAACCCGAAGGGCGACGACATCGTCATCAACGTCTGCAAGAAGAAGCACGCGACAAACACCCGTGCTTCCGGCTCCGACGACGCACTGAAGCTGACCCCGCACACCGTGCTCTCTCTGGAGCAGTCCCTCGAGTTTATCGCGGACGACGAGCTTGTGGAGATCACACCGAAGAGCATCCGCATGCGCAAAATGGTGCTGAGCAAAGAGCTGCGCATGAAGCAGGCTGCGAAAAAGAAGTAATTCATAAACTTGACCAACGGAAAAGACACACGGAGAGCCAATGAATATCGTTATTTTGGATCTGGAGTGGAACGGTGCGTACAGCCGCCGTCTCCACGGCTTTATCAATGAGATTATCGAGTTCGGCGCGGTCAAGCTCGATGCACAACTGAATATCACAGACCGGTTTTCCTGCTTTGTCAAACCGCAGGTGACAAAAAAGATCAGCGCGGTTATCTCGGACCTCACCAACATTACGGATGCGAATCTTTTGGACGCACGCCCGTACATGCAGGTGATGAGCCGCTTCAAAAAATGGGCGGGCGACTGCGTGATTGCCACGTGGGGCACGTCGGACATTCTGGCGCTGATTGAAAACTGCCGCTATTTCGGCGGCGGGGAGACCGTTCCGTTTTTGCAGCGCTATGTCGATTTACAGCAGTACGTGGAAAAGCGCCTTGACGAGGACGGCAAGGAGCAGCTTGGGCTTTCCAAAGCGGCAGAGCTGCTTTCCATTGATGACGGTGCGCTCGACCACCACCGCGCGCTCGACGACAGCGTGCTGTCCGCCATGGTGCTGGAGCGCATTTATACAAAGGATACGTTCCGCCCGTTCATTCAGGACTGCAAGGACCCGGAGTTTTACAGACGCATCACGTTTAAAACGACGTATATCTGCGACGTGAACAGCCCGTTGATCGAAAAAGAGCATCTGCATTTCACGTGCGAAAAATGCGGCGGCGAAGCAAAGCGCCGCGGCAAATGGACTGTGAAAAACAAGAGTCTGCGCAGCACATTTAAGTGCGAAAAGTGCGGCTATGAATTCTGCGGTCAGCTGCGCGTGAAGCAGAAGTATGAGGGTATTATCGTGAGCCGCAAATCCATTCCGCTGCCGAAAATCGAAAAGCCGCGCCGCGCCGAAAACGCAGACATCGCCGATATGCGTCTGACAATCAAGGAAAACGGTGTGGGGCTGCTGACGTTTAAGGCGTGGGAGAATATTCCGTACCTTACGCACTGCTTCTCCACGCGCATCGGCGGCGTGAGTGAAGAAGAGTTTGCCGCTATGAACCTCGGCTTCAACCGCGGCGACAGCGACGAAAATGTAAAAGAAAATTTCCGTCTCATCGCTCAAGCGGCGAATATCCCTGTAGAGAATATAACGGCGGGCGCACAGGATCACCACACGAACGTGCGCCGTGTCACGATAAAAAACGCCGGCACGGGTATTTGGAAGCCGAAGGACATGGAAAGCGTGGACGGCCTTGTGACGGATGAGCCGAATCTGCCGCTGCTCATTTACGCGGCGGACTGTGTGCCGCTTTACTTCTACGACCCCATTCATCACGCCATTGGGCTTTCGCACGCCGGTTGGCGCGGCACGGTGAACGGCATGGCAAAAGCTACCGTAGAGAAAATGCAGGAGGAATTTGATACCCGCCCCGAGGATCTGCTCGCGGCCATCGGTCCGTCCATTGCAAAGGAGTGCTTTGAGGTGGACGCCCCGTGTGCGGAGGAATTCCTCGCGCTGCCCGACAGCGACAAATTCGTCACGAACGACGGCAACGGCAAATTCCACGTTGATCTTTGGGCGTGCAACCGTGCGTTCTTATTAGGTGCAGGCGTGCTGCCCGAGCACATCACAACGGGCGGCGTGTGCACCATGTGCAACAGCGACCTGCTGTTTTCACACCGCGTGACGCGCGGCAAGCGCGGCTCTAACGCCGGGTTCCTGATGCTCAGGGAACAAAACGCATGAGCGTTTGCACACTGTGTCCGCGAAAATGCGGTGTTGACCGTGAAATAATGCGCGGCTACTGCCAAAGCGGCGGCAAAATGCACATTGCGCGCGCGAAGCTCCACTACTGGGAGGAGCCGCCCATCAGCGGTACGCGCGGCAGTGGCACGATCTTTTTTACCGGCTGCTCGCTGCGTTGCGCGTTTTGCCAGAACAGCGAGATCTCCGGTGGAAGCCTACACGGCAAGGATTTCACGGTTGAAGAATTTATCGAGACGATAAAAAAACTCGAAGCTATGGGCGCGCACAACATCAACCTTGTTACGCCGACGCACTTTGCATCGCAAATTGCCGAAGCGCTGCGCATCTATAAGCCGCGCGTGCCCGTTGTCTACAACTGCGGCGGGTATGAATCGGTCGAGACACTGCGCATGTTAGAGGGGCTCGTCGACATTTACCTGCCGGATTTCAAATATGCGGACGACGATCTCGCCGTGCGGCTTTCCAATGCGCCGCACTACTGTGAAACGGCGCTTGTTGCCATTCATGAGATGGTGCGACAGACGGGCGAAAATGTGTACGACGAAAACGGCATGCTGCAAAAGGGCATCATCATTCGGCAGCTCATTTTGCCCGGCCACACGCGCAATTCCATGCAGGCGCTGGAGCTCATCAAACAGCATTTCTCGGGCGTGCCCGTGAGCCTGATGAGCCAGTATACGCCGATGGGACGTGTTTTGCATGAGCCGGAATTTGCGGACATCAACCGCCGCATCACCCTGCGGGAGAGCCGCAAGGTACAAAATTATATGTTGGAACTGGGTTTGCCCGGCTTCTGCCAAAAGCGCAGTGCCGCCGGCGAACGTTATATACCGGATTTTACACAGTTTGACACGGTCAACTTAGGGGAGGAAAAATCCATGCAGACAACGATCCAGCTTCTTTCACCGATGAAAAAAGTCATGGCGCAGGAAGAAAAGACCTTTGCGCCGTACCCGAAGGCGAGCGCTCTGCGCGGAGAAGAGACCGCGTTTCAGGCCATCGTCACGGGCGAGGGCGAGCACTACATTGAGGTGCGCACCGATGCACCCGTTAAAGTGGCGGTGTACCGCGAGGGCTATGTGCCGTGCACGCTTTCCGCGTACCCGGACAGGTTCGATGATGACTACATCACAACAGAGCCGAGCACGTTCCCGGATGTGCTGTATCCCGTCACGGACGGCGCGGTGAACGTCAACGGCCGCGAGGTGCTGTGGGTGAGCCTCAAAGTGAACGACGATGCCGCGGGCGGCGATTACCCTGTGGAGATCAGCGCAAACGGCAAAAGCGAAATTTTCCGTTTGACGGTCGTGCCGGTCACTTTGCCGGAGCAGAAGCTCACGTTCACGCAGTGGTTCCATGGCGACTGCATCGCAGCGCGCTACGGCGTGGAGATTTACTCAAAAGAGCACTGGGCATTGTTAGACAAGTATATGCGCATGGCGGCGGAACACGGCATGAACATGATCCTGACGCCGGTGTTCACTCCTGCGCTCGATACCGAGATCGGCAAAGAACGCCCGTGCACGCAGCTTGTAGAGATCACAAAGAACGACGCGGGTTATCATTTTGATTTCGCAAGGCTTGCCCGCTGGGTGGAAACCGCAAAGGATTGCGGCATTTCTAAGTTTGAGATTTCCCACTTCTTCACACAGTGGGGTGCAAAATGTGCGCCGAATATTTACGTCACCGAAAACGGCAAACGCAAGCTGAAATTCGGTTGGCATACTGCGGCAACCGACCCGGAATACGCGGCATTATTGCATGCGCTGCTGCCGCAGTTGCTTACATTCTTTGAAGAAGTAGGCGTTGAAAAAAGTGACCTTATGTTCCACATTTCGGACGAGCCGAGTGAGGAGCACAAAGAGGACTACTTAAAGGCGAAAGCTGTTGTGGAGCCGTATTTGCCCGGCTGCATTCTGCGCGACGCGCTCTCGTCGTATGATTACTACACGGAGGGGCTCGTCAAGCACCCCGTCGTCGCGACGAATCATATCACGCCGTTTATCGAAAACGATGTGCCGGATCTGTGGGCGTACACCTGTTGTAGCCAGTGCGTGGACGTGGGCAACCGTTTCCTTGCGATGCCCTCAAACCGCAATCGCATTTTGGGCGTGCAGATGTGGAAGTATCACATCACGGGCTTCCTGCACTGGGGCTATAACTTCTGGAACTCGCAGCTCTCCAAAGCTGTTATCGATCCGTTCAAGGTGACGGACGCAGGCGGCGCGTTCCCGGGCGGCGACGGATTTTCCGTCTATCCCGGCGAAAACGGCCCGCTGCCGTCGCTGCGGCAAAAGGTTTTCGCCATGGCGCTTTATGATATGCGCGCGTTGTCGCTCGCCGAAGAAAAGCTCGGGCGCGAAAGCGTCTTAAAACTGCTCGGAGACGGCGAAAGCATGACGTTTGCAAACTATCCGCGCACATCGTCCTATCTGCCTGATCTGCGCGAGCGCGTGAACGAAGCCATCGGAAATGCGTGCAAATGAATTAATTTTTTAAAGACTGTCGTACTGTTTCGGTGCGGCGGTCTTTTTTTCTGAAATTTGCTCTACCCATATTTGTCGTTTTGTGCTATGATGAATAGAAACAAGGAAAGGAATGACCGAAATGTTAAAGACTTCTGAAACCACCGAAAAGCTGCTGAAGTTTATCGACGCTTCTCCGTCGTGTTTTCATGCGGTGAAAAATATATGTGTAATGTTGGAAGATGCGGGCTGCATTCGCCTGCTTGAAAACGAAACCTGGACGCTCGAAAAGGGCAAGCGCTACTTTACGACGCGCAACGGCTCTTCTGTTTTGGCGTTCTCCGTGCCGGAAAACTATAACGGCATGCAGATTGTCTCCGCGCACAGCGATTCCCCGACGTTCCGCGTAAAGAGCGGCGCGGAGATCACCGTAGAGGGTCACTACAAAAAGCTCAACACCGAAGGCTACGGCGGCATGATCCTTTCCACGTGGTTTGATCGTCCGCTGTCGCTTGCCGGCCGCGCCGTGGTGCGTACCGAAAGCGGCGTAAAGAGTGTGCTTTTGAACATTGACCGCGACCTGTGCATCATCCCGAGCCTTGCCATTCACATGACGCGCGGCATGGCAGACCACAAGTTAAACCCGCAGGTCGATCTGCTGCCCTTGCTCGGCGGCGAAAACGCCGATTATAACGCGCTCATCGCGGAAGAGGCAGGCGTTAAAAAGGAAGACGTCATCTCGAGCGATATGTTCCTCTATCCGCGCCAGCACGGCGTTGTATTCGGCATGGAGAACGAATTTATTGCATCCCCGCGCCTCGACGACCTCCAGTGCGCGTTCTCCGCAACGGAAGCGTTTTTGAACGCGGAAAACAAAGGAAAACTGCTCATCAGCGCTGTGTTCGATAACGAAGAAGTCGGCTCGCTGACAAAGCAGGGCGCAGATTCCACGTTCCTCACGGATACCGTGCGTCGCATCGCTGCCGCGCTCAATATCCCCGAAGCGGAGTGGCTGCGCAAAATGCCGGATAGCTTCATGCTTTCCGCCGATAATGCCCATGCCGTGCACCCGAACTACACGGAAAAGTGTGACCAGACGAACCGCTGCTACTTAAACGGCGGCATCGTCGTCAAGTACAGTGCAAACCAGAAGTATACGACGGATTCCGTTTCCGCCGCCGTGTTCGGCGAGATCTGCCGTAAGGCCGAGGTGCCGGTGATGATCTTCCATAACCGCTCCGATATGGCGGGCGGCTCTACGCTCGGCAATATCTCAAACGGTCATCTGTCGCTCAACACGGTCGATATCGGCATCCCGCAGCTCGCGATGCACTCCTGCGTGGAAACAGCGGGCGAAAAGGACACCGCGTACATGGTTAAAGCCATGACGGCGTTCTATAATGCGGATATCCGCCAGACAGCCGACGGCATGTATGTGTTTTAAGTTGAAGTCAGTATAACTCTTTTGAAAGGAACGGATATAACAATGTGGGCAGATGAAACGGTGTTTTACCAGATCTATCCCTTGGGCTTTACCGGTGCGCCCATGCCGAACGACGGCGTGTGCGTGAACCGCATTCAAAAGGTCAAAGGGTGGATTCCGCACCTGAAAAAGCTGCATATCGGTGCGGTGTATTTTTCCCCGGTGTTTGAATCGGACAACCACGGCTACGATACGCGTGATTTTACAAAAATAGACTGCCGCCTCGGCACGAATGAAGACTTCAAAGCCGTGTGCGATGCGCTGCACGAAAACGGCATCAAAGTTGTGCTCGACGGCGTGTTCAACCATGTGGGACGCGGCTTTTTTGCGTTCCGTGACGTGCAGGAGAAAAAGTGGGACTCTCCCTATAAAGACTGGTTTCACTTGAATTTCGACGGTAACAGCGCCTATAACGACGGCTTTTGGTACGAGGGCTGGGAGGGACATTACGAGCTTGTCAAGCTCAATCTCTATAATCCCACCGTTGTCGAGTACCTTTTAAACTGCGTCGGCAGATGGATCGACGAATTCGGCATCGACGGCCTGCGTCTTGACGTGGCGTACATGTTGAATGAAGATTTCATGCGCCGCCTGCGCGCGTACTGCGACGGCAAAAAGCCGGAGTTTGTGCTCATCGGCGAGATGATTCACGGCGATTACAACCGCATCACCGCAGACGGCTTGCTGCACAGCGTGACGAACTACGAGTGTTACAAAGGGCTTTACTCTGCGTTCAATTCGATGAATCTCTTTGAGATTGCGCATTCGCTCGGGCGGCAGTTCGGCCCGGAGCCGTGGACGCTGTACCGCGGCAAGCACCTGATGAACTTCGCCGATAACCACGACGTAACGCGCATCGCGAGCATTTTAAACGACGAAAAGCAAATTTACCCGCTGTACGGCGTGCTGTTCGCCATGCCGGGCATTCCGTGCCTGTATTACGGAAGCGAGTGGGGCGCAAAGGGCGAAAAGCATGAGGGCGACAGCGCCCTGCGCCCGTGCTTCGATGCACCCGTCGAAAATGAGCTGACCGCGTTTATCGAAAGACTCGCGAAGGTGAAGACCGAAAGCCGCGCATTGAATTACGGAGATTATAAGAACATCACCATTCAGAATAAAAATCTGCTGTTTGAGCGTCATTGTGATCACGAGACGGTGTTTGTTGCCGTCAATGCGGAAAACGCGCCGTGTTCCATAGACGCCCGCGGCGAGTACAAAGCGGTCGATTTTTTAACCGGCGAAACAAGCGACATCCACGGTATGGTGGAGCTGCCGCCGTATGGGGTCAAATATTTGAAGCTCGTATAAACCGAATACTTTAAAACCGGTGTATTTTTTAGAAAAAGCAGATGTGTCACCAAAATCGGTAGATACATCTGCTTTTTGTCGTGTTTATGGCGTGTTTATCCCGCCTTCTCCATTTCTGTCTTCAATCGGTGCAAAATGCGCTTTTCAAGCCTTGAGATGTACGACTGCGAAATGCCGAGTGCATCGGCAACTTCCTTTTGCGTGTGCTCCTTTTGCCGGTTCAGCCCAAACCGCAGCTCCATGATCTGCTTTTCGCGCGGGTCAAGCTTTTCAACGGCACGGAGCAGCGTTTGCTTTTCCGATTCCTGCTCGATGCCGCGATTCACAATGTCGGGGTCGCTGCCGAGTAGATCGGAGAGCAGAAGCTCGTTGCCGTCCCAATCCACATTCAGCGGATCGTCGAGCGAGATCTCGTTTTTCAGCTGCGCCGTTTTGCGCAGGTACATCAGAATCTCGTTTTCAATGCACCGCGAAGCATACGTCGCAAGCTTGATGTTGCGCTCCACGCTGAACGTATTTACCGCTTTGATGAGCCCGATGGTGCCGATGGAAATGAGGTCTTCCACGTTCACGGCAGGCGATTCAAATTTTTTCGCAATGTACACGACAAGCCGCAGGTTATGCGTGATAAGAGGGTCGCGTGCGTTCGGTTTTCCGTCACGGATGTTCTGAAAAACCACCTGTTCTTCCGCTTTCGTCAGCGGTGGCGGAAGCGTTTCCGGGCCGTTTATGTAGTGGCAGGTGTCTTCGTTCAGCTTTGATAAAAAGTGAGCAAAAATTTCGCGCATACGGGTGAGAAAATCGTGTTTCATGGGATGTCCTTTCCGGGTTTTAAACCCTGTATCTGCGCGGCGTCACACACGGCGGCGCCGACGAGCGCCTGAAAACTCCCTGCGGAAAGCGTGCGGTCGGTCACGGCCACCCAGCATTCGATTGATATGCCCGAAAGCGAAGCCGCATCCGGCCGAAACGCGGGCAAAACACCGTCCGCTCCGAGTGAAGAAAACGGGATGAGCCGCATAGAAACAGCATTTTCCGTGCTTTGCATTCCGAAATTCGGCGGCAATATGTCACCGAGCGCACATCGATCCGCAACGATGGCAGGCGTGCCGGAAAAAGGCTCCGTCAGCGTCAGCCCCGTGTCAATTTTCGCCGGCAGCGTGACGGTTTTGCCCTGCCGTGTGATGGTCAGTTTTGCGAAAAACACGTCCGGCTCCTTTTTTCGAAACAGGCGGTCGAAGCCGTACAGCACGCCGTAAGAGACGCACGTGAGCAAAATGAGCGTCAATGCGGAAATGTTAAAATACACCGCGCCGTTTGCGAGCAAAATGCCGTGTATCGGCAGAAAATACGCCGCAGCCGTCAAAAGCCCGGAAAGCGCCGCGCCAAACAAAAACAGCAAAAAAACGGCTTTTAAAAGCTGCGTCATCGGCTTTGGCGCAAACGCCGCCGCGCACAGCGCAAGCGATTCCAACAGCGTCAGCGGAAACAAAACAACCCCCGGCAGCGCGGGCAGCAGGGCGGAAAGCCCAAACACCCCGCCGAGCACGGAAGCGAGCAAAAGCCTTTTTCCCGTAAGCGGCAGCCGCAAAAAACGCCGTACCGCGCTGAGCAAAAGCGCGTCTATGTAGAGGTTCACGATGAAAAGCAGATCGGCATAAACGGTCACGCTTTCACCTCCCGACACCAGTATACATGTGGGACAAATTTTGATTCTGTCACATTGTGCCGCCGGGAAAAATTTTCGGAAAAGGCGGCGGAACGCGTGCTGCTTGCGGGTTTTGCATTGACAAAATCCGCATGGCCTGCTATGCTGAAAATACTTTTGGAGGTGGCGTTTATATGAACCGAATTTCTGTTTTTTACGAGCACATGGCAGAAGCCATGAAGCAGGAGAATATTGCATTAGATGAAGTGTGCGCGGCGGTAAAACGCTTTGGCTTTGACGGTGTGGAGCTCGACGCGAACCGCATCAAAAACGAGGGTGATATAATTTTGCCTGCGCTGCAAAAATCCGGTCTTTGCGTGAACGGCATTTATAATTTTTTTGATTTCGGCAGCGAGACGGGCTCCCCGGAAAATGACCGTGCGGAATCTCTGCGCGTCATAGACTGCTGCGAAAAAGCAAACTGCAAGTTCCTGCTTGCCGTGGCGGGTTTTTTGACGGAGGACGAAATGGTGCGCGGCAGCGCAAAGTATGAAGCTCGCCGTCTGCGCATGGCGGCATCTTTAACAGAGCTTACAACGGAAGCGGAAAAGCACGGCATCACGGTTGTCATGGAGGAGTTCGATAACCTTACGGCGCCGTACTCCCGTGCCGATGAGCTCATGTGGTTCATGCGGCATGTGCCCGGTCTGCGCTGCGGCTTTGATACCGGCAATTTCCTTTATAATGAGGAGGACGCGGTGAAGAGCTTTTCCTTGTTCCGTCCGTACATTGCGTCCGTGCACTGCAAAGACCGCGCGTTTACGGAAAACGCCGGTAGTCCGTGCGTCACGGTCGCAAACCGCAAGCTGTATCCCGTGGCGGTAGGCGATGGCAATCTGCCCATTGAAAAAATGATGCGTGTTTTGCTTGACTCCGGTTACACCGGCAGCTTTGCGGCAGAACATTTCGGCTCCATAGAGCAGCTGAAATGCATGGAGCGCTCGGCGGCGTTTTTGAAGCGGGTACTCGGAGAGAAGTGAGGCTAACAATTTGTAAATTGGAGATACTATGGAAAATCACAGAATTTTGATTGTTGAAGATGATGAGGCTATTGCGGGTGAGGTCAGCCGCATCATCGAATCTTGGGGGCTTACCCCGCGCTGTGTCCGCGATTTTCGCGATGTTCTGCGCGAATTTACGGATTTCGACCCGCATCTTGTCCTCTTGGACATCACCCTGCCGTTTTTTAACGGCTACCACTGGTGCAGCGAGATCCGAAAAATATCCGCCGTGCCGATCATTTTCGTCTCCAGCGCGTCGGAAAATATGAATATTTTGATGGCGGTAGACATGGGCGGCGATGATTTTATCGCAAAGCCGTTCGACCCCTCCGTGCTTATGGCAAAAATTCGCGCCGTTTTGCGCCGCACTTACGACCTCGGCGACCGTGTGCCGGTCATTGAGCGTGGCGGCGCGGTCTTGAATCTGAACGATGAGACCGTGACGCACGACGGCCAAAAGGTGCAGCTCACGCGCAATGAGTTCCGCATTTTACAGACGCTTATGGAAAGCCGCGGCAAGGTCGTCAGCCGCGAAACGCTCATGACACGCCTTTGGGAATACGACCTGTACATTGAAGAAAACACGCTGACCGTCAACATGACCCGCCTGCGTAAGAAGCTTTCCGGCATCGGCCTGACCGATTTCATCACGACGCGCGTCGGCAGCGGCTATGTCGTTTTGTGAGGTGACCCATGAAGAAAAAAGAAAGCGCGCTGTTTTTCTCATACCTGTGCGCACACATTTTGCAGATCGCGTTTTTGCTACTGTGCTTTGCCATTTTTGCGGTGATCCTCTATTTATACGATTTGCCCGCCGATCCCGTTTTGTACGCGGCGCTGCTGTGCGCGGCGGTGGGGCTTTTAAGCTTTATTTTAAGCTATCTGCGGTTTCATAAGCAGTTTCGCCGGTTGGAATCGGCGCTTTTGAATCTGCCCGAATCGCGCGATGATCTCCCGGAGCCCTCGGGCAGCACGGCCGTGTGTTATGACGAAGCCGTGCGCATGCTGTGCACCAAGCTCGCCCAAAGTGAGACCGACCGCCGCCGTGGGCAGGAGGAGAACACCGATTATTTCACCATGTGGGTACACCAGATCAAAACGCCCATCTCCGCCATGCGGCTGATGCTCGGCGAAGAAGATACCCCGCGCAGCCGTGCACTTTCCGCAGAGCTGTTCCGCATAGGCCGCTATGCCGAAATGGCCTTGAATTACGCGCGCCTAAACAGCACGTCAAACGACCTTGTGTTCGCCAAAGTCGAGGTCGAACCCGTCATAAAGCGCGTCGTGCGGCAGTACGCCGGGCAGTTTGTCCGCAAGCACATCGCGTTAAAGTGCGATATTGCCCCGGTGCAGGTCTTAACGGACGAAAAGTGGTTGGCGTTCATTTTGGGTCAGCTTCTCGCAAACGCCGTAAAATATACGGAAAGCGGCACCGTGACCGTTACCGTTACAAAGAATAAGGTCTTAAAGGTCAGCGATACCGGCATCGGCATCGCACCGGAAGACCTGCCGCGCATTTTTGAAAAGGGCTTCACGGGCTATAACGGCAGGGCAGAAAAGAAATCGACGGGTCTCGGCATGTATCTGAGCCGCCGCGCCGCCGATATGCTCGGCCACATGCTTTCCGTGCAGTCCGCTCCCGGCGCAGGCAGCACCTTTTCGCTCGATATGAAGGAAAGCAATTTACAGGTGGAGTGACCTTACAAAAATGTAAGCTCCGCCTTTCATTTTGTAAGGTAAATCGATGTTCTGCGTCCGCTTTTTGCTGTATACTTTTGTCAACGAATTGAAAAAGGAGACTTATTTATGGCTGTTTTGGAAGTCAATGGATTGAAAAAGGTATACACCACGCGGTTCGGCGGCAGCCGCGTGCAGGCGCTCACGAATGTCACATTTGCCGTGGAGCGCGGCGAGTATGTCGCCATCATGGGCGAGTCCGGCTCCGGCAAAACGACGCTCTTAAATATCCTGGCGGCGCTTGACCGTCCCACGGAGGGTGAGGTGTTCTTAAACGGCCGTGCACTCTCAACCATCGGCGAAAAAGAGATTGCTTCGTTCCGCCGCCAGAACCTCGGGTTTGTTTTTCAGGATTTCAACCTGCTTGATACCTTCACCCTGCAGGATAATATTTTTCTGCCGCTCGTTTTGGCGGGCAAGCATTTCCCGGAGATGCAGGCGAAGCTTCTGCCGCTCGCGCAGCAACTCGGCATTGCAGATCTGCTCCAGAAGTACCCGTACGAGGTCTCCGGCGGCCAGAAGCAGCGCGCCGCCGTGGCGCGTGCGCTCATCACCTCACCGCAGATTCTCCTTGCGGATGAACCCACCGGCGCACTCGATTCCCGCGCGTCCGACAGCCTTTTATCACTCTTTGGCGAGATTAATCGCGCCGGTCAGACGATTTTGATGGTCACGCACTCCACTAAGGCCGCAAGCCATGCCGGCCGCGTACTGTTCATCAAGGACGGCGTTGTGTTCCACCAAATTTACCGCGGTGGTTCCACAAATGAAGAGATGTTCCACCGTATTTCGGATACCCTCACCGCCATGGCGGCAGGCGCGTAACGGGAGGGCACGAAAATGAATAACTTATATGTGCGCTTGGCGGCGCAGAACATCAAAAAGCATCGCCGCAGCTACGTGCCGTTTATGCTGGCGGGCGTTTTTGTGGCAGCGGTCAGCTACATTTTAAATTCGCTTTCCAATAATACGGAGCTCGGTCCCACGTCGCAAATGATGTTCACGCTCGGCAGCACTGTCGTCATGCTGTTTGCCGTTATATTTTTGTTTTACACGAACAGCTTTTTGATGAAGCAGCGTAAAAAAGAACTCGGTCTCTATAATGTGCTCGGCATGAACAAAGGCCACATTGCCCGCGTCATCGGGTTGGAAACGCTTTTCACGGCGCTTATCGTTATTGTAGGCGGCTGCGCCGTCGGCATTTTGCTTGATAAACTCACATTTCTCATCGTTGCAAAAATGATACGCATCACGCCGAATTACGGCTTTCACATCATCCCGAAAAGCCTGCAGTACGTTGCTGTTGTGTTCGGCGTAATCTACGTTTTAATTTACATCTCGAATGTGTTTCGTGTGCGCATTTCGCGGCCCATAGAGCTTCTGCACGGCACGAACGTCGGCGAGCGCGAGCCGAAGACGAAAGCGTTCATGGCCATTCTCGGCGTGCTGTGCCTCGGCTCCGGCTATGCGCTTTCCATTCTGTCTTCCCGTGAGCCCGTCCTCGCCATCTCCCTGTTTTTCGTTGCCGTCCTCCTCGTCATTATCGGCACGTATTTCCTGTTCACGGCGGGCAGCATCGCGCTTTTAAAGCTTTTGCGCCGTAATAAAAATTATTATTACAAAACAAGCCACTTCATCAGTGTTTCCGGCATGCTGTACCGCATGAAGCAAAATGCCGTCGGCCTTGCAAATATCTGCATTCTCTCCACCATGGTGCTCGTCATTTTGTCCTCCACCTGCTCGCTGTGGTTTGGCGCCGAGGATATGATCCACACCCGCTACCCGGCAGATGTTCTGGTGAGTATGGAAGACCCGAACCACATGATCGACATGGACACCTTTCTGACCGATGAGCTGAAAAGTGTTCCGGGCGGCAGCTATACGTCCTATGAATTCCTGACCGGCTACGATTCCACAGAAGAAACCGAAGACCATTCCTCTGCAATCTTCATGAAAGACGGCACCGCGCAGGTCGACTCCATCACGCGTAACGTGCTGTTTTTTTCCGCAGAGACCTATAACCGCATCACAGGCGAAAACGTGACCGTGGAACCGGGCACGGCGCTTTATATGAGTGTAGACGACGTACCTATGCCGGACACCATGACATTTGCAGGCACGACATATACGCTTTTCCCTACGCCGAAGTCCTTTAACCTGCGCGGCAGATATCACGTTTACGTCTCAAAGCCGTATGTCGTTGTTCTGCCGGATTATGCGGAAAAAAGTCAAGTCATCACGCCCACTGAGTACTACTGCATCTCGCTCGGCAAACTGAGAGATGAGGAACAACAGACGTTTTACGATGCGATCCTCGAAGACGTTACGACCATCATGCCGGATGAAGAAAGCGTATTCTGGGACGAAGACGGATACTTCAATTTTGAGTGCCGTGTCGAAAATACGAAGGAAATTCGCAGCATGTATGGCAGCTTCCTCTTTATGGGCATCTCGCTCGGCTTTGTGTTCACCATGGCGGCCGTGCTCATCATTTACTATAAGCAGATTTCCGAAGGTATGGAGGATAAGAACCGCTTTGCCATCATGCAGCAGGTCGGCCTCAGCCAAAAGGAAGTAAAGCACTCTATCCATACGCAGATTTTGACCGTTTTCTTCCTGCCGCTCATCACAGCCGGCATCCACGTGATGTTCGCGTACCCCATCATCCGCGCTATTCTGCGCGCTATGATGCTCAGCTCCGAAACGGTGTTTATTACCTGCACCGTCGCGTCGTTCCTCGTATTCTCCGTGCTCTATGCGGTCGTCTATGCCCTCACCGCAAAGGTGTATTACCGCATCATCAGCGAAGATAACAAATAGAGATTACAAGATTTATTCCTGCAAAAAGCCCTCCGCATCCCGAAAAATCGGAAGCGGAGGGCTTTGCAATTTTTGTTTGAAGATTAAACGTTGAAGCGGAACAGAACGATGTCGCCATCCTGCATCACATACTCCTTGCCTTCGCTGCGTACAAGGCCTTTTTCTTTCGCGGCCGCCATGGTGCCGCATGCCATCAGGTCGTCAAATGCAATGACCTCGGCACGGATGAAGCCACGCTCGAAATCGCTGTGAATTTTGCCCGCAGCCTGCGGGGCCTTCGTGCCCTTTTTAATCGTCCAGGCGCGCACCTCGGGCTTGCCGGCGGTCAGGTAGGAGATGAGACCGAGCAGGGAGTAGCACGCGTTGATGAGGCGGTCAAGGCCGGATTCGGTCAGACCCATGTCGGCGAGGAAAAGCTCTTTTTCCTCCGGGTCCATGCCGGAAATTTCGGCTTCGATCTCCGCGCAGATCGGCAGCACAGCAGCGTGCTGCTCGTCGGCGATCTTCTTCACGGCGAGATAGCCGGGGTTGTTTTCAATGCCGTTTGCAAAGTCGGATTCGCTCATGTTGGCGGCGAAAATGATGGGCTTGTTCGTCAGCAGGTTGACGGAAGCGAGCAGCTCGGCTTCCTCCTCGTCACACGCCACGCTGCGGGCGGGCTTTCCGGCATCCAGCGCCTCGTGTACGCGCTCAAAGAACTCCAGCTCGCTCTGGTACTTCTTGTCCGCCTTAATCATCTTCTTCGTCTTGTCAATGCGGCGGTCGAGCACCTCGATGTCGGAGAGAATCAGCTCAAGGTCGATTGTCTCAATGTCGCGGGCCGGGTCGATGGAGCCCTCGACGTGAATAATGTCGTCGTTTTCGAAGCAGCGCACCACATGAACCACCGCATCCACCTCGCGGATGTTGGAGAGAAACTTGTTGCCGAGGCCCTCGCCCTTCGACGCGCCCTTCACAAGACCCGCAATGTCCACAAACTCGATCGTCGCCGGGGTGAACTTTTCCGGCTCGTACATTTCTGCCAGCTTATCGAGGCGCTTGTCCGGCACGGCAACAACGCCCACGTTCGGCTCAATGGTGCAGAACGGGTAGTTCGCAGACTGCGCCCCCGCATTCGTGATCGCATTAAAAAGTGTGCTCTTGCCGACGTTCGGCAGACCGACGATACCTAATTTCATATTTATCATTCTCCTTAGAAAAATTCCCGGATTTACTGGGCTTTTGCGATTTGGCTTTTGGATTTTACGCCATTTTTACGCCATTCTCGCATTAAAATATATCGGTTTTTATCAGAATCCCCCGTTTTCAGGGGGATTTTACTGCTGATAAATGTCCGAAATCAGCGCTTTTGGTATTGCACCGATTTTTTTACTAGTTTTTTTCTGCCTGCTGATTTACTGTCTACGCCATTTTTTACGCCATTTACGAATGGCTGATTAATAGACCGCATCTTGCTGGAACTGGATCATCGCCTGATTCATGGATTCATCGGTTACATGAACATATCTATCCATGGTTGTTTTTATGCTGGCGTGTCCCAGAAGGGTTTGCAGTATTTTAGGGGGCATACCGCTTTCGATTGCACGGGTTGCGTATGTGTGCCGCAGAGCATGCATACATACCCGCTTGATACCGGCTTTATCGCAAAGTTTGTAGAGGTGGGTATCATAAGAACTGTTTTTGTTCGGTTGCCCGGTGCGCCAGTTGATGAAGACAAGATCACGCATCACAAGTTTAGCCATCATGCCCGTGCGTCTGTCCACATATTCAAGAGTTTCAGATAAAGCAGGAGATTCATATCTCTCGTGCCTGTTATCCCATAATTTCTTGAATATGTCGTACGCCCTGTCTGTCAAGGGAATCGTCCGATAGCTTTGCTGGGTTTTCGGAGGACCCGCTCGCCAGAATTGCTGCGCATGGCGAAATTCGAGTGTCTTGTTTACTGTAAGCATCCGATGCTCAAAATCGATTGCATCCCATGTCAGTCCGATCAGCTCACCGGTACGAAGTTCGGTTTCAAGAATCAGCGCGTATTGCTCGTAATTGTGTGATTTTCGGGCTGCTTCAAGAAATTTGCTTTGTTCCTCACGGGTGAAGAATTTGATGTCATCTTTCGCACGCACAGGTTTTGAATATCGAACTCCGTCCATAGGGTGCTTAGCGATCACATCATTCATCTTGGCTGCTTTGAACATGGTTCCCATGGCGATATAAGTCTGCCGAATGGTAGAGCCTGCATAGTTTGCATCCATATCAAGAAGCACCTTCTTGCAGTGCATCGGTTTAACATTGGAGATAAGCATTTTACCCATAACGGGCTTGATATTATGTTCGTACCTTTCCCTGTAATTTCTGAGAGTATTGGGAGCAAGATCGCCCACAATGTTTTCTATCCAGAAGTTAAACCACTCATCGACTGTCATATCTGTAGGAACAAAAATATCGTCGTGTTTGTCAGCGTATTTGCTGTCTTCAATCCAGTTGCGCGCTTCGGGAAGTGTCTGAAAATACTTCTCGTGCCGTTTTCCGAATCGGTCAACAAATCTTGCGCTGTACAGACCGTCTTTTCTTTGATGAATACCTTTTCCACATTCCTTGCCTTTGAGGTTTTTGCCCATAGTTTTACTCCTTTCTGCCTGAGCGAAAAGAGCACACTACTAAATTCTAATCTTAGCATAAAGTGCTCTTTTTCTCAAGGCATAATTTGAAACTTTTCTTCTTTCGTTAGCGATTTATGTTAGATGATCAGACTCTGACTGATATATTCTTCGAACTCCTTGCGTTTTACCAGCTTTTTGGTGCCGACATACCGGCAGTATGCCGACGATGACGGCGAAGAAAGCTGTGAAGAGATTTGTGGAGATGACACATATGAACCGCTTCGCACACTGGTCCAAAAGGAGTTGACAGAAACGCTTTTCTCTGCTTACAACGCACTCTCCTACCAGGAACAGGAAGTGATTCGTATACGCACCGGGGTCTGCCCGGATTGCCATAGGGTGCAAAACCGGAAATATAAGTCTCCCACCTTCTATGAGACCGCCATAACCATTGGCCTTTCTTCTGCAGAAGCGGCTGAGAAGATCTATAGAGAAGGGAATAGGAAGATGAGGGGGACTCTTGCCAGTTCTTTTAGCGGTAGAAAGTAGCTGATTTTCTATGGCGATTACGTATGGAATTAACCTTACTCGTTGCGATAGTTCATTCCTTTCCACCAATATCCTCGCGTTTGGTTTTCAGAAGCTTCTGCTGGACACTTCGGGGTTAATAAGTTATAATTAATTCATATCACTAGAAAAGGAGATGCCATATGAGAATTGCAATGTGTGATGACGAACCCATAATTCTTGATGAACTGCAGAAGTTCTGTACTGCTTGCTATAAGCGTGCCGGTATCTCTCCAACGTGGCTGGTATCCAGTGATCCTAACTGCTTTATAGATGAGCTCGAAGCATTTGCGCCGGAACTCATATTACTGGACATTGATATGCCGCGTCTTACCGGATTTGATATTGCCGGAGAATTGCTGCAGCGGAACAATCGAGCTCTTTTGATCTTTATTACGAATCAGGAATCTCTTGTATACGAAACATTTCAGTACAAACCATTTGATTTTGTTCGTAAAAGCCGTTATCATGAGGATCTCGAACGTGTACTACTCCGTGCTGCACACGAAGTATCCGCAAGGATCGATGCCTTTACATTTCGTTCTGGCAGCGTTTCCGTCCGACTCCCGTTCTCTGACATCACACATCTCGAAGCTGATGGAAATTACGTAAAAATATATACTGCGGCAGATTGTTATTCCTGTCGTTCCACCATGCGTGAAATGCAGGAACAGTTTGATTCTCACGGATTCGTACGTATACACAAAGGCTTTCTGGTAAATTGCTCCGCTGTGCACCTGCTGCACACGGTCAGCATAACGCTGGAAAACGGAACAGAGCTCCCCATTGGGCGCGCTTGGGCAGAGAATGCCAAGCAGCAAATCATGCGGTCGTTCCGCTAAAGAGGTTATTCTATGCGAAAGAAAGTACTAGAACAGGAATTTATACGACTGAACGCAGATTATAAAGCTTTGCTGGACGAAACGATTCAGCTACGCGAGAAGGTAGCTACAGCCGATGAAGCTTTGGAAAAAATGCGTGCTACAGAAGAAAATGTGCGTTCTATCCATGAAAATACGCGTCGCTTAAAGCATGATATGCGCAACCATCTTATGGTCATCGCTATGTCTTTAGGAAATGAAAAGTATGATGAAGCTCGTACTTACACTGCACAGATTTTGGACAAGCTTAATCTGGAGTACTCTTATATTGACAGTGGAAATGCGCTATTGAATTACATTCTGAATTTAAAACTGCAGCAAGCCCAGCAGATGCAGGTACATATGCAGCTGCAGATAGAGAACCTTAAATTCCAAAAAATTGATAGTGTCGACTTCTCTTCTCTATTAACCAATCTACTCGACAATGCTATCCACGCCGCAGCAAACTCGGATAAGCGGCAAATTTCCGTATCCATCAGTAAAAAGCGCGGATATGAAGCTATTTCGGTACGAAACAGTATCAATTCCTCTGTTTTGGCAGTTAACCCGGATCTGCATTCTACACATGCGGAACCGGAAAAACATGGCATGGGAATAAAGCAGATTCGAGCCATTATAGAAAAATACAATGGTTTGCTGGATATTTATGAAGAAGACCTTGTTTTCTGTGTGAACGTTATGCTGCCGGCAGGCTGAGACAGCAGTCAAAAAAATGATTATTAATAAAAAAGACAAGAATGAACCGTATTTTTACAGTTCACTCTTGTCTTCTTGTTATGCTTCGTGTTTGTATATTGCTTTAACAATTTCCTCGATAGGTGTTTCAATAATACTGATATCCTGCATTTTGCAGTGACTTGCCAGAAAAGCAAGTGCCTCTCCGGGCTGAAAATCCGACTGAGAAACATGGTATATCGACTCTGCGTCTTTCTTTTCAATCAATTCAAATCTAGTATCCTGAATCGCTTCTTTTGGATCGGCAAAAGTTACGCGGATACTGTAGCCTTTGGAGTACTGTTCCTTGAAGGCGTTGAGACCGCCGTCATAAAGAACACTACCGCTATTGATCAGAACTAAACGGTCGCATACACTCTCGATATCTGTCATATCGTGTGTTGTCAACAGTACCGTCGTGTTTTTCTCTTTGTTGATTTCCCGCAGAAACGCGCGGATATTATCCTTTGCGAGGACATCAAGACCAATTGTAGGTTCATCCAAATAAACTACATCAGGATCATGTATTAATGCGAGTGCCAGATTTGCGCGCATTTTCTGTCCTAAACTCAGCTGACGCGCAGGTTGCATAAGGAATTGATCGAGTCCAAGCAAATCGCAGAACATCTCTACATTTTTCTTGTAGGTCTTTTCTTCAATCCGGTACATCCCACGAAACAAGTCCAGTGCATCTTGTACCGGCAGATCCCACAGGAGCTGAGAGCGCTGTCCAAAGACTGCACCCATATGTAAGGCGTTCTGCTTTCGATTTTTGTACGGCTCAAGATTACCAACTTTTACATAGCCGCTGGTGGGCAACAGAATACCCGTGAGTATTTTGATTGTCGTAGATTTGCCCGCTCCATTCGGACCGATATATCCGACCATTTCACCTCGATTAATTTCCAGAGAGATATGGTCTACCGCGCGTTTCGTTAGATACTGCGGTGCAAAAAAGTTTTTCACATTTCCAAAAGCGCCATTGCGTCTATTTTTGATTTTGAAATCCTTAACAACATCATGTAATTCTATATAAGCCATAATAAACCCCTTTCTTATGTTCCGGTGCTTTCGTATTTATTAATGACTGTCCTCCAAGCGAGGAGTAGTAAGAGTACCATCACAATTGCAACGAGAGGAGACAAATATTGGATAAACACTGGAAAAATACCCATGTCCTGTTTTCCAAGTAAAGGCTGCAGTGGATAAAACGTCGTGAATCCAAGAGGTATGAAAACGGTCAGAATGATTTGCAAAGGTGTGCCGAAAATAGAAAGCGGATACTGAACAACATCCTTGAAAACATATGTAATGTTCTTAAGAGAAACATTGCCAATGGCTACAACACTTGGAAGCGAGGAAATCAAAAAGACGCATCCGGAGATAATGCCGCCCGATACCAATGTGATAACTAGCCAAAGTATGCCCCAAAGATTTAGTGTAACACCGAGAGAAATAAAGCTGAAAATCATTACAGTGGCAGATATTGTAAAGTGCGTAATATATCCAACATTGAAATTCGTGAATATTGCAAGGAAAAGTGAGTGTACCGGTCGAATCAGATAACTGTTCAGGTCACCAGTGCGGGCAAGATTCGGAAGCTGTCTGCAAAGGTCATGTGTAAATGTTGAACCGATTGCGTATGTGAATTGTGAGAAAGAATAGATCAGAAGTAATTCTCGAGAATTCCATCCGTTGAGAGATCCAAACCTTGAAACCAAAAGATACAAAGCCAGATACCGAAACACAAAGTTTGTACCTTGAGCCAAGATACCCATAATGAATGAAAAGCGATACTCGTTTTGAGACCGCCACTGTGTGCGAATAAATTGTTTTGCCAAGAATAGATAGAACATTACGGACCTCCTTTCTAGTCAACCGCCCTGAACTACGATTTTCTTTTGTGCCCGATACCACACAAAGCGTTCCAAAAGCAACAAACCGAGGAGCCACAGTACTTGTAAACAAAGATTGAAAATGATTTGATTCATAGACAGACGCCCTAAATACATTTCCATCGGTATAAACAGAACACAGCGGAACGGCATAAACCATGTAATGATATTCAACTTGTCCGGCAAAAACCAAAAAGGAACCATTTCTCCTCCAAAAACATACATTGCTGCTGTCAAAAACCATTGGATATACCAAACATTTCCAAGCCAGAAAGCCGTATAGCCCAATATTGTGTTGAGAAGTAAAAAGATCATATTTCCGAGAAGAGCACTCAATAGAAAAAATAAAACGTCCGCGAGTGTGGCGGGAAACAAGAGTGCATTGTATACAATTTTTGCAGCTACAATGCAGGGAAGAATGCATGTGAAGAAATTAAACATTTTCTCTCCTAATTCCATTGCCGCATGCTGTGCGAGCAGGTTCATGGGACGAACCATCTGCTGGCCAACCTCTCCAGAATAAACGGCATCACCAATGCGGACACCGGGCCAAAGCTGCATTCCCACCAAAAATGTTGAGGAGATCACACTGTATGTAATTGCCTCTGAAAGTGTTGCTGCAGGGTCGACGTTTTGCGCATAGAGCGCATTCCAAACGGATACATTGATAAGTACTGACATGAAACTGTAAATCAGATTGACTAATACATTGATGCGATAGACCGATTGTGATCGAAATGATCGTCGTGCCAAATCGAACCATAACACAATACTATTCATAACATATCCTCCTTTTTGCTTGAATATAATATGCGAAATAAATCTTCGACCTGCGGTTCGTGAATAAGTATTTCAGACGCGTTGCAGGTGTGCAGGACATGATCAATAATGTCCGCTGCCCGAACTGATTCAGGATCGAAAGTGATTTTCAAATCTCCATCATTCCAACTGAATCGTTGTATTGGAAGATCCTGAAAGTCGGGAACTCCATCGAGAATTTGGAAAACCAACCGATTCGACAGTAAATAGCGATGACGCAGATCAGATAAGTCTCCTGAATATATACATATTCCCTTATCTAACACGATAGCTCGAGTGCAAATTTTATCCATATCATTCAGATTTTGCACCGCTAATAGGATTGTAGTTGAATACTTCTGGTTCATTGTCAGTAAAATCCGAATCATCTGTTCCTTCATTGAGGCGTCCACACCGACAAATGGCTCGTACAGTAAAAGCAGTTCGGGCATAGAAGTGATTGCTTCATAAAAGCGAACGCGTGCGAGTTCGCCGCGAGACAGCTGATGTACCTTTGATGAAAGCAACGCAGAAAGCTTTAATGTTTCAAAACACTCCTTCAGAAAATCATCTGCATCGAAAATTGCGTTTTTCTTTGGAGATACGATTCCAGACACGCGTTCATCAGGTAAAGATTCGGGAAGAATGAACGTCATACGGTTCCGGTCGATACGGCTCATCTGCAGCGGTGTACGGCAAATAAGACTCGGATTCTTCCCCATGACCCACAGTCTCCCATGGTCCGGATTATAGATACCGAGAATTAACCGAATAAGCGAACGCTTCCCACTGCCATTTGGGCCGATCAAGCCAACACAATCTCCTTTTTCAATATGAAAGTTCAAATCCCGTAACTTGAGACCGTTACCCGAAAAGCTTCGGCTTAAATGTTCTGCTGTGATCATTCGCGCGCCTCCTTGTTTCGTGTTTATATTTTATCTAAATTTGGGATGAATTCAAGGTGGTTGTGATAAACAGCGTTCAGGGTGGGATATAAAACGCATAATGACACGTTTGCAGCAATTGTTTCTTATGCTCTTATGAATAGATTGAGGACTGGAATACTTAATAAAATGCGTGAAATTGTATCATCTGCAAATATCGAGAAAATACATCTCGTTCTATCGACCTCTAGTGACTTTACTTTTTTCTTATCTCAGGGATTCAGTAAGTATCATGATCCGGAAATTATTGTATATCAGTACGATCGCAGTGATTCTCAGAAATATCCTTGGGGAGTTTCCAATAAGGCGCTTCCGACATCCGCGATCATTCGACAGACCTCCCAAGAACATTAATATCCAATAAAGAAAACACCCGGAGATGAGGGGTTAGCTCCCATCTCCGGGTGTGATTGTTTTTTTGTAGTGTGTATTCTTTTCGCAGCTGTACCGTCAAAAATCTACTACGCCATTTTTACGCCATTTCTGCGTGGGATGGCATTGAGATATATACGTTTTTATGCTTTTGGGTATTCTGAAAAAGCGCATGAAATCTAGTTTTATCGGCATTTATAAGGGAAAATGGAAATATGAAAACTTAGGTAGGGGACTCCGATACCTAATTTCATCTATAAAACCATCTTTCTTTGAATGTAGTCATGATGTAAACTCATACATAATCAGTATAGCATATTCCCCCTGCGCCTGCAAGAAAATTCTTCTGCTTTTTCCCTAAGCCCAAAAAGAAAACGGGCTTCTGCCGAATTGCCGCGGCGGGGCCCGTTCCTTTATGTGTGAACTTGCGATGTGTGCAATCTTGTTCTCTTATGCGTTTTCCTGTTCTGCGAGTTTTCTGCCCATGAGCACGCCCATGCAAGAGGCCATCATCAGGCCGCGCGTCCATCCGCTGGCGTCGCCAAGGCAGTGCAGGTTGTGAATGCTTGTGTTGAGGTCCGTGTCCATCTTCACGCGGTTGCTGTAAAACTTCAGCTCCGGCGAATAGAGCAGCGTCTCCACGGCGGCGAAGCCCGGGACGACGTGATCGACTGCCTGAATGAAGTTGATGATGTTCACCATGGCGCGGTACGGCATGGCAGAGGTGATGTCGCCCGCCACCGCGTCCGGCAGAGAGGGGCGCAGGTTCGAGCGAGAAAGCTCTTTCTGCCACGTGCGCTTGCCGTCCAGAATATCGCCGTAGCGCTGCACCAAAATGTGTCCCGCGCCCAGCATGTTCGTCAGCTCGCCCACCTTCTGCGCGTATTCGATCGGCTGATTGAACGGCTCGTTGAAGTTGTGGGAGCACAAAATGGCGAGGTTTGTGTTATCGGATTTTTTATCTTTATAGGAATGGCCGTTCACGACGGCGAGGTTGTTATCGTAATTTTCCTGGCTGACAAAGCCGCCCGGGTTCTGGCAGAATGTGCGCACCTTGTTTTTAAACGGCTTCGGGTAGCCGATGAGCTTCGATTCATACAGAACGTTGTTTACGGTTTCCATGACCTCGTTGCGCACCTCTACGCGCACGCCGATGTCCACTGTGCCCGGCGCATGGGCGATGCCGTGGCGGGCGCAGAGCTTATCAAACCAATCCGCGCCGCGTCGGCCGGCTGCCACAACGGTCTGCTTCGCGTAAACGTCGTATTCGTTTTGACCCTCCGCAACGTGCACGCCGATGCAGGTGTCGTTCTTTAAAATGAGGTCGCTGCACGCGCAGCCGAAGCGAATCTCCACGCCGTTATTCAGAAGATATTGCTCAATCGCGTAATAAATCTCCTGCGCCTTCTCTGTGCCGAGGTGACGGATGGGGCAGTCGACGAGCTTCAGGCCGGTCTGGATGGCACGCTTGCGAATTTCTTTGACGGCTTCCTTTTCGCTCACGCCCTCCACGCGCGTGTCCGCGCCGAACTCCAGATAGATGGAATCCGTGTATTCAATAAGCGACTGTACGGTGTCTTCGCCGATCAGCTGGGGCAGGTCGCCGCCAACTTCCGGGCTGAGGGACAGCTTGCCGTCCGAAAACGCGCCCGCGCCGGAAAAGCCTGTTGTAATATGGCAGTACGGCTTGCAGTTCATGCAGTGGCCGGTCTGGGCCTTAGGACATTTGCGCGTTTCAATGGAACGGCCTTTTTCCAGCAGCAGAATTTTCTCCTTGCTGCCGCGGCGCAGAAGCTCCATCGCGGTAAAAATGCCGGCAGGACCGGCGCCGATGATGACGATATCCGTGTTCATGTTTGACCCCAACTTTCTAAAACTGACAGATGAATTTGCGTATGAATTTCAAAATACAACTCTATGCAAGACCCGGTTTCGGGTAAATCGGCACATAAAAAGGCCGCCCTGTGCCCGAACGTATACACGAAGCCCGTAAGCGGCTTCGGTATAGTCGGCACACAAGGCGGCCGGTAGAGACATTCACCCAAGTCGTGAATTTATATGACCGATCAGCAATTCAAAATTATATCAGCTAATTAAACTTCTGTCAAGCCTTTTTGCGCATAACAATGCAGGCTTTTGCAAAATATCCTGCAAATTTACTTATTTGATGAATTCCTTGCCGTCGTAAATAAAGATGCCCGCGCCCGCGCCGGTCTTTTTGCCGTCCAGAAGCCATTTTTTAAAACAGCGGCGCTGGGTGGTGTCCTCCGGCAGCTCGCTGTTCGGCTTCTCAAAGTCCTTTGCGAACACACGCCACTTGTCGTGGAACACATCGTATTCCTCGCTGTCGTAAATATAGAAGTCACCGATGAAATCGACCGTATTGAGCGTCTCGGGCAGAATTTCGCGGTTCTTCGGGAACAAAAGCCAGGAGTGGCAGCAGAATACCATCGGCTTGCCATCGAGGTCTTTTTTGTAAAATTCGTAGGCTTTTTTATAAGATTCGATGCGCGCCGCGCGGTTCAAAGAACCGCAGGACGGAATGTGCATGTTGTAAACCGTGTCACCGGGATTTACCGTGTAACCGCCGACCGTCACGAGCGTGTCGCCGGAGAAGTGTACGGCCTCATACTGCAAACGGCCCAGCTTAAAGCGGTGCATCGTGTAGAACCACGGGTACCAGCTTGCGACGAATGTGCCCCAAATGTCGTATACGTCGTGGCACTCGATGAGCTTGAATTTCAGGTCGGCGATGGTGTCCCAGAACAGCTCGTCCGTCAGGCCCGCCGCTCTGTAATTTTCGCGCAGACGTTCGCTTGCAAGCGCAAGGAACAGGAAATCCACCACGTGGCGGTGCAGCCCTGTCCGCTCCGAAAGCGCGTCCATGTGCGGCACAATGGGCTTCCATTCCGCGCCGTATGCGCCGTCAATGCCGTAATCTTTAAAGAGCAGCGTCTCGGCAGAGACCAGCTCGTCAATCGCGCCGGGTGTCGTCACGAGCGTCTCGCAGTTCTCGCGCAGAGAAGCGCGGCTCGCTTCCGGCAGATCAAGGTTTTCAATAAAGCAATTTAAATAATCGAGTGTGTACATACAGATCCTCCCAAAGTTGCGTTTTTCCATAGAAACGCGTTTATCTCATTCTATCATTTGTATATGTGCGGCGCAATGGACTTTTTGCACAGCAGAACACACCTGTTTTTGTAGGAACGGTGCACAGCACCTGCTTTTGCACGGTTTTCTCCGCTAACGCTCAAAATGTAATCACCTTTTCATCACATTTTGTAAGTAAAATTTAAGAAACAAAACAAAGAGGAGGGCGAAAGCCATGGCGGACTATACCGGCATATTTGAGCGCGTAGAGCAAAAATATCTGCTCGATTCCTTACAGTTTGAGGCGCTCTGGGCGGTTTTGGAGCCGTATATGCGCCCCGATGAATACGGGCGCTCCACCATATGCAACATTTACTTTGACACCCCGAATCATTTGCTGGCGCGACTTTCGGGCGAAAAGCCCGTCTATAAAGAAAAGCTGCGTTTGCGTACCTACGGCGTGCCGAAAGCGGAAAGCCCGTCGTTTGTGGAGCTGAAGAAAAAATATCAGGGCATTGTCTACAAGCGCCGCATCGTGATGCCCTACGGCGAAGCGTATGACTGGCTTGTAAACGGCAAAGCGCCGAAAGAGAACAGCCAGATTGCAAAAGAGATTGCGTGGTCACTGCACTATTACGGCGATTTAAAGTCCGCCATGGCGCTGTGCTATGACCGCGTGGCACTTTACAGCCGCGAAGACAGCGGCCTGCGCATCACATTCGATACCAACATACGCTTTAGAGAAGAAAATACCGACCTGCGTCAGGGGGACGATGGGCAACTGCTTTTAGAGCCCGGCGAAACGCTGATGGAAATCAAAGCCGGCGGCGGTCTCCCCACATGGCTCACCGATATGCTGAGCCGCTTTAGAATTTACCCCGCGTCGTTTTCTAAATATGCCAGTGCCTATAACACCCACGGCACGCACATCGTGCATGCATCCTAAATAATTCATTTGATTTCAGAAAGGATATTCCCATGGAAACCATGTTTGCAAGCCTCACCTCGTCCGGTATCACCGTATCTTCGTTTTTGATTTGCTCTCTCGTTGCGCTGCTTTGCGGCGCGCTCATCGCGTTTACGTATACGCGCCGCACGCGCTTTACGCAAAGCCTTGTGCTCGCCGTCATTTTACTGCCGTTTGCCGTGCAGACCGTCATTATGCTCGTCAACGGCAACGTCGGCACGGGCGTTGCGGTCGCCGGCGCGTTCGGCCTTGTCCGTTTCCGCTCCGCACCCGGTAACGCCAAAGACATCTCCGTCATCTTCGTTGCCATGGCCGTGGGTCTCACCTGCGGCAGCGGCTATATTGCGCTCTCCGTGCTCTTCACGGTCATTGCGTGCGCCGTGCTGTATCTGCTCGTTTTCTTCCATATCGGTGCAGACCGCAGCGGCGAAAAAGAGCTTAGCATCACCATCCCTGAATCGCTCGATTACACCGAGGTGTTCGACGATATTTTCAAAGAATACACCACCCACGCAGAGCTTACGGAAGTCAAGACCGCAAGCCTCGGTAGCCTCTATAAGCTGCACTATCGCGTGCGCCTTGCGGACGACCGTAACGAAAAAGAATTTCTCGATGCGCTTCGCTGCCGCAACGGCAATCTCGAAGTACGCTGCGGCCAGCCGCATACTCCCGTGGAACAACTGTAAAGAAAGGAGCCTTCCTTTATGAAACCGAATCGTTTATCCACGAAAAAACACACCCTGCGCTTTGCTGTCATTCTCTCCGCACTGATCTTAGCGGGTTGTGCCTCCACACAGTCGACCACATCGTCTACGTCCGTATCTTCCGCTTCCTCTACCGTGAGCACGGCCAGCACCTCTGAGGAAAGCGGTGCAGACGAGACCGATTCTACCGGCGGCGCGATGAACGGTACCATCGGCTCCGTCATCGAAGCAAATCTTTCCTTCAAAAATAAGGATTTCTACATCGATTACAGTACGGAAGACACCGTGAAGATCGACCTTTCCGCGCCAAAGGAAGCAGACGGCGTTAAGGTTTCCGGCAGCACGGTCACCATTACGGAAGCGGGCATGTATGTTCTCAGCGGCACGCTCACGGACGGCCAGGTCATCATTGATGCCGGCGACGAGGATGATGTGCGCCTTGTGCTCGAAAACGCGAGCATCACCTGCACAACGACTGCGCCTATCTACGCGAAAAACGCCGATAAAGTCATTATCAGCCTGCCCGAAAACACCGAAAGCACCGTGACCGATACTATCACCGGTACGGACGGCGACGATGAGCTTACCGCCGCGGTTTTCGCCAAATGCGACCTTTCCGTTAACGGCACGGGCGTGCTGAACGTCAACTCCAATGCAAATGACGGCATCACGAGCGAAGATAAATTGAAAATCACCGGCGGCGTTTTGAATATCACTTCGGCGGACGACGGCCTCATCGGCAAAGACGCTGTGCTCATTAAGGACGGCACCGTCCATATCACGGCTTCCGGCAACGGCATCAAGTCCACCAAATCCGAGGCCGATAAAGGCTATGTCTATATCGGCGGGGGCACTGTGAACATCACCGCCGAGCAGGACGGCATTCAGGCGGAGACCGGTGTTCTCATTTCCGCGGGCGAAGTAAATGTCACCGCAGGCGGCGGCAGCGCGAATGGAGAGCAAAAAACGGGCAATGCTATGTTTGGCGGCGCACAGAATACAACGGCGGACGAAACCCTGTCTACAAAGGGCATCAAGGCCGAAGCCGCGCTCGACATCACCGGCGGCACCGTCACGGTCGATTCCGCAGACGACAGCCTGCACAGCAACGATTCGATGACCGTTTCAGGCGGCGGTATCACCGTAAAGTCCGGCGACGACGGCCTGCACGCAGATAACACCCTTACAATCGAGGACGGCACCATCGTGGTGGAAGAGTCCTGCGAGGGCCTTGAAGCCATCGACCTCACCATCAACGGCGGTACGATCAATGTCACCGCAAGCGACGACGGTCTGAATGCTGCAGGCAGCGCCGTTGACGGCGGCTTTGGCACCGCGGGTGCAGATACGCTCACCGTCAACGGCGGCACGCTCACCGTCAACGCCTCCGGCGACGGGCTCGATTCCAACGGTGCGCTTACGATTAACGGCGGTACGGTGTACGTCAGCGGCCCCACCGGTGACGGTAACGGCACATTTGACTGCGACGGCGTGTTTACCATCAACGGCGGCGTTGTGCTCGGCACAGGCAGCTCCGGCATGCTGAAGACCCCCACAACGGATTCCAAACAGAACACGATCAGCGTCAGCTGCACCGGCAGCGCGGGTGACACCGTAGAAGTGAAGGGCGCGGACGGCAACACGCTCGTTTCCGCCGTGGCTCCGAAGAGCTTTATGAATGTCATGTTCAGCACGCCGGACATCACCGAGGGCGAAACGTATACAGTCTATGTAAACGGTACAGAAGCCGCGAGCGAGACCTGCTCCGGCGTTGTCAGCGGCGCTACGGGTATGGGCAGCTTTGGCGGCGGCCCCGGCAATATGGGTGGTCGGGCTCCAAACGGCGGTATGGGCGGCCAAATGCCGAATGGTAACGGCGGCACGCCTCCGCAGATGCCGGGCAACACCTCCGATACCTGATTTTCTCTTGTTTTCCTGTGCGTCAAAATATGAACTTTTCGTAACAATTTCGGCTTTTTCGCAAAAACCCGCACACCTTTTGTCAAGGTGAAAAGGAACCTGTCAATTTCCGTCGAAAACGCGCGAACGATTCTATTTGAACTTTCAAGACCCCCTTGCTATAATGGCATTACTGACAGATTTACCACCCATCCGACAGCCTCCGCTCTAAAAGTACAGCGGGGCTGCCGGGCCGGATCAGGAAGGATGAGAGATTTTGAGTGAACAGGAATTGATGCTGCGCGTAGCAGCCAAACACGGCGTAGACGGTGAAACGGTCCGCGAGGAGATTGGCAAAGCCCTTCGCACGGCGAAGAATTCTTCAAATGCCGCAGCCCGCGCGTTTTGGAGTGCCATCCCCGAAGATGCCAGCGACAAAGAGATCGTGCAGTGCATCGCCGCCCTCTTGTTGGGTAGCGCCGTGGAGGAGCAAAACTGAACAGCATTATCCGTAAACTCAAAAAACACGGTGCAGCCGAAATGAAGCTGCACCGTGTTTTTGTTGTTTTGCAAAATCACAGAAATAAAGGTCGCGCTTTTGGCTCGGCTTAAAACGGCCGGTTCGTGCCTTGTCACGCTATCCTCTGTCTTTTTCTCGGTCTCCTGTCCGCGAATGGCGAAGTAAAGTTTACTTTATCACTCTTGCCCTTACAACCGGCGAAAGTGCCGCCAGCTTTTCGCGCACGTCCTCCGTCACGTCGCCCGTAACGTCCAAAATGGTGTATGCCCAGTCGCCGCGCGATTTCGAGAGCATGTTCTCAATGTTGATGCCCGCTTCACCGCACACCTGTGTGAACGAACCGATGGTATTTGGAATGTTTCTGTGCGCAAGGCAAATGCGTGTGTCCGCGCCGCGTGCCATGGAAATATTCGGGAAGTTGACGGCATTTTGGATGTTGCCGTTTTCAATGTAATCCTTCAGCTCCTCTGCGGCCATCACAGCGCAGTTATCCTCGCTTTCCGGCGTGGAAGCGCCAAGGTGCGGGATCGCGATGACGTTTTCGACCCCGAGCAGCGCGTCATCCGGGAAGTCCGTCGCATACGCGGCAACATTGCCGTCTGCAAGCGCCGTCAACATCGCGTCGGTATCGACGAGCGCCCCGCGCGAGAAGTTTAAGACGCGCGCACCTTTTTTCACTTTTTTCAAAGCGTCCGCGCCTATGAGTCCGCGTGTCGAGTCATTTAGCGGTACATGTATTGTAATGTAATCGCACTTTTCAAAAATCTCATCCACGGAAGCGGCCTTCACAATGTCGCTCGAAAGGTTCCATGCAGCGTCCACGGAAAGGAACGGGTCGAAGCCGTATACCTGCATGCCGAGCGTTTGTGCGGCGTTCGCAACGAGTACGCCGATCGCGCCAAGACCAATCACGCCCAGCTTTTTGCCGAGAATTTCCGGCCCCGCAAACGCGGATTTTCCTTTTTCAACCTGTTTCGAAATGTCTGCCGTGCCTTTTAGTGTCTGCGCCCATTCGATTGCCGGGACAATTTTTCTCGACGTCAAAAGCAGTGCCGCCAGCACCAGCTCCTTCACGGCGTTGGCGTTTGCGCCGGGTGTGTTGAACACCACAATGCCGGCTTCCGCGCACTTTTCCACGGGAATGTTGTTCACGCCCGCGCCTGCCCTCGCGATTGCAAGCAGGCTATTGGGCAATTCCATGTCGTGCATGGCGGCGGAGCGCACTAAAATGCCCTCCGGGTTCTCAATTTCGGCAGCGTATGTATAGTTTTTGCCCAAACGGTCGGTGCCGAGCGGGCTGATCTTATTGAGGCAAAGTATGTTGTGCATCAGGCATTCTCCTTTTCAAAGTTCTCCATAAACTGAACAAGCTTCTCCACGCCCTCGCGCGGCATTGCGTTATAGATAGACGCGCGCATGCCGCCCACGCTGCGGTGTCCCTTTAGATTCACAAAGCCCGCAGCGGCAGCTTCCTGCACGAATTTTGCGTCTAAATCCTTGTCGCCCGTCACAAATGTCACGTTCATAATGGAACGGCTTTCTTTTTCGGCGCAGCCCTTAAAAAGCTTTGAGCGGTCGAGGAAATCATAGAGCAGCGCGGCCTTTTCCACGTTGCGTTTTTCCATCGCCTTCAGCCCGCCTACTTCGTTTTTCAGCCATTCCAAAACGAGCTTGCACATGTAAATGGAGTAGCACGGCGGCGTGTTGTACATGCTGTCGCTTTCCGCGTGCGTCTTATACATGAACATCGTCGGCGTTTTTTCCTGCGGCTCGCCGATGAGATCCTCGCGGATGATGACAATAGTCAGGCCTGCCGGGGCTACATTTTTCTGCGCGCCCGCATACAAAACGCCGAATCTCGAAACATCGATCGGTCGGCTTAAAATGCAGGAGGAAATATCCGCCACAAGCGGCACGTCACCCGTCTCCGGCAGCGCATGGAACACCGTGCCGTAGATCGTGTTGTTCATGCAGATATGGAAGTAGTCCGCGTCCGGGCGGAACTCCTTCGGATCAAGGTCGGGAATGCGGCTGAAATTCTGCTCTTTCGAGGATGCCACCACTTTGCAGTCGCCAAATCGCGCGGCTTCCTTATACGCTTTTGTGGAGAACTGGCCGGAGAGCACATAGTCGGCCTTGCAGTTTTTCGTCATCAAATTCAGCGGCACCATCGCAAACTGCGAGGATGCGCCGCCCTGTAAAAAGAGCACCTTGTAGTTATCCGGGATCTCCATCACCTCGCGCAGAAGGCTTTCCGCGCCCTTGATGATCGCGTCATAGACCTTAGATCGGTGTGACATCTCCATCACGGACTGGCCTGATCCTTCATAGTCGAGCATTTCGGCAGCGGCTCTCAGAAGAACGCTTTCCGGCAGCATAGAGGGGCCGGCAGAGAAGTTGTACACACGGTTCATAGTAAGATCTTCCTTTCTTTGGCGCGTTAAATCGCACCGGATAATAAAATAGATTTGCCTTGCTTTACCGTGATTTCTTATAGCACCATGGTAAAGTTTCCCCTATTATACATACAGCAAAACGCAAATGTCAAGTATAAATTTGTTTTTGGAATAAAAACAGGTGTATCTAATCGGTGGACAAATATCGAATGCTGCATTTCGTTCGTGCCCCATGCACAAATACAAATAAATTGTCCACCTTCTGCTGACAAGTCCGCATTTGTCGGCCGCAAGGCAAAAAACGCGGCAAAAAAACACTTTAAAAACTATCTAAAAGTACAGAACATTTTCCATAACGGATTGATTTTTTGGAAATCTTTTTGTATAATAACAGAATACAAGGACACTTTAGGCTCAAAAAGAGCAAACAGACCCGTGTCCGAACTCGGCGAAAGGGTGAAGCTTTCATGAAGGTACAGAATATTGTCAACATTTTAAAGGCGGAAATACTGGCGGAGGGCGACCTTCAGGAAGAGGTCAAAACCGCATGCGGCAGCGATATGATGAGCGATGTGCTGGCGTTTGTCAAGGATCAGTCCGTGCTGCTCACGGGCCTTGTCAATCCGCAGGTGGTACGCACGGCGGAAATGATGGATATGCACTGCATCATCTTTGTGCGCGGCAAGCGCCCGGATGAGACCGTGTTGTCGCTCGCACGGCAAAAGGACATCACCATTCTCGCAACGCCGTACAGAATGTTCACGGCGTGCGGCCTCCTATACGAAAAAGGATTAGAAGGCGGGTGTGACGTATCATGAGTATGCTGCAACTTCGGTATTCAGTCCCCGGCGATGATTTTACCCGCGCAGGCGAAGCTTCGGGCGATGTAAAGCATAAATTAAAGAAACTCGGCTATAACCCATCTGCCATTCGCCGCGTTTCCATCGCCATGTACGAGGGTGAAATCAACATGGTTATCCATGCGGGCGGCGGCGAAGCCAATGTGGACGTGGACCCGGATAAGGTTGTCATCGTGCTCACCGACCACGGTCCCGGCATCGCAGACGTGGAAAAGGCCATGCAGGAGGGCTGGTCCACCGCGCCGGATAACGTGCGGTCGCTTGGTTTTGGCGCCGGCATGGGCCTGCCGAACATGAAGAAGTATTCCGACGAAATGACGATTGATTCGGTCGTGGGGCAGGGCACCACGCTCAAAATGGTCGTTTACGCGCAGAGCGAAAAATCGTAAGCTCTGCATAGGATAATGGAGGAGGCGCGTTAGATTGGGTATTTTTTTCCACTCGGTCACGCTCGATGAAAGCAAGTGCGTAGGCTGCACAAACTGCATCAAGCGTTGCCCAACGGAAGCCATTCGCGTGCGCAGCGGCAAAGCGGTCATCATGAGCGAGCGCTGTATCGATTGCGGAGAGTGCATCCGCATCTGCCCGCACCACGCAAAGCGTGCAAAGCATGACCACCTTTCCATGCTGGAAAAGTTTACATATAAAATCGCGCTGCCCGCACCGTCTCTTTATGGGCAGTTTAATAATTTGGACGATCAGGATTATGTTTTATCCGGCCTTAAAAAGCTTGGGTTCGATGACGTCATGGAGGTTTCCGGCGCGGCAGAGCTTGTCAGCGAGGCTACCCGCCGCCTGATGGATGCCGGCACCTTGCAGCGCCCCGTCATCAGCTCGGCTTGTCCGGCTGTCGTGCGTTTAATCCGCGTCCGCTTCCCGGATCTCTGCGACCACGTTCTGCCGCTTTTGTCGCCCATGGAGACTGCGGCAAGGATTGCAAAGCAGCAGGCCATGCAGAAAACGGGCCTGCCGAAAGAGCAGATCGGCTGCTTTTTCATCACGCCGTGTCCCGCAAAGGTTACGGATATTCGCATGCCCATCGGCATCGAAAAGTCGGAGGTAGACGGCGCCATCGCCATCAGCGAAATTTTCCCGCAGCTTTCAAGCCGCATGGATAAGCTCACGCCAAAAGATCTCGAATCGCTCTCAAATTCCGGCATTATCGGTGTCAGCTGGGCGACCTCCGGCGGCGAATCCTCGGCGCTGTTAAAAGAAAAATATCTCGCGGCGGACGGCATCGAAAACGTCATCCGCGTTTTGGAGGAGATTGAAGACGAACGCATCGGTGAGCTGGATTTCATCGAGCTCAACGCCTGCTCCGGCGGCTGCGTCGGCGGCGTGCTGTGCGTCGAAAACCCGTATGTCGCCATTGCAAGATTGCAAAGATTGCGCAAATATCTGCCCGTCTCGCAGAATCACTTGGAGAAAAACAAAACCGTCCCGGAGGAAATGAACTGGGGCAGCGGGCTGGAGTTTTCCAATGTTTTAACGCTTTCGGAGGATATTTCCCGCGCCATGGAAATGATGATGGAGATCGACAAGGTGGAAGCGGAGCTGCCGGGGCTCGATTGCGGCGCGTGCGGTGCACCGAGCTGCCGTGCCTTTGCGGAGGACACCGTGCGCGGAAGCTGCCGCAAGGAAGACTGCGTGTTCATCCTGCGCAAGGAGATCCGCCGTTTTGCGGATTCGCTCTCAAATTTAGACCTTGACGGCGGCAAACGCACAAATGATGACGAATAGGGGGAAGTAAAATGCAGATAGAGGAAATGGCCGAAGCACTCGGCTGGAAGCTTTTGACCGAAAATACAGATACAACGCGCGAAGTGAAGGGCTGCTACTGCGGCGATCTTTTAAGCTGGGTCATGGGCAGAGCCAAAGCGGACGACGCGTGGCTTACTGTTATGGGCAACGTCAACGCCATCGCGGTCGCATCGCTTGCCGATACCGCAGGCATCATCCTTGTGGAAGATGCCGCTTTGGATGCAGATGCCAAAGCGCGTGCCGAGCAGCAGGAAATCGCCGTGTACGGTACATCCCTGCCTGCCTTTGAAACCGCGCTCAAAATCGCTTCATTACTGGGGTGAATGTATGAACAGCTATCGGTACGACCTGCACCTGCACTCGTGCCTTTCTCCGTGCGGCGATACGGACATGACGCCGAACAACCTCGTCAACATGGCGGCGCTGCTCGGCTGCGACATCATCGCGCTTACGGATCACAATACCTGTCGCAATACGCCCGCTGCCGTAAAGGTGGGGCAGGCCGCGGGCGTGCTCGTCATTCCCGGTATGGAACTCTGCACCGCCGAAGAAGCACACGTCGTCTGTCTGTTTGAAACGGTCGAGGACGCGCTCGCGTTCGATAAATACGTCTGTGCGCACGTTCCAAAGGTGCCGAACCGCCCGGAAATTTTCGGCGAGCAGTGGGTCTTAAACGAAAACGACGAGAAGATCGGAGAAATTTCCGAGCTTCTCATTACCGCAACAGACATCAGCATCAACGACGTGCAGGCGCTCGTGAAAGAGTTTAACGGCGTGGCGTTTCCCGCGCATGTCGATAAAGACGCGTACAGCGTCACTGCGTCGCTCGGTGCTATCCCGCCGGAAGCGCAGTTTTCCGCAGCAGAGCTGTCCCTTACTGCCGATGCCGCACAGCAGCGGCTTCTGCACCCGGAGCTCGAAAGCATGGTGCTTCTGCGCAGCTCTGACGCGCATTACCTGCATTTGATGCCCGAAGAACACCAAACGGTGGAGCTGCCGGAAAAAACCGCCAAAGCGCTTTTAGATGTGCTGCGTGGGTTCGGTGCAGGTAAATTTCAGGCTTTATAAGAAAAAAACGCCAAGCTGTGTGCTATGCGAATTTCGCATAACGCACAGCTTTCGTCATTTTTACCAACATGGCTAAATCGCCGGACTTTCGTTAAATTGCATAAAATTTCGTTAATCTCGCTCTTTTGAAAATTAGCTGTTTCTAACTTTTGCAAATCTGGTAAAAACGGAATAGATATACTTTTATCGATATAAAATATCGATAAAATGAGTGATATTTCAACCTTTTCACGGCAAATCTATACTGTTTTTGTATACTTTAACAAATGCCTGAAAACGAAATTTTTGTGCTGTACGCTAAAAGAACTGACAAAAATTTCGTCATGGGTTTGACAAACTTTCGTTTTTAATTCTTTTTTAGAATTATTATGTATGTCGATTTTGATATAATTCATAAAGATGTATGAAAGCTCTTCGCCCAATAGGGGCGCAGACCGAACCATACCTGAATTTAAACTTAATTTTATCAGGGAGGAAATAAAATGCAAAAGCGTATCAGTACCATTCCGTTTACCGATACTCCCGAGCAGCATGAGAAGCTCCTCGCAGTCATCGAGAGCCTCAAGAATGAAAAAGGCGCCGTCATGGCTGCACTGCACAAGGCGCAGGATATCTACGGCTACCTGCCGATCGAAGTGCAGAAGGAGATTGCACGCGGTCTCGATGTATCTCTCGAAGAGGTCTACGGCGTTTCCACGTTCTATTCTCAGTTCTCGCTCACTCCGAAGGGTAAGTACAACATTTCCATTTGCCTCGGCACCGCATGCTACGTTAAGGGCGCAGATAAGGTTCTCGACCGTCTCGTTGCAAAGCTCGGCATCCAGCCGGAGGAATGTACGCCGGATGGCGTGTTCTCACTCACCGCATGTCGCTGCATCGGCGCCTGCGGCCTTGCGCCGGTCCTCACCGTCAACGAAGACGTTTACGGCCGTCTCGTTCCCGAGGACGTGGATAAGATTCTTGCAAAATACACAGCGTAAGCCATGCGCGAGCTTTCGTTGAATGTGATGGACATTGTGCAGAACTCCGTTCGCGCGGGCGCATCGCTTATCACGGTGCAGGTCGCGGAATCGAAAAAGCACGACACCTTAACCATCACGATAACGGATAACGGCTGCGGCATGAGTGCGGAGCAGGTCAAAAGCGTCATCGACCCGTTTTTCACCACACGCACTACCCGCAAGGTTGGGCTTGGCGTGCCGCTTTTCAAAATGGAAGCGGAAATGACGGGCGGCTCGTTTCAGATTGATTCCGAAAAGGGCAAGGGCACCAAAGTCACGGCTGTGTTTCGTCCCTCGCATGTCGATATGATCCCCCTCGGGGACATCGCGTCCGTTATCCATCTTTTGATCACCTGCAATCCCGAACTCGATTTTCTCTTTACTCACAGCGTTGAAGAAAAAGAGATCACCCTCGATACCCGTACGCTGCGCGAGCAGCTGGAGGGCGTTCCGTTTACGGAGCCCGAGGTATCGGCGTGGATTCGGGAGTATCTTGCAGAGGCGGAGGAAGAGCTTAAGCAGCTCTCGTAGTATCAATGCGCAAGGCGCAGAAAGGAAAAGCCACATGAAATCATTAGCTGAACTTCAGGCAATTCGAGATAGAGCAAAAATGGCGGTCAACGTCCGCGAAAATTCCGAAGCGAAAACGCGTGTTCTGGTCGGCATGGCTACCTGCGGTATCGCAGCAGGCGCAAGACCGGTTCTCACCGCCATCTCGGATGAGGTCAACAAACGCGAGCTTCACGACGTCCTGGTCACGCAGACAGGCTGCATCGGCATCTGCCAGTTCGAGCCGATCGTCGAAGTTATCGATGAAAACGGCACCAAGACTACATACGTAAAAATGACACCGGAAAAGGCACTGCGCGTTGTCAACGATCACATCGTCAACGGCAATGTCGTCACGGAATACACCATCGGTGCAAATCAGAAATAAGGAGGTAAAACTATGTTTCGTTCCAATGTTCTGGTCTGCGGCGGTACGGGCTGCACGTCCTCGAACAGCGAAAAGATCATTGAAAAGCTGAAGGAGGAAATCAGCGCCAAAGGTCTGGATCAGGAAGTCAACGTTGTTCGTACCGGCTGCTTCGGTCTGTGCGCACTCGGCCCGATCATGATCGTATACCCGGAGGGCGCGTTCTATAGCCGCGTCACCCCGGAAGATGTCCCGGAAATTGTTGAAGAGCACCTGCTCAAGGGACGTATCGTTCGCCGCCTGCTCTACAAGGAGACGGTCGTTGACGAAAACACTACAAAATCCCTTAACGAGACCACGTTCTACGCAAAGCAGATGCGTGTCGCACTGCGCAACTGCGGCGTGATCAACCCGGAGCAGATCGATGAGTACATCGCGCTCGACGGCTATCAGGCAATCGGCAAGATTCTCACGGAGAAGATCCCGCCCCAGCAGGTCATTCAGACCATGCTCGATTCCGGCCTCCGCGGTCGTGGCGGTGCAGGCTTCCCCACCGGTCTTAAGTGGAAATTCGCAGCGGCAAACGATGCCGATCAGAAATATGTATGTTGTAACGCCGACGAGGGCGACCCGGGCGCATTCATGGACCGTTCCATTCTGGAAGGCGACCCGCACAGCGTCATCGAAGCCATGACTATCGCCGGTTACGCCATCGGCGCAACGCAGGGCTACATCTACATCCGTGCAGAGTACCCCATCGCGGTTCACCGTCTCCAGATTGCCATCAACCAGGCGAGAGAGTATGGCCTGCTTGGCAAAAATATCTTCGATTCCGGCTTTGATTTCGACCTTGAGATCCGCCTCGGCGCCGGCGCATTCGTGTGCGGCGAAGAGACCGCGCTCATGACCTCCATCGAAGGCAAGCGCGGCGAGCCGAGATGCCGCCCGCCGTTCCCGGCACTCAAAGGTCTGTTCCAGAAGCCGACCGTTCTGAATAACGTTGAGACGTATGCCAACATCCCGCAGATCTTCCTCAAGGGGCCGCAGTGGTTCCGCAGCATCGGCACAGAGAAGAGCGCGGGCACCAAGGTGTTCGCACTCGGCGGCAAGATTAACAATACCGGCCTTGTTGAGGTTCCGATGGGTACCACCCTGCGTGAAGTTGTCGAAGAAATCGGCGGCGGCATCCCGGGCGGCCACAAGTTCAAGGCTGCACAGACCGGCGGTCCTTCCGGCGGCTGCATCCCGGCGTCCCTCATCGATACACCTATCGATTATGACAGCCTCATCGCCATCGGCTCCATGATGGGCTCCGGCGGCCTCATCGTTATGGATGAAACGACCTGCATGGTCGATATCGCAAAGTTCTTTCTTGAGTTCACGGTCGATGAATCCTGCGGCAAGTGCACCCCGTGCCGTGTCGGCACGAAGCGCCTGCTTGAGATCCTCAACAAGATTACAAGCGGCAAGGGCACACTCGAAGACATCGATAAGCTCGAAGAGCTCTGCTACTACATTAAGGAAAATTCCCTCTGCGGTCTCGGCCAGACAGCGCCGAACCCGGTTCTTTCCACACTCAAGTATTACCGTGATGAGTACATTGCGCACGTCACCGAGCATCGCTGCCCGGCAGGCGCCTGCAAGGCCCTCACGAATTACGTCATCGATGCGGACAAGTGCAAGGGCTGCACGCTCTGCGCACGCAACTGCCCGGTCGGCGCCATCTCCGGCACCGTCCGTGAGCCGCATGTCATCGATACGCAGAAGTGCATCAAGTGCGGCGTCTGCCGTGAAAAGTGCAAGTTCGGCGCCATCGAAAAGAAGTAAGGAAGGAAGTTGAGAATAGCATGGATATGGTAAATATTAAGATCAACGGCATGTCCTACGAGGTCGCTGCCGGCAGCACGATCCTCGAAGCCGCAAGAGAAGCCGGAATCGACATTCCCACCCTTTGCTTCTTGAAGGACGTCAACCAGATCGGCGCATGCCGTATGTGCATGGTCGAAGTTAAGGGCGCAAAATCGCTTGTTGCCGCCTGCGTGTACCCGGTAAACGAGGGCATGGAGGTCTTCACCAATACGCCGAAGGTTCAGAAATCCAGAAAAATGACACTGGAGCTCTTGCTCTCCGTGCATGACCGCAAATGTCTCTCCTGCAAGAGAAGCGGCACCTGCGAGCTGCAGAAGCTCTGCAACGATATGGGCATCGACAGCGAGAACCGCTACGAAGGCGCCGTTCCCGCCGGCAAAAAGGATTACAGCACCCTGCACCTCGAAAGAGATAATGCAAAGTGCATCCTGTGCCGCCGCTGCGTGGCAGCCTGCCAGCAGCAGCACGTCGCTGTCATCGGCGCGAACAACCGCGGTTTCGATACCGAGATCGGCTGCGCATTTGAGATGCCGCTCAGCGAAGTGGCCTGCGTTTCCTGCGGCCAGTGTATCGTAGCCTGCCCGACGGGTGCCCTCACCGAAAAGGACAATACCCAGCAGGTCATCGATGCCATCAACGATCCGGAAAAGGTCGTTGTCGTGCAGACGGCTCCGGCTGTGCGCGCAGCGCTCGGCGAAGAGTTCGGTATGCCGATCGGCACAAACGTAGAAGGCAAGATGGTCGCAGCTCTGCGCCGCCTTGGTTTCGATAAGGTCTACGATACCGATTTCGGTGCCGATATGACCATCATGGAAGAAGCAAACGAGTTCATTGACCGCGTGAAGAACGGCGGCAAGCTGCCGATCATCACCTCCTGCTCTCCGGGCTGGGTCAAGTTCTGCGAGCACTACTTCCCGAACCTCACAGAAAACCTCTCCACCTGCAAGTCCCCGCAGCAGATGACCGGTGCGCTCATCAAAACGTGGTTTGCGGAAAGAGAAGGCATCGATCCGAACAACATCGTTTCCGTTTCCGTCATGCCGTGCGTCGCGAAGAAATTCGAGATCAACCGTGACGACGAAGACGCAGCCGGTGTGCCGGACGTTGATATCTCCATTACCACCCGCGAGCTTGCCCGCATGATCAAGATGGCACAGCTCAACTTCGCAAGACTGCCGGAAGAAGATTTTGACCCGGTTATGGGCGTTTCCACCGGCGCAGCTACGATCTTCGGCGCGACGGGCGGCGTTCTGGAAGCAGCGCTCCGTACCGCAGCTGATGTGCTTGAGGGCGTCGACCATGATAACATCGAGTACAAAGAGATTCGCGGCACGAAGGGCTTCAAGGAAGCTGTTTACAAGGTTGCCGGCATGGATGTCAAGGTCGCTGTCGTCAGCGGTCTGAATAACGCAAACGAGCTGCTCAAGAAGATCGAAAGCGGCGAAGCCGACTACCACATCGTGGAAGTCATGTGCTGCCCGGGCGGTTGCGTAAACGGCGGCGGCCAGCCGATTCAGCCGTCTACGGTTCGCAGCTTCACGGACATTAAGGCCCTGCGTGCAAAAGCCCTCTACGATGAGGACGCGGCCAAGACGCTCAGAAAGAGCCACCTGAACCCCGTCGTCAAGGAGTGCTACGAATGGATGGGCGGCGAGCCCGGCTGCCATAAGGCACACGAGCTGCTGCATACGTCTTACGTCAAGCGCGATCGTTTCTAAATTTAAGGTGTTTAAGAGCCACTGTGAGTAATCACAGTGGCTCTTTTTATGTCGGCTCCCTCTGACAGAGGGAAAGGAAGTGATACAGCGTGCTAATGAACTTCACGGTACCTTTCACTTAGAAAAAAACTGTGTATATAAAAAGAGCGGCGCAAAGCCGCTCTTTCAGGGAACCATGCAACTGGGTTCCCTACAATTTGAACGTCCCCCGGACGTTCAAATCTACCTTCCTAGTTTTGAGTTAGGCAAAAGTATTCCGAACTCTGCGGAGTTCGGCTTAGGGCTCAGCCCTAAGAATCCGCGACCTTTTTTCAAAAAAGGTCGATCAAAAACTTTTAACCCACGTTTTGCGTCATCACTGTGCTACCGTTTCCAACAGCTCGCAAATATCTATGGCTGCATTTTGATTGATAACCGCTCTCTGCCGTTTTCGCATCTCTTCCGCGTTTCTCGGCTCCAAAAGCTTTTCCACAGCTGCCAAAAGCTCTGCTTCTGTGTTTTCCACCTTTACGGCAATACCCTCTTTGGCGAAAAACTCCGCGTTGCGGCTTTCGCACCCCGGTATCGGAGAAATGTGCACAAGCGGCACGCCCGCCGCGGCGCTCTCCGTAGATGAAAGTCCGCCCGGCTTCGAGATAAACACGTCGCTCGCCTTCAAATACAGCGCCATCTTGTCCGTGCTGTGCATCGGCGTGATTTGCCCGTTTTTTGTAAATTCAGCCTCCACGCTGTCAAACAGTGCCTCATTGCTGCCGCACAAAATGTTAAGGTCGCAGTCTGCATTCTGCTCCAAATACGGCAGCAGTGCCCGCACGGCATTTATAATTGACCCTGCGCCCATGCTCCCGCCGGAAAGCAGCAGCGTGCGCCTGTCTTTCGGCAAGTTAAGCGCTTCCCGCGCTCTGTCTTTCGTGATGGTATCATCGGAAAAATCCAGCCGCACCGGGATGCCAAGCGGCCGCAATTTTTCCGCAGGAATGCCTCGCCCGGTGAAATCGTTGCTCAAAAGCGGGGAGGGCGTCACGTACAAGTCGCAGTCCGATTCTTCCGTAAACGGAATGCAAGTGTAGTCCGTCGCAATAAACACAAACGGCGGCGTTTCCATGCCGTTTAGCCGCATGTGTGTCAGAATCTCCGCCGGGTACAAATGCGTGCAGACGATCACGTCCGTTAGGTGTTCCGCAAGGTATTTCTGCATGTACGGCGCCATTTTTCCGTTGATGTGGTACACCGGCGAGCGTCCCGGCAGCTTACGGTACGCGTTGCCGAGGTCATAGACCGCGCCAAACAGCTTCGGGCTTTTCTGTACCAACTTTATATAGGTCTGCCCGACTTTATTTGCAAGCTCCTCGCTCACCAGCGTGTACGGGTCCATGCGCACGGCGTGGTGCCCGCGTTCCGTCAGCGCCTCAAAAACCGCTTGTGCCGCCGTGTTGTGCCCGCCGCCCGTGCTGCAGGATAAAATCAGTGCTTCCATGCAAGTTTCACCTCAAAGTGTTCTTTTTCCTCGGCACTCATAAAGAGCTTTGCGAGCACCGAAGCCGCAATCAGCAAAAAGCCGAAGACGATATAGCGGTTTGGCTCCAGCCAAACCGTGCAAATGGCCGCCAGGATATACGTCGCCACTGTGCGGTAATAGTTCGGGTTAATTTTAACAACGCACGAAAAGAAAATGAAGATGCCCGCCAAAACGCACAGAGGGATCCAGTGCGGCAGCAGCCCCAAAAAGCACCCAAACGTTGCCGCAATGCCTTTGCCGCCGTGCTTAATGTCATAAAACGGCAGAATATGGCCCAAGACCGGCGCCGCCATCACAAAAGAGAGCATCAGCGGGTTTTCGGGCAGTTCTCCGCTGCGGTACAAAAAGACCGGAAAAAAGCCCTTTAACAGGTCGCCGCACAACGTAAACACGCCGCACCGGAACCCGCCGTATGTAAACGCATTCATTGTGCCCGGGTTCTTGTCCGGGCTTTCCGCCATAATGTCTGTCTTTTTGAAGATCAGCCCACCGAGCCGCGCAAACAAAATACTGCCCAGCAGATACCCGAAAATAATATATAAAGCGTCGCGCACTTCCATGTTTTCCACACACTCCCCAAAAATTTCGCGCCACAAAAAATTCACAATTTTGCCGAGAGTCTCGTCTTGACAACCTCTTATAAAGTCATTATAATATGAACCATTGACACTTGTCAATTTGACATTTGTCCAAGTTAAGTGAAAATATTGACGAAACAGGAGGGAATGTCTATGTATCAGGGAAAAAATCCAACGGCGCTGCAATCGCAGAACCTCATCACAGAGGCACTTTTAGCACTTATGGAGGAAGAGCCGTTTCAAAAAATCACGATAAAAGCCGTTTGTGCCCACGCCGGCGTTTCACGCCAGACGTTTTACTCGCTGTTTGAAAATAAGGAAGAGGTCATTGGGCGTCGGCTCGACCAGCTTTTTGAAGAATACCGTAAACGGTTCATTGAGGAAAAGCGCGCTTACACCCTTCGCAGTCTATGTGATTCTATTATGGAGTGTTTTGTGGAGCAGAAAAAACTCCTCAGTCTTCTGGTCGACAATCGTCTGGATACATTGGCTCGCGAAAAATCGGAAGCGTATCTCCTGCATTTGGACAATATTTTCCACGCTTATGACCACGAAGATCGTGATTACGCCATTTCATTTCTTGCCGGCGCGATCATCAGTATGGTGGTTTACGCTATTCGCAAGGATGATTTTACGGATAGCCGCAAAATTTCGAATCTTGTGCAAAAGATCATTACCGGCCAATATTTTACAATTTAAATCCGAAAATTCCTATAACAAAAACCGCTCGGGCTTTACGGCTTCGAGCGGTTTTATATTACAAGAAGGATTATTTGTGGTAGAGGTTATTGTCCTCATACGTTGCTTCGCACGTCACGTTGATGCCAAGGCGTTTGAATACGCTGTCGTCTACCGAGCCGAGGATTACGCTGGAGTGCAAATCACAGCCGCTCAGCTCGTCCAGCTTCTGCATGGCGCGCATCGCGTTTTCGTCGGTCGCTGCGCTGATGGCGAGCGCCACCAACATCTCATCGGTGTGCAAGCGCGGGTTTCGGCTCTGCATGTAGTCGGTTTTCAGCGTCTGAATAGGCGCAATGACCGTCGGCGAGATGAGCTTCACCTCGTGCGGAATGCCTGCAAGCATCTTCAAAGCGTTCAGTGTCAACGCAGAGGAAGCACCCAGCAATTCCGATGTGCGCCCCGTCACAATCGTGCCGTCCGGCAGCTCTAAAGCTGCCGCAGGCTGTCCTGTCGCTTCCGCGCGCTTCAATGCTGCGAGCACGACCGGGCGGTTCTCCGGCTCCAACTTCAGCTGGCGCATCAGGTTCTCGATTTTCTGTAATTCCGCTTCGGAAGCAAGACCCTGGCGCACAAGGCACGCCGTCTTAAAGTAGCGGCGAATAATCTCCTGCTTCGAGGCTTCGCGGCACACTTCATCGTCGATGATGGACAGACCCGCCATGTTCACGCCCATGTCCGTCGGGCTCGCGTACGGGCATTCGCCGTAAATCTGCTCAAACATTGCGCGCAGCACGGGGTAGATTTCAATGTCGCGGTTGTAGTTTACAGTTGTCTCACCGTACGCCTCAAGGTGGAACGGGTCGATCATGTTCATATCATTCAGGTCAGCCGTCGCCGCTTCATAGGCAAGGTTCACCGGGTGCTTTAAGGGAAGGTTCCAAATGGGGAAGGTCTCAAACTTCGCGTAGCCCGCCTTAATGCCGCGTTTGTGCTCGTGGTAAAGCTGCGAAAGGCAGGTTGCCATTTTGCCGCTGCCCGGGCCCGGCGCCGTCACCACAACAAGGGAGCGCGTCGTCTCAATGTAGTCGTTGCGGCCGTAGCCCTCGTCGCTTACGATGAGCTTCACGTCGGAGGGGTACCCCGGAATGCGGTACTGGCGGTAGACCTTCAGCCCCAGTGTCTTCATGCGCTGCTCAAAAATCGCCGCGGAGGGCTGGTCTGCGTACTGCGTCAGCGTGATGCTGCCCACATATAAGCCGAAGCCGCGGAAAATATCAATCAAACGGATGACATCCGTGTCATACGTAATGCCAAGGTCGCTGCGGCGCTTGTTTTTCTCAATGTCGTTCGCGTTGATCGCAATGACAATCTCCGCCTGGTCTTTCAGCGCCAAAAGCATCTTGATCTTGTTGTCCGGTTCAAAGCCCGGCAGCACGCGTGAAGCGTGGAAATCGTCAAACAGCTTGCCGCCGAATTCCAGATACAGCTTGCCACCGAACTGGTCAATGCGCTCGCGAATACGCGCAGACTGCAGCTCGATATACTTCTGACTGTCAAAACCGATTTTCTTCATGGTCATTCCCCTTCCTTAATTCATACGTCTCATGCGTCCTAAAATAAGCCCCTTTAGGGTGCATTTGAAAAGCCGTAAACTTGTTTTCCGATACACCCTGAATACAGTAAAAAAGCGGGCGTTCGGTATCTGCCCGCGAAAAATCTGTTTTTAGTATAGCAAAAAACGCGTTTTTTTTCAATAGCAAATCTTGGTTTGCGCCGCCTAATTTCGACTCTCTTCCGCGCAAGATATTGTCAGTATCTTCAAAAAGTGGTATACTGTTTATTAAATCGAAGTTTAATTTTAACGGCGGTACAGGGAGACACTTTTCATGAGCGAGCAGAAGCGAAACACAACGAAAAACCAAATATGCCTTGGGCTTTTGGCGCATGTCGATGCCGGCAAGACCACACTTTCGGAAGCGATGCTGTATGAAGGCGGGCAGCTCCGCCGTCTCGGGCGCGTCGATCATCAAGACGCGTTTCTCGATACCGACGTGCAGGAGCGCGAGCGCGGCATCACCATTTTCTCAAAGCAGGCCGTTTTACCGCTCGAACATACCGAATTTACGCTGCTCGATACCCCCGGTCACGTCGATTTTTCCAGCGAAATGGAGCGCACGCTTCAGGTGCTCGATTACGCTGTGCTCGTCATCAGCGGCACAGACGGTGTGCAGAGCCACACGCGTACGCTGTGGCGGCTCTTGGAGCGCTATAACGTCCCCACGTTCCTCTTCATCAACAAAATGGATCTCGACGGCGCAGACCACGATAAAGTCTTAGCCGAGCTGCAAAAGCTCAGCACCGGTTGCGTCGATTTCACATCTCCCGAAGCGGAACGCGATGAAAACATCGCCGTTTGTGACGAAGACACGCTCGCCCATTACCTCGAAACGGGCGAAGTCGAATGTCCCGAGATTAAACGCCTCATCAAAAATCGCAAGCTTTTTCCGTGCTGGTTCGGCTCGGCTTTGAAGTTAGACGGCGTAAAAGAACTTCTAAACGGTCTTGAAATGTACACCGAAATGCCCGAATACCCTAAGGCTTTCGGCGCGAAGGTCTTCAAAATTGCACACGATAATCAGGACGCACGGCTTACGTATTTGAAGATCACAGGCGGCGCTTTGCCCGTTAAAATGGTCCTTAAAGGCGGCGCGGGCGAAAACGTATGGGCAGAAAAAGCCGACCAGCTCCGCATCTATTCCGGTGGGAAATTCCGCCTTGCGGAGGAAGTCACTGCGGGCGGCGTGTGCACCGTAACGGGCCTCACGCACACGTATCCCGGGCAGGGACTCGGTGCGGAGGAAGACACCCCCGCGCCCGTGCTTGAAAGCTTTTTGACGTATCAGGTTTTCTTGCCGGACGGCATGGAGCCGCACACCGCCGTGCGCTGTTTGCGCGTTTTGGAGGAAGAAGACCCCCAGCTTCATGTCGTGTGGAACGAGCAATTACACGAAATTCACGTGCAGATTATGGGCGCGGTGCAGCTTGAAGTTTTGCAGCGCGTCTTAAAAGAGCGCTTTAAAATGGAGGTCACGTTCGGCACCGGCAGCATTGTCTACCGCGAGACGATCGAAGAACCCGTCGAAGGCATGGGGCATTTTGAGCCCCTGCGCCATTACGCCGAGGTGCACCTGCTCTTAGAGCCCGGCGAGCGCGGCAGCGGTATGCGTTTCGGCACCGTGTGCAGCATGGATGTGCTTGACCGCAACTGGCAGAATCTCATTTTAACGCACCTTGAGGAGCGCAGCTACCCCGGCGTGCTGACCGGCTCGCCCATCACGGATATGAAGATCACGCTTCTCATCGGCCGTGCGCATTTAAAGCACACCGAGGGCGGCGATTTCCGTCAGGCCACCTATCGCGCCGTGCGCCACGGCTTATTACAGGCGAAAAGCGTGCTTTTAGAGCCGTGGTACGATTTCCGATTAGAGGTTCCGCAGTCGCAGGTCGGCCGCGCCATTTCGGACATGCAGCGCCTTTGCGCGGAGTTCGAGCCGCCGCAGACCGAGGGTGAAAACGCCGTCATCACGGGCTTTGCGCCCGTCTCCGAAATGCAGGGTTACACCTTGGAGGTCGCATCGTACACGCGCGGGCTTGGCAGCCTTATTTGTATGCCGAAGGGCTACTTGCCGTGCCATAATGCCGAAGAGGTCATCGAGCATATCGGCTACGATGCCGAGCATGATTTGGAGAACACCGGCGATTCCGTCTTCTGTTCGCACGGCTCCGGCTTCGTTGTGCCGTGGCGCGAGGCGGCTTCCCACATGCACCTCGAAAGTGGATGGAAGCCCGAAAAGCCGGGAACAAAATCTGCCGAAACCGAAGCTCCCGTGCGCGCCGCCGCACAGCTGCCGCCTGTGTTCGACGATGAGCTGCGCGCCATTTTTGAGCGCACCTACGGCCCTATCCGACGCCGCGATATGCAGCCGCAAAACGCCGTCCGCGCCGCAGAAAGCAGCGGAAAAGGGGAATGGAAGGTGCCGGAAAAGGTCTTCGAGCCTGAGTATCTCCTCATCGACGGCTACAATATTCTCTTTGCGTGGGACGATTTAAATAAGGTCGCCGAAAAGGACATCGACACCGCTCGACAGATTTTAATGGATAAAATCTGCAATTATCAGAGCTTCAGCCGCAGCACGTGCATCCTCGTTTTCGATGCCTATCGCGTCCCGCGTGACGTGGAGGACGTTATCCGCTACCACAACATTTCCGTTGTGTTCACAAAGCAGGCGGAAACGGCAGATACCTACATTGAGCGCGCCACGTTTGAGATCAGCAAAAAGCACCGTGTGCGCGTCGCCACGTCCGACGGCGCAGAGCAGATGATCGTACTCGGTCACGGCGCGCGTCGTGTTACGGCCTCCGAATTCAAGGTGGAGGTCGATGAAGCGAACAAGCGCATGCGCGAGGTCATCGCCGATTGGAACGAAAAAGAAAGCGCCCGCCACGCGCATAAGCCTTTCAAAAATTTAACGGATCAAACGCAGAGTAATCTGCGTGCGTATACAGAAAACAACAAAACACAAAGAAAGGAAAATGGAAAATGAAAGTCTTACTCTTAAACGGAAGCCCGAAGGCGAACGGCAATACTGCTGTTGCCCTGCATGAAATGGTGGATATTTTCAACAAAGAAGGTATCGAAACGGAAGTTATTCATGTCGGCAACAAAGACATCCGAGGATGTGTGGCATGCGGGCAATGTTCTAAGCTGGGGCACTGCGTTTTTAACGATCTTGTCAACGAAGTTGCGACGAAATTTGCGGAAGCGGACGGTCTTGTCGTCGGCAGTCCGGTGTATTATGCCTCCGCAAACGCAACACTTGTCGCGCTTTTGACGCGCCTGTTTTACAGCACTCCGTTCGATAAAACGATGAAAGTCGGCGCCGCCGTTGTGGCTGCCCGCCGCGGCGGCCTTTCCGCCACGTTCGACGAACTCAACAAATTCTTTACGATCTCCGGCATGCCCGTCGCGTCCAGTCAGTATTGGAACAGCATTCACGGCCTCGCACTAGGCGAGGCGAAAGAGGATTTGGAGGGTCTACAAACCATGCGCACCTTGGCGAGAAATATGACTTTTTTGATGAAGAGCATTGCGCTCGGTAAGGAAAAATTTGGCCTGCCGGAAACGGAACAGCGCATCGCAACGAACTTTATTCGGTAAAAAATACGGCTAAAGCAGCAAAGAAGCACAGTTAAGCGACAAAGAGCATCTTTGCTGATTTTTCAATATCTTCTATTAAAAATATCAATTTATCCGCAAAATGGCAAAAATCTCCCATGGCAAAAAGCCAAGGGAGATTTTGTTTATAGATCAACTTCTAATATATTTAAGTTTATTTCCACTCGCCTGTTCCGGCTTCGACGTAGCGGGACTTCTCAAAGACGGAGATCATCAAGGTCGGATCGGTCGTGCCGAGATCGGAATATGTAAGCCCCAGCGCCGTGCCACTGCTTTTATCCTGCCACTCGAGATATTGAGTGCCGGTACCGTTGTCGTCTTGAACGGCAGGTGCGCCGAAGGTTTCGGTGAAGCGTTTGCTTGCGGCTTCAAAATGCTCTTCTGCCGTGCCGCGCGCAAGCTGTTCGTGGAACGTCACCGAAAACAGCTTGTCGTTTTCGTCAAACTGCGCATCAAATTTGCCGGAGCAGCCTGCGGACTGCACGATGTCCTCCGACAAATAATTCGTATATGCGAAAGGCGCTGTCGCGGGGCTTTCGCTGACCATTGTCAGCTTAGAGCCGATAGCGGATTCAAGCTCCGTCGTGTCGATGCCGAACGGCGCAGTGGAATACGCATAGCCGGTCTTGGAATCGAATCGGAAAGCGTCTGTCTCTTTCACGGTTGTCTTAGACGAACAGCCGACAAACGTGAGCATCAAAACAAGGGACAAAACCAATGCGAGCTTTTTCATAAAACGACCTCCTATGATGATGTTAGGATTTGTGGCTACGCTGACGGATACGGCGGTGCAAATGAATTTGTGTTATGAATTGAGCTTGAACTTTTTGCTGAAAAATATCACCTGTGCATATGTTTTTTTGGTAATATATTACACTTGCATGATATCATGTATAGGAGGGTTTGTCAATATATATTTAAAAATTGTTAGAAAAAAAATAGAACAAAAAATCTCCCTCTGTGCCGAAACACAAAGGGAGACTGTTTATAATGCTTTGATTTTAGAGCAAGATCGAATTAGAGAATGATGCTCTTGCCTGTCATTTCTTCCGGCTGCGGCAGATCCATGATCTTCAGCATGGTGGGTGCGATGTCCGCGAGAACGCCGCCCTCACGCAGCTTGCACGGATAACCGACAACGCAGAACGGAACCGGGTTTGTGGTGTGTGCGGTAAACGGTTCACCGTCATCATCAACCATCTTGTCTGCATTGCCGTGGTCGGCGGTGATGAGCAGCACGCCGCCCATCTCGTCGATGGCTGCTGCGACCTTGCCGACGCAGGTATCGACAGCCTCAACGGCAGCCTTTGCAGCCTCGAACACGCCGGTGTGGCCGACCATGTCGCAGTTTGCAAAGTTCAGAATGATCATATCGTACTTGCCGGACTTGACGGCCTCAACCATCTTATCCGTGACTTCGTAAGCGCTCATTTCCGGCTGGAGGTCATACGTTGCGACCTTCGGGGACTTGACGAGGATGCGGTCCTCACCCGGATACTGCTTCTCGACGCCGCCGTTGAAGAAGAATGTGACATGCGCATACTTCTCGGTTTCGGCAATGCGGAGCTGCTTGAGGCCCTTATCGGAGACGTACTCGCCGAGGGTGTTTTTAAGGCTCTGCGGCTTGAATGCGATCTCAACGTTCGGCATCGTGGCGTCATACTGCGTCATGCAGACGTAGGTGAGCGGGAAGAAGCCATTCTTGCGGGTGAAGCCGGAGAAATCCGGGTCTACGAATGTACGGGTGATCTCTCTTGCGCGGTCCGGGCGGAAGTTGAAGAACACGACGGAATCGCCGGATGCGACCGGAGCGCCGCCCTTGATGACGCACGGCACGACGAACTCGTCCGTGACTTCATTTTCATAGGATTTCGATACAGCGCAAACCGGGCACGCGAACTCTTCGCCTTCGCGGCAAACCATGGCGTTGTAAGCCTTTTCTACGCGCTCCCAGCGGTTGTCGCGGTCCATCGCATAGTAACGGCCCATGACCGTTGCGACCTTGCCGACACCGATTTCCTTCATCTTCTCCATGAGCTCCTTGACGAAGTCCTTGCCGGAGGAAGGCGGAACATCGCGGCCGTCGAGCAGGGCGTGAACATAGACGTTTTCAACGCCCATCTTTTTTGCCATTTCCAGCAGACCGTAGAGGTGCTGGTTGTGGCTGTGCACGCCGCCGTTGGAAAGCAGGCCGATGAGGTGCAGCGCGGTGCCGTTTTCTTTTGCGTTATTCATGGCGTGTACGAGCGCTTCGTTCTCAAAGAAAGAACCGTCCTGTACCGCCTTCGTGATGCGGGTAAGCTCCTGATAAACGATGCGGCCTGCGCCGATGTTGGTGTGGCCGACTTCGCTGTTGCCCATCTGGCCGTCCGGCAGACCGACGTCCATGCCGGAAGCGCCGATCTTTGTAATCGGGTTTTCAGAGAACAGCTTATCGAGGTTCGGTCTCTTAGCGGCGGCAATCGCGTTGCCCTCCGTTTTAGCAATTCCGAAACCGTCCAGAATCATGAGTACAACAGGTCTTTTCATAGTGGAGATGCCTTTCCTTTCAACTGGAAAAAATCTTTCGGTGGAAAAATCAGCCCTTGGTGGCTGCGTCTACGATGGCTGCGAAGTCGTTCGGCTTCAGGGAAGCGCCGCCGATGAGGCCGCCGTCAACGTCCGGCTGTGCAAGAAGCTCAGCTGCGTTGCCTGCGTTCATGGAGCCGCCGTACTGAACGGTGATGCCTTCTGCAGCCTTTTCGCCGTAGAGGGACTTGACGGTCGCACGAATGACAGCGCAAACTTCGTTTGCCTGCTCTGCCGTGGCGGTCTTGCCGGTGCCGATGGCCCAAACCGGCTCGTAAGCGATGATGATGCGCTTAAGCTCTTCTTCGGTTACGCCGCCGAGTGCGATCTTTGTCTGCATGGCAACGAGCTCATCGGTGATGCCCTGCTCGCGCTGCTCGAGGTACTCGCCTACGCAAACGATGACGGTGAGGCCTGCGTCAAGCGCAGCTCTTGTTCTCTTCTGAACCGTAACGTCGGTATCGCCGAAGTAGGTTCTTCTCTCGCTGTGGCCGGTGATGACGTACTCAACGCCGCAAGCCTTCAGCATTTCTGCGGAAATCTCGCCGGTGAAAGCGCCGCTGACCGCCCAGTGGCAGTTCTCTGCGCCGATCTTGATGTTGGTGCCCTTAGCCGCCTCAATAGCGGTTGCGATGTCTACATACGGCACGCAAGCGACAACGTCGCAGCCTGCGTCCTTAACGAGCGGAGCAATGGCGGTGATGAGTTCCTTTGCCTCCGCAGGGGTTTTGTTCATTTTCCAGTTGCCGGCGATAACAGCCTTTCTAACAGCCTTGTTCATGATTTTCTATTCCTTTCCGTCGGTTAAAAACCGTTTTTATTGAGACAACAATACGGGAGCAGAGGCAAGCTCCGCTCCCGTTCATGCTTTTAATTATTTCTCGTTGAGGCAAGCAATGCCGGGGAGCTCAAGACCCTCGAGGAATTCGAGAGAAGCGCCGCCGCCCGTGGAGATGTGCGTCATCTTATCCGCGAAGCCGAGCTTCTCAACAGCCGCAGCGGAGTCGCCGCCGCCGATAATGGAGATCGCGTTGCTGTCTGCAACTGCCTTTGCAACCGCGATGGTGCCGTTTGCGAAGTTTTCCCACTCGGAAACGCCCATCGGGCCGTTCCAAACAACGGTGCCTGCGTTCTTCACGGCGTTTGCGAACAGCTCGCGGCTCTTCGGGCCGATATCCAGACCCATCCAGCCTTCCGGAATGTCGTCGGAATCGACGATCTTCCACTCGGAGTCTGCACTGTACTCGGTTGCAACAACGTTATCGACCGGGATGAGGAAGTTGATGCCCTTAGCCTTCGCCTTGTCCATCATTTCCTTAGCGAGCTCAACCTTGTCGTCCTCGCAGATAGAGGTGCCGATCTCGTGACCGAGAGCCTTGAAGAAGGTGTAAGCCATGCCGCCGCCGATGATGAGCGTGTCGACCTTTTCAATCAGGTTGTTGATGACGCCGATCTTATCGGAAACCTTAGCGCCGCCGAGGATTGCAACGAACGGACGCTTCGGGTTCTCGAGCGCGCCGCCCATGATGGAAATTTCCTTCTGGATGAGGTAGCCGCAGACAGCCGGGAGGTAATCTGCAACGCCTGCTGTGGAAGCATGTGCACGGTGTGCGGTGCCGAATGCATCGTTGACATAGATCTCAGCCATGGAAGCGAGTGCCTTAGCGAAATCCGGGTCGTTCTTGGTCTCTTCTGCGTGGAAGCGAACATTCTCGAGCATGAGGACTTCGCCGTCCTTCAGAGCTGCAGCCTTAGCCTTAGCGTCCGGACCTACAACGTCTTTTGCCATGATGACTTCCTTGCCGAGGAGCTTGGAAAGCTCTGCTGCGACAGGCGCCAGGGAGAACTTCTTCACGTCGCCCTTAGCAGCTTCGAGTGCCTTAGCGGTCGCTTCGGCCTGCTCTGCCTCCGGCATAGCGTCGATCTTCTTCTTCTCCTTCTTGTCGAGCTTTACAACGTCGTTGAAGATGTTGTGCGGGCGACCCATGTGGGAGCAGAGGATGACCTTTGCGTTGTGGTCTACGAGATACTTAATGGTGGGCAGCGCACCGACGATGCGCTTTGTGTCCGTGATGACACCGTCCTTCATCGGGACATTGAAATCGCAGCGGACAAGAACGTGCTTACCGGCAACGTCGATGTCTTCTACGGTTTTCTTGTTGAGGTAGTTCATTTTCGTACACTCCTTTAAGAAATATATTGAGTTACGGTTATACGTTTGGTTGGCGGACAACACCGCCTACAGAATTTATTTTATACCAAACGGAAGATGATTTCAAGAGATAACGCGCAAATTGCACACTTTTTAGCGCAAATTTTTCATTTTTGCGATTTTGTACGGGTTTTTATTTCGCACCGTTCGCGTCTGCCGCGTCCCAGTCGTAGCCGCGCAGGCGACCGGCTTCGGAGAGCGCGGGAAAATCCCACTGGCGCAGGACTTCGTAAACGCCGATGGCGATGCTGTTGGAGAGGTTTAGGCTGCGCGCTTCCGAAATCATGGGGATGCGCACGCAGCGGTCTTTGTTTTTGAAAAGCAGATCTTCCGGCAGTCCGGCTGTCTCTTTGCCGAAGAAGAGGTAGCAATTATCGGGATAGTGTATATCCGTGTGCTTATGGACGGATTTTGTGGAGAAAAAGAAAAATTCGCCGCTGTTTTTTGCAAAAAATTCGTCGAGCGAGTCATAATAGGTGATGTCGAGCAAATGCCAGTAATCGAGACCGGCGCGCTTTAGCTTTTTGTCGTCGATCTTAAAGCCCATGGGGCCCACAAGGTGCAGTCTTGCGCCCGTGGCGGCGCAGGTGCGCGCGACGTTGCCGGCGTTTTGGGGGATCTCCGGCTCGACCATAACGATATTCAAAATCATTGCTGTCAAAGTCCTTTCGGGAAGAATGATGTATGTTTTTGTAAAAAGGGGGAAACTAAACGTGACGGCTGTTTTGTATGTTTTAAAAGCCGCAATCTGGATCTGGAGGTTGGATGCCATGTATAAGCAGAGCATGAACGTTGTGAAGGGCGTGGGTCTCGGCATTGCCGCAGGCGCTGCCGTGGCTGCCGTTTCGTCCGCGATGATGAACGGCGGGAAGAAATCCGCCAAGGCGCGCACAAAAGAGATGCGCCGCAGCACCGCCAAGGCCGTGCACACGGTGGGGCAGCTCATTGACGGCGTAGAGAACATGTTGAAGTAACTACCCGCGGTCGCAGTGGCAGCCCAAAACGCCGCTGTGGCCGAATACATAGATATTGCATGACGTGCGGCGCTCGCCGGCGGCTGCGGCGCATTTGAGCGTCAGGGAGCCGGAAGCGGGCTGCTCGTAGCACCGTTGCAGCCGGTTGCAGCATCCGCCCGCGATGTCGCGCCAGCGGCATGCCCCGGCGTTTGTGCAGTGCTTGATGCACTCCATATCGATGTAGCGCTGGGAAATTTCGCCGCCCGCGTGGTAATCACCGTTGGAGATGAGCAGGTGCGCAACGGCGAGGTCGCCGATAACGTTTGAAAAGTGGCTTTCTGTGCCGTGGTGCGGCGCTTTGACGATATAGTAGCCGTCAAACAGCTTCCCGGAGATGCGGCGCAGCACTTCATCGGACACGTCGCCGGTCATTAGAATATCGAGGTTCGACGGGCCGCGGCTTCGGCGGTTGTGAAAGACGAGGGAGAGGTCGTTCTGCGTTTCGGTGTAGACGTTGCGCACGACGGATTGATTTAAAATGTCCTGAATATCCGGCGCGGCGGGGGAATGGGCGAGGTTGCTGCGCATATCCTCCATGCGGCCTAAGAGGTCGCGGAGAGAATCAAGCAGGATGCGCCGTCTGCCGGGCGTGGCGCGGTCGGACGGCGCGAAGGCCGTTTGACACTGCATGTAGAGCCTAACGAACGCATCCTTCGTCTCCAAAAACTCCGTTTCGCGCCCGGTGTGAAACGGGGAAGAGAGGCAGATGTTGAGGTTTTCGACGGCTTCCGTCAGGATGGCATCGAACGGGAAGGGCTCGTTACGCGCGGGGGAGAGCACCTCGTAAAACGCGCCGTCAAATGTGAAGATGTCGCCGCCGCCGAGCGTGAAAATGCGGTCTGCGCCGACAGAATCATTGAGCGCGTCGAAAATACGCAGGCAAGTGGTGTTCACCTGCGCGAAGTCACTTTGCGGAACGGCGAAAAAATGCGCGAACACGGCGAACTCCAAAACGGGATTTACGCCGCGCTTATCACACGGGAGGGCGGGGAGGTATACGCGGTCAAAGTAGCCGGGATCCTTTTTGACTTGCTTTAAAAAGCCGCTCATGTGGTCGCGGTGGTAGTGCGTGAGCAGAAACTGGCGCTGGGAGGCGGGCGCATAGCGGCTGAAAATTTCGTTAAAACGGCGGTCAATCTCCTCTTCACCGCGGCGGGCGTAGCGGCTGACGGAGCCGCAATCCACCATTAAAATCTGCCGGTTTTGCCCAACGAGGACGGTGCAGTCGCCGTATTCCACGTCGTGCAGTTCAACGCGGTCCATTACGCTTTGTCCTCGTTCTGCACGTGGCGGTACAAAATGCCGTTTTCATAGCGGTCATCTTTCCACTCGCCGGTGTAGACGACATTGCCGTTTTTGTCGAACGCTGTGCCGTGACCCTGCCGTTTACCGTTCTGCCAGCCACCGGAATAAATTAAATTGCCGTCTGCATCGAACAGGGTAGCTTGACCCGCTTTTTCGTTGTTTTCATATTTTTCGACGAACACGCAGTGCGTTTCGGGGTCGACGGAGACACCTGCGCCCTGCTTTTGGCCGTCGATGATTTGGCCGTTGTAAATTAAATCTCCGTTTTTATTGAAAATCGTTGCCATGCCTTGCGGCTTACCGTTTTGCCAGTGGGAAATGTGCAGCGCGTGGTCGCTTTCGCGGAACGAAACGCCGAAGCCTTCGCGCTGATCGTCTTTGAAGTCGCCGATGTAGGAGACGGCGCCGCTGCGGTAGTGGTGCACGCCGAACCCCTCGCGCAGGTCGTTTTTGTACTCGCCTTCATAGAGCGTGATGCCGTTGTTGTTCACGGTGCGGCCGAAGCCCTCGCGTTTGCCGTCTTCGGAAAGGTCGCCTGTGTAACGGAGCGGCGCGCCGCCTCTGATGAGCGTGATGCCGGTTTCGGGGTCGTCCTCTTTTTCAGCTTCCTTTGCAGGCAGGAGCTTATCAAGCAAAGTACGTGCCTGCCGGAGCTCTTCCGGCGTGATGTCGGGGGCGCGGTCTGTATTTGGCGTTTCTTCGGGAGCAGGTTCTTCCGGGGCTTCTTCGGGTTCTTCTGCGGGAGTGTCCTCAATGAGGGATTCTTCGACTTCTTTCGTCTCGGGTTCTGTTTCGGGCTGCGGCTCGGCTTCGGGTGCTTCGGAAGCAGCTTCTTCGAGAACGGGTTCCTCTTCGGTAGGTTCTGCGGCTTTTTCGGCGGGGTCGCTCAGGAAATCGACAAGTGCGGGTTCGGTGAGGTTTTCGAAAACGGGCAGCTCGGGCTCCGGCTCGGTCGTTTCGGGCACGTCGCCGTCCTTGATCTCCCAACCCATGGAGAGCATGACGGAGGCGTTTTTATTCTGCTTCAGAAATTTGATGCGGCGCTGCTGCTCTTCACGCGGGCAGTAGGCGTATTCGCCGCGCTCATCGGCGACGAGCAGAAGGCGGTCGCCGAACTGGGCGTTTTGCAAACTCTGCTCGGCGGTTTGGAATGCATACGGCACGGGGAACAGCACGGTTTCTTTCGTTTTGCCGGTAGAATCGTTATAATCGAAGCGGATGACGGCGTCGCGGTGGTCGTCCGGCTTAAAGGTAATGCGCGCGCGGCGGTCATCATCGGGAGAGAAATACTCCGTGCGCATCCACTGCATTTCACCGTCGTAGTACACGCGGGCGCGCAATGCGCCGTAGGCGTTATAAAACGCGATGCCGCGCTGACCGCCGTTTGTGAATGCGGCTTCGAGCGTATTTTTGCCTGCGCGTTTTTTCCATTTTATAGTGCGGCGGGAGAGCTTGCCGTGCACCTCGCCGGAAAGCCCGTCGAAAATGCCGCGGGCGCGGATATGTACGGTTTTGCCGGAGCCGAAATAGCTGCGGCGCGCTTCATAAAGAGCATCGTGAAACGAAGACAGCGTATCGAGCCCGGTGTAGCACACGGTGTAGACCTTACGGTTCACAAGGCTGGCGCTGAGAGAAGTGGCGTTATGTTCCGTCATCTGAACGACCTTTCTGCGGAAAACGTGCTTGTTTCCCGTCTTTTCCGTTGATATAGCTTCAGTATACCACGAAAGGGCGCTTATTTCAATCTTGCGCGTACACGGTTCTTTTGGATTTTGACTTGCGAAATGCTTTAAAATCTGCTATGATATTGTATCATCATTCTATACTATATTATAGATGAAAGGATCGCGCGGCATGAAAAGTTCGAAGAAAGAAGTCTCGTTCAGGCGAAAACTGATGACGGCTGTATTGAGCGTCACGCTGCCGCTGATCGCGCTGCTTTTATTCAGTAACCTGTATTCCACGCAGGCATTTAACAGGAAAATTGCGGATTCCAACATGCGCACGATGGATTACCGGGTAGGGCGCATGGAGGAGCAGCTTGATTCTGTGAACGATTTTCTCACCGGGCTGACGGTGAGCGACGATTACCGCACGCTTTCGGGCGGTGAGAAAAACCCCTTAAAGGCGTATCTTGCAAGCTATACGCTCATTACGCAGTTGAAAACGGCGCTGCCGGCATACGGTGATGTGGGCGCGTTTTTCATTTACAGCGTGCCGAGCGATGCCGAGCGCGATATTTTTGACGATTCTATCCCCTATGCGCAAAAGGAGCGGCTGCGCGCTTTTGTGCGTGACGCGGCGGAGAACAACACGTATTCGTACAATATGCAGTGGCGGCACGCGGAAATCGGCGGCAAGGCATATTTATTCCGTTTTTACGGCGGGCGCGGCACGTACCTTGTGGCGATGGTGCCGTTGGCGGCGCTGGCGGACGTGCGCTACACGCAGATTGACACCGACGCGGTGATGTTGTTTTCCGATAAAAATAACGAGCCGCTGACCTCTGTCGATTTTGTGGAGGATAACGGGATCGATTTGAACGGCGACTATGAGAGCTACTTTATTTCGGGCGGAAAGCAGCGGTATATGATCGTGGGCCGTGATTTGGCGGGTACGGATTGCAGGGCAATCCTTGCCGTAAACGAAAGCGGGTATTTCGGCTCGCTCGATGGCTTGCAGGCGGCGCTGCTTGTACTCTCTTTGCTGGCGCTGGTGCTGATTCCGGTCATTCAGTGGCGGCTGACGAACTCCATCTCGAAGCCGGTAGAGGGGCTGCGCAGTGTTATGGAGCATATCCGTGCCGGCGATTTGGGGGCGAAGGCTGAGGGCAAGACGAACATACGCGAATTCAATGAGGTGAACGAGACGTTCAACACAATGATGACGCAGATTAAAGACCTCAAGATCGAATCTTATGAGCACGAGATTGAGACGCAGAAAGCGGAGCTGCGTTACATGCAGCTTCAGATTCGCCCGCATTTCTTTTTAAATTGCCTCAAAAGCTTATATGCGTTGGCTGAAGCGGGCAAATATGACCGCATACAGAAGATGATTTTGGAGATTTCGAAGCACATTCGGTACATTTTTACGGACAGCATGGAGCTTGTGCCGCTTTCGCGCGAATTAGACCACATTGAAAATTACATCGAGATGCAGCAGGGATCTTCGCAGTACCCGCCGGTGTGCCGGTTTGATATTGATTCGCATTTGAAGGAGCTGCCGATCCCGCCGCTTTCTTTGCAGAGCTTTGTGGAAAACTGCGTGAAGCATGTGTACTCGCCGGATTATGTTTTGGAAATCGAAGTGAAGGCGGCGGTGCTGCGCAGCGGCGCGGACACGTTTGCCGACCTGACGGTGACGGACAACGGCGGCGGCTTCCCCGAGGACGTGATTGCGGAGATTAACGAGCCGGACAGCCCGCTGTACGCGCAGAACCACGTGGGCATCAACAATGTGAAAAAGCGCTTGCAGCTGATTTACGGTGACCGCGCTTTATATGCGTTCTTTAATCGGGATATGGGCGAACGCATGGGCAGTGTATCTGAAATTTTGATTCCGATAGATCGCGAGATGCTGAATGTGGCGGAGGACGAGCCGGACGGAGAGGAGGCTTTCAACGGATGAACGTATTGATCGTAGATGACCAGCCGGAAGTTGTGGAGAGCATGGTGACCGGTGTAAACTGGAAAGAAATACCCGTGGAACAGGTGTTTACGGCGTACAGCGTGAAGGAAGCGCAAAGCGTTTTTGAACGCGAGCGCATAGATGTGCTGCTGTGCGACATTGAAATGCCGCCGACGAATGGCTTTGCTTTGCTGCGTTGGGCGCAGGAGCGGTTTTCCGGCGTGGTGTGTATTTTCCTTTCTGCGCACGCGGAATTTGAATATGCGCAGGAGGCTGTGAAGCTGGGCAGCTTTGACTATATTTTGCAGCCTGCGCCGTATGCGGAGATTGAGGCGGCGGTGGAGCGCGCGGCCGGAAAAGTGCGCGAAGCGGAAAACCAGAGACGGTACAACGCTTATGCGAAGTACCGCGGCGAGGATGACAGTGCGGAGAAGGAGCCGGACAAGACGGAGCAGACGCCGATACAACGCGCGATGACGTATATCCGGCGGAACATCGACAAAGATTTGAGCCGCGCGGAGATCGCGGACGCGATTTATTTAAACCCGGAGTACCTTTCCCGCTTATTTAAAAAGGAAACGGGCGCCTCTTTAAATGATTATATTGTGACGGAGAAGATGCGCGCGGCACAGTCTTTGCTGAGTGACACGAATATTCCGGTGAGCCTGATTGCGACGAAGGTGGGGTACTCGAATTTCTCGTATTTTTCGCAGGTTTTTAAAAAATACACAGGCATGTCACCGGTGGAATACCGTGCGGCAAAGCGGCGGTCTAAGCTGTAAAGCGCGTTTTATTTCGGTAAATTGTTGTAAAACTGTCACAAAATGTAAAATCCGTGTAAACGGGTGAAAGACAGAGAGCGTATCTTGCATTTGAAAGAGGGACACCCATGTGGGTTTTCCTCTTTTTTTATCGATATAGAGTATCGATATGCAGGATTGTAAAGGACATCCTGCAAAGTCTTCACAAATATGTCACATTTTGAATAGGAGATGTCACGAAATTTGCAGAAAAGGTGCGGATTTTCTGTTACTATATATGTGTAATTTGACCGCGAAGGCTAAAAATAAATTTATCGCAGGTCGAAAAGTATGAAAGGAAGTAAGAAAATGGCAAAGAGACTTGTAGCAATGCTCATGGCAGCAGCGCTGACCCTCTCCCTGGCAGCTTGCGGCAACGGCGGTTCTTCCGGCTCCACCGCAGACTCCAGCACATCTTCCGAATCTTCCGCTTCTGACAGCGCTGCGGCTGATAGCAGCGATGCCTCTTCCGAAGCAGAAGATCTGAAAGAGTCCGAACTCGTAACCCTCAACATCGTGACGATGGCAGGCGGTAAAGAAGAATCCGGTATCGCACAGGTTGAGGAAGCAATGGACAAGATCCTCGAAGAGAAGTTCAACGTGAACGTTAAACTTTCCTTCCTCCCGTTCAGCAGCTATGCTGACCAGATCTCCCTGATGCTTTCCTCCGGCGAAGGCGTTGACCTTCTCCCGGTTTACATGGTCAACTACACGGCTTGCGCTGATTCCGGTCAGCTCTATCCGATGGATGATCTCATCGAGAAGTACGGCCAGGGCATCATTGAGCAGCTCGGTTGGGACAACATCAACTGCGGTCGCGTAGGCGGCGAGCTGTTCGGCCTCACGGAGGGTCGTGATCTTGCAGCTTCCTATGGCTTTGCGTACAGACTGGACCTTGCCGAGAAGTATAACCTCGACATGGATTCCGTTAAGACCCTCGAAGACCTCCACGATGTTCTCGTTACCATTAAGGAAAACGAAGAGAACTGCTGGCCGGTAGCTATTTCCGCCGGCGAAAACATCCGTGCCTGGGGTTGGGACTCTCTGGGCGACGAGATGGTTAACCTCGGTGTTCTCCCCGACATGGCTACGGACACCACCGTTGTGAACCTCTACGAGACTGAGCAGTACAAGAACCTCGTTACCACGATGTACAACTGGATGCAGGAAGGCCTCATTCAGGCTGACGCCGTGAACACCACCGAGACTGCAACCACTCTGATGGATGCAGGCACTGGATTCGGTACCTTCACTAACCTGAAGCCGTACTATGCAGAAGAGAACAACGCGAACCTCAAGAACCCGATCGGCACGGTTGAGCTGGTTCCGGCACTGGCTACCACCGACCGTGTTACCATGGGTCTGTGGTCCATCGCAGGCAGCTGCGAGCATCCGGAAGCTGCTATGAAGACTCTGAACGAGCTTTACAGCAACCCGGAGCTGAGCAACCTCTACATGTACGGTATTGAGGGCGTTCACTACGAAGTAATCGAGAAAGGCGCTGTTACGAACGGTCAGGACAGAATCAACTATCCGGACGGCCTTGATGCAACGACCACCACTTACAGAAAGTCCGGTACTTGGCTGATGCCGAACCAGTTCATCGGCGACATCTGGGGCACCGATCTCCCGGCTGATTACTGGGATGTAACGAAGAAATTCAACGAAGAGTCTCAGAAGTCCGCAGCATTCGGCTTCACCTTCGACGCAACCAAGGTTGCGAACGAGATCACCGCTTGCACGAACGTTGTTAACAAGTACCACAAGGCACTCGGTTGCGGCGCTCTTGACCCGGAGACGACTCTCCCGCAGTTCAACTCTGAGCTGAAGGATGCCGGCATCGATGCGATCATCGCAGAGAAGCAGGCACAGCTCGACGCTTGGCTGGCTGAGCAGAAGTAATTTACTTCACAATTAGACTTAAAGAAGCTGGAGCGAGATTCGTTTCAGCTTCCTTGTGAAAATCCGTGTCTTTTTCCCGAGAGGGAAAAGGGCATGGGCGTGTACAGAGAGATGACCCTTCTGTACATGCCCATGTTCTTTTGGAGAATTTCAACGGAGCAGGACGAAAACAGATTGAAAGGGGTTTCTAATTATGCCGAATAAATCTGCCGCACTGGAAAAAGAAATGAAAGTGCGCTCGGCAAAACCGAATAAGTGGCTGCGCTTTTACCGCTGCATCCCGCTGTATCTGATGTTCCTTCCGGGCGCCCTGTATCTGCTCATGGATAAGTATATCCCGATGAGCGGTCTGATCATCGCCTTCAAGAAGGTCAACTGGCGTAAGGGCATCCTTGCAAGTGACTGGGTGGGTTTCAGCAACTTCACCTACCTTTTTAAAACGAAGGACGCTTTCAACATTACGCGCAACACACTGCTTTATAACCTGTGCTTTATCGTGCTGGGCACCGTGATTGCCATTACAATCGCGATTCTCTTAAACGAGATTACGAGCAAGTTGTTCAAGCAGGTGTACCAGACCATCATTCTGATGCCGTACCTGATCTCCATCGTTGTGGTCAGCTATCTGGTGTTCGCAATGCTGAGCTCTGAATCCGGCTTTATCAACAACACGATCTTTAAGGCACTTGGCGTTAAGCCGATTTCCTGGTATACAGAGCCGAAGTACTGGCCGTTCATTTTGGTCATCGTACATATCTGGAAGGTGTTCGGCTACGACTGCATCCTCTATTATGCAACGCTCGTCGGCATTGACCACGGCTACTATGAGGCGGCGGTCATCGACGGCGCAAACCGCTGGCAGCAAATCGTTCACGTTACGCTGCCGAGCCTTCTGCCCACCATCATCACGCTGACACTGATGTCTATCGGCAAGATTTTCTATTCCGATTTCGGTCTGTTCTATCAGGTGCCGATGGATTCCGGCCCGCTGCTCGACATTACGAGCACGATTGATACGTACGTTTACCGCGCACTCATCACGCTGAACGATTACGGCAGATCTTCCGCAGCAGGCGTTTACCAGAGCGTTGTCGGCTTTATACTGGTCCTGTGCGCGAACCTTGCCGTTAAGAAAATCGGCGGCGAAGAAAACGCACTGTTCTAAGGAAGGGAGAGAGAAACACCATGGTCGAAAAAAACAAAGGGTTTCAGGTCGGCGCACACATTGCGATGGTTATCCTTTCCCTGTGCTGCATCTTCCCGTTCCTTCTGCTCATTATGTCCTCCATTACGGACGAGCAGGAATTGATCCGCAACGGCTACACGCTGTTCCCGAAGGCACTAAGTCTGAATGCTTACCAGTACATGTTTAAGAGCAGCAACAAGATTATCTCCGCGTACGGCATCACAATCCTCTCCACAGTTGTGGGTACGCTGTGCGGCCTTTCCATGACGATCCTCATGGCTTACCCGCTGTCCCGCCGCGACCTACCGGGCCGCAACGGTCTTGCGTTCTACGTGTTCTTCACGATGCTGTTCTCCGGCGGTCTTGTGCCGACGTACATCATGTACACCCGTTACATCAAGGTGAGCAACACGATTTGGGCGCTCATCATTCCGTCCCTTATGGTCAACGCGTTCTACGTGATCATGATGCGCACGTACTTCTCCACGAACATTCCGGAAGCTGTTATTGAAGCGGCGCGCATTGACGGTGCGGGCGAGTTCAGAATCCTGCTGACGATCGTTCTGCCGATGAGCATTCCGATGGTTGCAACGATGACACTGCTTATCGGTCTTTCCTACTGGAACGATTGGAAAAACGGTCTTTACTATCTCCAGCAGAACAAGAGCCTTTACAGTATACAGGTTCTTTTGAATGACATGCTGCGAGACGTGCAGGCGCTGAAGAGCGGTATGGACGCTGCGGCTGCAGCTGAGATTACGGCGAACATGCCGAGCACGGGCATCAAGATGGCAATCGCCGTTGTCGGTGTTCTGCCGGTGCTCGTTGTTTATCCGTTCTTCCAGAAGTACTTCGTCAAGGGCATCACGATCGGCGCTGTTAAGGGCTGATTTGATCAATCAGATATTCTCTTTGCCAACATAATAATAGAATGACAAAAATCACCTTCGCGGATTTCCTCCGGCGAGGGTGATTTTGTTATGTGCAGATATTTTGTTACGGTCGTTGTTTTATGTGTTTTCTTCGTTTAAGTCCTGTAATCTAAGGCCGGCAGTGCCGGTGACGGGCAGGGAAAAGACGATGGCTTTCGCTTTGGTCTCAAGCCCGGCTTCCTGCATAATGGCAGTCATGACGTTGTTTTTATCCGCGTGCTTTACGACGATGAGCACAAGCTCTTTTTCGCTGGCGAGGGAAACGCCGAGGAACTTTTCCGCGCCCTCCATGCCGGTGCCTTTTGCGTGGATGACGGTGCCGCCGCCTGCGTTTTCGCGGCGCGCTGCGGCCATAATCTGCTCGGTATAGCCCTGGTTTGCGATGACGACCAGAAGCTCGTATTTGGTATCTTTCAAGACGCTTTCCTCTCCTTTCTGAAACGGCTGACCGTTCGTTAAAAACTCCAGCTGACGTTTGCCGCCGATACTGCTGAGCGGCATGGTGAACGCGATGCCGGTGCCGGGAATATCGATGAGCATGATGGTCTGCAGCCCCTTTTGCACGGCACTCCAGACCTTGCCGGTGACAACGGAAAGCAGCACGGCTTTTTGCGTGGCTTCAAGTCCGAAATCGTTTAGAATTTCGGACGCGGCGGTGCCTTTGCCGAGCGTGCTGAGCACGACCTCGATCCCATAGGTTTTATAAAATGACAGAAATTTCTGGCTTTGGTTGCGGTCTGTAATGGTAATCATCCAGTATAAATTGTCGCCCATAAACGCCCTCCTTTACAGTTCGATGATCGCGTTTTCGTCCATATCGGCGAATGCGGCGGGTGCGGCGGTCTCCGTTTTACGGCGCTGCATGAGCTTTGCCGCGAGGCCCATGACCTGAATGGTGATGAGCGGCGTCATGGCGACCATGGCAACGACACCGAAGGCATCTGTGACCATATTACCGCCGACGGCTGTGCACGCGCCCTGTGCGAGGGGAAGCAGAAACGCCGCAGTCATGGGGCCGGAAGCGACGCCGCCGGAGTCAAACGCGATGGCGGTGTAGATCTTCGGGACAAAAAACGAGATGATGAGCGCGAGCGCATAGCCCGGGATGAGGAACCACAAAATCGAAATGCCGGTGAGGACGCGGATCATGGCGAGCCCGAGCGAGATGGACACGCCGACGGAAAGCCCGATGCCCATGGCCTTGGCGGAGATGGCGCCGTCTGTGATCTCCTCGACCTGACGATTGAGAACGTACACGGCGGGCTCTGCGCGAACAATGAAATAGCCCATGACCATAGCGACGGGAATGACGACAGCGGAGTATTTATAGGAAGCTAACTGCTGCCCGAGGTAATGACCGGCGGGCATGAAGCCGACATTTGCACCGGTAAGAAACAGCACAAGGCCGATGTATGTATAAACGAGGCCCATGCCGATCTGGAATAATTTGCGCTTAGAAAGCCGCAAAACAAGAAACTGCGCCGCAAGGAAAAAGAGAATGATCGGCAGGAGAGAGACGGCAATCTCGATGAGGTAGGTCGGGATACCGGTGCGGAACAGCTCAAAAAGCTCCGAGGAATCCTGCATTTCGGGCAGGATGGGCGGCGTGTAGGTGCTTTCATTCGGATTATAGATGATGCCGAGGATCATGACGGCCAAAATGGGGCCGATGGACGAGAGCGCAACGAGGCCGAAGCTGTCGTCTGCCGCATGGCGGTCGCTGCGGATGGCCGAGATGCCGACGCCGAGCGCCATGATGAACGGCACGGTCATGGGGCCGGTCGTCACGCCGCCGGAATCGAACGCGACGGCGAGAAATTCCGGCGGGACAAAGAACGCCAGAAGGAATACGACGGCGTAGCATCCGACAAGCAACGGCGGCAGCGCGATAGAAAACAGCATGCGCAGAAGCGACACGACGAGAAACACGCCGACACCGCATGCGACGGATAGAATGAGAATTAAATTCGGCACGGACGGCACCTGCGATGCGAGCACCTGTAAGTCCGGCTCCGAGACCGTGATGATAAAGCCGAGCAAAAACGAAAGCGTGATAACGGCACCGAGCTTTTTCGTTTTTGTCATGGCGGTACCGATGCGCTCGCCCATGGGGGTCATGGCGGTCTCTGCGCCGGTGGTGAAGAACATCATGCCGACCAAAATGAGCACTGCGCCCATTAAAAAGCACAGCAGAACGCTTGGCGAGAGCGGCGCAATGGTGAACGAGAGCGCCAGCACGATGGTGATGATGGGAAGGACAGCCTGAAGCGCTTCCTTCCATTTTTCAGAGAGGATTTGTCTTAACTTCAATCGATGCCTCACGACCTTTCTTATGTGTTGTGGGGTGGTTGAACGAAAATCACTTTTATTATAGCATAAAAAAACGTGACTGTGACGATTGAAATTGTGAATTTTTCAAAAATTGTATAAATCTAAACCAAAACGGAAATAGAAATGAAAACGAAAAGGCTGCCCGACAAAGTGCGGGACAGCCTTTTTGGATGAAATTATAGCTTTGAAAGGAGCGCTTCGACGTGGCTTTGTGAGAACGAGGGTTTGTCGCCCATGGGGAACGGGATATGAAGCGCCTTGTATTTGGCGGCGCAGATGTTTTTAAACGGCAGCCACTCGATTTTCTCCAAATTGGAGAACGACTCCGCGAGAGCTTTGACGGCGCGGAGGCTCTCAACCGTATCGGAAAGACCGGGCGCGACGACGTGGCGCACCCAGAGGGGAATATGCATCGATTCCGTAAGGCGCATGAAATCGACCGTGTGCTGCAAGGAGCCGCCGCAGTGGGATTTGTACTGCGCTTCCGTGGGGAACTTGATGTCGCAAAGGACGAGGTCTGTGTGCTTGAGAACCTGCTTGGCACGGGAAAGGTCGCCGGCGCCGGCGGTATCGAGCGCGGTGTGGATGTTGTGTTCATGCAGGCGCCGGAATAATTCCGCGACAAACTCGGGCTGCAAAAGCGGTTCGCCGCCCGAGACGGTGACACCTCCATTTTCACCGAAATAGGGGCGGTAACGGAGGATTGTTTTGCAGAGATCCTCTGCTGTGTAGGGCGTGCCGCCGGTTAAGTCCCACGTTTCGGGGTTATGGCAGTAGGCACAGCGCAGCGGGCAGCCTTGCAGAAAGACGACGTAGCGCAGGCCGGGGCCGTCTACCGCGCCCATGGACTGTACGGAGCTGACGCGGCCTTCCATCAGATTGCCTCGTGGAATGTGCGGGAGATGACTTCGCGCTGCTGCTCTTTGGAGAGACGGTGGAAGTTGACCGCGTAGCCGGAAACGCGGATGGTGAGGTTGGGGTATTTTTCCGGGTTATGGTAGGCATCGATGAGCGTTTCGCGGTTCATGACGTTGACGTTGAGGTGATGCGCACCCTGAATGAAGTAGCCCGAAAGGAGCTGGACGAGGTTTGTGATGCGGTCTTCCTCCGTTTTGCCAAGGGCTTCCGGGATGATGGAGAACGTGTTCGAGATGCCGTCGCGGCAATAATCATAAGAAAGCTTTGCGACGGAGTTGAGCTCTGCGAGCGCGCCGGATTTATCACGGCCGCTCATGGGGTTTGCGCCCGGGGCGAGCGGCTCGCCGAGTTTGCGGCCATCCGGCGTGTTGCCGGTCTTTTTGCCGTACATGACGTTGGAGGTGATGGTCAAAATGGACAGCGTGTGCTGTGCGCCGCGATAGAGCGGGTATTCGCGCAGGGCATCGTAGAAGCGGCGCACCTGCTCGCAGGCGATGGAATCGACACGCGGGTCGTCATTGCCAAAGCACGGGAACTCGCCCTCGGTCTCGAAGTCGGTGACGAGGCCGGTCTCGGGGTCGCGGATGCAGCGCACCTTGGCATATTTAATGGCGGAAAGGGAGTCTGCCATGCAGCTCATGCCGGCGATGCCGAACGCCATCAAACGGCGGACGTTCGTATCGTGCAGCGCCATCTGGCTCTTTTCATAGGCGTATTTGTCGTGCATGTAGTGGATGGTGTTCATGGCATCGACGTAAGTTTTTGCGAGCCAATCGCGGTAGAAATCGAGGCGGTTGAGGAGGCCGTCGAAATCGACGTATTCGTCCGGCCAGACAGGCATTTCAGGCGCGACGCGGGTCTTTTTCACTTCGTCCATGCCGCCATTGATGGCGAGCAGTACGAGCTTTGCAAGGTTTGCGCGTGCACCGAAGAACTGCATATCTTTGCCGACGCGCATGGCGGAGACGCAGCAGGCAATGGCGTAATCATCACCGAATGCGGGGCGCATAACGGTGTCGCTCTCGTACTGGATGGCATCGGTATCGCAGGAGACCTTCGCGACGAAGCGCTTCCAGTTTTCCGGCAGGTGCTTCGACCACAGCACGGTGAGGTTCGGCTCCGGGGACGGGTGGAGGTTATAGAGCGTATGGAGCATGCGGTAAGAGTTTTTGGTGACGAGCGTGCGGCCGTCCTCGCCGGTGCCGCCGAGGGACTCGGTGATCCACATGGGGTCGCCGCCGAAAAGCTCGTTGTATTCAGGTGTGCGCAGGTGGCGCGCCATGCGGAGCTTTAAGACGAAATCGTCCATGATCTCCTGTGCGCCGGATTCATCGAGTACGCCTTCTTTGAGGTCACGTTCAAAATAAATGTCAAGGAATGTGGAGGTGCGGCCGAGGCTCATGGCGGCACCGTTCTGCTCTTTGATGGCGGCGAGATATGCGAAATAGAGCCACTGCACAGCCTCGCGGGCGTTTTCTGCCGGGCGGGTGATGTCGTAACCGTACATGGCGGCCATTTTCACCATGTCCTTGAGCGCGGTGATCTGGTCGGTGACTTCTTCGGAAAGGCGAATGGTATCGGCCGTGAGGGGATTTTTGCCGAGATCGGCTTTATCTTTCTGCTTTTGGAGAATCAAACGGTTTACGCCGTAGAGCGGAACGCGGCGGTAATCGCCGATGATGCGGCCGCGGCCGTAGGCATCCGGCAGGCCGGTGATGATGCCGGCGTGGCGTGCGGCGCGCACGTCATCCGTATAGGCAGAGAACACGCCGTCGTTGTGGGTCTTGTGGTATTTAAACTCCTCTTCAATTTTATCGGAGACCTTGTAGCCGTAGGCTTCGCAGGCGGAGCGCACCATACGCATGCCGCCGAACGGGTTGCAAGCGCGCTTTAACGGCTCATCGGTCTGGAGGCCGACGATGATCTCGTTTTCCTTATCAAGGTAGCCGGGGCCGAAAGACGTGGCGGTGATGACGGTTTCGGTATCGATGTTCAAAACGCCGCCGTTTTGCTGCTCGGCGCGGCAGAGAGCCTCGTACTTTTCGAGCATTTTTTCGGTGCGAGCGGTCGGGGGCTGCAAAAAGCTTTCGTCGCCCGTGTAGGGGGTGTAGTTTTTCTGGATGAAGTCGCGGACATCGATGCGATCCTGCCACTTACCGCCTTTAAAATCTCTCCAAGCGTTCATAGTTTCCCATTCCTTTCCGGCGTTTTGCCGTGCAAATTTCCTTGTTTTGGAAGCTGCTGACATAAAAACAGGGCAGTGCTTTCAAAACACTGCCCAGACGGTCGGCTCATTTTCATACTTTTGCTCCACGATGTCCCCATCTTGTATTCCGTCAGTTACAAAAGTACTTTAACTTGTGGTCTTATTGTACACGCAAAAGTGCGAAATGTCAACTGTGAATTTTACGTTCGATGTACTCCACCTCTTTGTCGAGCATAACGGGGGTGAGGGAAACGCCGAACAGGTGCTCGATAAGGCCGGTTTTTAATAGCTCCTCCGGCGTGCCGCTTTGCATGATTTGGCCGTTTTTCATGAGAAGCAGGCGGTCACAGAACTTGAACGCGAGGGGGAGCTCGTGCAGGACGATACCGACGGCTTTGTTTTGCACTTTGAGCGTAGAGAGGAGCGCCATGAGCTCGAATTTATGGTGCGCATCAAGGTAAGTAGTGGGCTCATCGAGCAGGACGACGTCGGTGTTTTGCGCTAAAAGCATGGCGAGGAACACGCGCTGGCGCTCGCCGCCCGAAAGCATGGGCAGGCGGCGGTCGGCAAAGGCCGACACACCGGCAGTTTTAAGCGCGTTTTGAATGACGGTGCGGTCTTTATTGGACAGCGTGCGCGAAAAGCCGAGATAGGGATAGCGCCCATGGGAGACGAGCGTTTTGGCGGTGATATCCGGCACGGCCCTTTGCTGCGGCAGGAACGAGACGCGCCGCGCGAGAGCTTTGGGGGCAAGGGCGGCAATGTCGGTTTCCGCGGTACCGCCGCACAGGGTGATGCTGCCGGAATCCGCTTTAATAAGGCGGCAGAGCGCGCGGAGCAGCGTCGTTTTGCCGCAGCCGTTTGGGCCGAGGATGCCGGTGACTTCGCCGCGGCGGAGTTCGCCCGAGACTCCGCGGAGAATTTCGGCGTGATTTAACGTGACGCAAAGGTCAGCGAATTTTAAGGCGGTGGAAAGGTTTCGGTTCATTCGAGTTTTCCTCCTTTTTTGCGCACGATGAGGAAAAGGAAGAACGGGCCGCCGAGCAGCGACAGTACGATGCCGACGGGAATCTCATACGGGGAAAACAGCGTGCGGCTGAGGGTATCGCACAATAAGACGAACGACGCGCCGAAGAGGGCCGAAAGCGGCACTAAGATGCGGTGGCGCGCGCCGATGAAGTGGCGCAGGATGTGCGGTACGATGAGCCCCACGAAGCCGAGAAGCCCCGAAAAGCTGACTGCGCCGCCAGCAAGCAGGCTGGCCGTCATGAGCAGGAGAAAGCGTGTTCCTTGCACACGCATGCCGAGCGACTGCGCGGTCTCATCGCCGAGGGAGAGAACGTCCATTTCGCCGGAAAACAGCACAGCAAGGAGCAGACCAAGCAGGATGGCAATCCACGCGGGGGTGAGATTTTTGTACGCGATGCCGGAAAATCCGCCGATGAAAAAGGAGCTGGAATTATAGATGGTATCCGGGAAAAAGGTCTTTATGGCGTTGCTGCCGGCGGTGAAAACACTGCTTAAGGCCACGCCCGCGAGGGTGATCGTTGTGCGGGAAGCACCGCTTTTTGCTGCGACGGCATAAATGAGCAGCGACGCGAAAAGAGCGCCAAGGAATGCTGCAAACGGCAAAAACGCGGTGGCTGTGGGGAAGACGGCGAGCAAAAACAGCACGGCAAAGCCCGCCCCGGCGTTGACACCGATGATGTTCGGTGCGGCAAGGGCGTTATTTAAGACATTCTGCAAGAGCACACCGGAGACCGCAAGTGCTGCGCCCGAGAGCACGGCGGCAAGGGCGCGCGGCAGGCGCACGTAGAACAGGATGCGGCTGTCGGGCGTTAAACTGCCGTTTTGCAGGGCAGAGACAGCTTCGCGAATAGAAATTTGTGCCGAGCCGACACAGAGGCTCAGCACAAAGGAGAAAACGAGCAGCAAAAGCGCTGCGGGAAATAAAATTTTCTTACGCATCTTCATTCAAAAGGAGCTTTGCAATGTATGCGTAGCTCTCGTCCCAGCGGTTTAAGGGCTTATAGTGGAAAAGGTCTTTCGGCAGATAGATGTAGCGGCCGTTTTTCACGGCGGAGAGCTCGCTCCACGCGGGGTTATTTTCGATGTTCTCTGCCATGTAGGTCTTGGCGTTTTCTTCGTTGCCCATCGTCATGACGAGGATGTAGTCCGGGTCGGCTTCGATGACGGATTCCAAGCTGAGGTCTTCGAGCAGGCTTTCGTTATCGTCTGCAATGTTGTGCGCACCGAGCTCTTTTAAAATGGCGCCCGCAACGGTGTCTTCGCCTTTGGCCTTAACGCCGGTGGAATAAGCGCGCAAAAGCAGGACGGTGGGAGCTTTCTGTCCGGAGAGCTTTTCGGCTGTCTCCTGCTTTATAGATTCAATGCGCTTTAAAACCTGTGTGACGTTTTCGTCGTATTTTTCACCGTCCGGGTCGTTGACGGCGCAGAAATTCAGCATGATCTTTGCATAATCCATGACGTTATCCATGTGAAAACAGCCGTGGGGAATCTGCATATCGGTGAGGGCGGAATCGAGCTCCGCGTGGGCGGGCAGGTCGGCGGATAAAATCACGTAATCCGGGGAGAGTGCCGCGATGCTCTCAAGATTCGGCTCCATGACGGTGCCGACGAGCGCGGTATCGTCATCGATTTCGATGCCGTGCTCGTCTACGGCATCTTCGGTAATACCGGCGAGTTTACCGCCGGAAAGCAGCCAGCACTCGGCAAACGAGCCGTAAAGGGAGACGACGCACGGGTCATCGGGGAGCTCCGTTTTGGTGCCGTAGGAATCCGTAATGACGCGCTCGGAGACGGCGGTCGTTTCGGGAGCGGCGGAGGAGCTTTCAGAGGTGGTTTCGTTTTGCGCCGGGGCGGCGCAGCCGGAAAAGAGCAGTACGGTGGAAAGCGCGAGTGCTGTGAGGGACTTGAGTTTCATAGGGTATCCTTTCGGAATTATTTTGTGAGGATCTCCTCGCGGCGGTTCAGAAGCTCATCGGAGAAGACGTCGTGCTCGAATTTTTCGATGCCAAGACGGTCAATAGCTTTGCCGAGGCGTTCTTTGGGCATGGCGTTTTCCTTGAACCAGAGCATGGTCTTCTCGAGTAGGGGCTCGATCTCCGCGCGGGTGACGAAGCGGCTGAGCGGCGTGCCCATGCGTGTTTGCTTGCCCCACGTGCCACCGACATAAATGCGGTAAACGACCGGGCTTTCGTGGCGGACAGCCTTAAACGGGCATTTGCCGGTGCAGACGCCGCAGGCGAGACACTTTTCATCGATATGTAATTTGCCGTTTTCGACGTGTGCAGCCTTGGAGGGACATGATTTTTCCACCATGCAGACCTTGCAGCCGCGGCAGGTGTCTTCGTCGAAGATCGGCACGCGGTGGCTCTCGATGCCGAAATCGTTTAAGGAAGGCTTCATGCAGCTGTTCGGGCAGCCGCCGATGCCGATTTTGAACTTGTGCGGCAGTTTGACATTTGCCCAGCCGACGTAGTATTTTTCGTGCAGCTCTTTGGCGAGCGCCTGTGTGTCGTAGTTGCCGTAGACGCACGTGGTGCCCTTACATGCGGTGACGGGGCGTATTTTAGCGCCGGTGCCGCCGAAGTAGAGGCCACGCTCGGCAGCGTAATCGCAGGCGGCGTCAATCTGCTCGAAGGGGATGCCGACGATCTCGGCGGACAGGCGGGAGGTGAACGTCACCTTGCCGCTGCCGAATTTTTCGGCAATCTCGGAGATGGTGCGCAGGTCGGCAGCGGTGAAGACCGCGCCGGCGCAGACGAGACGGCCGGAGAAGCACTCTGTGCCGCGATTGATGAGGAAGCCGCGGCCCTTGACGGACGCGATCTGTTCGGGTTTTAACATGATGAACACTCCAATATCCAAGCAAAATATTCCCTGTAATTATAGCCCTTTTTCGGGGTAATGGCAAGAAATGCGGGTGATTTTTGCAAAAGAAATGAAAAAACCGGGCGAAGTATTGGATTTTCCTTTGAACTGTGCTAAAATAGCTAATAACAAATCATCTTATGTTCCGGCGACATTTTGAATGCGCGCCGAAAAAAGAAAGGAGAAGTGAGCTTTTATGAAACGAAGCATCCATTATAAAAACATTTTGAAAACGGCGGTCACGGCGGCACTGTGCGCCGCGATAATCCTTGGCACCGCGGCATGCGGCAAGGGCAGCGCCAAGGCGGAGCCCTCCCCCTCCCCGAGCGCGGAGCCTACCGCAACGCCTATACCGGTCGAAAAAGTGAAGGTGGCGATCATCAACGACATCGACGATTCGTTGAATGTGCGCAGCGAGGCTTCGACGGATTCCGAAATTCTCGGCACGGCAGAGGCCGGCGAGGCGTTCGAGGTTGTGGCACAGGACGATACCTCCGAGTGGGTGGAAATCTCTTACTTTGGGCAGAATGCGTATGTGTTCGCGGAATTTGTGACGATCAGTGAGAAAGAGAAGACCGCACTTGCGACCGCGACGCCTTCGCCGACCCCGAATGCGGAAGACGGCACGACCGATGACAATGGGGACAGCGATGACGCGCAAAACGGCAGCGAGGCATCGCCGACACCCGCCCCCACTGCAGAGCCGACGCCGAATGCGAATAATCCTATTATCGTAAACGGCGGTAACCGAGAGAATACGAGTTCCGGCAGCACATCAAACGGCATGACGGCAGAGACCATTCGCGATACGGAAGATCCGGAGCGACGCTGAGGTAAACTATGAATGTGTTAGTTATAGGCTGCGGCCTGCTTGGGCGAAAAATCGCCCGCACCATGGACGAAATGGGTTGGGACGTTTCTGTTTTAAGCAACATTGAAAGCGATTTGGAGCTTTTGGAAAACGATTTCGAGGGCGTGACATTCCGCGGGTTCCCGATGGATATTCGCAACCTGCGCGAAGCGGGCATTGAAAGCTGCGACGCGGTGGCGGTGACAACGGCGGACGATAACTTCAATATCACGGTGGCGCAGATTGCGCGCGATTACTTCGGTATCCAAAACGTGGTGGCGCGCGTATCCGATCCAACGCGTGAATTGATTTTTGAGCATATGGGATTGCACACCATTTGCCCCACAAACCACGCCGGCGACTGCATTGTGCGGATGCTGAGCGGCGAAAAATTGAGCAAGAAAATCGAGTTCGGTCTGCACACGGTTGACTTTGACGTGCGGCCGGCGGAGCGGCATCAGATCGGCAAGGATGTGGACGAGCTACGCGGCAACCCGGACGAAGTGGTGTTCGGCATTATCCGCAAAAGCGGCGCGTTCGTTTTGGCAGGGCTTGCACCCTTGAAGCTCGAGGCGGGCGACGAGATTGTGTACAGCCGCGTAATCGATTAAGGGGGAATGTGCCATGAACATTGTCATTATGGGCGGCGGCAAGGTGGGCGAAAGCCTTGCGCGCCGCATTTTGGAGGGCCGCCGCCACGAGGTGCGTATCATCGAGAGCGACCGCGCGCGCAGCTTACAGCTTGCGAACTCGCTGGACGTGGAGATTATCTGCGGCGACGGCACGAACATTGACATGCTGGAAAACGCCGGTGTACGGGACGCCGACTGCTTTATTGCGATATCCGGCAACGATGCGGACAACCTCGTTGCGTCGCAGCTTGCAAAGCAGTATTTCGGTGCGAAAAAAGTGATTGCCCGCGCGAACGACCCGCGCAATTTGGAGACGATGCGTGTGCTTGGCGTGGATTATGCGGTGAGCAGCACGGAGATCATTGCGCAGATGATCGAGCAGGAAGCGAACCTGATGGAGTTTCATCTTGTGGCATCGCTGAACAAGGGCCGCGGTCAGATTTGCTCCGTGACGCTTGGAGAGAATTCGGCTTTGCACGGCAAGTCGGTGCGTGAGGTGGTGTTCCCGAAGGGGGCGCTGCTGATTTCCATTGTGCGAAATAACAAGCTCATCATTCCGGGCGGCGACACGGTGCTGCAAGCGGGCGATGAGATTATTGCGGTATGCGAGGAACGCGCACAGAAGGCACTTATCCGCCTGATGAACAGCACGCATGCGGATGAGAAATAAGTCGATTTTTTTATGATTTATATAGCAGGAACCCCGTAGGCACGTTGTGTGTTTACGGGGTCCTGCTTTGTTCATTTAATTCTAATGATTTGCGGGGCAAATCATGCAGGGAATCCATGCAACTGGGTTTCCTACGGTTCTGGTTTTGTGGAGGCAAAAAGTGTTTCGCGCTCTGCGGAGCGCGACTTGGGGCGTTGCCCCGAGCCCCCATAAACTTTCTGAAGAAAGTTTAATCAAAGACTTTTAACGTTGCGGTATTGTGGATTTCGGCGGCTTTACTTTACAGCTTTAAAGTGCTTTGTGACGCTGGTGCCGTCTTCGTAGACGTCTCTTGTCAAATTAAGGCCTGCGTTCATCAGCATGGCGCCGGAATAGACGGTGCCGGTCTCCTCGTCCTGATAGTACGTTTTGGGGTCGAGGCCACGCAGGCGCTGCACGCAGTAACGGGTCTCGGGCTGACGCATGACGACGGCAGTCATCATGGCTTCCTGTTTATCCGGCGAAACGAACTCCCACGCGCAGTAGAAGTCGTTCTCGGTCGGGGAGACGAGGCGGTAGAAATCGCCCTCGCGGACAAGGCAGTGATATTTGCGGTAGTCGGCGATCTGCTGCTTTACTTCGGCTTTTTCGTCATCGGTGAGCTTTCTGGGGTCTAACTCGTAGCCGAATGTGCCGCACATGGCGACGTTGCCGCGGGTTTTAAGCGAGGTGCGCGGGCGGGCTGCGACGTGTGCGCCAAACGAGGAGATAGGGTAGCACATGGACGTGCCGAACTGAATGGTGAGGCGCTCGATGGCGTCGGTGTTGTCGCTGCACCAGATCTGCGGGGAATAATACAGCATTCCGGCATCGAAACGTCCGCCGCCGCCGGAGCAGTTTTCAAAGAGGATATTCGGAAACGCTTTGACAAAACGATCCATGAGGTCGTATGTACCGAGCACAAAGCGGTGCATGACCTCCTTCTGGCGCTCCGGCGGGAGCAGCGCAGAGCCGACCTCGGTCAGATTGCGGTTGAAGTCCCATTTGACGTAATCAATCTTATTTTCACTGAGGACTTTATACATCTGCGCGAAGATATTATCGCGCACGTCTTTTCTCGTCATATCGAGGACGTACTGCAAGCGTGCGGGGGAGTTTTCACGGTTCGGCACGTGCAGGCACCAATCCGGGTGGGCGCGGTAGAGGTCGCTGTCCGGAGAGATCATCTCCGGCTCATACCAGATGCCGAACTTTAAGCCCTCTGCGTTGACGCGCTCGATGAGGGAGCTGAGGCCGCCTTTGAGCTTCTTTTCGTTGACATACCAGTCGCCGAGGGAGGAGTCGTCGTTTTTGCGGTGGCCGAACCAACCGTCGTCCATGACAAGCATATCGACACCCATTTTGGCGGCTTCGTGTGCGAACGCGACAAGCTTATTATCATCGAAATCGAAGTATGCGGCCTCCCAGCTGTTGATGAGCACGGGGCGTTCTACATCGCGCCACGGACTCTTGATGAGGTGCTTCATGTAGGTGCGGTGGAAAATGCGGCTCATCTCTCCGAGGCCCCTATCGGTGTAGACCATGACGGCTTCCGGCGCGGTGAAGGATTCGTTCGGCTCCAGGCGCCAGGTGAAATCGGTGGGATTGATGCCTGCGAGAAGGCGCGTGGCGTTCAAGCAATCCACTTCGGCTTCAATGGAAAAGTTGCCGCTGTAAATGAGGTTGACGCCGTAGACTTCGCCGTTTTCTTCGGTGGCGCCGTGGGCTTTCAGTGCGACGAACGGGTTGTGGTTGTGTGAGGAGGAGCCGCGCTTGCTCTGGATGGATTGAATGCCGTGGCAGAGCGGGCGCTCTGTAACGGTGCGCTCCTTTGCCCACTTGCCGTAAAGGTGCACCATGTCGTAATCCATCGTGTTGAAGTCGAGGCAGGCGCTGAACACACGCTCAAGCTCCATGGTGCGGTCGGACGTATTCGTCACGACGGCGTGACGCGTCATGACGGGCAGATCGTTGTAAACGGTGTAGTAGAGCTTCACTTCGGCGTTCGTCGTTTGGTCGAGCGTGGTGATCTCGAGTGTTTCGCTGTCACCGTTTTCGTCGCGCAGAGACGGCATGCCGGGCAGCGCAGGCTTTTCGTTTAAAATGCGGTGCGAAACGTAGCGGATGTCGGTCGCGATATTGCCGTCTGCGTTGCGGATTTGGAGTGCGGAGATGCGGAAATCGCCGGTGCCGTTGCAGGAATATTCGCTCGGCTGTGTATCCGGGGAAAACTCCTTGCCGACGTAGCCTGCGGCGTCGGGCGTGAAGGAGCCGAAGTAGCCGCGGTCCAATAAATAGCGCATGTCGCAGTCCGGCAGGTATGCGCCGTAGTAGAGGTGCAGCAGGCGGCCGCTGTCATGCACGGCAAAAACGTAACTGGAGGAAGCGGTATCCAGCTTGAAAATTTTCTTTTCGGCATCAAATAAAATCGCCATAAAATCGTTCCTTTCGGGAAAACATAAAAATTCGGGCAGAGAAATATCCGTTTATAACAACAGTATATCGTTTATGCGGCTTTTGCGCAATAGGCATTTGTTGCATAAAGTTGGCGGTTTGTGATGCGGTGTACGGCGTGGGCTTCGGCATTTTGCTAAAGGCGGCGATGAAATTTGGTGGAATTGTGATAGAAACGGTTTTTTCGGAAAAAATAGCTTTACTTTTCTCTTGGTTTGTATTATAGTTAATGTGATGTGGAAGCGGTTACACATTGTAAAGAACTGTATGTGTTCGCTTTCGAATATCTTTTGAAAAAATATAAAATGGAGGAAACTATAATGGCTAAAATTATCGGCAATGCACTCCCGAACATCCCGTGGCAGGATAAGCCGCAGGGCTATGATAAGCCGGTTTGGCGTTATGACCACAACCCGATCATTCCGCGTGATCTCATCCCCACTTCCAACAGCATCTTCAACTCCGCAGTTGTCCCGTTTGAGGGCAAGTTCGCTGGCGTTTTCCGCTGCGACAACCGCTCTGTTGAGATGGACATCTTCGCAGGCTTCTCTGATGACGGCATCAACTGGAAGATCAACCACGAGCCGATCGACTTCCAGCCGGCTCCCGGCTGCGACCCGTGCGTAACCCGCAAGGAATATCGCTATGACCCGCGCGTTTGCTGGATTGAGGACCGTTACTACATCACCTGGTGCAACGGTTTCCACGGCCCGACGATCGGCGTAGGCTATACCTATGACTTTAAGACCTTCTATCAGATGGAGAACGCTTACCTGCCGTATAACCGCAACGGCGTTATGTTCCCGAAGAAGATCAACGGCAACTTCGCAATGCTGAGCCGTCCGTCCGACACTGGTCACACCCCGTTCGGCGACATCTTCTACAGCGAGAGCCCGGACATGACGTATTGGGGCAAGCACCGCTATGTCTTCGGCACGAGCAGTCACTCCGGCTGGCAGTCCAAGAAGGTCGGCCCCGGCCCGATTCCGATCGAGACCGATGAAGGCTGGCTGATGATTTATCACGGCGTTCTGAACTCCTGCAACGGCTTCGTTTATCGCTTCGGCGTAGCGCTTCTTGACCACGAGAAGCCGTGGATCGTGAAGGAAAGAGGCAACTTCTATGTCTTCGGTCCGGAAGAGAGCTATGAGCTCACCGGTGACGTGCCGAACGTTACGTTCCCGTGCGCTACCCTGACCGATGCCGACACCGGCCGCATCACCATCTACTATGGTGCTGCCGACACCGTTACCGGCATGGCCTTCACCACCGTTGACGAGCTGCTTTCCTACATGAGAAAGTACCCGCACGAAGTATAAGACACCATTGTACAAAGACCGCCTGACGGCTTAGCACACTGTTGTCTTGATCGCTTTGGTTAAATTAGAATAGCTTTTTCGCAGGCGCTTCCGTTTTTCGGGAGCGCCTGTTTTTTATGGAATTGTTGTATTTTACGGCAAAATCTGGTATGATGAAGCTATGAAAAACCGCGATGGGCGGAAAACGGTTAGGAGCTGTATGAATATGAAAGAGTATGTCATTGAGAAAACGGTGGGTGCGCCGGACTGGACAAAGGTGCCGGAGTTGCAGGTGGACAATGTTTGTTGGTTGCCGGACGCGGGCGTGCGCATGGAGCAGCAGATCTGCCACGACGACGAGAAAATCTACGTGCACCAAGTGGCGCACGAAAAGAACATCCGCGCGGAGCTGACCGATAAGCTCGGCAGCATCTGCACGGACAGCTGCATGGAGTTTTTCTTCTCCCCGGTGCCGGAGGACGGGCGGTATTTTAACATTGAGCTGAACTTGAACGGCGCGATTTTCCTTGGCTTCGGCCACGGCAGAGCAGACAGCATCCGTTTGATCCCGGAAGACCACAAGAAGCTTTTTAACATCCGCACGAACAAAACGGCGGACGGGTGGGAAATCTTTTATGAAATTCCGCTCGAATTTCTGCATGTATTTTACCCCGATTACGACTTTAAAAGCGGGCGTGTGATCCGCGCGAACTGCTTTAAATGCGGCGACCTCACCGTGCAGCCGCACTATATGATGTGGAATGAGACGACGAGCGAAACGCCGGATTTCCATCGTCCGCAGGACTTTGGCCGCATGATCTTCGCGTAAACCGCGGTATTCAGCGGGATATTCATGGATTAGTCCAATATCTTTTGCCGAAGCCCGCGCAGAATTGTCGTTTTTCCAAGTTGCAAGGTGAGCGAATTTCCAGTAAAATAGTAATAATGGGTAAATGAAAAATATCGCAAAGTTTTGCATAGCTTATGCGCCTGGCGCAAAACTATCGTTTAGAGTATTGCGTCGGCAGGAAAGGATTGGTGTGCATATGCCACTGGAAAGGATCGACAGTTATTTTAACGGCGCGGTGGAGTCTTATGACGAGCGCTTGAAACGCAGCGCAGAGGATGAAGACGGCTACATTCGCCGCACGGCGGAGTTTTTCCCGAAGAAGGAGCACCTGCACATTCTGGACATCGGTATCGGCACGGGCACGGGTCTTACGGCAATTTTAGAGCAGAACCCGACGATTTATGTGGACGGCATTGACTGCGCGGATAAAATGCTCTCGGAAATTCCGAAAAATCTGCCGGAGCACAAGGAGCGCATCCGCACAATTTGTGGTGATTTCTTTAAATATGAGTTGGAGCCGGAAAGCTATGACGGTGCGGTTTCCATGATGGCGCTGCATTATTACAGCCGCGAAGAGAATTTGGAGCTGTTTCACCGCGTGTGCCGCAGCATTAAAAAGGGCGGGTTCTTTCTGTTGAGCGACAAATTCGCGCCGACGCAGATGTATGAGGACTTCTGCCGTTCCGAGTTTGAGCAGAAGCGCAAGGAGCAGCACTTGTCGGCAGACGAGCATTACTATTGCTTTACGCCGCAGTATGTGGCGGGCGAAGCGGCGCTGCTTTTCAAAGCGGGCTTTGCAGAGGTACGCGTGTGCTGGGCGAAATCCAACACGGCAGTGCTTCTTGCCACAAAATAAACAAATAACGGTTGAAAAGCCGGTCGAACTGCGTACAAATAAACGGTACGCGTCTTGACCGGCTTCTTTTTTAATGCTATAATGTTTCAAAAGCAACTATTTTGGGAATGGGTGAATACTTTTGGAACTCTTTAACGCACAGCATGTTTTGCACGGCGAGCCTGTGACGGGCGAGCTGCCGTCTACGAACTCGCTTTTCAAAACGACCGTCAACATGGCGTGGCCTTCGATGGTGGAATCGTTTTTGGTGGCGCTCGTCGGCTTTATCGATACCATCATGGTGAGCACGCTGGGCTCTTACGCCATTGCAGCGGTGGGCCTGACGCAGCAGCCGAAGTTCATCGGTTTGGCGCTGTTTATGTCGATGAGCACGGCCATCTCGGCGCTGGTTGCACGGCGTAGGGGCGAGCAGAACCGCGAAAGCGCGGTGCGCATTTTGAAAACATGCATTCTGGTCGCCGTGATTTTGACGGCGATCATCAGCGTTACGTTTACGGCGTTTGCAGACCCCATTATCCGCTTTGCGGGCTCGGCGGACGATACGCATGAAGCGGCGGTGGAGTATTTCCAAATCATCATGGGCGGCATCGGGTTTACGACCGTGATGATGATCGTGAACGCGGCACAGCGCGGCGCGGGCAACACAAAGATCGCGCTGCGCACGAACATGGTCTCTAACCTTGTGAACGTGGTGTTCAACTATCTTTTGATCGGCGGCAACTTCGGGTTTCCGGCGCTCGGCACGCGCGGCGCGGCGCTTGCGACCGTCATCGGCTCTGTGCTCGGCTGCGCGATGAGCTTGCATTCCATGTTCGCGAAGTCCTCGTTTGTGTATATCCGCGGCGTGAAAGGCTTTTTTACCTCGAGGTTTGACGTGCGCTCACTGCTTAACGTCGGTTCCAGCGCGTTTGTGGAGCAGATTTTCCTACGCATCGGCTTTTTGCTGTTCGCCATCACCGTTGCGAACCTCGGCACCACTGCGTATGCTGCGCACCAGATTGGCATGAATATGATGAGTTTGACGTTCTCACTCGGTGATGGGCTTTCGGTGGCGTCTGTGGCGCTGATCGGCAGGAGTCTCGGCGAAGAACGGCGCGACCTTGCAAAGCTGTACGCCTCCATGTGTCAGCGAATCGGACTTTTCTGCGCGTTTGTGATGTCGATGGTTTTCCTGTTCTTCGGCAGGAATCTCTATGGCCTGTTTTCGAGTGAGCAGGAAATTCTCGATATGGGTGTGATGATTATGCGCATGCTGTGCGTTATCATTTATCTCCAGATCACGCAGGTTATTTTCTTCGGTTGCCTGAGAGGCGCGGGCGATACGAAGTATACCGCGTTTGCGTCTATGATCAGCGTCGCCATTATCCGACCGGGCTTAAGCTGGCTGCTGTGCTACCCGCTGGGACTGGGACTGCTTGGCGTGTGGCTTGGGTTGTTCGGTGACCAATTTATGCGATTCTGCCTTGGGTATTTCAGAATGAAGCAGGGCAAATGGCTGAAAATTAAGATTTGACGCGTTTACGACAACGATAGCGGAGCGACGAATAAAGTCTTTGTCCAACTTCCTTCGAGAAAGTTGGTGGGGTCTTGGGGCAACACCCTAAGTCGTCGTTCGCAAACGACGAAACACCTTTTGCCTAACCCAAAATGAGAAAGGTAGCTTGAAACATCCGGTGGACGCTTCAAGCGTAGGGAACACAGTTGCATGGGTTCCCTGAAAGGCGGTCTGCGACTGTCTTTAGAAATTCAAACAAGATAAAATAGAAGCAAAAAGTCTCCGCCTTTCTCTGAATCAAAGAGGAAAACGGAGACTTTTATATTTTAAAATAGTGATTATTCCACAACGACCGTGCAGTGCTCGGTGCCGTAGTATTCCATCGCGGAGATGACCTCAGGGGTCAGGCGCTCACCGCATACAGCAAGCGGCACCGCGGGTGGGCAGCTCACGTTGGCGTCTGCCAAAATGCGGTTTTTGCACTCGGAAAGCGGTAACGTTTCACTCGGCGAGAAGAGCGCCTCGCGCGGGGAAAGTACACGCTCGGCATGCGGCGGCACAGGCGGCTTTGAAAGGATCGCCGGGGCGGGCAGAACGGAGAGCAGCGCGCGCTCGAGACGGGCAAAATCTGCGGGTGTGGTCTCCGGCGTGAACATCATCACAAGGTGGTCTGCGTCGGAAAACTCGCAGTAAATATTGCTGTGCGTCAAAATTTCCGCCAGAGCTGTGCCCGTGTAGCCGAAGGACTTCGGCAATAAGCAGAGCTTTGTGCGCTCCTCGCCGCAAAGAGCATAGCCGTGCGCACGGAGTTTTGCTTTCAGCGTGTCAAGACGCTCCGCACAGGCTTTGAGCTGTGCGGGAAAAGATGTTGCTAAAAGCGGATTCGTTGCGTCGAGCGACTGCAAAATGAGGTAGGACGGGCTCGTGGACGCAAAGAGCGCCATGGCGCTTTCCGCACGCTGCGCGAACATGTCCGGCGTGCCGTGCGCGATGTGCAGATACGCGCCGCCCGTTAAGACCGGCAGTGTTTTGTGTGCGGAATCACAGCAGATGTCTGCGCCGAGCTGCATGGGGTGCATGGGCTCGGGCAGAAAATGCAGGTACGCGCCGTGGGCGTTATCGACGAGCAATAATACGCCGTGTTTTTTGCAGACGGTGGACAGGGACTTGATGTCCGCGATGTTGCCGAGATAATCCGGGCTTGTGATGTACACGGCGGCAGGGTTTTCCGATACGATCACGTCTTCGAGCTGCGCGGGGGTGATGGCGCAGGAAATGACGCTTTCCGTGCCGTAGATCCAGCGAATGTCAAGGTCGAGCAGCGCTGCGGCCGTCATGAAGACCTTGTGTGCGTTACGGCCTGCCGCAATGACGGGCTTTTTGTGATTTGCGCGGGCATGCAGCAGCGCAAGATACAGCATGGCGCGGATGCACAGGGACGAGCCCTCGGCGGAATAGACCGTCTTTTTGGTGCCGAATAACGCGGCGGCGTTCGCTTCGCTTTCGCGGATGATGCCCTCGGCGTGGTAGAGCACGTCTGCGTCCTCAATCTCGGTGAGGTCGAGCGGCTCGGGGCCGAGCAGCGCGGTGCCCTTGTGGCCCGGCATGTGCATGCGCAAAGCGCCGCTATATCGGTAGCGGCGCACAAATTCGCAGATTGGCGCGGTTATCATGCGTTGTTATCCAATGCCTTGGAGGCTTCGAGCATGATGGCGCATTCCATGCGTTTTTTAAAGAGCTCGCAGCCCTCTTTGTAAACGCCGCGGACGGAGCCGGTGGCGTGGTAGGCGTTTGCGGCGCAGCCGCCGGAGCAGTACAGTCTTGCCCAGCAATCGCGGCACTCGGGGTGAGCGTACACGTTGCAGGAGGCGAAATCCGCCTGAATTTCCGTGTTCGTCACGCCTGTCCAAACATCGCCGAGGCGGAATTTTTCGTCGCCGACGAACTGGTGGCAGGGGTAGAGGTCGCCCCACGGGGTGACGGCCATGTACTCTGTGCCGGAGCCGCAGCCCGAAATGCGCTTGTAAATGCACGGGCCGCCGGTGAGATCAATCATATAGTGGTAGAACGTGAACGGTTTGCCGGCGCGGCGGCGCTCCAGCATGAGCTCAGCAAGCTTTTCGTACTGCTCCATGACGATGACGCGGTCTTCGTCGGTCAGCGCGGAGGGGTCTCCCGGTGCGCAGACGACCGGTTCCATGCTCAGTTCCGTAAAGCCGAGGTCGAGCATCTGCTGAATGTCTTTGAGAAAATCCGGGTTTGCGTGCGTGAATGTGCCGCGCATGTAATACGCCTTGTTGCCGCGCGCCTTGACGAGCTTCTGGAATTTCGGAACGATGCGCTCCCAACTGCCGTTGCCGGCGTAGTCTACGCGGTAGCGGTCGTGCACTTCCTTGCGGCCGTCGAGGCTTAAAACGACATTGCTCATCTCGCGGTTTGCAAAATCGATGACGCCGTCGTCGATCAAAACGCCGTTTGTCGTCAACGTGAAGCGGAAGTGCTTACCGCATTCCTTTTCGCGGGAACGGGCATACGCGACAAGCTGCTTTACGACGTCGAAATTCATCAGCGGTTCGCCGCCGAAGAAGTCGACTTCCAAATTGTGGCGCGTGCCGGAGTGTTCGAGCAGGAAATCAAGCGCCTGCTTGCCGACCTCAAAGGACATGAGAGCGCGGTCGCCGTGGTACTTGCCTTGGCTTGCAAAGCAGTAGGAGCAGTTTAAATTGCAGGTGTGCGCCACGTGCAAGCACAGCGCCTTGACGACGTTGGCGCTTTTCGCTTTCAGGGCACCTGCCATCGACTCGAACGTATCGGGGGTGAAGAGCTTACCGGCGTCGCGCAACTCTTCAATCTGCTCGTAGCACTCGTTGATGTCGGCTTCGGTCACGTCTTCACGGTCGCCGTATTTTTCCAGCATAGCGGCGGTAATCGCCTCGCGGCTTTCGGTCTCGAACAGGCCAATCATGTCATAGGCAACTTCATCGACAAGGTGGACGGAGCCGGAACAGATATCGAGCACGATGTTCATGCCGCCGAGTTTATAACGGTGTATCATCTAAAAAATCCTTTCGCATCTATACATGAAAAAAGCCGCCAAAAAAGGCGGCGTTTTCTGAACCTTTGAATTACTTCGCGTTCTTCTCCGTGTTCTCGCACTGCTGGTTTGCAATGCCGCAGCTCGTCTTGCAAGCGGACTGGCAGGAAGTCTGGCACTCGCCGCAGCCGCCGTTCTTTGCGCTTTCGCACAGGTTGCGGGTCTCAAGCGTCTGAATGTGTTTCATATCATTTCGCCTCCGAATTGTTACTTTATAAGCTAACTTTATTAGCCTTAAAATTCTAACACAGATAGGGCGGGATGTCAAGATGCAAAGCCGCCGGATTTCGGGAAAAAGCATGTCCCCACGCCATTTCTGACGTGGGGACACGGAAAATAGGATATCGGAGAAGTCAGTTTTAAGGAGTGTTTTGAATCAGTCACCGAAAGCCTGGGAAAGATCGGCGATGATGTCATCGATGTGCTCGGTGCCGATGGAGAGGCGAATGGTGTTCGGCTGGATGCCCTGCTCTGCGAGCTCTTCTTCGTTGAGCTGCGAGTGCGTGGTGGAAGCCGGGTGGATAACGAGGGACTTCACGTCTGCGACGTTTGCGAGCAAAGAGAAAATTTTGAGTCTATCGATGAACGCCTGTGCTTCCTTAGCGCCGCCCTTGATGTTGAACGTGAAGATGGAAGCGCCGCCGTTCGGGAAATACTTCTTATAAAGCTCGTGGTACGGGCTGTCCGGCAGAGACGGATGGTTGACACTTTCGACCTTCGGGTGTTTGGAGAGGAAATCGACAACCTTCAGCGCGTTCTCAACATGGCGTTCAACGCGCAGAGAGAGCGTTTCAAGACCCTGCAGGAACAGGAATGCGTGCAGCGGAGCGAGCGTTGCGCCGGTATCACGCAGGAGGATTGCACGGATCTTCGTGACAAAGGCTGCCGCGCCGACGTCCTTTGTGAAGCTGATGCCGTGGTAGCTGGGGTTCGGCTCTACGAGGGACGGGAACTTGCCGCTGCCCTCCCAGTCAAACTTACCGCTGTCTACGATAACGCCGCCGATCGCCGTGCCGTGACCGCCGATGAACTTTGTAGCGGAATGGACAACAATGTCTGCGCCGTACTCGAACGGACGGAGGAGGTAAGGCGTTGCGAATGTAGAGTCTACAACAAGCGGAATCTTATGTGCATGTGCAATGGCTGCGACCTTTTCAATGTCAATCAGCGTTGCGTTCGGGTTGCCGATGGTCTCGATGAAGACAGCTTTTGTCTTATCGTTAATCGCGTTTTCAAAAGCGCCTTCTTCGTCCGGGTCTACGAACGTTGCGGTGATGCCGTACTGCGGGAGCGTGTGCTCAAGCAGATTGTAGGTGCCGCCGTAGATGGTCTTCGCGGAAACGATGTTGTCACCTGCGCTTGCAAGGTTGAGAAACGTATAGTTGATGGCTGCTGCACCGGAAGCGACGCCAAGCGCTGCCACGCTGCCCTCAAGGGCTGCAATGCGCTGCTCAAATGCGTCCACGGTGGAGTTCGTCAGACGGCCGTAGATGTTGCCTGCATCTGCGAGCGCGAAGCGGGCTGCTGCGTGTGCGGAGTTCTTGAAGACGAAGGAAGTCGTCTGATAGATCGGCACTGCGCGGGCATCGGTAGCGGGGTCCGGGTTCTCCTGACCTGCGTGCAGCTGGATGGTTTCAAAATGGTAGTTGTTATCATATGTATAGCTCATGGTAATACCTCTTTCATAATTTCAGAATTTAATTTTTGTTTTAACGGATTTTGAGAAGTTGACGAAAAGCTGAGCTTCACATTCGTCCGTTTCTGAAATTGTGGCGAAGCATTTGCCGGAAAAGGGATCGCATCATCGGGGTGCGCCTCCTTTGAGATTTACTTCGGTTTTTATGTTTGAAGGTTTCATAACACTCAAAACATATTGATTTGGTATGTTTTGTATGATACACGCTAGATTGCAATTTGTCAACCCCTAAAATGCAAAAATTGAAGAAAATTTCCGGAAACCATACTATTATATGGGGGAAACTGCATTTTGCATTGCAAAGCGGCGGATCGTTTCAACGAGTTTTAAAGGTAAAAGAAAAAGTGAAAAAAGATGTTGACAAATTTACCCTGTGGTGATAGGATATAAACAAGCTCAATAACCTATAAAATAAGTAGGTTTCATAAGTTTAGTAAAACAAGGCAAAGGAGAGACGCGATATGAACCCGTTTCCGTACAGTCGGCGATGTTGCGCCGCAGCCTGAAACGATACAAGAATGCAAACTCATTTATATAAAGTATTTTAAGGAGACTTTACCATGCGTGTATATCGCAAAATCACAGACCTCATCGGCGGCACTCCGCTTCTTGAACTCACCAACTACGAAAAAGCAAATGAATTGAACGCGAAAATCTACGCGAAGCTTGAGTATTTCAACCCGGCAGGCAGCGTAAAGGACCGTATCGCGAAAGCGATGTTGGACGACGCCGAGGAAAAGGGCCTCTTGAAGCCCGGCGCAGTTATCATTGAACCGACAAGCGGCAACACGGGCATCGGCCTTGCTTCCGTTGCGGCTTCCCGCGGTTATAAGGTAATCCTTACCATGCCGGAGACGATGAGTGTGGAGCGCCGCAACCTTTTGAAGGCTTACGGTGCGGAGCTTGTCCTCACCGAAGGCGCAAAGGGTATGCCGGGCGCTATCGCAAAGGCGAAGGAGCTCGCCGAGCAGACCCCAAACAGCTACATTCCGAGCCAGTTCACGAACCCGGCAAACCCGGCGGTGCACCTGAAGACGACCGGCCCGGAAATCTGGGCAGACACGGACGGCAAGGTCGATATTTTCGTTACAGGCGTCGGCACGGGCGGCACGCTCTCCGGTGTAGGCGCGTACCTCAAGTCGCAGAACCCCAATGTTAAGGTTGTCGCGGTGGAACCGGCTACCTCCCCTGTCCTCTCCGGCGGCAAGGCGGGCCCACATAAAATTCAGGGCATCGGCGCGGGCTTTGTGCCGGATACGCTGAACACCGACATTTACGATGAGATTCTCCCCGTGCAGAATGAGGACGCGTTTGCGACCGGCCGCGCGCTGGCACGCAGCGAGGGCGTTTTGGTGGGCATTTCCTCCGGCGCGGCAGTCTTTGCGGCAGCACAGCTTGCAAAGCGCCCGGAAAACGCAGGCAAGGTCATCGTGGCGCTTCTGCCCGATACCGGCGAACGGTACCTCTCCACGCCGATGTTTGCAGACTGATACAGCATACAAGAATCCAAACACATATTTTTGGGATAGAAAAATGAATGAGGGAAAGGGGCAAGGTTTTCGGGCTTTGCCCTTTTTCGCGAGTTTAAAGGAGTTTATAGAGGGCGTTTTTACAGTAAATTACCGGCAAAAATAAAACTCTTGAAAACCTACTAAAAACATGTTATTATGGTATAAAGTTTGCGGCGGACAGTGAGCCCGCTTGTTTTATTCCGGAAACGCTATTTTACATAAAGGATGGATACCGCATGAAAATTTCCACCAAAGGGCGCTATGCGCTGCGCATGCTGCTGGATCTCGCACAGCACCAGAATGACGGCTACGTCGCGCTGAAGGACATTGCCCGCCGTCAGAATGTCTCCAAAAAATATCTGGAGCAGATCGTACCGATGCTCAATAAATCCGATATTCTTCTTGCAAGCCGCGGTTTTCAGGGTGGATATCGTCTGGCGCAATCGCCGGATAAATACACCGTGGGCATGATTCTGCGCATCACGGAGGGCAGCCTCGCGCCCGTCGCGTGTCTCGATCACGACCCCATTCTGTGCGACCGCAGTGCAGACTGCATCACGCTGCCCGTGTGGCAGGGGCTCAGCCGCGTCATCAACGAATACCTCGACAGCATCACCCTGCAGGATATATTAGATCAGCAGCAAGCGGCTTTCGTCAACGATTACAGCATTTGATAAAAAAGATACCGCATTCGGTTTGTAGGCTGAATGCGGTATCTTTCTATTTGATTTGAAATCACTCGCCGGAATTTAACAGTGCTTCGGCTTCATCTGCGTCCATTTTGTCTACGGTGCGTAGTTTCTTTTGAATGAGCGTGCTGCGCTTCTGCGCGTCTTCAATGGTGGAGCCGGCTTCATCGATTTTTTTCTTTGCTTTAGAGAGAAGAAGCTCAAATTTCTCGTATTGCGCACTTACAACGCTTAGCAAATTTTGAACCTCAGTTGCTTTCTTATCCAATGCGATAGTGCGGAAGCCGACATTCAGCGTGTTAAGGAATGCGGTGATTGTGGTCGGACCGCAGATCATGATGCGATACTTGTTTTGGATTTCCTCGCACAAGCCGGGGCGGCGCAGCACCTCGGAGTAAAGCCCCTCGGTAGCAAGGAACATAATGGCAAAATCCGTCGTTTTTGGGACATTGATGTACAGCTCGGCAATCGTTTTTGCCTGATTTTTAATGTTCTGCTCCAGAGCTTTTTGCGCGGCTTCCAGAGCCTCTTTATCGGCTTTTTCGGCAGCCTCGCAAATGCGTATGTAGTCTTCTTGCGGGAACTTGGAGTCGATGGGGAGCCATACGGTCTCGCCGTCTTTTTCACGGGAGGGGATCTTAACGGCGAACTCGACGCGCTTTGTATCATTTTTCGTAGATACGTTGCAGTCGTATTGATCTTTGGTGAGGGTTTGCTCCAGTATATTGCCGAGTTGCACCTCTGCCCATGTTCCGCGCGCTTTTACATTTGTCAGCACGCGCTGGAGCGCGGTCACATCGCCGGTGATCTTACGCATTTCGCCGAGTGACTCGTAAACACTTTTGAGCTGCTCGCCGACGACTTTAAAGCTGCTGTCCAGACGTTTGGAAAGCGTATCTGTCAACTTTTCATCGACGGTCATGCGCATCTGTTCAAGCTTCTTTTCGTTGTTTTCTTGTAGAGCAGCTAAACTTTTTGTAAGCGTTTCATTGATATGTTCATTTTGCCGTGCGCTGATTTCGCGCATTTGCTCAAGTTTTTTCTCAGTGCTTTCCTGCAAAGCTTTTAGGTTTTGTGTTAAGGCGCTGCTTATTTTTTCATTCTGCTCCATATTGGCTTGACGCATTTGGTCGAGCTTCTTTTCATTGCTCTCGAGTAGTGAATCGATATTCTTCGTCAAGGTTGTGCTGAGCTTTTCGCTTTGCTGCGTGTTGATCTGCTGAATTTCGCGTATCAGGGCGTTCATTTCGCTCAAACGGCTGTTTAAGCTTTCGGATGTTTCTTTTCGACTACGTGAAAACTCATCGGCAATATAGGTTTCAATATGCTGAAAATTGCTTTCGTAATTCGTATTTGTTGCCGTATTTTCACTTTTTGGCTTCTTGAGAAGAAAGACAATCTGCAAAATAAGAACAATTGTAATGAGTCCAATCAAAATATATAGCTCCATTTTCATTCTCCTTTGTTTTTTCTCATGTTATCACAAGTGATTTGAAAAGTAAACAACCGGTCTATAGTTTCTATAGTTATATGTAGAAAAGCTCCCCCGAAACGAATTTGAACCGCACCAGATTATGCGGACAGCACAAAAAGCCCCCATGTAGGATATTGAGTTTTAAGCGGAGTGGCGTAGCGACAGCGGTGCCACTCCCGTTTTTGTTTGGATGCGTTCGTGGTTATAGAAGTAAATATACCTGTCGATCAGTTCGTTTGCTTCTTGGAGCGTCTTTGGCTTGTGGCGGTAGATGCACTCTGTTTTCAGAATGGAGAAGAAATTTTCTGCCATGGCATTGTCATAAGGATTTCCTTTCCTTGACATGGACAGCGTTATGCCGTAAGATTGTGTTAGCTTGAAGTATGCTTGCGATGTGTATTGAAAGCCTTGGTCGCTGTGGAGCTGCAACTCCGCAGCGACTTTCTCTTTCTTCATTGCCAGACGAATCGTGTCCAGAACAAGATTCACAGTCTGCCGACTTGCAGTCTTGTAGGCCACAATACTGTTGTCATACAGATCTCGGATCATAGACAGATATAAAATGCCTTCTTTTGTGTGGATGTAAGAAATGTCCGTGACCCATTTCTCGTTTGGCCTGACCGCCCGGAACTGTCTGTTCAACAGATTTTCGTATTTGTGTACCTGCTGACCAAGATTTACCCATTGGCGGCGTCGGCGAACCTCAGACAATAATCCATATTTTTTCATGATTCTGAGCACAGTCTTCGGATCTCTTTGAATATTTCTGCCTTTTAACCACTTCCATACACGTCGATAGCCATAGGTCTTATCTGTCCTGCGCTGACATTCCTCGATTTCCTTTGCCACAACAGCATCGCGATCCGTCTCTCCCAGACGCTTTTTAAAGCAGTAGTAACCACTTCTGGATACCCCGAAGAATTTGCACATAACAGATATTGGGTATTCTCCCCGGTGACGGTGAATGACGGCGTACTTTGCCTTTGGCCTCACTTCCTTTCTGTGGACTGCAGAAAATCCTGCAGTAATTTCACTTCCATCTTGAGCCGCTTATTCTCATACTTATATTCCTGCAGCGTCTTTGCAGGCTTCCTGCCACGAAACTTCGGCGCACCCTTGGCGGCTTTTTTGCGTTGCCGCTTCAGCAGATTGTGAACCGGACGGTCTCCCTCCAAGCCAAGTTCCGCTTCGATTTCCCTGTGGCTCTTCCCTGATTCTAACATCTTTTCTATGGTCGGTAGTAGAACCTGCATATTGGTGTATCTTCGTTTGCTCATAATGAATCCCCCCTGATGTACTTATTATCCTACATCAGGGGGGATTTTGTCTATTGTCCTGTTTTACTGGTTCTGTTCAATTCGGGAGAGCTTTTGTCATACAATGCTATTATATTTGCTTGCGGACGATGGTGTATTCGTCGCCGGGGCGGTAGTACGGGCAGTTTTGAAAGCGGCCGCCGATGAACTGGGCGGTCTCGTCCTCGTCTAAGTCCATATCGCAGACATAGAAGCCGTACGCATCGTCGTACTCGTAATACAGGCAGTCTTCGCATTTTGAGGTATTTTCAAACATACTATCGCCTTACAGAACGCTTTGCAGGAACTGGCGCGTGCGGTCGTGCTTCGGGTTTGTGAAGATCTCCTTCGGGGAGCCTTCCTCCAGAATTGCACCATCGTACATGAACACCACGCGGTCTGCCACTTCGCGGGCGAAGCCCATTTCGTGCGTGACAACAAGCATCGTCATGCCTTCTTCCGCAAGCTCCTTCATGACGTTCAGAACGTCGCCGACGAGCTCCGGGTCAAGGGCGCTGGTAGGCTCATCGAACAGCATCATTTTCGGCTCCATGGCGAGCGCGCGGGCGATGGCCACACGCTGCTGCTGGCCGCCGGAAAGCTTTGCGGGGTAGGAATCGAGTTTATCGCCGAGGCCGACCTGATTTAAAAGCTTCACGGCCTTTTCTTTGGCTTCCTTTTCCGGCACGCCCTTCACGTTCATCGGGGCGAGCATGACGTTTTGCAGTGCCGTTTTGTGCGGGAAGAGGTTGAAGCGCTGGAACACCATGCCCATCTCGAGCAAAATAGCGGCGCGCTCTTTATGCGGCAGCTTTACCTGATTGTGGCCGTTCACGCGGTCTTCAATGAGCTTGTCGTCGATCCAGATCTTGCCGCTCGTAGGCTTTTCAAGGTGGTTTAAAGAACGCAGATACGTCGATTTGCCGGCGCCGGACGGTCCGATGATAACGACTACCTCGCCCGGCTCTACGGTGAGGCTGACGTTTTTCAGCACCTCTACGGAGCCGAAGGACTTACAGATATTTTCCGTTTTAATGATAGACATAGCCGTATTCCTCCTTATTCGTAGATGGACAGGCGCTTTTCAAGGCGATTGAAAATAACGGTGAACACGCCGGTGATGATGAGGTAGATGATCATAGCCGGGATATAAACGAGAGCGCTCGCCTTGTTGGAAGCGATAATCTTCGTCTGGTAGGTCAAATCGGTCAGCGCGATGATGGACACAAGAGAGGTATCCTTCAGCACCATGACGAACTCGTTGCAGATCGGCGGAATCATGCGGCGGTAGGCCTGCGGGATGATGACAAGGCGCATCGCCTGCGAGTGGGTGAGGCCGAGCGCCGTGGAGGCTTCGAGCTGGCCTTTATCGATGGACTGAATGGCTGCACGGATGATCTCCGCGAGGTAGGCCGCGACGTTCAGCGAGAACGCGATCCAAGCGGCCAAAAAGCGGCTCTGAATATTGAACGCCGGAACGAGCTGCGGCAGCGTGTAGTAGAGGAAAAACAGCTGCATCAGAAGCGGCGTGCCGCGGAAGAAGAAGATGTACGCGCCGCACACGGAGCGGAGTACGGTGTTTTTGGAGATCTTGCCGAGGGCAAGAAACACGGCGAGCACGAGTGCCGTCAGCACGGAGGTGACGGAAAGCGCAAGCGTTACGCCGGTGGCCTGGAGCAGCGCCGGCATCCAGCCGATGATTTGTTGAATGGCGTTCATGGTGATATCCTTTCCGATATAAATGGGGCAAGAGACCTCAAAACGGGGCCTCCTGCCGAAGTTTCATTTTACGCTATTGCGCTTATGCGTCCTTCTTTGTGACGATGACGAGCTGGTTGGAGAGGTACGGCTCGGTCATTTCATACGCTTCCTGACGCTCCGGGGTGATGGAGACGCCGGCGATGATCATATCGTACTGGCCCTTATCGAGGCCTGCGAAAATGCCGTCGAAGGAGGTGTTGACAAACTCGACCTCAAGGCCGAACAGCTTACCAATCTCTTCTGCCATATCAACGTCGAAACCCTGATACACAAGGCCGCTGTCGTCGGTGTACTCAAGCGGCGGATAACCGGCCTCAAAGCCGATGGTCAAAACGCCATCCTTAACGGTCTTGACCTTACTCGGGTCAACGGTCGGTTCCTCGGTGACGTTGCGCACGCCCTCGGTGACATCGGTGCCGAAGTGCTTCATGGCGAGCTCGGAGATTTTGCCGTTATAATAAAGCGTGTTGATGGCGTTTTCGGTCTGCTCCAAAAGGTCTGTGTTGCCTTTCTTGATGCAGACGCCCATCGGTTCGCCTTCGTCGCTTTTCCAAACGCTCTGGAACTTGGAATCGTCGTCTGCGAGGTAATACGCCGCGACAACGCTGTCTACGTACACGGCATCTGCACGGCCGAGCGAAACGTCATCAAAGCACTGCGTAATCTTTTCATACGGGAGAATCTCGACGTCAACGCCCTCTTCCTGCATTTTCTGCAGAGCGTCGTGGGCGGTGGTGCCGGTCTGCACGCTGACTTTGGCGCCGGCGAAATCGTCCGGGCTTTCGATCTTCTTTGTACTGGAGCTGCTGCATGCGGTGGCGGAGAGTGCCATTACGCCGGCGAGTACGGCAGCAAGGATTTTCTTCATTTTCATGTGTTTTGTCCTTCTTTCTCAATTTTCCCCGATAAAGAGATACAGTCGTTTCACTGTACCAATCGATTAGAATACTTGTATTCTACCCCCAAAACCCGTTTGGGTCAATAGCGAAACTGCCAAATTAATGTATATTTATACATATATACATAGGTATTTTTCAAGATTTGTGGGTAAAATCGGCGTTTTTACTTCAACGTGACAATGACAAGCTGATTCGAGACATACGGTTCCGTAAGGTCATACGCGGCCTGACGTTCCGGCGTAATGGACACGGACGAGATGATGACGTCGTACTGCTCTTTATCAAGGCCCGCAAAAATGCCGTCCCACGCGGTGTTGACAAACTCGATGTCTACGCCCAGCACCTCGCCGAGTGCTTTTGCAAAGTCGATATCGAAACCCTGATATTCAAGCCCTGCATCATCGGTGTACTCCATCGGCGGGTAGCCGACTTCCACGCCGACGGTTAAGGTGCCGTCCTTGAGTGTTTTAAGCTTAGAAAGGTCAAGCACCGGCTTTTCCGTCACATTGCGCACGCCGTCCACATCGGCAGCGGAGCCGAAGTGCGTTTCGGAAAGCTGCGCCATGGTGCCGTCATAATATAAGGTATCAATCGCACCTTCGATGAGCTCTTTCAAATCGTCGTTGCCCTTTTTAAGACATACGCCGATTGGCTCGCCGGTTTCGCTCGTCCATGTTTTCTGGTATTTCGTGTCGTCCTCCGCGAGGTAGTAACCCGCAACGACGCTGTCCACGTACACGGCATCCACGCGGCCGAGTGCGAGGTCGTCAAAGCACTGTGTCACCTTTTCGTACGGCAGCACGTTGATGTTCATGCCCTCGTCCTGCATATCCTGAATGCTTTCGTGCGCGGAGGTTGCCGTCTGCACGGAAATTTTCGCGCCCTCAAAGTCCGCCGGGCTTTCAATCTTCTTCGTACTGCCCGAACAGGCCGCAAGTGAGAGCATCATAGCGCCAATTAAAAATGAAGCGCAAACCTTTTGAATTTTCATTTTACATTCACCCTTCCGCAATATACCTTTAAGCTTTGACTTGTATAATTTTGAAGATGAATGTATTTTACGCCGATTTCATTCAAAAATCAAGCGGAATAATGCACAAACTAATGTATATTTATACGCATATACATGGTGAATTTTGAAAAAGAAAAGCCTGCTTTGTGCAGGGGCTCAAAATGAGAGTTGCATAACGCAGGCTTTTAGGATTCGGTTTAGTCCATGTAACCGCCTTGCATGGGGGAGTGTGCCGTTTGCGTGAAGCGCTTTAAAACGCCGTGCGTGTAGCGGCTCTTAAACGATGGCAGCGCTTTGCGGCGCTCGTTAAACACGCGCTGCACTTCTTCCTCGCTGCATTTTTCGCCGTTGATACCGACGACGCACAGAATACGCTGCGGAATGTCGATCTCGATAAGGTCGTTTTCTTCGATTAAAGCGATGGGGCCGCCCTGTGCGGCTTCCGGCGAAATATGGCCGATGGCGGGACCCTTGCTTGCGCCGGAGAAGCGACCGTCCGTCAGCAGCGCAATGCTGGCAGAAAGCTCCGGGTCGCTCGAAATGGCTTCGGTGGTGTAGAACATTTCCGGCATACCGCTGCCGCGCGGGCCTTCATAGCGGATGATGACGGCGTCGCCCGGCTGAATTTGGTGCGTTAAAATGGCGTGGATGGCATCTTCCTCGCAGTTGAACGGGCGCGCCTTCAGAAGCGCCTTGTGCATCTCCTTCGGCACGGCACTGTGTTTTACGACCGCGCCGTCCGGGGCGATGTTACCGCGCAGAATGGCAATGGCGCCGTTCGTGCCGATGGGATCATCGAACGAGCGGATGATATCCGTGCGCTTAAGACCGGTTTTCTTTAAATAGGTATCACACTTCTCGTAGAAGCCGTTTTTCTTTAAATCTTCCAGATTTTCGCCAAGCGTTTTACCCGTGACGGTCATTACATCGAGATGCAGGTGGTCTTTGATTTCCTCCATGATGCGCGGTACGCCGCCTGCATAGTAGAAGTACTGCGCGGGCCACTCGCCTGCGGGACGGATATTCAAAAGATAATGCGCGCCGCGGTGCATGCGGTCGAACGTATCCGCGTCGAGCGGAATGCCGAACTCATGCGCGATGGCGGGCAGGTGCATCAGCGTGTTTGTGGAGCCGGAGATGGCCGCGTGTACCATGATGGCGTTTTCAAACGATTTCAGCGTGACGATATCGGACGCTTTCACGCCCTTTTTCGCGAGCGCCACGGCGGTTTTGCCGGCTTCCTCCGCCGCAACGGAAAGATCTTCGCAGGTGGCGGGCATCAGCGCCGTGCCGGGCAGCATGAGGCCGAGCGATTCCGCCATAATCTGCATGGTGGACGCGGTGCCCATGAACGAGCATGCACCGCAGGAGGGGCACGCGTGGTGCTTGTAATACGTGAACTGCTCCTCGGTGATCTCGCCGCGCTCAAACATGGCGCTGTATTTGCCGATCTGCTCCAGCGTTAAAAGGTCGGGACCCGCGTCCATCACACCGCCCGTCACGAACACGGCCGGAATGTTGATGCGGCCGATAGCCATGAGCAGCGCAGGCACAGATTTATCGCAGCTTGCGAGGAAAACGCCGCCGTCAAACGTTGTCGCGTTGGCGTGAATTTCCACAAGGTCGGCGATGATGTCGCGCGAGGGCAGGGAATAATTGATGCCATCGTGCCCCTGTGCCATGCCGTCGCAAATGTCGGTCGCAAAGTAAAGCGCACCCTTGCCGCCCGATTCGTATGCGCCCCGGCTTGCTTTCTGCGCCAAATTTAAAAGGTGCACGGAGCCGGGGTGGCTCTGCCCGTAGGTGCTTTCAATTAAAATCTGCGGCTTTGTGAGGTCCTCCTCTTTCCAGCCCATGCCCATGCGCAGCGGGTCCATTTCCGGCGCAAGCTTGCGAACTTCCTGACTTTTCAACATGTTGATTCCCTCTTTGATGATAACTTTATGCGGCAGCAAATGCGCCGATCTCAAAATCGGCATAGGTGCCGTCTTTCTTCTGTTTTGCGGTGCAGTCTAAAAAGTAAGAGGCACCGTCCCCGGCACGCCATTTTTCGGCGTCAAACGTCAGTGTGCCGTTTTCGTCGTTTTTCTCCGTGATCTTGAATAAGCAACCGTCTTCCCACAAAAGCTCGTCCGTTTTTAAGTAGCCCTCGTCTTGCAGCTCCTTAAACGTGAACGTGAGCGGGCGGCGCTCGGTAAGCTCGCCGAACCGCCATGCGATCGCCTGTATCTCGCCTTTCGTCAACGGTGTCTCGGTCAGGTCAACGGAGACATATTCGGTGTCGCTTTGCAGCGCTTCGTCCGTGTTGAATAATTCCTGCAGCACGGACAAATACAGCGCGCACCGCCCATCCGTTTCGCCTTCGCGCACGGTGATCTTTTGCACGTCATCGGGTTCGCTTGGGTAAATGGCTTTGATATAGCCGCCGTAGGTGACGTCTACCGTCATGCCGGGGATGAGGTCATCCGGCGCGTCCTCCGGCCTTGCGCAGCGGTATACGCCGTCGTCTTCCCCGGCGAGTAAAAGCTGGTTGCCCGAAATATCGACGAGGCGTGCGGTGAGCGTTGCAATCTCGGCAGCGCTCGGTTCCGATGCGATGCTTTGCGGTTTATCTGCACCGCCCGAGGATGCCGGTGCGCTTTGGCACGCGGTGAAAAGCAGAATGATGCACAAAAGAAAAGCGAATAAAGAATTTTGTAAACGGGTCATAAGGCCAACTCCTTTCACTTTATAGGTAGGAAAAAGGGGTCACGCGGTTACAAAATCATCATAGCAGATTTAGAAGTCTGTTACAAGATATAAATACTTTTTGTTTTGACTTTTGTGCTTAAATTGTCTATACTGTGTACAAGTTGACAAAAAGGGAGCGAAAGCTATGCGGCAGGTAGTTGTAAATGATTTGGTATTCGGCAGCGGCAGAATGAAAATTTGTGTGCCGGTGTGCGAGAAGACAACGGAAGCGGTTTTAGACGCCGTAAAAGAGATCAAGACCACCCCGGCGGATCTTATCGAATGGCGCATCGATTATTTTGATGAGGACATGTTTGCGGCAGCGCCGGAAATTCTTAAAGCAGCCGCGCCGTTGCCCGTGCTATGCACATTCCGCACAAAAGCGGAGGGCGGCGAAAAAGCGATAGATCCCATGGACTATTTTGCGATGAACGCGCAGCTGAGCGCCTTGGGTGCGCCGCTTGTCGATTTAGAGCTTTTCCTTTGCGAGCAGTACGACGACATTGCAAAGGAGACCGTTCAGGCCATGCACGATATGGGTACAAAGCTTATCATCTCGAACCACGATTTTTCCAAAACGCCTGCACGCGAGGAAATCGCCGACCGCTATAAGCGCATGATGGCGTTAAATGCCGACCTGCCGAAAATCGCCGTGATGCCGCAGAATGAGCGCGATGTGATGGTGATGCTGGCGGCGATGAATGAATCCACTGCGTTCTGCGGGCCGCTCATCGGCATTTCCATGGGCGAGCTCGGCAAGGTGACGCGCGTGCGCGGCGGGGCGTTCGGCTCTGTGATGACGTTTGCGTCAAAAGGAAAAGCCTCCGCACCGGGACAAATCGATGCAGAGACTTTATCTAAAATGCTGAATGAAAATTAAGGTTTAGAAGTGCTTTTCAAGCGTGAATACGGTCTTCACTTCGCCGACGGGCGTGTCGTTGTCGTTAACGGTAACGCCGTTGTTAAGCGAGACGAGCATCTTATCGGTATCGGCGTTATAGTAGCCGATCTGGCGGAAGATCTCGCGGATGATGAGCGGCCAGACCGCCTCGGTGCCGTCCTTAATCTTGAAGGAGATGCCGATGCGCTCCTTTTTAAGGCCGATGCCGTACACGCTGTTCGCGCCGCCCTTTGCGATGATGTTCGCGTCGTGGTTGATGAGGGAGCACAAGTAGCCCGTGCCGCGCATCATGTGCGGATATTCATGGATACGCGGGATAAAGCGGTGGGCAGCGTCCTGCAGAACGTCGTCCTGAATCGTATCGATGCACGCGAGGTTCTTATATGCCGTCGCGATGTTCTTCATCGGGTAAGCGAACACCGGCACGCCGCAGCCGTCAATGCCGATGACGACCTTTTCTTCCGGGTACTCGGAGAGCACGCTCATGGTGCGCAGCACTTCGTTCTGTCCGACGGAGCCGACCTTCCAGTAATCCTTCACATCGCCGCCCATTTCACGCTGGGTGAGCATGAGCGCCGCGTGCTTGCCGCTGCAGTTGTGGTAGAGCTTCGACTTCGGCAGACCCTGACGGATGCGCTCTTCGTTTGCTTCCGTAGAGCCCGGCACGGTCGGCTTCATAATGAGGTCTTCCGGATTTAAGTCGGCTTTTTTCATGATGGATTTCAAAGCGTTGATGTGGAAGCTTTCACCGAGGTGCGAGCCTGCGAACAGCACGGTTTCTTCATCGGTAAAACCGTATTTTTCGTCGAGGTGATGCGCGATAACGGGCAGCGCCTGTACGGGCTTCGAAGCGGAGCGGTAGAAAACCATGGCCTCCGGGTCGCCTGCGGAGTAGATGACCTTACCCTTTTCATCTACAATGCTGATGTAGCCGTAATGCGTCAGGTCCAAAAGCCCGCCGCGGAATTCTTCTGTTAAACGAACGGTATCTGACATAATCTCGTCCCCTGTCTTTAGAATTTAACGATTTATCTTTCTTTTTACGTTCAAAGCTATTATAATCTTTTTTAGAGGATTGTAAAGGCATTTGTGTGAGAATAGTCGAAAGTGCAAAAAGCGGTGTGTTTTAAAGCGCCGCAGATAGGACAAATAAACGAAAGTTGGTATAAATATGAAAGAAAAAGTATTGTTTGAGGTTTGCTGTGGCTGTTTTGAAGACGCCGTACAGGCCGAAAAAGGCGGCGCAGACCGCATTGAACTCAATTCCGCGCTGTTTTTGGGCGGCCTTACGCCGAGCATCGGCACGGTGCAGGCCGTGAAAAATACACTGAAAATTCCCGTGATGTGCATGGTGCGCCCGCGCGAGGGCGGCTTTTGCTACACGGATTTCGATTACGAGACCTGCTGCCGCGATATGGAGGCACTGTTAAATGCGGGCGCGGACGGCATCGTCTTCGGCTTTTTGAAGCCGGACGGCACGGTTGACACCGACCGCTGCGCCGATTTTATCGGGAAAATCAAGAAAATCAACCCGAACGCCGAGATTGTGTTCCACCGCGCCATTGACGTGGTGCCGGACGTATTTAAAGCACTCGACGATCTTATCAGTCTCGGTGTAACGCGCGTTTTGACGAGCGGCCAGCGTGAAAGCGCGATAAAGGGCGCAAAGACCGTGAAAAAGATGATTGAATACGCAAGTGACCGCATCGATATTCTGCCCGGCGGCGGCATCAACACGCAGAATGTCGGGGAATTTATCAACGAGACCGGCACGCACAGTGTACACGCCTCGGCGCGCTCCCTGCGGCACGATACAAGCGTCTGCGGCAACCCGGAGATCTTTTTCGGTGGTAAATTGAACGGCGTGGGTATCCCGGAGAACGAATATAAAGTGACGGACAGCGCTTTGGTGCAAAACGTCGTCGCAGCGATCGAAGCGCGGTAAGCTTTACCCGGAGAAAGGGGATTTTAGGTGAAAAACGATATTGACAGCATTTTGGATGCGCTGTTTTCCGGCGGCAAGCTGAACGTGGGCAGCGGCACGAAAAGCCGCGCCGCAAAAGACGCCGAGGATTTTTTGAACAGCATCGAAAAAACGAATGCCAACATGCAGAGCAGCCTGAATCGGCAGATCAGCGACCTCGATAAGCTGACGAGCGACGCGCAGCGCAGCATGGACGAAATGCGCCGTCTGCTGGACGCCGAGGGCCTGACCGGCACGCCCGAAATGGAAGCGCCGAAAGCGGAGACCGCAGAAAAAAAGCCGAAGGCAAAGGGCGCGGAGGAGCCGCCGCAGGACCCCGCGCAGTCGTTCCGCGAGGCGAGGGAAGCGACGGGCAGAACGGTCATTGGGCAGGACGCATTTTTGGACAGCCTGTTCACCGCATTTCGCCGCCCGAGCGTGACGGGGCGCGAAAACGGCAAGCCCGCGGCGGTCGTCGTGATCTCCGGCAAAGAGGGCACAGGCAGGCACAGTGCGCTTGCGGCTTCGGCTGCGGCGCTCTGCAAAGAGGGCGTTTTGAAAAACGGCGAGGTCGCGAATATCGACCTTTCCCGCTACCCGAACGCCGAAGACGGTAAATTACTCACACAGGATCTTTTTTCCGCGCTGCACAGCGAAAACGATATTGTGCTGTTTGAAAATTTTGAGCAGTGCCACAAATCTTTGCTGCCCATGGTGGCGGCGCTGTGCGAGACGGGCGTTTTAAAATTAGCTTCGCGTTATGCTTTGCAGAAAGGCATGCTCATCGATGTCGGCACGGCGCTTGTGCCCGATGCTGTCAGCGAAATTTCCGTAAACGGGAAGTACCTCGTCTTTTTGACGAGCCAAAAGGACAGCGCGTTTACCGATGCGTTCGGCGCGGCATTTTTGTCCTCCGTCACGGATTTCTGCCGCACGGCGGAATTCACGCGCGAGAGCTTGCTCAGGATCGGCGAAGCGGCGCTCGGTGCATTAAACGACCGCACAAAGGCTAAGCTAAACTACACGTTCACGTTCGGTGAAGATGCCTCGGCGTTTTTGGCGGATAAATTCAGTCGTCGCGACGGCGTGGAGAGCATGGCGCGGCTGACGGAACGTTGCTTCCGCCTTTTGAGCGAAGAAAGGCTGCGCCGCGCGGAAAAGGACGGTGAAAAGACAGTTTCCGGCACACTCGGCGTAAAAGACGGTGTGCTCGCGTTCACATTCCCGGATTTTGCCGTCACGGTGGAAGAAGAGAAAAAGCAGGCGACAGACCCGAGAGCCGCCGAAGAAGTGAAATCGGAGCTTAACGAGATCATCGGACTTAGTGAAGTGAAGGACTACGTGCTGTCGCTTGAGCAGAACTATATCATTCAGCGGCTGCGCGAAGCGCGCGGCATGAAGGCCGATGTGCCCACCATGCACATGATCTTTACCGGCAATCCCGGTACGGGCAAAACGACCATCGCAAGGCTCGTTTCACGCTATTTAAAAGCCATGGGCGTACTGAGCGGCGGGCAGCTGATTGAAGTCACGCGCGCCGACCTTGTAGGCAAATACGTCGGTCACACCGCACCGCTCACGCAGCAGGTCATTCGCTCTGCGCTCGGCGGCGTGCTGTTCATCGATGAGGCATATTCGCTGTACCGCGGCGCAGACGACAGTTTCGGACTGGAAGCCATCGATACCATCGTCAAGGGGATGGAGGACCACAGAGAAGACCTTATCGTTATTTTGGCGGGCTATACAAAAGAAATGGAGGAGTTTCTCACGGCGAACTCCGGCCTGCGCTCGAGATTCCCGAATATCATCGAGTTTCCGGATTATACGGCGGAGGAGCTGCTGGCCATTACAAAGCTGACTGCAAAGAAAAAGGGCTATACGATCGATGAAACATGCGAAACGCCGCTGCTTCAATATTACGAAAAGCGGCAGGCAACGGATGCCAGAACGGCGGGCAACGGACGCATGGTACGCAATTTGGTTGAGGACGCGATCTTAAACCAGTCTCGCAGATTGACGGGCGGAGACGTGACAAGGCTGACGGAAGCGGAGCTTGCGGCGCTTTTAAGCGAGGATTTTGACCTAAGCGAAGGATAGAAACGGTGTGAAACCGCACGAAAATGATGAAAGTGTAAACATTTATCGATTTCCCTTGCAACTTTTAAAAGAAAGATTTACAATACAAGATTGGAGAGACCGAAAGTTTCAGTAAACTTCCATTCTGTGATAAGCGAAAGACAACCGAGCGAATAAAGTTTCGCCCGCCTTTTCAAAGGCGGCGGATCCCAAGGGCAGCGCCTTTAGTCACTTTCCGCAGAAAGCGAATTGCGCGGTCCCTCCAAGAGCGTTTATCCAAACCGTAAATTATTGCGAAAGGGCATGAGAATATGACGAAAATCGATATTTTTTCCGGCTTCCTCGGCGCAGGCAAAACCACGCTGATCCGCAAGCTGATCTCCGAAGCTTTTAAGGGCGAAAAGCTTGTCCTCATCGAAAACGAGTTCGGCGAGATTGCCATTGACGGCGGCTTTTTGCAGGACGCCGGCATTGAAATCACCGAGATGAGCCAGGGCTGCATCTGCTGCAGCCTTGTGGGCGACTTCGGCAAGGCACTGCGTCAGGTGCTGGAGACCTACCACCCGGACCGCATTTTGATCGAGCCGTCCGGCGTAGGCAAGCTGAGCGATGTGATCCGTGCCGTGCAGAACCTGCACATGGAAGACGTTACGCTGAATAGCTTCACCACCGTTGCCGATGCAAACAAGTGCAAAATGTACATGAAGAACTTCGGCGAGTTCTATAACGACCAGATCGAGCACGCAAACTCCATCATTCTGAGCCGCACGGACGGTATCAAGCCCGAAAAGCTTGAAGCCTGCGTCGCTCTGTTGCGCGAGCACAACCAGAACGCCACCATCATTACCACCCCGTGGGATCAGCTCACCGGCGCACAGATTCTCGAGACGATGGAGCACAAGAATACCCTTGAAGAGGAGCTGAAGCTCCTTGCCGAGGAGACCGAGCACGAGCACCACCATCACCACGATCATGACCATGATGAGCATGACGAGCACTGCACCTGCGGCTGCCACGACCACCATGACGACGATGACGACGAGCATGAGCATCACCATCACGACCACGATGAGCATGACGAGCACTGCACCTGCGGCTGCCACGACCACCATGACGACGAGCACGAGCACCACCATCACGACCACGATGAGCATGATGAGCACTGCACCTGCGGCTGCCATGACCACGATCACGACCATGATGAGCATGACCACGAGCATCACCACCACCATCATGCCGACGAGGTGTTCACAAGCTGGGGCACCGAGACGACCCGCAAGTTCACGAAGGATGAGATTGAGCACATCCTCGAGGAGCTCGACAACAGCGAAAAGTACGGTATGATCCTGCGTGCAAAGGGCATCGTCGCAGGCCGGGACGGCGAGTGGATCCACTTCGACTATGTGCCGGAGGAGACCTCTGTGCGCAACGGCAGCGCCGGTGTCATCGGCCGCCTGTGCGTCATCGGTTCTCACATCAACGAGGCCGCGATCGAAGCGCTGTTCGCGTAATGCGGGCTGAACCTTACAGAAAGGCGGAATATTGATGGATGATATGCCGGTTTACCTGTTTACGGGCTTTCTCGAATCAGGCAAGACCTCTTTTATAGACGAAACGCTTGCGGATAAGCGTTTCAATAACGGGCAGCGTACCTTGCTGCTCGTCTGCGAGGAAGGCGAGGCGGAGTACGACGAGTCCCGCCCCTACATGAAGAATATCTATGTGGAAAACATTGAGGACGAAGACGAGCTGACAAGCGAAACGCTTGACATCCTCGCGAAAAAGCATCGCGCTTCCCGTGTGCTCATCGAGTACAACGGCATGTGGCAGCTGAAAACGCTGTACGACAACATGCCGGAAAACTGGGCGGTCTATCAGGAATTCATGTTCGCGGACGCGACGACATTCCTCACTTACAACGCCAACATGCGCGGCCTTGTTGTGGATAAGCTCTCCGGCTGCGAGTTGGTCGTGTTCAACCGCTTCACGAAGGACATGGACAAAATGGCGTTCCACAAGATTGTGCGCGGCATCAGCCGCCGCCCGGACATCGCCTACGAGTACACGAACGGCGACGTCGAATACGACGAGATCGAAGATCCGCTGCCGTTTGACATCAACGCGCCGGTCGTAAAGATTGAAGACGGCGATTACGCGCTGTGGTACCGTGACCTTTCCGAAGATCCGAAGAAGTACGACGGCAAGGTCGTCGAGTATAAGGGCCTTGCAGCCGTGAACCCGCGCATGAAGCCGGGCATGTTCTTCTTCGGCCGCCAGCTGATGACCTGTTGCGTGGAGGATATCCAGTTTGCGGGTCTGCTTACGCTGTGCGACGCGGACAAAATGCCGGAAAACGGAAAGTGGTACACCATGCGCCTTTCCGTTGCGTATAAGTGGCACAAGCTCTACGGCCGCAAGGGTCCGGTTCTGACGCTTCAGAACATCGAGCCTGCCGAAGCGCCCGCGCAGCCCGTTGCGACGTTCTATTAAGCTTAAATTCATTGCCCGTTGGCTTTTCTGAAAGTCGGCGGGTAATTTTTTTATTTCTTTTTCTGTATACGGTGTCGAAAGTGCGCGATTTATGGTATACTAAAAAATACTTAAATATATGAAATGAAAATGGTGATAACTTTGCATACATATCAGCTTGTTTTGCCCTGCCTTTTGGGTGTTGAGGGTCTTGTAGCGGAGGAGCTCCGCGATATGGGCGCGGAAAATGTCGCGCCGGAAAACGGACGTGTGCTGTGCGCAGGCTCCCCGGAGATAATCGCCCGCGCGAATATCCGCTCCCGCTTTGCGGAGCGCGTGCTCGTTCTGCTCGGTACATTTGAAGCGAAAAGCTTTGAAAGCCTGTTTCGCGGCGTGAAGGCCCTGCCGTGGACGGAGTGGATCGGCCGCGACGACGCATTTCCGGTCAAGGGGCGGTGTTTATCGAGTCAGCTCATGAGCGTTCCGGACTGTCAGGCCATTATCAAAAAAGCCGTGGTGGAAAGCCTCAAGGAGGCGTATAAGCTGGAGCATTTCCCGGAGACGGGCGCGAACTACCAGATTCAGTTTTTAATTATGAAAGACAAGGTCAGCATTATGCTGGATACGAGCGGCGCGGGGCTGCATAAGCGCGGCTACCGCAAAAATTCCAACGAAGCGCCCATCAAAGAGACGCTTGCGGCGGTCATGGCAAAGCTTTCCCGTGTGCGCACGGACGGCACGCTCATCGACCCTTTCTGCGGTTCGGGTACGATTTTAATCGAGGGCGCCATGCTTGCCATGCACATTGCGCCCGGCCTGCGCCGCCACTTTGCGGCGGAAAAGTGGAAAGCCGTCCCCGGAAATATCTGGGACAACGAGCGCATTGCCGCAAAGGCACTTGAACGCCGCGATGAGGGCTTTTTGGCGTTCGGCTATGACATTGACCCCGAAGCCGTGCGCCTGACGCTTGAAAACGCGAAGAAAGCGGGCGTTGCGCAGTATATCTCCGCAGAAGTGCGCGACATCAAGGATTTCAGCAACGACGGCCCGTTCGGCTGCGTCATCTGCAACCCGCCGTACGGCGAGCGGCTTTTAGACGTAAAAACGGCGGAGGACATCTACAAAACGATGGGGCGCGTCTTCACGCCGAAGCGCGGCTGGAGCTATGCTGCCATCAGTCCGGACGAGCGGTTTGAGACATGCTTCGGCAAAAAAGCCGACCGCCGCCGCAAGCTCTACAACGGCATGATCCGCTGCCAGTATTACATGTATTTTAAGGCATAAAAAATGCTTTAGGGGAGGGTACATATGCGGAATGTTTATATCATCAACCCAAAAGCCGGCAAGCACGACCATACCGTGCAGTTTATGGAGCGCATCCGCGCCGTGCATGCCACGCACGGGGAAGAGCCGGAAATTTATCTCACACAGCGCGCGGGCCATGGCGAGGAGCTGGCGAGAGCGGCCGCCGAAAAGGGCGATGCGGTGCGCATTTGGGCTGTCGGTGGCGACGGCACGGTGCTGGAGGTCGTGCGCGGTGCGGAGTTTCACAAAAACGCCGCCGTGGGCGTATATCCGTGCGGCAGCGGCAACGACTTCGTGCGCTCATTCGGCAAGCGCGAAGTGTTTTTGAACCCGGAAAATCAGCTGGCGGGCAAGACTGTGTCCATCGATATGATCCGCACGCAGCACGGCGATGCCGTGAACATCTGCTCTGTGGGTTTTGACGCCAAGGTGGCGGCGGAGATGAATTATTATAAGCACCTGCCGTTCGTTTCGGGCGAGCTTGCGTACACCATTTCGCTTGCAAAGTGCTTTTTGGGGCACCTTGCGGACAAAATGACCGTAATGTTTTACTATGCGGACGGCACAAAAGAGACCGTTACGGGCGAATTTCTGTTCACGCTTGCGGGCAACGGTCGCTGGTATGGCGGCGGGTACTGCGGCGCGCCGAACTCGGTGATAGACGACGGTCTGCTCGATTTTGTGCTGATCCGAAAGCCCGCCTATTCCCGCATTCCGGGCCTTGTGCCGAAGTATAAGCGCGGTGAGCATTTAAGCAACCCGGCGTTTTCCGACCTGCTCGTTTACCGCCGCGGCGTGAAGATCGAAATTCAAAGCGAAAATGAAGTCGTCAGCAATATGGACGGCTTGTGCATCAAGGTGAAAAGCGAGGAATACAACATTCTGCCGCACGCACTGAATTTCATTTTGCCGCGCGGCGCGGCATTGCCGAAGGAGTCGAAAAATGCGCGGTGATACACTCGGAAAAGCGGAAATCATAACGCCGCGCCTGCGCCTTAGACGCTTTTCCATGCAGGACATGAGCGGCTTTCTGCTGTTTGCCGCCGATGCGGATACCATGCTGCGGGCGGGTTCCAAGCCGATTTCTACACCGGCGGAGGCGGAGAGTGAATTGAGGCGCGCCGCAGACGACCCGTATGCCTTTGCCATCACCCTGCGCGAAACGGGCGAAGTGATGGGCAAGATCAAGTATCAGCGCGATTATTGCCGCTATAATACGGACAGTATTTCGATTGGCTACGAGCTTTCGCGCCGCTACCGCCATAACGGCTACATGACGGAAGCGCTGCGCGCCATGGTGCAGAACGCGTTTGAAGTGATGAACGTCGAGGTCGTCGCCATCAGCCACTTTGTGGGCAACGAGCCGTCAAGAAAGGTCATCGAGCGCGCGGGATTCATCTTTGAGGGCGTTATGCCGTGCGGCTTTAAGCGGTTTGACGGCGAAATTTTTGACAATGTGTGTTACTCCATCCTGCGTTCGGAGTACGATACGGGGCTCATTTCGTCCGTGCGACGCATGCGGTAAAGCTTACAAATAAATGTGCATGCCCATATTCCGTTAGAAAATTGTGGAAATACCGCTTTTTTCTATTGCCAATGTACAAAAGCAGTGCTAAAATTGAATAAACTCAAAAACTGTGACTTTGTTGTGTCTTGCACCGGCAAAGTCTGTTTTTTAACGCGAAAGAAAGGAAGGAATAAAGATGGAACAGTCTTTTCCGAAGCGCCCGTTCCGCACGCACGGCGGCGCGCATGTGCCGCACCATAAGAACACGGCGCACACCGAAACGCGCGTGATGCCGCCGCCCGATGAGATCACGCTGCCTATGACGCAGCACATCGGCGCACCGTGTGTGCCCTGTGTGAAAAAGGGCGACCACGTGTATGTCGGCACCAAGGTCGCGGACAGCGACGCATACGTTTCCGTGCCGATCCATTCCTCGGTTTCCGGCACCGTGAAGGAGATCAAAAAAGTCATTATGCCCGGCGGGCAGGCGGTGGACGCCGTCATCATCACGTCGGACGGGTTAATGGAGCACGACCCTGCGGTATGTCCCCCGCCGGAGGTCAAAACGAAGCAGCAGCTGGCCGATGCGGCGCGCGCTTCGGGTCTCGTCGGTCTCGGCGGCGCAGGCTTCCCGGCGCACGTGAAATTAAACGTCCCCCCGGACAAAAAAATCGATACGCTCATCGTCAACGTTGCGGAGTGTGAGCCCTATATTACCTCCGACCACCGCGAGGCGCTCGAAAACGGCAAAAACGTGCTTGCCGGTATTTATAAGATTAAAGAGATTTTAGACGTGCACCGCGTCATCATCGCGATTGAAGACAATAAGCCCGACGCCATCGAAGCGCTGACGCGCATTGCGGATGACCCGAAAATGGACCCGAACGACGAAGTGCGCGTGTTAAAGCTGCATGCAAGCTACCCGCAGGGCGCGGAAAAGGTGCTGGTGCAGGCGGCAACGGGCAGAAAAGTCCCGGCGGGCGGTCTGCCGGCAGACGTGGGTTGCCTTGTCATGAACATCGGCTCCGTCTCGTTCCTTGCAAGCTACATGCGCACCGGCATGCCGCTGACGATGAAGCGCGTCACGGTGGACGGCAGCGCCGTGCAGAACCCGCAGAATGTCATTGTGCCCATCGGCACAAAAATTCGCGAGGTCATGGAATTCTGCGGCGGTTATAAGGAAGAACCGCAGAAGCTCATCATGGGCGGCCCGATGATGGGCGTCGCTGTGACAACCGACGAGCTGCCGGTCTTAAAGCAGAATAACGGGTTACTCGCATTCGGCGCGGAAGAAGCGCGCCTTTTGGAGCCGACCGATTGCATCCGCTGCGGCCGCTGCGTTGCGGCATGTCCCATGAACCTTGTGCCCGCAAAGCTTGAAAAATATGCGGAGCGCAAGGATGTAGAAATGCTGAAAAAACTCGACATCATGACGTGCATGGAATGCGGCTGCTGCGCATTCTCCTGCCCGGCGAAACGCCGCATCGTGCAGGCCATTCGCCTCGGCAAATACTATGTAAAGAAGGAGGCGGCTAAAAAGTGAACAAATTCATCGTTTCCTCCTCGCCGCACTTTCAGTCAAAAGACACCACCCAGACTTTGATGCTGGACGTCATTTTGGCGCTGACCCCGGCGATGATTGCGTCCGTCATCATTTTCGGCTTCCGCGCGGCGGTTATTATCCTGACGACGGTCGCGTCCTGCATTTTGAGCGAATACATATCCCGCCGCGTCATGAAGCGCCGCCAGACGGTCGGTGACCTTTCCTGCGTTGTGACGGGCGTTTTACTCGCGATGAACCTGCCCGTTTCCATCAGCCCCATCATTGCGGCGTTCGGCGGCGTCATCGCCATTGTTGTCGTAAAGCAGATGTTCGGCGGCATCGGCCAGAACTTCGTGAACCCCGCGCTGACGGCGCGTATCATTCTGATGAACTCGTTCCCGGCGAAAATGACCGCGTGGACGGCGCCGATGGACCACAGCTTCTCCGACGCCATGACGACCGCAACGCCGCTCGGCGTTCTCTCCGAGGGCACGGGTGCGGCGCTGCCGAGCTACCTCGATATGTTTCTCGGCAACACGGGCGGCTGTCTCGGCGAGACCTGTGCACTCGCACTCATTCTCGGCGGCATTTACCTTGTTGCACGCCGCGTTATCAGCCCGGTTATCCCGGTCACGTACCTTGCAACGGCAGCGGTGCTTTCCGCACTGCTCGGCCGCGACCCGCTGATGGATATTCTTTCCGGCGGCCTCTTGCTCGGCGCGATTTTCATGGCGACCGATTACACCACAAGCCCCATCAACTTCAGCGCACGCGTGATCTATGCCGTCGGCTGCGGCGTGCTGACGATTTTAATCCGCCAGTTCGCGTCTCTGCCGGAGGGCGTATCGTACTCCATTGTACTGATGAATATTTTAGTGCCGCTCATTGAGCGCGTTGCGAAGCCGCAGACGTTCGGCAAAATGAAGGCAAAGAAAGCGGGTGACGCAAAATGAAGATCACCGCGAAAGATATTTTAAAACCGGCGCTCATTCTGTTTGTCATCTGCCTTGTCGTCACGGCGCTTCTGGCAGGCACAAATCTGCTGACGAAGGATAAAATTGCCGAGCAGTCCGCACTGGAAGCGGAGCAGTCGAGAAAAGTCGTTTTGAGCGACGCGGACAGCTTTGAAGAAGCGGACGGCTATTACATCGGCAAAGCGAATAACGAAACGGTTGGCTACGTTTTCCAGACGGAGGCGAAGGGCTACGGCGGTGCGGTGAAGGTCATGACCGGCATCAGCGCCGACGGGCAGATCACCGGCGTTGTCATTCTGGAGCACAGCGAAACACCGGGTCTTGGCGCGAACGCGGAAAAGGCTTCCTTTACGGATCAGTTTAAGCAGACTGCGCCGGAAAAGGGCATCACGCTTGTGAAGAATAAGGCGCCGTCGGACGGCGAGATCGAAGCCATGACCGGCGCGTCCATCACGAGCCGCGCGGTGACGAACGCCGTCAACGAAGCCATCACAAAGTACAACACGGTAAAGGAGGGCGCATAACATGGCAAAAAGCCTCAAAGAAGAATTTACAAAAGGCATTATCAAAGAGAACCCCGTGCTGCGCCTGATGCTCGGCACCTGCGCGACGCTCGCCGTCACCACGGCGGCTTCGAACGCCATCGGCATGGGCCTTGCGACGACATTCGTACTCGTATGTTCCAACGCCGTTATTTCTCTTCTCAAAAAAATCATCCCGGATAAAGTCCGCATCCCGGCGTATATCACCATTGTTGCGGGTTTTGTTACCATTGTGCAGCTGCTCATCAAGGCCTACGTGCCGGCGCTTAACAAGTCGCTCGGCGTGTTCCTGCCGCTCATCGTTGTCAACTGCATCATTTTGGGTCGTGCGGAAATGTTCGCCAGCAAAAATCCCGTGCTGCCGAGCATCGTAGACGGTCTTGGAATGGGCGTGGGCTTCACCGCCGCGCTGCTCGCCATGGGCATCATCCGTGAATTGCTCGGCGCGGGTACCGTGTTCGGCATTCCGATCCTCTCAAATTTCATGGATCCCATCATCATTTTCCTGCTCCCGCCGGGCGGCTTCTTCGTGTTCGGTATTCTCATCGCCATTGCGGGCAAGCTTTCCGCGGAGGGCAAAGCGCCGGAGACCATGGGCTGCGCTGCATGCCCGTTGGCGGCTTCCTGCTCTAAGGTACAGGAAAAATGTGAAAAGGAGGGCGGCAAAGCATGAGTCTTAAATTTTTAGTCGGCATTTTCCTTGCCGCAATCCTCACGGAGAACTATATTCTCAATAAGTTTCTCGGCATCTGTCCGTTCCTCGGCGTTTCCAAAAAGCTCAATACGGCGTTCGGCATGAGCTGCGCCGTAACGGTTGTCATGGTTATCGCGACGGCGGTCACATGGCCGGTGTATACGTATGTACTTGTCCCGCTGAACCTCGATTATTTGCAGACCGTGGTGTTCATCCTCATCATCGCGGCGCTCGTGCAGCTTTTGGAGACTGTGATGCACAAGTATATGCCGCCGCTGTATAACGCGCTCGGCATTTATCTGCCGCTCATCACGACGAACTGCGCCGTGCTGGGCGTGACGATGCTCGTGCTCGAAAAAGGCGCGGAAAACCCGAGCTTCGGCTATTTGGCATCGCTTGTCAACGCGTTCGGCGCGGGCATCGGTTTCATGGTTGCAATGGTCATTTTCGCCGGTGTGCGTGAGCGCCTCGAGCTGTGCGACGTGCCGAATTTCCTCAAAGGTTTGCCGATCACGCTGATCGCCGCGTCGCTTGTGGCGGTTTCGTTCCTCGGCTTTAACGGCATTATAGACCGTCTGCTCGCCTGAGCAAAACGAAAGGGGTTTCTATATGGATAAAATTTTGATCCCGGTTCTGATCGTCGCGGGCATCGGTCTTCTGGCGGGTATTATTCTGGCGGTCGCCTCCGCCATCATGGCCGTGCCGAAGGACGAGAAAGCGGAAGCGATTTTAGAGGTGCTTCCGGGCGCGAACTGCGGCGCGTGCGGTTTTTCCGGCTGCTCCGGCTATGCGGCGGCGCTCTCTAAGGGCGAAGCGCAGCCCGGGCTGTGTTCTCCCGGCGGCGAAGCGTGCGCCAAAGCGTGCGCAGAGCTGCTTGGCACGGGCGACGTTGCCGTCGAGAAAAAGACGGCGCTTGTCCACTGCATGGGCAACTATGACTGCACCAGCGACAAAATGCGCTACGACGGCATCGATAGCTGCGCCGCATCTACCCTGCTTGCCGGCGGTATCTCCAGCTGCCGCTACGGCTGCATGGGCATGGGCGACTGCGCCGCCGTGTGCGAATACGGCGCAATCAACGTCTGCAACGGCATGGCGTCAATCGACCCCGCAAAGTGCCGCGGCTGCGCAAAATGCACCGCTGCATGTCCGAAGGGGCTCATCAGCTTTGTGCCGCTGAAAAAGCAGGCGGTCGTGCGCTGCTCCAACTGTGATAAGGGCGCAGAGACGATGAAGGTTTGCAAGGTAGGCTGTATCGGCTGCGGCAAGTGCATGAAGGCGTGCGAAGTGGGCGCCGTAAAGGTAACGAACTTCTGCGCGAAGGTCGATCCCGCAAAGTGCATCGGCTGCGGCAAATGTGCCGAGGTCTGCCCGAGGCACGTCATTACCATGCTGGACGCGTAATTTTTGAAACAAACAGAGCCTCGGCTGTACGCCGGGGCTTTTTCGTTGTCAAAATTTGCAATCCGCTCTTTACAAACTTCTGAAAATCCGTTATACTATACAAAACACGGTTCACCAAAGTTTTTTCTGCGGTGCGCCGCAAAACAGCTTTTTCGTTCTGAGCACAAGGCATCGCCGCGTGTAAGCCGAAAATGGATAGAGGTATATTCCGCAGATAGATTCTGCGCTTTTTGTGCTTCCTGCATTTTCGGCAGGGAGCATTTTTGTTTTGCTTGTTTTATAAAAACGGGAGGTGTTTTATGCAGACACGCGTAGCCGTGATGAGCATTATTTTAGAAGATAACGCCCACGCGGAAGAAATCAACGACATTCTGCACCTGTACGGCCGGTACATCATCGGACGTATGGGGCTGCCGTACAGACAGAAAAATATCAACATCATCTGTGTGGCGGTGGATGCCCCACAGGATGTCATCAGTGCCATGGCGGGAAAGCTCGGGCGCGTGCGCGGCGCCAACATCAAAACGGCGTATTCCAATTTCACGAGCACAGAGCCGGAAATCAAAACGGAGTGATCCGAAAAAATGACTAACGGGAAAGTGAACTGACCCGAAAGAAAGGAAAATTCAAATTATGTACGATCCGAAATCCTTAAAAGCAGAGGAATTTATCTGCCACGAAGAAATTGAAGACACCTTAAAATACGCGGACGAGAACAAAGATAACCTGCCGCTCATCCGCGAAATTCTCGATAAAGCCCGTCTGTGTAAGGGACTTTCACACCGCGAAGCATCCGTTTTGCTCGCCTGCGAAGACCCGGAGATTCTGGACGAAATCTATAAGCTTGCAAACGAGATCAAGCACAAGTTTTACGGTAACCGCATTGTCATGTTCGCGCCGCTGTACCTTTCCAACTACTGCGTGAACGGCTGCACCTACTGCCCGTATCACCGCCAGAACCACCACATCCCGCGCCGCAAGCTGACGCAGGAGGAGGTCGCAAAGGAAGTCATTGCGCTGCAGGACATGGGTCATAAGCGCCTTGCCATTGAAGCCGGCGAAGACCCGGTGAATAACCCCATCGAGTACATTCTCGACTGCATCAAGACCATTTACAGCATTCAGCATAAGAACGGCGCCATCCGCCGCGTAAACGTCAACATCGCCGCGACGACCGTGGAAAACTACCGCAAATTAAAGGAAGCCGGCATCGGCACGTACATTCTGTTCCAGGAGACCTACCACAAGGAAAGCTACGAAAAGCTGCATCCCACGGGCCCGAAGCATAACTACGCCTACCACACCGAGGCGATGGACCGCGCCATGGAGGGCGGTATCGATGACGTGGGTCTCGGCGTTCTGTACGGCCTTGAAATGTACCGTTACGAGTTCTGTGGCCAGCTGATGCACGCGGAGCACCTTGAAGCCGTGCACGGCGTAGGCCCGCATACCATCAGTGTGCCGCGCCTTAAAAAAGCCGACGACATTGACCCGACGAAGTTTGATAACGGCATCAGCGACGAAACATTCGCGAAAATCTGCGCACTTATTCGTATCGCCGTGCCGTACACCGGCATGATCATCTCCACGCGTGAGAGTCAGAAGGTACGCGCGCAGGTTATCAATCTCGGCGTTTCGCAGATCAGCGGCGCATCCCGTACCTCCGTCGGCGGCTATGCCGAAGAGGAGCGCCCCACCGACACCGAGCAGTTCGACGTTTCCGATCAGCGCTCCCTTGACGAGGTCGTCCGCTGGCTGATGGAGACCGACCACATTCCGTCCTTCTGCACGGCATGCTACCGCGAGGGCCGCACCGGCGACCGCTTCATGAGCCTGTGTAAGAGCGGACAGATCCAGAACTGCTGCCACCCGAACGCACTCATCACCTTAAAAGAATTCCTCGAGGACTACGCTTCCCCGGAGACGAAGGCCATCGGCGAAAAGATGATCGCGCAGGAGCTTGAAAATATCCCGAACGAGAAGACCCGCAGCATCGCAAAGGGCTACGTTGAAAAGGTCGCCCACGGCGAGCGCGACTTCCGTTTCTAAAACTTTCGGTTATTCTTTAAAAGGCAGGCGACTTCTATGGCAGACCTCAACCAGACCCCCTCGGCAAACCGTGTGCACATCGCCTTTTTCGGCAAGCGCAACGCCGGTAAATCCAGCGTGGTGAACGCCGTTACGGGGCAGAATATCTCCATTGTGTCCGATGTCAAGGGCACCACGACCGACCCCGTGCAGAAAGCCATGGAGCTTTTGCCGCTTGGCCCGGTCGTCATCATCGACACGCCCGGCATGGACGACGAGGGCACCGTGGGCGAGCTGCGTGTGCAGCGCGCCCGGCAGGTACTCAATAAAGCTGATATTGCGGTGCTCGTCATCGACGGCACGGTCGGCAAAAGTGCGGAAGACCTCGCACTGCAAAAGCTCATCGAGAAAAAAGGCGTGCCGTATATCATCGTATTGAATAAAGCCGACCTCGGCGGCTTCAAAGATGAAAATGACAACGAAATCGCGGTCAGCGCGAAGACGGGCGAGCATATTTTTGAGCTCAAGGAAAAGCTTGCCGCCATCGCTGCAAAGGGGCAGAACACCAAAGTTATTTTGGGTGACTTACTTGAGCGCGGCGACCACGTGGTGCTCGTCACGCCCATCGATTCCTCCGCGCCGAAAGGCCGCATGATTTTGCCGCAGGTGCAGGCCATCCGCGACATTCTGGACGCGGGTGCAACATGCTCTGTCACGCAGGTGGAAGAGCTTGCGGGCGTGCTGAACGGCCTCAAAACGCCGCCGAAGCTCGTTGTTACGGACAGCCAGGCATTCGGCAAAGTAAAGCAGATCGTGCCCGAGCGCATTAAGCTCACGTCATTCTCCATCTTATTTGCGCGCTACAAGGGCGTTTTAGAGACGGCCGTGCGCGGCGCGGCGGCTATTGAGAATCTGAAAGCGGGCGACCGTATTTTGATCTCCGAAGGCTGCACGCATCACCGCCAGTGCGGCGATATCGGCACCGTGAAGCTGCCCGCATGGATCCGCAAACACACCGGCAAGGACTTTGAATTCGAGTTTACCTCCGGCGGCGGATTTCCCGAAGATCTTTCGCCGTATGCCCTTATTGTGCACTGCGGCGGCTGTATGCTGAATGAACGCGAAATGCAGTTCAGACAGTCTTCCGCCGAAGAAAAAGGCGTGCCGTACACGAACTACGGCATTCTCATTGCATATATCAATGGCATTTTAAAGCGGAGCTTAGCCCCGTTTGACGAATATGCCTCCATGATTTAAGCTGTATTTGCAAAAGACAGTCCCGGTTTCAAACGAGCGCGGGGCTGTTTTTTTGTCGTTTTGTGGGTGGTTTTGTATGAAAAAAGCGGACATCAGAGGACATCGGAGGACAAAATTATTACGGAACTGTTAAAAGTCAAAAAAATCGCGATTTTCCTATTGACTTTTCTTGACCAAGTGATTAGAATAAGTTTAGCACTCGGGGATAAGGAGTGCTAAAGCGTAAGCGGCACAGTTCCCCGAGACCTAAACTTGTATTTCTTTACCGACCGGGCCGCACCCCGGCGGGTTTCGCGGCGCACCCCGCTGTACGCGAAAAATTTATTTATGAACTGCGGGGAGAAAGGATACGGCGCATTAGGCGCCGAGGTGGAAGTTATGACCATTAAGCCTTTGACAGACAGAGTACTCATTCAGGCCGAGAAAGCGGAGGAGACCACAAAGAGCGGCATCGTGCTGACAAGCGCGGCACAGGAGAAGCCGCAGATCTCCCGTGTTATCGCAGTAGGCCCCGGCGGCATGGTAGACGGCAAGGAAGTTGTTATGCAGCTTAAGGCCGGCGACCGCGTCATCACCGGCAAGTACACCGGCACGGAAGTGAAGATCGACGGCGAGGAATACACCATCGTTCGTCAGTCCGATGTTCTGGCAGTCGTTGAGTAATTTGAGTTTCAGTCTTTATTTTTGATATTTGGAATTGTGAGGTAATTTATTATGGCAAAGCAGATCATTTACGGCGAAGAAGCCAGAAAAGCATTGCTCGGCGGTATCAACAAGCTTGCAGATACCGTTAAGATCACCCTTGGCCCGAAGGGCAGAAACGTTGTGCTCGATAAGAAGTTCGGCGCACCGCTCATCACGAACGACGGCGTGACAATCGCTAAGGAAGTTGAGCTTGAAGATCCGTTTGAGAACATGGGCGCACAGCTCGTGAAGGAAGTTGCAACCAAGACGAACGACGTTGCAGGTGACGGCACCACGACCGCAACACTGCTTGCACAGGCACTCATCCGTGAGGGCATGAAGAACGTTACCGCAGGCGCAAACCCGATGGTTCTGAGAAAGGGCATTCAGAAGGCGACCGAGACCGCTGTTGAGGCGATTGAGAAGAACGCCAAGAAGGTCTCCGGCACGAAGGACATTGCCCGTGTTGCAGCTGTTTCCTCTGCAAGTGAGCAGATCGGCAACCTCATCGCCGACGCGATGGAAAAGGTCACGTCCGACGGCGTTATCACCGTTGAAGAATCCAAGACGGCTGAGACGTACAGCGAGGTCGTAGAAGGCATGATGTTCGACCGCGGCTACATTACGCCGTACATGGTCACCGATACCGACAAGATGGTCGCTGTCATCGACGACGCGTACATCCTCATCACCGATAAGAAGATCTCCAACATTCAGGAGATTCTGCCGCTGCTCGAGCAGATCGTACAGTCCGGCAAGAAGCTCGTCATCATCGCGGAGGACATTGAGGGCGAGGCGCTGACCACCCTGATCCTCAACAAGCTCCGCGGCACGTTCACCTGCGTGGGCGTTAAGGCTCCGGGCTTCGGCGACAGAAGAAAAGAAATGCTCACCGATATTGCAACGCTCACCGGCGGTCAGGTCATCTCCAGCGAGCTTGGCCTTGAGCTGAAGGATACCACCGTTGATCAGCTCGGCCGTGCACGTCAGGTCAAGATCGACAAGGAAAACACCATCATTGTTGACGGTGCAGGCGACAGCGAGGCTATCAAGAGCCGTGTCAGCCAGATCAGAAGCCAGATCGAGACCACCACGTCCGATTTCGACCGTGAGAAGCTGCAGGAGCGTCTTGCAAAGCTCGCAGGCGGCGTAGCGGTTATCAAGGTCGGTGCGGCTACCGAGGTCGAAATGAAAGAGCAGAAGATGCGCATTGAGGACGCTCTGGCTGCAACGAAGGCTGCTGTTGAAGAGGGCATCGTCGCAGGCGGCGGCACCGCACTCATCGATGCGATTCCGGCTGTTAAGGCCTATGTCGATTCCGTTGACGGCGACGAGAAGACCGGCGCTGCCATCGTTCTGAAGGCTCTTGAGGAGCCGGTTCGCCAGATTGCTGCGAACGCAGGTCTGGAGGGCTCCATCATCATTGAGCACCTGAAGGCAAAGAACACCGTCGGCTACGGCTACAATGCTCTGACCGATACCTACGGCGACATGATCGACGAAGGCATCGTTGACCCGACGAAGGTCACCCGTTCCGCTCTGCAGAACGCTTCCTCTGTGGCTTCCACCGTTCTGACCACCGAGTCCCTCGTGGCAGACATCAAGGAGCCGGCTGCACCCGCAGCTCCGGCAGCACCGGACATGGGCGGCATGTACTAATGAAGAGCGCTTAAACCGCATGAAAACGTCATAAAACGTTGATCCCCCGCACAGGAATTTGAACAGAACCAGTAAAACAGGACAATAGACAAAATCCCCCCTGATGTAGGATAATAAGTACATCAGGGGGGATTCATTATGAGCAAACGAAGATACACCAATATGCAGGTTCTACTACCGACCATAGAAAAGATGTTAGAATCAGGGAAGAACCACAGGGAAATCGAAGCGGAACTTGGCTTGGAGGGAGACCGTCCGGTTCACAATCTGCTGAAGCGGCAACGCAAAAAAGCCGCCAAGGGTGCGCCGAAGTTTCGTGGCAGGAAGCCTGCAAAGACGCTGCAGGAATATAAGTATGAGAATAAGCGGCTCAAGATGGAAGTGAAATTACTGCAGGATTTTCTGCAGTCCACAGAAAGGAAGTGAGGCCAAAGGCAAAGTACGCCGTCATTCACCGTCACCGGGGAGAATACCCAATATCTGTTATGTGCAAATTCTTCGGGGTATCCAGAAGTGGTTACTACTGCTTTAAAAAGCGTCTGGGAGAGACGGATCGCGATGCTGTTGTGGCAAAGGAAATCGAGGAATGTCAGCGCAGGACAGATAAGACCTATGGCTATCGACGTGTATGGAAGTGGTTAAAAGGCAGAAATATTCAAAGAGATCCGAAGACTGTGCTCAGAATCATGAAAAAATATGGATTATTGTCTGAGGTTCGCCGACGCCGCCAATGGGTAAATCTTGGTCAGCAGGTACACAAATACGAAAATCTGTTGAACAGACAGTTCCGGGCGGTCAGGCCAAACGAGAAATGGGTCACGGACATTTCTTACATCCACACAAAAGAAGGCATTTTATATCTGTCCATGATCCGAGATCTGTATGACAACAGTATTGTGGCCTACAAGACTGCAAGTCGGCAGACTGTGAATCTTGTTCTGGACACGATTCGTCTGGCAATGAAGAAAGAGAAAGTCGCTGCGGAGTTGCAGCTCCACAGCGACCAAGGCTTTCAATACACATCGCAAGCATACTTCAAGCTAACACAATCTTACGGCATAACGCCGTCCATGTCAAGGAAAGGAAATCCTTATGACAATGCCATGGCAGAAAATTTCTTCTCCATTCTGAAAACAGAGTGCATCTACCGCCACAAGCCAAAGACGTTCCAAGAAGCAAACGAACTGATCGACAGGTATATTTACTTCTATAACCACGAACGCATCCAAACAAAAACGGGAGTGGCACCGCTGTCGCTGCGCCACTCCGCTTAAAACTCAATATCCTACATGGGGGCTTTTAGTGCTGTCCGCATAATCTGGTGCGGTTCAATTTCCTGTGCGGGGGATTTTTGTAGGAAAACACAAGTTTGTGCGATGAAATATGGGATTCCGCCGATTGACAATGCGGTACGGTTTTGATACTATTACAGTAGATAAATATTTAACAATACCGAGGCGGGTACGATTTCGGTACGTTCAAAAAGCCTTGGTACGGCGGTTTTTTAAGCCGAAAAAAGGAAAGGTGATCGTATGAAAAAGTATGTCAGCTTGGTGTTGTGTCTGCTGCTTGCGGCGCTGCTTTTTACGGGCTGCGCGGGCGGAAACGGCGGGTCTTCCGGCGGAGGAAAGACATCGGACGCGGCGGTGAATGAAGCGCTGCTCGGATGCTTCGGAAAGTCTGCGGATGAAGCCGTGAAGGCGCTGGGACTGAAGGACGACCAAAAGGCCGGCGACTACGGCTACACGCTGGACTACGCGTGGGGCGGGCAAACGATGGAAACGAATTTTGCCACAAACTACGGTGGTGCGGGTGTGTTCGGCTATGCGGAAGCGCAGAAGACGTTTGAAAACAGCGATGCGGGCACGGCAGAAATTAAAGCGTTTGTGGAGAAATTCACGGCGCAGTTTAACGACCCGTATGCCGTGACGCGCTACACGCAGGCGGAAAAGACGAAAGAAACGTATGACGCGGCGCAGCTTGAAACGTATTTGAAAGACGTGGCGGGCGGCGAAAGCGGCAGCGGCGTGCAGTTCCGGTTCAGCCTTGTGGGTAAAAACGACCGCATGAGCGACGACGGCGATTATATTGAAGTTTCCGTACAGAACACAGGCGACGGGCTGCGCGTGAAGCTCAGCATGGAGCATGTGAATCGATAAGAATATTGAAGCCGCGCTCGGCAGAATCGGGCGCGGTATTTTATAATCTGTGTAAAATATTTTTCCGGGGAAGAAAACCTCTTGCATATTTTATGAAAATCCGATATGATGAGGATAGGGAGTGCGGGCGCCTGAACGGGTCGGGCGCGTGTATGCGGCTTCCGCTTTGAGAAAGGGGGAATGATTTTGGAAACCATGATCTGGGTGGCGGTCATTGTGATTGCTGCAATACTGGAGGGCATGAGCGCGCAGCTTATTTCCATCTGGTTTGTGGGCGGCGGCATCGCCGGCATGATCGCGCAGCTGTGCGGCGCGCCGGTTTGGCTGCAAGTGATGATTGCCGCTGTGGTGACGCTCGTTCTGCTTTTGGCAACGCGTCCGCTCGTGAAAAAGTTCCTGCAAAACAAGGAAACGCACACGAACGCCGACCGCGTGGTGGGGCAGACCGCCGTTGTGACGGAGGATATCGATAACCTTGCGGCGCATGGGCGCGTGGAAGTGCTCGGCAACGACTGGGCAGCACGCAGCACAGAAAATGTCCGTATTCAAAAAGGCACAAAGGTGCAGGTGGTGCGTATTGAGGGCGTAAAGCTTATCGTGACACCGACTGTATCTTAAATTGAAGTTGGAGGTAAAAACATGGATTTTGAACTGTACATCAACTGGGGCGTTGTGGGCATTATCATTCTCATCGCTCTTGTCATCGCACTGCTTGCGGCGAATATTAAGGTGGTACCGCAGGCGCACGCATTCGTCATTGAAAGACTCGGCGCGTACCACGCCACGTGGAGCACGGGCCTGCATTTAAAAATTCCGTTTATCGACCGCATTGCGAAGAAGGTCTCGCTGAAAGAGCAGGTCATCGATTTCCCGCCGCAGCCCGTTATCACGAAGGATAACGTCACGATGCAGATTGACACGGTGGTGTATTTCCAGATCACGGACTCGAAGTTGTATGCTTACGGCGTGGAGCGCCCGATCTCCGCGATTGAAAACCTTTCCGCAACGACGCTGAGAAACATCATCGGTGAGATGGAGCTTGACCACACGCTGACCTCGCGCGATGTTATCAACTCGAAAATTCGTGTCATTCTGGACGAGGCGACCGATGCGTGGGGCATTAAGGTCAACCGCGTGGAGCTGAAAAACATCATTCCGCCGAAGGAAATTCAGGATTCGATGGAGAAGCAGATGAAGGCGGAGCGCGAGCGCCGTGCGAAGATTTTGGACGCAGAGGGCGAAAAGCGCAGCGCCATCCTCATTGCGGAAGGCCAGAAGGAATCTGCCGTCCTGCGTGCGGAGGCTGTGCGCGAGACGAAAATCAGAGAAGCACAGGGCGAAGCGGAGGCAATCCTCTCCGTGCAACGTGCGTTGGCGGATTCCATTAAGCTTCTCAACGAAGCCGATCCGAATAAAGCTGTGCTGACCTTGAAGAGCTTTGAAGCGCTTGAGAAAGTAGCGGACGGCAAGGCGACGAAGATTATCATTCCGTCCGAGATTCAGGGTATGGCAGGTTTAGCCGCAAGCGCGAAGGAGATTTTTGCGACGGAAACGCCGAAGGAGTAAAGTAGAGTTTACGGCGAGCAAGGCGTAAAAGTCTTTAGTCAAGTTTTCTTCGGAAAACTTACGGGTTCTTAGGGCAGCGCCTTGAGTCGCCATTCGCAAATGTCGAAATACTTTTGCCGCTAATATAATTTATCCTCTCCCGGCGCAGCCGGGAGAGGATTTTTTTATTGAGCTTGCGTTTTATGCGTTTTCAAGGTGATTTGAGCGACTTGTGTATATAAAAGCTCTCTATATATCTCCCTCAGTCAGAGGGAACTTGGAAAGCTGCCTTTTTTGACGAATAGAGGGAGATAATGTACGTAGGTAAAGTGAAAATGCCCTTTTGCATTTCAAGGTGTGTTGTTATGTATTTGATATATGGTGAGACGGAAGCGGAGAAAGGGGACATATCGAGGTATACAACGCATGTCCACGAGCAGGGGAGAATTTTGGATTTTTTTCTAAAAACGGCAAAAACTATTGAAAAACAAGCAAAAATCCCGTAAAATGATAAAGGCAACAACGTATAAAGCACGCCTACGGCTTGGCACACAATTTTATACATTGCTGCCTTAAAGGTCTGCTTAATGGATTGATTTATCAGTCGCTTGAGACAGACTAAGGACAGAAAATTCAAGGCTGCAAGTGCCGGAGGTGCGATATGGCTGAACTGATGTGCATTTTTACTGTATCTGCATGGGCGTTTTGCGGTCAATTTTAGAAGCATAGGTTGTGTTTTTTGAGCACAGCCTATTTTCTTTTTTTCGCGGTGCTTTCTTTTACGCCGCAAAACTTGAAAGGATCGGTGATTTTCAATGAGCAAAAAAGTTGCAGTAATCATGGGCAGTGACAGTGATTTTCCGGTGGTTTCCCCGGCGATTCGCAGATTGAAGCAGTTCGGCATCCCGGTGGAGGCGCGCGTGATGAGCGCACACCGCACGCCGGAGGCCGCGGCGGAATTCTCTAAGAACGCGGAAAAGGACGGCTTTGGCGTTATCATTGCGGCGGCGGGCAAGGCTGCGCATCTTGCGGGCGTGCTGGCTGCGCACACGACGCTGCCGGTCATCGGCATTCCGGTGAAGTCCTCCACGCTCGACGGCCTTGACGCACTGCTTGCAACCGTGCAGATGCCCTCCGGCATTCCGGTGGCGACGGTGGCGATTGACGGCGCGGACAATGCTGCGATTTTGGCGGCGCAGATGCTGGCGCTTTCCGACGAGAGCATCGCAAAGCAGCTGCACCAGATGAAGGTGGATATGGAGCAGGGTGTTGCGAAAAAGAACGAAGCCTTGCAGCAGAAAGTTGCCGAGCTATAATTCGGGAGGGATAAACGATGACAAAATCGATTTTGCGAAAGTACGCAAAGCTCATCGTTCAGATGGGCGTGAACATCAAAAAGGGGCAGGGCGCTGTAATCTTGGCAGATACGGCGCAGTCTGAAATCGCACTGATGGTGGCGGAGGAAGCCTACCGCGCCGGTGCGAAGTGGGTGGACATCCGCTGGACGAACCAGGACCTTGACAAGATGCGCTATAAGAAAGAAAGCGTAAAGGTGCTTTCCGCTACGCAGGAGTGGGAAAAGGCGCGTATGCAGTATGAGCTTGACGAGCTGCCGGTGCGCATTTGGATCGACTCTGACGACCCGGACGGCCTGAAGGGCGTGAACGTTGAGAAAATGCAGAAGGCGAACCTTGCCCGCATGAAGGTGAGAAAGCCGTACCGCGACGCGATGGAAAACAAGTACCAGTGGACGATTGTCGCCGTACCGAGTGCAAAGTGGGCGAAGAAGGTGTTCCCGAACGACCGCACGAGCGTGGCGGTGAAGAAGCTGTGGGACGCAATCCTTCAGACGGTTCGTGTTTCTAAGGATAACGATCCGGTTGAAGCGTGGAAAGCACACAACGCTTCCCTCAAAGCACGCTATGAGAAGCTGAACGCATGTCACTTTGAGAGCCTGCACTATTTTAGCGAGAACGGCACCGATTTCACCTGCGGCCTGATCCCGGACGCACAGTGGATGGGCGGCGGCGAAACGCTGCTGGACGGTACATTCTTCAACCCGAACATGCCGACCGAAGAGATTTTCACCTCCCCGATGAAGGGCAAGGCAGAGGGTACGGTCGTTTCTACGATGCCGCTGTCTTACCAAGGCAATTTGATTGAAAACTTCTCCATTACGTTTAAGGACGGCCGCGCGGTCTCCTGCAAGGCGGAAAAGAACCAGGAGCTTTTGGAGCACATGATTGCGATGGACGAGGGCGCGGCGCAGATCGGCGAGCTGGCGCTTATCCCGAACGACTCTCCCATCTCGAACCTCGGCATTCTGTTCTACAACACGCTGTTTGACGAGAATGCTTCCTGCCACATTGCGCTTGGCTTGGGCTTCCCGAATGTCATCAAGGATTACGACAAGTATACGCTTGATGAGATTCACGACAAGGGCGTGAACGATTCCGTCATCCACGTGGACTTCATGGTGGGCGACGCGACGATGAACATTGACGGCATCACGCCGGACGGCGAGGTTATCCCGGTGTTCAGAAACGGCAACTGGGCAGAGAAATTCATGTAATTCATTTTATAGATAATTTAAAGAAAGAGAGAAGTTAAAGAATGAAAAGTTACAGCGATAGCTACAAGGCAGCGGGCGTTGACGTTACCGCAGGCTACAAGTCCGTAGAGCTGATGAAAGAGCACGTAAAGCGTACAAGCATTCCGGGCGTGGTTTCCGGCATCGGCGGTTTCGGCGGTCTTTTCCAGCCGGACATGACCGGTATGAAAGAACCTGTGCTTGTTTCCGGCACAGACGGCGTGGGCACGAAGCTCGTGGTGGCCATGCTGCTCGATAAGCATGACACCATCGGCATTGACTGCGTTGCCATGTGCGTGAACGACGTCGTATGCTGCGGCGCAAAACCGCTCTTTTTCCTCGATTACATCGCCTGCGGCAAGAACGTGCCGGAGAAGATTGCAGAGATCGTAAAGGGTGTTGCGGAGGGCTGCGTGCAGTCCGGCTGCGCGCTCATCGGCGGCGAGACCGCAGAGCACCCGGGCGTGATGCCGGAGGACGACTATGACCTCGCGGGCTTTACGGTGGGCATTGTAGATAAGGATAAGATCATTGACGGCTCCAAGATGCAGGCGGGCGACGTGCTTGTTGGCGTGGCATCCTCCGGCGTACATTCGAACGGCTTCTCTCTGGTGAGAAAGGTGTTCGGTCTGAATAAAGAAAAGCTTGAAACGTATTACGAAGAACTCGGCTGCACGTTGGGCGAGGCACTTCTGACCCCGACGCGCCTGTATGTAAAGCCTGCGCTGGCGGCCATTGAAGCGGCAGACGTGAAGGCAATCTCCCACATTACAGGAGGCGGCTTCTACGAGAACATTCCGCGTATGATGAAGAAGGGCCTCACTGCTAAGGTGGACCGTTCCGCAGTGCCGGTGCTGCCGATCTTCGACCTCATCGCGAAGACGGGCAACATTCCGGAGCGCGACATGTTCAACACGTTCAACATGGGTGTCGGCATGTGCATGGCGGTCTCCAAGGAGACGGCGGACGCGGCCATTAAGGCGCTGAATGATGCGGGCGAAAAGGCGTTTGTCATCGGTGAAGTGGTTGAGGGCGACGAGGGGGTCATCCTGTGCTGAACATCGCAGTCCTCGTTTCCGGCGGCGGAACGAATTTGCAGGCGCTGATCGACGCGGAGAAAGCCGGTAAAATCGAAAACGGCAAAATTTCCGTGGTTGTGGCGAGCAAGCCGGGCGTTTATGCTTTGGAGCGTGCGAAAAACGCGGGCATTGAGGGCATTGTGCTGGCGCGCAGCGACTATGAAAACGTGGACGCGTACAGCGAAGCGCTCGAAAACTTGCTGAAAGAAAAGCACACGGACTTAATTGTTCTGGCGGGCTTTATGACCATTACGAACGAGAAGTTCACGAAGGCGTTTGAAAATAAGATCATCAACGTGCACCCGGCGCTCATTCCGTCGTTCTGCGGCAAGGGCTATTACGGTCTGCACGTGCACGAGGCGGCTTTGGCACGCGGCGTGAAGGTCTCCGGCGCGACGGTACACTTTGTAAACGAGGTGTGCGACGGCGGCCCGATCATCTTACAGAAAGCGGTGCCGGTGGAGCAGGGCGACACGCCCGAGACGCTGCAGCGCCGCATTATGGAGCAGGCGGAGTGGAAGATTCTGCCGCAGGCAGTGTCTTTGTTCTGCGCGGGTAAGCTTTCCGTGAACGGCTCTATCGTTACGATTAAAGAATAATTCATCCCTTTACATAGAAAGGAAACGGATACATGGAAATTCTGGATATTAAAAAGGAACTTGCAGGCAACGCATACCCGGGCCGCGGCATCGTTATCGGCAAAAGCGCGGACGGCGTGCATGCGGTCATCGCGTATTTCATTATGGGCCGCAGCGTGAACTCCCGCAACCGCGTGTTTGTGGAGCAGGGCGACGGCATCCGCACGGAAGCGTTTGATCCCGCAAAGCTTTCTGACCCGTCCCTTGTCATTTATGCGCCGGTGCGCGTTTTGGCTAACAAGACCATTGTGACGAACGGAGACCAGACGGATACCGTGTTTACATACCTCAAGGCGGGCAAGAGCTTCAAAAAAGCGTTGAAGACCCGCAAGTTTGAGCCGGACGCCCCGAACTTTACGCCGAGAATTTCCGGCCTTGTAAAGCTGAAGGACGGCGACTTTACCTATAAGCTTTCCATTTTGAAGAGCTGCGAGGGCAACCCGGACGCGCCTCAGAGCTTTTTCTTCGACTATACGCCGGTGGACGGCCTCGGCCACTTCATCCACACGTATAAGTGTGACGGCGCACCGCGTATCCCGTCCTTTGAGGGCGAGCCGAAGCCGGTGAAGATTGAGGGCGACATCGACACGTTTACGAATGACCTGTGGACGAACCTGAACGAAGACAACAAGGTCTCCTTGTTCACGCGCTTCATCAATTTGAAGACGGGCAAGATTGAGACCCGCATCGTCAACAAGAATAAGTGATTTTTCGGAGGGGAAACTATGAAAGAACTGGAACTGAAATACGGCTGCAACCCGAACCAGAAGCCGGCGAAAATTTTTACGAACGACGGTCGCGACCTGCCGATTCGCGTTTTGAACGGCAGACCGGGCTATATCAACCTTTTGGATGCGTTCAACTCTTGGCAGCTTGTAAAAGAGCTGAAAGCGGCAACCGGCATGCCGGCGGCGGCTTCCTTTAAGCACGTGAGCCCGGCGGGCGCAGCTGTGGCAAAGCCGATGAGCGACACGCTGAAAAAGATTTATTTTGTGGACGATCTGGAGCTTTCGCCCATCGCGACGGCATATGCAAGAGCCCGCGGCGCAGACAGAATGTCCTCCTACGGCGACTGGGCAGCGCTTTCCGACGTATGCGATAAGGAAACCGCAACGCTGTTGGCACGTGAAGTTTCCGACGGCATCATTGCACCGGGCTACACGGACGAAGCGCTTGCGATTTTAAAGACAAAGCGTAAGGGCACGTACAATGTCGTCGAGATTGACCCGGATTACAAGCCGGAGCCGATTGAGCACAAGGATGTTTTCGGCATCACGTTTGAGCAGGGCAGAAACGAACTGAAAATCGACGCGGACATGCTGACAAATCTTGTGACGGAAAACAAAGAGATTCCGGAGGACGCAAAGCTTGACTTAGTGCTCTCCCTCATCACGCTGAAATACACGCAGTCGAACTCCGTCTGCTATGCGAAGGACGGACAGGCCATCGGCATCGGCGCCGGCCAGCAGAGCCGCATCCACTGCACGCGTCTTGCGGGCAACAAGGCGGACATCTGGTATCTGCGTCAGCACGAGAAGGTGCTGAATCTGCCGTTTAAGGAGGGCATCCGCCGTCCTGACCGCGACAACACCATTGACGTGTACATCAGTGAGGAGCATGACGACGTGCTGCGCGACGGTGTTTGGCAGCAGTTTTTCACGGAGAAGCCGGAGGTGTTCACCCGCGAGGAGAAAGCGGCTTGGCTTGCGACGTTTAAGGGCGTTTCCGTGGGCAGCGACGCGTTCTTCCCGTTCGGCGACAACATTGAGCGCGCGCACAAGAGCGGCGTAGAATTTATTGCGCAGCCGGGCGGCTCTATCCGCGACGACAACGTCATCGATACGTGCAACAAGTATGGCATCGCCATGGCATTCACGGGCATCCGTCTGTTCCACCATTGATCCGAAAGGCGAGGTGCTTTTATTATGAATATTCTGGTTATCGGCAGCGGCGGACGTGAGCATGCGATCATCCGCAAGCTGAAAGAGAGCCCTAAAACGGAAAAGCTGTGGTGTGCACCGGGCAACGGCGGCATTGCGGCAGACGCCGAGTGCGTGGCCATTAACGCGATGGACATTGACGGCGTTGTGGATTTCGCGAAGAAAAACGCAGTTGACCTTGTGTTTGTTGCGCCGGATGACCCGCTTGCGGCCGGTATGGTAGATGCGCTCGAAAAAGAGGGCATCCGTGCATTCGGCCCGCGCGCGAATGCGGCCATCATCGAGAGCAGCAAGGTGTTCTCGAAAAATCTGATGAAGAAATACGGTATTCCGACAGCGGATTACGCGGTGTTCTCCGATCCGAAAGAGGTCGTAGAGTACGTGGAAAAGCGCGGCAAGTTCCCGGTTGTCATTAAGGCAGACGGCTTGGCGCTCGGCAAGGGCGTTATCATCGCGCAAAACTTTGACGAGGCGAAGGATGCTGTGCACACCATCATGGAAGACAAGGTGTTCGGCGCTTCCGGCAACAACGTTGTTGTGGAGGAATTCCTGACCGGCCCGGAGGTTTCCGTGTTGGCATTTACGGACGGCAAGACGCTGCGCCCGATGGTGTCCTCTAAAGACCACAAGCGTGCACTGGACGGCGACAAGGGCCTGAACACCGGCGGCATGGGTACCATCAGCCCGAACCCGTATTACACGAACGAAATTGCGGACGAGTGTATGAAAACCATCTTCCTGCCGACCGTCAAAGCGATGCAGGCAGAGGGCAGACCGTTTAAGGGCTGTTTGTACTTCGGCCTGATGCTGACCCCGGACGGCCCGAAGGTCATTGAGTACAACGCGCGCTTCGGCGACCCGGAGACGCAGGTCGTGTTGCCGCGCCTCAAGACCGATTTTGTGGACGTCATCAACGCGGTCATCGACGAGAAGCTCGACGAGCTTGAGATTGAATGGATTCCGGAAGCGTGCGCGTGCGTCGTGATGGCGAGCGGCGGCTACCCGCAGTCTTACCCGAAGGGACTGGAAATTACCGGTCTTGACGAAAACGGTCAGGCGGAAGGCGTAACGGTGTACCATGCCGGCACGAAGCTTGAAAACGGTAAGCTGCTGACGAACGGCGGCCGCGTGCTTGGCGTGACCGCGACGGCTAAAACGCTGGACGAAGCGCTCGAAAGGGCGTATGCAGCTGTGGAGAAAATCCATTTTGACGGTGCGCATTACCGTCATGACATCGGCAAAACGAAATAACCGAATATACGAGTATAAAAGAATGAGCCTTGTTCCGAAAAGTGAACGAGGCTCGTCCTTTTATTTTGAGTTCTTATCAAAGAATATGCTTGAATTTATGGTTTATATACAGTGTAACGAATAGAGTTAGAAATTCTGCCGCCGGCATGGCGAGCCATACACCGTTGAGTTGCAGATAATTCGGAAGAAAATACAGAAAAAGGAGAAGCAATATGAATGATCTCAGCAGTGTAATAATGGCAGAATAATGACCTTTTCCATAAGAAGTTAACCGAATTGTGGCGTAGATGTTGAAACCGGAAAAAAGATAACCAATTCCGTAAAGTCGCATTCCGTTTAATGCGAGTGAAAAAACCGTTGTTTCCGGCTCAGTAAAGCAGGAAACAGTCAGAGGAGATGTGCAATAAGCGACAATATATAGAATTAGAGGTGCAACAATAAAGAAACAGCGGGCATAGTTTTCCAGCTTTTTGCATATGTGATCGGACTTATTTCCGTATGCATAACTCAAAAGCGGCGATACCCCGGAAGCGTAACCAAAATAAATGCCGATGAACAGAAATTGCAGGTACATAATTATAGATACAGAAGCAATTCCGTCTTCACCCGCAAAAGAAAGCGCGGCTCGATTAAAAATAACAGTGGTGATAGCGATGGCGATTTGGTCAATAAATTCTGAAAACCCGTTAACAGCACACCGAAACCCTGTTTTGAATTTCAAATGTTTGAAAGTTGGTATCAGGCTTGTGTTACGGCACGGAAAATAAAGTATGCCGAAGATAACAGATAAGAAAAGTCCGAATAAAGTTGCTAATCCGGCACCCAAAACTCCCATTTTCATTTGTGCGACAAAAATATAATCTAACAGAATATTGGATATGCCGCCGGATATTGAAAGAAAAAAGCTGTACCCGGGCGAACCCGACATGCGGATAAAGTAGGTGAGCAGTTCTTTGCCGATGACCGCAGGAACGCCAATGAGCCAGATCAATGCATATGTTTTGCAATCGTCCAAAATCAGCGGGGTGGCACCGAGAAAAGTCAGAACCCGAGATAAATTAAAAGCAATAGCAAGTGAAACTGTGGTTCCGATAGCAAGAGAGAAAATAATGCTGAGTGTGAATTCTTGATTTGCTTGCTCGTTGTTTTTAGCGCCCGCAGAAATGGCAGCTAAGCTGCTTCCGCCGGTGGCAAACATTAATGCAATACCGGTAAGGACGTTTACAATGGGATATACAATGTTAATGGCTGCCAATGCGTTTGTTCCGACATATTTGGAAACGAACATACCATCTACAATCGTATACAGCGTATTGAATAGCGTTGTCAAATAGGTTGGAAGAACAAACAGCAGAATTTTACGGAAACGAATATCGTTTTTAGCAAAAAAGACAGATGAACTATTCATATTGGTACCTCCATGCTTTACAGTATAAAGCTTAAAGATACTTGAATGTCAAGGATTTGTTTGTTATAATTATTGAAACTGTGTTCCGGAGGATTTTTAGGTGAAAGACGGATTTCAAATCAATGAAATATCAAAGTTCTTTAATGTTCCAGCTTCAACGCTGCGCTATTGGGAAGAGATGGGGGTGCTGGCTGCCAAAAAGAACCCGGAGAATGGATATCGTATATACACAGTGTCGGATTTGATGACGATTTCGGATATTCTTTTTTATAAAAACCTTGGTATCCCGCTTAAAAAAATTCGGGACATGGAGAAAATGGATTTGCAGGCACATCAGGATTTGTGTGTGCAACAAGCAAAAACAATCCGGCAGCAGCAATTGGCTTTAGAACAGAGAATGAAAAAGCTTCAGTTTCATATTGAAGCTTTAGAGATGATCTGCAAACTGCAAGAGCGTCCATATACGGAAGAAAAAGTCGATGCGGACTGTATTGTACCTTTTGAATTGATAGAAATCGAGAAACTGAAAAGATATATTCAAAACCCATACGTTTATTCGAGAGTTCAACATTCTTCTTGTATGGAACAGGAACAGAGAGGCCTGAGTGTTACGTGCAGCCGTAAAGAAGTTGAGAATTACAAAAATACACTTTGGAAAAACAATGGTGGCAAGTATGTCGTTTGTTTGATGAAAGAGGAAATTGCGGACGGATATCCGAATGATTTAGAGATACATCTTGCGGAAATTCAAAGGATATATAAAACAGGGTATGTTATCAGCCGCTTTTTAACGTGCGCGCAGGAAAACGGGAAAACGTATGACTTTTACAAAACGTATATTGAAATCTTATAAACGGAAAAGCTCCGGCTGCGAACGGTACATTCGGCAGCCGGAGCTTTTGCAAATTGGAGGTTATGAAGTTAAATTCGTCCTATTCGAGTTCAAAAGCGCCGGTATAGAGGCGGTAATATGTACCCTTTTGGGCGATGAGGTCGCGGTGGCTGCCACGTTCGATGATGTGGCCGTGGTCGAGCACCATGATGACGTCGGAGTTCTGAACCGTCGATAGGCGGTGCGCGATGACAAACACGGTGCGGCCTTTCATCAAGGCGTCCATGCCGGACTGCACGATGGCTTCCGTGCGGGTATCGATGGAGGACGTCGCTTCGTCGAGAATCATGACGGGCGGGTCTGCAACGGCGGCGCGGGCGATGGAAATGAGCTGGCGCTGGCCCTGTGAGAGGCCGCTGCCGTCGCCGGAAAGAACGGTGTCATAGCCCTGCGGCAGCATACGAATGAAGCCGTCGGCGTTTGCGAGCTTTGCGGCGGCGATGCACTCTTCGTCCGTGGCATCGAGCTTACCGTAGCGGATATTCTCCATAACGGTGCCGGTGAATAGGTTGACGTCCTGCAAAACCACGCCGAGGGAACGGCGGAGATCCGGCTTCTTGATCTTTGTGATGTTGATGCCGTCGTAGCGGATCTTGCCGTCAGAAATGTCATAGAAGCGGTTGATGAGGTTTGTGATGGTCGTTTTGCCTGCGCCCGTTGCGCCGACGAACGCGACCTTTTGGCCGGGCTCTGCGTAAAGCGTGATGTCATGCAGGACGGTCTTCTCCGGGGTATAACCAAAATCGACGTCCTCAAGCTCTACGTGACCCGTGAGCTCCGTATAGGTGACCGTGCCGTCCTTATGCGGATGCTTCCATGCCCAAAGGCCGGTGTGCTTGTCGGTTTCGGTGAGCGCGCCGTTTTTCTTTTCGGCGTTGACGAGCGTGACGTAGCCCTCGTCCTTTTCGCTCTCGGCATCGAGCAGAGAGAAGATGCGGGAAGCGCCTGCCATAGCCATGATGATGGACGAGATCTGCTGCGTGACCTGACTGATCGGCATAACGAAGCTGCGGGAGAGCTGCAGGAACGACGCGATGCCGCCGAGCGTCATGACGCCCATGCCGGTGAGGGTCAGGTTCGGTACGCCTGCAAGTGCGAGACCGCCGCCAAGCACGGCGATGAGCACGTAAAGGAAGTAGCCGAGTGCGTTCATGATGGGGCCGAGGATGTTTGCAAACTTATTGGCTTCGGAAGCGTTTGTGAAGAGATCGTCGTTTCGTTTGTCGAACTCTACCTTTGTTTTGTCTTCGTGGCAGAAGACCTTGATAACCTTCTGGCCGTTAATCATTTCTTCGATGTAGCCGTTCACATTGCCGAGGGATTGCTGCTGGCGAACAAAATAGCTGCCGCTTTTTGCGGTGACCTTGCCGACGATCTTAAACATGACAAAGAGGAACGCGATCAGAAACAGGGTAAGCCAAATGCTGAGCGTTAACATAGAACAGAACACGGAAACGACCGTGAAGATGGAAGAAAGCGTCTGCGGAATGCTCTGGGAAATCATCTGGCGCAGGGTGTCCGTATCGTTTGTGTAGAAGCTCATGATGTCGCCGTGGGTGTGCGTATCAAAGAACTTGATGGGCAGCGTCTGCATGTGCTCGAACATCTCGTCACGAATTTTCTTTAACGTGCCCTGTGAAACAACTGCCATGGTGCGGTTGTAGAACAGCGTAGAGAACGCGCCGATGACGTAAATGACTGCCATTTGGAGCAGCGCATACAGAAGACCGCTGAAGTTCGGATTGGATTCGAGCAGGAGCGGGGAGATGTAATCATCAATGAGGGACTTTAAAAACAGGGAGGACATGACGCTTGCGAAAGCGCTCACCGCAATGCAGATGAACACGAACACAAGGTGCAGCCTGTACGGTTTCATATAGGAAAGCAGGCGGAATAAGGTTTTCTTATCGAGCTGCTTCATGCTTTCTTTCATGGAGAGTCTGGGACCATTAGGACGCGGTGGCATTGTCAGGATCTCCTTTCGTCTGGGATTCATAAACTTCGCGGTAGATCGGGCTTGTTTGCATGAGCTCGTCATGCGTGCCGCAGCTGACGATCTTGCCGTCATCTAAGACAAGGATCATATCGGCTCCCTGTACGGAGGCGATGCGCTGGGCGATGATGATTTTTGTCGTGTTCGGGATCTCCTTTGCGAACGCGCCGCGGATAAGCGCATCCGTGCGGGTATCGACTGCGCTGGTGGAGTCGTCCAGAATGAGAATCTTCGGCTTTTTAAGCAGCGCACGCGCGATGCAGAGGCGCTGCTTCTGGCCGCCGGAGACGTTCGTGCCGCCCTGCTCAATGTAGGTATCGTAGCCTTTAGGGAAGGTTTGAATGAAGTCATCGGCCTGTGCGAGCTGACAGGCATGGAGGATCTCCTCGTCGGTGGCGTTTTCATCGCCCCAACGCAGGTTATCCTTGATGGTGCCGGAGAACAGGACATTCTTTTGCAGCACCATGGCGACGTCGCCGCGGAGGGTATCCAGGTCGTATTTGCGGACGTCGATGCCGCCGACCTTGACCGCGCCGAGGTCAACATCGTACAGGCGCGGGATGAGCTGTACGAAGCTCGATTTGGAGGAGCCGGTGCCGCCGATGACGCCGACCGTGGCGCCTGCCGGAATGTGCAGGTTAATATCGGAAAGTACGGGCTTGCCCTCTGTGCCGTGACGATAGCTGAACTGGACATGCTCGAAATCGATGCTGCCGTCCGGAACGCTCTTTACGGCATTTTCGGGGGTGGTGATGTCCGGGGTCTCGTTGAGCAGTTCAACGACACGCTCGCCGGAGGTACGGGACATGGTGAGCATGACGAAGATCATAGAGAGGCCCATGAGGCTCATGAGAATCTGCGTGGCGTAAGACAGCAGGCTCAGAAGCTCGCCGGTGGAAAGACCGGTCGCTGCGTCACCGCCGCAAGCAACAATGGTGCGTGCGCCGAACCAGGAGAGCAGGAGCACCGCCGCGTACATGCAAAGCTGCATTAAGGGGGCGTTCCATGCGAGCTGCTGCTCGGCTTTTTTGAAGTCCTTATAGATATTTTCGGAAATGGCGGTGAACTTCTTATTTTCGTGATCTTCACGGACAAAGGACTTTACCACGCGGATGCCGTGCAGGTTCTCCTGCACAACGCTGTTCAGCTTATCATAAGTTCTGAACACGCGCTCGAAGATCGGGTGCGTTCTCGTCATGATGAAGTACAGGCCGAGAATGAGCACCGGGATGATGGCAAGGAAGATAAGCGAGAGCTTGACGTCGATGCCGAATGCCGCGACAAGCGAGAAAATCGCCATAAGCGGGCTGCGTACCGCCATGCGGATGATCATTTGGTAAGTGTTTTGCAGATTCGTGACGTCTGTTGTCAGACGCGTGACGATACTTGCGGTGGAAAACTTGTCGATGTTTGAGAATGAATAATTCTGCACCTTGTAGAACATGTCGTGGCGTAGGTTGCGGGCAAAGCCACTGGAGGCAATGGCTGCGAATTTACCGGAAATGGCACCGCAGAAAAGCTGACCCAGTGCGGAGAGCAACAGGACAATACCCATTTTGACAATGTACCCCATATCGCCCATGTCAATGCCGTAATCGATGAGATTCGCCATTAAAAGCGGGATGATGACCTCGAAGACGACCTCACCGCTGATGGTGACTATGGCCAATATGGAATTCTTTTTCTGTTCGCGGATGCTTTCCATCAGTTTTTTAACCATCTGCACCGCTCCTTTCTTTCTTTTGCTGCTTTTCGGCAAAGGCAGCATCTACATTTATTTTTGCGCGCCGTAAATAAGTGAGCATGGTTTCTTTTTCATTTTGCGTGAAGCCCTTTGTTAGAACGGCTTCCATTGCTTCGTGGTCGGCGCGGATATCGGCCAAAAGGTTTTCTGACTTTTCCGTCAGGGTCAGACGACGCAGGCGGGCGTCCGTTTCGCCGGTGTGGCGCTCCACAAAACCGTTTCGTACAAGCATATCCACCACTTTGGAAGCGGTGGAACGCGTAATGCCGAAGCGGCGCTCAATATCGCGCAAATACACGGGCCCGTCTTTGTGATCGGCGATGAACTGGATGACCCATGTGTTTGTGCCGGTGAGATTTTCGTGTTCCTTTTTATGGGAATACGTATCAATATACCGGCGCATGGTGGTATCCAGCACATGCAATGCATGGCCGATGGGCTCTTTTTCGTGATCGTGCATTGTTACCATCCTTTCATCTGTTTTCGCGGGGAGAAGGCCCCGCCGTACAGCAGAATCGAATCTGCCCCTATGTAAACAATCATGCGCTTAATTGTTTACTCTGGCATATATTATAATCACTTGAAAGTTTGTTGTCAACAGGAAATTAAAAATCTTTTTTGCGGGGTGTTTTCATCTTAGGCGGAATGTGCTAAAATAAAACACAGTGAACCGATGTGCCGCAAATTCGGACGGCGAATGAATCGATGAAAGGAAAGCCCAGAGGGTGTGGGCGGTGTATGATATATGAATAAGAAAGTGAAATTGGCGTTTGTTTTGGCAGGAATCGGCATCTTTGCGGCGGCTGCGCTGCGCTGCGTGCAGATGCTCTGCTTTTTTGATTATGACACGGGCTTTGTGACGGACAGCGGACTGTTGACGTATATTTACTGCGGTGCGGCGATCGGCGTATCGCTTCTCTGCATGCTTTTGTGCCGTGTGGACAAAAAGCTTTACGCGCGCATAGAGACGAAAAGAAATGCGGCGGCGGGTGCTTCTGCGCTTCTGATGTGTGTATTTTTGTTTTTGTGTGCGGCAGCGCTTCTGCGGGACTTTTACTTATACCGCAACAATCAGCCGACCTACTTTGTGCAGGCTTCGCATGTGACGACGCATTTGCCGTTTGCGGTCTTAACGTTGCTTTTCGCGATCGTTTCTCTCATTTTTGCCATTATATGGCTGACGGGCGAGGGCTTCCCGAGCGGCACGGGCGGGCTCTGGGCCATCGGTTCCGTTTGGGGCATTTCGTATATGATCGTGACGTTCATGACGTATTCCGCTGTGGCGACGACGGAGGAGAATATCTTTACCGTGGGTGGCGGTGCGATGATGCTGCTGTTCCTGCTTTCCGAGGGCAAGCTGCTCTCCGGCGCGGGCGGCAAAAAGGCGCTGCGCAGCACGTATGTGTTCGGCCTGCCGGCGGCGGTGTTTTGGATGACGTATGTGATCTCGAACACGGTGCTCATTATTGCGGGGCGCGGGTATGCGACGGAGATGCCGTATGTGATCCAGCTTGCGATGCTGTGCCTTTCTGTTCACAGCCTTTGCCTGCTGCTTACGGTGAGCGGGCAGCGCGCTTCTGCGAAAGCGGAGAGCAATTTAGAAGAAAATGCTTTAAAAGACACGGGAAACGCGTGAATTTTCTGAAAATTACGGAAAAAGTTTGCATTTTTAGCAGTTAGCCCTTGTAAAATCCTGCGAAATGCTATAAAATAGAATTGCAAATTATGCATCCACAATTATCAGGAGGTATACAATCATGGCAGTTAAAGTTGCAATCAATGGTTTCGGCCGTATCGGCCGTCTGGCGTTCAGACAGATGTTCGGCGCTGAGGGTTATGAGGTCGTTGCGATCAACGATCTGACGAAGCCCTCCATGCTGGCTCACCTGCTCAAGTATGACACCGCACAGGGCGGTTACTGCGGCAAGATCGGCGAAGCTCTCCACACGGTTTCCGCTGACGACGAGGCTAACACCATCACAGTTGACGGCAAGACCCTGAAGATCTACGCTGAGAAGGACGCTAAGGACCTTCCGTGGGGCGAGATCGGTGTTGACGTTGTTCTTGAGTGCACCGGCTTCTACACCTCTAAGGCTAAGAGCCAGGCTCACATCGACGCAGGCGCAAAGAAGGTCGTTATTTCCGCTCCGGCAGGCAACGATCTCCCGACGATCGTTTACAGCGTAAACGAGAAGACCCTGACGGCTGATGACACCATCATCTCCGCTGCTTCCTGCACCACGAACTGCCTCGCTCCGATGGCGAAGGCACTGAACGATTATGCTCCGATCCAGAGCGGCATCATGAGCACGATCCACGCTTACACCGGCGACCAGATGATCCTCGACGGCCCGCACAGAAAGGGTGACCTCCGCCGTGCACGTGCCGGCGCTGCTAACATCGTTCCGAACTCCACGGGCGCTGCAAAGGCTATCGGCCTTGTTATCCCGGAGCTGAACGGTAAGCTCATCGGTTCCGCACAGCGTGTTCCGGTTCCGACCGGTTCCACCACCATCCTCACCGCTGTTGTTAAGGGCGCTGACGTAACCGTCGACGGCATCAACGCAGCTATGAAGGCAGCTTCCTCTGAGAGCTTCGGCTACAACTGCGATCCGATCGTTTCTTCCGATGTTATCGGCATGAGATTCGGTTCCCTGTTCGATGCTACCCAGACGATGGTCTCCAAGATTGCTGACGACCTCTATGAGGTTCAGGTCGTTTCTTGGTACGACAACGAGAACTCCTACACCAGCCAGATGGTCAGAACCATCAAGTACTTCGCTGAGATCTAATTTCGGCTTAGGCGCTGGAAAAATCAGGTGTTTTGACGCTGCATCATGCAGCAAAAGACTGAATTGATTTTCGCACCCTTTCTTCCGTGGTTCATGGAGGAAAGGGTGTTTTTTATCCGAAATACGTACACACGGCAAAGAAAGGCAGGGAAAATATGAGAGAACTGCACACAGAAAGACTTTTACTGCGCACGCCGCGGGAGAGAGATGCGGCGGAGATCATGGCCATACGCAACAGCGCTTTCGTAATGAAAAACAACGTAATGAAAGTGCTTGATAAAGAGCAGATGGTTCATTTGATTCATAGGGAAATCGATTATGAAAACACATGGTATATTGAGCGAAAAGAGGACGGCGCTTTGCTTGGTATGATTGCGGCGGAGGAGGACGGCGTTCGGTTCGATGTGCGCTCGAGATGTCTTTCGTATTATCTCGGGGAGCAATATACGCGGCAGGGCTATATGAAAGAAGCACTGCGGGCTGTGCTGCATGAACTATTCACCGAAGAAGATCTGGAAGTTGTAGCAGCGCGTGTTTTCACGGGGAATATTGCTTCGGAAAAGTTGCTGAGATCCTTGGGGTTTGTGTATGAAGGGTGTATCCGCCGCTGCGTGCGTACGTCAGAAAGCGAAATCCGCGACGACATGCAGTTTTCGCTACTGCGGGAGGAATATTTCGAGGCGGAAAAATAATTTTACAAAAAAGCTTGACTTAGAGTATACTTTAAGTTGTAAGATATAGGAAGCAAAATGCTTGGAATTTTTTACATAAGGAGTATGAGTAAAATGTCTGAAAAGAAATTAGGCTTCGGCCTCATGCGTCTGCCGTCTCTGGACCCGAACGACCCGGGCAAGATCGACATTGAGCAGGTCAAGAAAATGGTGGATACGTTCATCGAGCGCGGCTTCACGTATTTTGACACGGCGTGGATGTACTGCGCATTCAAGAGCGAAAATGCCGTGAAGGAAGCACTTGTTTCCCGCCACCCGCGCGACAGCTTCACGCTGACGACAAAGCTACATTCGTCATTCGTGAATTCGTTTGAAGACCGCGACCGCATTTTTAATGAGCAGATGGAAAAGACGGGCGTAACATATTTTGATTACTACCTCATCCACGACATCAACTGCCATAGCATTGAGACGTACAATAAGTTCGATTGCTTCGGCTGGATCCGCGATAAGAAAGAAAAGGGCCTTGTAAAGCACATCGGCTTCTCGTTCCACGACGGCCCGGAGCTGTTGGACGAAGTGCTGACCGCGCACCCCGAGTTTGAGTTTGTGCAGTTACAGCTCAACTACCTCGACTGGGAAAGCGCCGGTGTGCAGTCCAGAAAATGCTACGAAGTTGCCGAAAAGCACGGCGTGCCGGTATTCGTCATGGAGCCGGTGAAGGGCGGCACGCTCGCAAACGTGCCGGAAGAAGTGACGAAGCTGTTTAAGGACTATAATCCAGAAGCTTCCGTACCGTCTTGGGCAATTCGTTTCGCAGCGAGCCTGCCGAACGTGAAGATCGTGCTTTCCGGCATGAGTGATATGGACCAGCTTTTGGACAACACATCGTACATGCAGGATTTTAAGCCGCTGAACGATGAGGAAAAAGCGCTCATCAAAAAGGCGACGGACATCATCAACGCGAGCATCGATATTCCGTGTACGGGCTGTTCGTACTGCACGGACGGCTGCCCGATGCAGATTGCAATCCCGAAGTATTTCTCGCTGTACAACGCCGATATGCAGGAGCTGCGCGGCAGGGGAATCTCTCCGGACGAGGGCTGGACGCCGCAGAGCGAGTATTACGAGAACGTCGCAAAGCACTTCGGCAAAGCGAGCGCGTGCATTCAGTGCGGCCAGTGCGAGGGTGTATGTCCGCAGCATTTGCCGATCATCGAGTACTTGCAGACGGTCGCAAAGCATTTTGAGAGAGAGTAAACACAAGGCTTTCTATAACGATAGTTAAAAGTTTCGCCCGCCTATTGAAAAAGGCGGGCGAAACTTTTACGTTGCAAACTGTGCTTTACAGCGGCAGATATGGCAATATGAGTTCACACACAAGCACGGTGGCGCTGGCGATAATGGCGACGGTGAGCAGGCTTTTACCGCGGAATGCTAAAATCAAAGCGGCGGCAAAGCCGAGCGCGGCGCTGATGGCGCTGCCGGTGGCAGTGAGAATTGCCGGGAAGGTCATGGCGGAAAGCGTGGCGTACGGCACATAATAGAGAAACGAGCGCAGTGTGCGGTTTGTGATCTTGCGGCGGATGAGCGTCAGCGGCAGCATACGGATAAGATACGTAACGGCCGCCATGACGAGTATGTAAAGGAAAACCTCAACCCTCATGCGGCATCTCCTTTTCCGGTTCTGCGGGCTCATCTGGGATGGGGAACAGCAGCGCTGCACCGCCTGCGGTGATGAGCGTGATGACAATGATACGGAAGCCCGAGGAAATGTTGCACAGCACCGGCAGATACGTGAACAGCGCGGAAAGCACCATGGAAAGGACGACCACACTGGCAACGACGCGATTCTCTTTTGCAGGCGGCAGGATGATGGCAATGAACATACCGTAGATCGCGATGCCGAGCGCGTTCGTCAAAACGGCCGGCAGGATGTTGCCCGCCGCCGCGCCGAGTGCCGTGCCGAGCACCCAGCCCGGAATGGCGACGGCGATGAGCCCATAGCTGTAAAACGGTGAGAGAGGCTCCCTTTGGCTGACGCTGACGGCGAAGATCTCATCCGTCATGCCGTAGGCGATGCCGAGGCGGTGCCCAAGGGGCAGGCTCGGCGAGAGCTTTTGCGAGAGCGCACACGACATGAGAAAATACCGCAGGTTGATGATGAGCTGCGTGAATGCAAGCTCGATGAGCGACGCGCCCGATGCAATGATGGCGAGTGCTGCGAATTGCCCGGCGGAGGTGACGTTTAGGGCGGAGAGCACGGAGGCTTCAAACACCGAAAGTCCGATGCCTGCGGCCTGAATGCCAAACGCGAACGAAACGGCAAAGTACCCGAAGCAAATGGGCATGCCATCTTTGAGTCCGCTTGAAAAATACTGTTTTCTGGTCATGATGACCTTCTCCTTCTTTGCTACCGCACCCAAATGCGGCAAAATTTGCAAAATACAACCGTTTCCAAAAGAAAAGCACAGAAAAAGGTGTGTAAAGTATGAAAAAAGGCGGTTTTCACCGCCTTGAAATGGGCATAAAAAACCCCGCCCGACCGTAACGTGCTCTCAATAACCTGCTACGTAATAAGCAGGTGGGTGCCCTCCCGCAGGTTTCGCGCTCCCTTCTTCCGGTATCCGGTCAAGCCGGGCCGGGAGGTCTGCAGTCCGCCTGCGGAGCCGAGCTCCCTAAAAGTTGAGTGTAGGGTTATTTTGCACGGTCCGCGCATCGGGCAGGTGTCTTTACATGATCTTGAACGGGGAAAGAAGATTACTCCTCTTCTTCCTCCATAGCCTGTGCATAGCGGGTCTCGAAAATTTCGGCGAGCTTATCCAGCAGGTCGTCGTCTTCGATCTCGCAAAGCTGCTCTTCGCCGTTCTCGTCTTCTACGACTTCAAAGATGTAGTACTCATCTGCGTCTGCAACTTCGCTTTGGGCGTCGCGCAGAGTGGGGACAAGCGCCATAAAGTAGCCGTCATCGTTCTCGAGTTCGTCGATGATCTCAAATTCGTGCTCCGTGCCTTCATCGTCGATGAGGGTGATGAGCTCTGCTTCGTATTCCTGATTGTTGTCTATACTCATGGGAAAAGCCTTCTTTCTCAGTATATTCGCCGTTCTGTGATTTATGCGGCGGAGCAGAAAAGCTGTGGAAAATGAGCCTGTTGCTTTTGCCTGCAAGAATAATTGTATCGTGAATGCGGAAGAATGTCAAGCTTCATTTTGCGAAAACAGAATATACAAATAAAAAATAAAATCTTCAAAAAAACTGTTGACAAAGTAGACGGACGGTGCTAATATATAGGTGAAAAGAGAAAGAACTCCAGAACGCAAAGTAGATCGGGAAAACCGTAAGAGGTTTTCTTGGTGGAGGCTCAAAAAAGTCTCGGTAAAAGATCGAAGCGGTTCAGCGCGCGGAAAGTATTCCGAAGGGGAGAGAGAAAGGCGCGGAGGAAACTCTTGAGGCAGTATTTGCAAAGGCGGAGCTTCAAATGTTCTTCGGCTTCCGGGAAATGTGATGAAAGAGATAAGTAGGCTTTTAAGAATGTGCCGGTACAAAGGGACAAAAAGCCGAAGCGGAGAAACGGGAACATAAATAAAGAAGCAGCCGTACGTTTTGAACATGTGGAAACAGGCAAAACGTGAAAAGAGGCAAAGCTGCATGAGCCGCAAAGGCAAATCTATTGAAAGAAAGCGGGTGAGGCCAATGGCTACTGAACCTCAGCAGCAGAAGATCCGTGGTGCGTTGCGCCTCGGATCCCTGAAGTAAACTGAATATTTGCACACGAGTGTTTCAAGCTTTATGAAAGCGCGGGATCGCAAAAGCGAGTCCCAAAAGGTTTTCGTGGTACAGCAAAGATAAGTAGGTCGAAATTAACATATAGAATTATACATGGGCTGTACAAAGTGTACGGACGTGTGTAAGGATAGGCGGAAAACGCCAAAGAAAAAATCAAATACAGTTTTTGAGAATATACATGGAGTTGTGTCCAATGCACAAATGATAAACTCTGAAAGACCGACGACATTCTGAAAGTAATGCAGAGTGCAGGTATAAAAAGAGACCGATGGTTTCAAGCAGAGGAAAGTCCGATGTATTAGTATCAGTTTAAATTAACATGAGATGTGTGCGCTGAGCGTACACCGCACAGGATGTGCAATAAAAATTAAAGAACGAGAGGCTTTTTCGGGATGCTGAAAGAGCCTCTTTTGTTTTGTGCGATAGGGGTATGTCGTGCAAGGAGCGCGGTTTGCGTGTTTTTTGGCTTAAGTAGGAGAACGGGAGCACGTATTTGATTCTGATAAAGTTTTCGACTGCGTGTCGCTTTGCGGTAGAAAACTCTTTCGCGCCGCACGGAATTGTATTTTTCGGGAGAATGTGCTATACTAACGATGTTCGCAAGACGGTGTGCAGAAAAGCTGCACTTCATCAGGAAAAGGAGCGGTGACTTATGAGCGAAAACATGGAAAAGGTCTATGACGTAATCGTGGTGGGTTCCGGCCCTGCGGGGCTTACGGCGGCACTGTATTGCGCCCGCGCGGGCTACGAGACGCTGGTGCTGGAAAAATATATCCCCGGCGGTCAAATGGTGACCTCGAATGAAATTGAAAATTACCCCGGCTTCCCGGAGGCGGTGGACGGGTTTACGCTGACGATGAACATGAAAAAGCAGGCGGAGCGCTTTGGCGCGAAGCAGACCTACGGCAACGTGACGGCACTGCGGTTAGACGGTGATGTGAAAATTCTGGAGACGGAAGACGGCACGGTTTACCGCGCGAAAAGCGTCGTTTTGGCACCCGGTGCGGCACCGAGGACGCTCGGCTTGCTGAACGAAGACGCTTTGCGCGGCAAGGGTGTTTCCTACTGCGCGACATGCGACGGTGCGTTTTATAAAGATAAGACGGTTGCGGTCATTGGCGGCGGTGACACGGCGGCGGGCGATGCGGCTTTTCTCTCCGCGATGTGCAAAAAGGTATATCTCATCCATAGAAGAGACCGCCTGCGCGCTTCAAAGAGCTATGAGAAGAAGCTCGATAAGCCAAATATCGAGATCGTTTTCGATACGGTGACGGATGAGATCCTCGAAAAAGACGGAAAAGTCGGCGGGCTGCGTCTGCGCAATGTAAAGACGGACGAGGTGTGCGAGATTGAGGTGAACGGCGTGTTTGTGGCGGTGGGCAATGTGCCGGCGACGGACTTTGTACGCGATATTCTTGATCTTGACGAAAACGGGTATTTTATGGCGGGCGAGAGCACGAAGACGAACGTTCCGGGTGTGTTTGCTGCGGGCGATTGTCGTAAAAAGACGCTGCGGCAAATCGTGACGGCGGCTGCGGACGGCGCGGTGGCGGCGCACGGTGTGGAAGAATATTTATCATAAGAAAGAAGAGGGCGCTTTGCCCGAAACATAAAGGATAGAAAATATGGGAAAAATCAAAGAACTGCTTATAAAATACAAAGAGCTGGTTTTGTACGTGGTGTTCGGCGTGCTTACGACGGTCGTGAGCTACGCTTCTTACTGGATCTTTACGGATTTTCTGCACATCCCGTACATGGTATCGACAGCGCTTTCGTGGGTGCTTTCAGTTACCTTTGCGTATGTGACGAACCGCAAGTGGGTGTTTGAGAGCCGCGCGCACGGCTTTGTGCCGATTTTGACGGAGGCGGCGAAATTTTTTGCGAGCCGTATTATGTCCGGCTTTATGGAAATGGGCATGATGTTCATCGGTGTGGATCTGCTGCACGTGAATGATAAGATTGTGAAGCTCGTTGCGAACGTTTTTGTGATCCTTGCAAATTATATTTTAAGCAAACTGGTCGTTTTTCGTAAGAAAAAGTAAATTGACGAAACGAGGTTATGGGAATATAATTGATAAGATAAAGACATCCGGCCTTTGGCCGAGACGGAGGCTTTTATGGCGAAAAGAAAACAACGCCGCGATGAGTTTCAGGATATTTCCAGTTACTCCTCAAAGCAGGCGTATAAGAAAAATCAAAAAAAGAAAAAACGGACGGGCCTTAAGGTCTTTTTGAGCTTCATCTGCGTTATTTTGGTGCTGGTGGGCGGCGTGATGATCTACGCTTCCACGGTGCTTTTGGGCGACCTGAAGACGACGACCATCACGAAAGACAAGACGGAGCTCGGTATTTCCGAAGAAACAAAATCGGAAGCGGGCATTACGAATATTGCGCTGTTCGGCGTGGATGCCCGCGATTATGACGGCGGTACCTTTGCCGGGCGCAGCGACGCCATTATGGTGATGTCGATCGATAACGTGCACCACAAGGTTAAGCTGACGTCCATCATGCGTGATGTGCGCGTGTATATGGGCGACGGCAGTCCGTATGATTCCGGCTATGATAAGCTGAACCATGCCTATATGTACGGTGGCCCGGAGCAGGCCATCCGTGCGATCAACCAAAACTTCGGTCTCGATATTCAGGACTACGTGACCGTGAATTTTGCCGCCATGGCGAAGATTGTGGATGCGTTCGGCGGTGTAAATATTGATTTGACGGAAGATGAAATCAGTGAGATCAACAAAAATATGTATGCGTTGGCGGCGGAATCCCCTGAATCAATGGCAGGCGATGTTTCTACATATGCGCCGCTTTCGGCGGGCGATGGCGTGCTCTTGAACGGCGACGAGGCTGTGGCTTACGGGCGTATTCGTGCCATCGACAACGATAACGGCCGTGTGGAACGCCAGCAGGAAGTGCTTTCTGCGCTCTTGAGCAAGGCAAGTTCTATTTCCAAGCTTGAATACCCGAGCATCATTCAACAGCTTGCGCCGCTTTGCGAGACTTCTTTGACGTTTGATAAGATGATCGGCCTGGCGCAGATTGCGCTGACGGGTTTTGACATTGAGCGCCTTTCCATCCCGAGTGATGTGGAGGGCTATGCCTCCGATTACTGCGAGGGCGGCGGTTGGATGTGGACGTATGACACCGATGTTGCGGCACAGCATATCCACGAATTTATTTACGAGGATGAAAACTGACCCCTGACGATCGCGTGACCGAACCTGTACATATGGCGGTGTGATGCCGCAGACGAGAAAGGACAATTTAGCTATGAAAAAACCGATTTTAGTCGTTATGGCGGCCGGTATGGGCAGCCGTTACGGCGGCTTGAAGCAGATCGATCCCGTTGGCAAAAACGGCGAGATTATCATGGATTTTTCTGTTTTTGATGCCGCGCAGGCGGGCTTTTCCAAGGTAATCTTCATCATCAAGGAGCAGCTTTTTGAGGACTTTAAAGAGGTTATCGGCGACCGCGTATCGAAGTACGTGCAGGTCGAATATGTTTTCCAGAAGTTGGATGACCTGCCGGAGGGCTTTACGGTGCCGGAAGGCCGCGAGAAGCCGTGGGGCACGGGCCACGCCGTTTTGGCGGCACGCGACCACATTGATGCGCCGTTTGTCGTCATCAACGCAGACGATTTCTATGGCGGCGAGGCGTTTAAGAAGATCGGCGCGTTCCTCCGGAACGTGAAGGAAAACGGCGAAAAGGCACACTGGGCGATGGTGGGTTACCATCTGAAAAACACGCTGACCGAAAACGGCCATGTGGCACGCGGCGTATGCGTGGAGAAAGACGGTGTGTTGGATACCATCGTGGAGCGCACGCACATTGAAAAGCGCGAGGACGGCCCGGCTTACACCGAGGACGACGGCGCAACGTGGCACGCGCTCGATGAGGACACGACCGTTTCCATGAACCTGTGGGGCTTTACGCCGGACTTTGTAGACGCATTGAAAAAGGATTTCGTCTCGTTCCTTGAGAACGATGTACCGAAGAACCCACTGAAAGCGGAATACTTCCTGCCGTTTGTCGTCAACGACCAGATTCGCGACGGCAAGGCAGACGTGACGGTTTTAAAATCGGCGGACAAGTGGTTCGGCGTGACGTATAAGGCCGATAAGCCCGTCGTGATGGCGGCGCTTGCCGAGATGATGCAAAACGGCACATATCCCGACCCGCTTTGGAAGTAATTTCAAACCGAAATAAGATACAAAAGGGGCGCTGCGGCGCTCCTTTTTGCGTATATTGTGCGCTTTTTTCGCGAAATGTGTGTTTTGCCCCTTGCGAAACGCATGAAAAAAAGCTATAATGAAGAAAATCAGTAAAATGGCTTTTTGCGGGATGCGGGCGGCGCTTTTTCGCTGCGGCTCTCTTTTGCGCGAAGTCTGCCAAATAAAACTGGAACCGAAAGGAGTACCACTTATGAATTATTCCAAAGAAGTGGAAGAGATGTGTATTGTAGCCAAGGGCCCGAAGCACGGTCCGGCTCCCATCCCGGAAGAGGGCAAGTGGGTACAGGCAAAGGAAGTTAAGGACATTTCCGGTTACACCCACGGTGTAGGCTGGTGTGCACCGCAGCAGGGCGCTTGCAAGCTCTCCCTGAACGTTAAGGACGGCATCATTGAGGAAGCGCTCGTTGAGACCGTCGGCTGCTCCGGCATGACGCACTCCGCTGCAATGGCAGCAGAGATCCTCCCGGGCAAGACCGTTATGGAAGCTCTGAACACGGACCTTGTATGTGATGCGATTAACACCGCTATGCGCGAGCTGTTCCTCCAGATCGTTTATGGCCGTTCCCAGTCTGCTTTCTCCGAGGGCGGTCTTGTTATCGGCGCAGGCATGGAAGACCTTGGTAAGGGCGCACGCTCCATGGTCGGTACCATGTACGGCACAAAGGCAAAGGGCGTTCGTTATCTTGAGATGACCGAAGGCTACTGCACCAGAATGGCACTCGACGCTGACGACCAGGTTATCGGCTACGAGTTCGTTTCCCTCGGCAAGATGACCGACTTCATCAAGGCCGGCATGGAGCCGAACGAGGCGTACAAGAAGTCTATGGGTACATACGGCAGATTCAATGAGGCCGTTAAGTACATCGACCCGCGCAAGGAATAAGGAGGGCACGAGAAATGGCTACATTTGAAGGTTATGAGAGACGTGAGGCGAAAATCCTCTCCGTCCTGAAAGAATACGGCATCAATTCCATTGATGAGTGCAAGACCATCTGCGAAGAGAAGGGCATCGACCCGTACACCATCGTACAGGAAACACAGCCGATCTGCTTTGAGAACGCAAAGTGGGCTTACACCGTAGGCTGCGCGATTGCTATCAAGATGGGCTGCACGAAGGCTGCTGACGCTGCTGCCGCTATCGGCATCGGCCTGCAGGCATTCTGCATCCCGGGCTCTGTTGCTGAAAACCGTAAGGTCGGCCTCGGCCACGGCAATCTGGGCAAAATGCTCCTTTCCGAGGAGACCGAGTGCTTCGCATTCCTTGCCGGCCACGAGTCCTTCGCGGCTGCTGAGGGTGCTATCAAGATCGCTCTGAACGCGAACAAGGTCAGAACGAAGCCGCTGCGCGTTATCCTCAACGGTCTCGGCAAGGACGCTGCGTTCATCATCTCCAGAATCAACGGCTTTACGTATGTTGAGACCGAGTTCGATCCGTACGCAGAAGAAGTTAAGGTTGTCAGCGAAAAGGCTTATTCCAACGGCCCGCGTGCGGACGTTAAGTGCTACGGCGCAGATAACGTTCCGGAAGGCGTTGCAATCATGAAGCTCGAGAACGTCGGCGTTTCCATCACCGGTAACTCCACGAACCCGACCAGATTCCAGCACCCGGTTGCAGGTACCTACAAGAAGTGGTGCAATGAGAACGGCGTGAAGTACTTCTCCGTTGCTTCCGGCGGCGGCACAGGCCGTACGCTGCATCCGGATAACATGGCTGCCGGTCCTTCCTCTTACGGCATGACCGATACCATGGGCCGTATGCACTCCGATGCACAGTTCGCAGGTTCCTCCTCTGTTCCGGCACACGTTGAGATGATGGGTCTCATCGGCATGGGCAACAACCCGATGGTCGGTGCAACCGTTGCTTGCGCTGTTGCTGTTGAAGAGGCTTCCAAGTAAGAGTTGCTTCTGAAAATCGCATATTAAAGCATAAAAAGTGCTCCCGGTCGCGTGACCGGGAGCACTTTTGCGTAAAATAGGATCCCGGGATATATTGACTGTTTTTATGGCTTGGTATACCCGGGGTTTGCTTTATAAGATCTGGTCGTCATCGCTGGGAATGTAGAGGAGGATGTCTTCCACTTTGCAGCTTAAGATGCGGCAGAGGTCGTTGATTGTGGTGGTGTTGAGCGGTTTATTATGACGCAGCTTATCGATGGTGGAGCTGGAGATGTGATGATTTTTGATGAGCGTATAGGTGGATTCTCCCGAGCTGCGCAAGTGGAGACGGAGCGGCTTTCCGCTTGCCTGAAAACAGCGTTTGACAACGACCCCGAACTTTGCTAAACTGAATTTATCCATTTGGTGAAGCGAGGGGCGCTTATGAACACATTTGAAAAGCTCGAAAGGTTGACGGAACTTGCAAAAAAGGACGAGACTTTGCGCAAAGCTCTGCTTAAAACGCGCGAAAACAAGGAGCCGATTCTCTCATTTTGCGCGCTGGCGCGGGAAGCGGGCGTGGAGCTTTACCCCGGCGAGCTTTTGGCTGTGGGCGAGGAACACTCCGACAACCAGTGCAAGAGCACAAACGGCGGCAACCCTACGCCGTATGACTCTTTTAACGATGCCTATGAGATTTTCTTGGCGTCTGTTGGGATATGAAGAAAAGGTTTGAGAACTGAAAAATAAGCCGTGCTGTTACCCCTCTTATTAGGGCGACAGCACGGCTTTCTGTATCTGCCGATCTGTGAAAAAGTCAGGTTATGGTCATCATGCGTTTATGTGGTGACAGGCTTTGCGTGCGCCATACGGTACTTCGCGATGAAGTAGTTCACGAGCGCGGTTAGGCCCGCCGAAACGGTGCACACGGCGCATGTGATGAGGAGCACGAGCAGAAGACCCGTTACGATGACCCACAGCACATTGCCGACATCGGGTGTCGTGTTATTCAGGCTGAACGCGGAGATGAGCTGCGCCGCGAGCAGGATGAGAAATGCGCCGATGAAGCTGAACTGCATGGTGCCGCGGCAGAGGAACCAGCGCGGAATGGCGAGCACGAAAAACGCAAAGATGAACGCGACGAGCACGCCCCACAGCGTATACTGTGCATCGGGCGTGAGCGCGCCGTTTTCGGCCGGGTGCGCGAAGGTGCCGAGGGCGACCTGCACGTGTGCGGCAAAGGTCAAGAGCAGAATGATCGTGCCGACCACACCGCCAAAGATCATGACGCCGCTCCAAAAGCCGTCCACCGGGGCAAAAATACGCTCCTTTAAGTGCGGCTTGCCGTCTTTTTTGTCAAGTTTGTACGTGCCGTAGAATGCTTCGGAAAATGTCATAGGGACACTCCTTTCAAAAAACATCAGTCTTCGTGCGTTTCTTCTTCGGGGGTTCTCCGGGGGTCATTTTTCACGATCAGCAGGCGGGAAAGACGCTGGTCTTCAATTTCAAGTACGGTAATGGTGAGCCCGCAGACCTGTACGCTGGGGTGCTCGTTTTCTTTTGGAATGCGGCCTAAAAGGTCGGTGACAAGGCCGGCGATGGTATCGTAATCACCCTCCGGCAGTTCAGTGTCGGTAAGGTCGGAAATCTCGTCGATGGAGGTGGTGCCGTCCACGGTGAACTCGTTTTCGCTGACACGGAAGATCTCTTCCTGCTCGTTATCGTATTCGTCCTGAATGTTGCCGAAAATGGACTCCATGAGGTCTTCGAGTGTGACGAGACCCGCCGTGCCGCCGTATTCATCGACGATGATGGCGATCTGCAGGCGGCGCTCCTTGAGCTCTTTAAAGAGCTGGCTGCACTTTTTCGTTTCCGGAATGAAATACGCCGGGCGAACCATGTCTTTTAAATGGATGAAATCCGGTACGGGCTGGTTGACGTAGGGCAGAAAATCCTTAACATAGCAGATGCCGACGATGGTATCGATGTCTTCGCGGTAGACAGGGAGACGGGAGAAGCCGTTTTCCACCGCAAGTACGGCGGCTTGTGCAATGGTGCTCTCCTCATCGATGGCGCAGATGTCCGTACGGTGTGTCATGATCTCGGTGACGGTGGTGTCGTTGAAATCGAAAATGTTCGTGATCATGTCGCGCTCATTTTCTTCGATAACGCCTTTTTCCTCGCCTTCGCCGACCATGTGGAGGATTTCTTCTTCGGTGACGGTTTCATCAAGCGCTTTGGGGTCATTGCCCAAAAGACGCATGAGACCGTCCGAAATGAGGTTGCACAAGAGGACAAACGGATGCATGACGGCGCTGAGGGCGCACAGCATGGGGCAGAGTTTGTATGTATGCTGCATGCCGTGTGCAGCCTTGTGCGCTACGAATTTTTTCGGAGCGAGGTCTGCTGCCGTTAGATAAAGACCTGCGCACAGCAATGTGCAAAGCAGTGCCGAAAGCACGGCAGCGGCAGCCGTGGGGAGCGCGGCGCGGATGAATACATTGTAAAGGCGCGGCGCAAAGCCGGTGACCGCAACAGCGAGAGCAAAGAAGCCCATGAGCATCATGCCCGATTGCAGGGGCGAAATGATGCCTGCGCTGCGTTCGAGATACTCGAGCAGCTTTTTGGCGCGCGGTTCGCCGGACTCCGCATCTTTTTTGATGCGGGATTCGTTAGCCGTTTCCGCAGCGGATTCGCACATGGCGAAAAGCGCGCCAAGCACGAAAAAGAGCAGAAACAGCAACAGGGCGAGGGGGAGGGGTAAGACGGACGAGGACGGCAGTAAATTGCCGTAAGGGTCGTCGTTCATAGTGAAAAAAGCATCCTTTCTGAAAGTTTGGGAGCAGTGAAATGGCTTTGAATGTGCTTTCGTGAAGGCGGGAGAATAAAGTTTTGTTCAAACTTTTTCAAAAGCTTACGAGTTCTTAGGGAAGCGCCCTAAGTCGCTTTCCGCAAAAGTCAAAGAAAAACGCAATATGAAAAAGCGAGTTTTCTTTTCAAAAGCGTCACGTGATATTTAGCTAAAACTAACTGCTCACCGATATATAATTATTAAAATTTTACCGCAAAAAAACGCTGTTGTCAATATTTTATGCCGGGGGCGCGCCGAATCCCGGACAAAGCGGAGGGAGAACGACGAAAAGGGCGAAAGGCGAAGCGGAGAAAAATAAAAAATGCCGAAAATCCCTGTTAATTCAGAAGAAATTTCAAAAAATCCTCGTTTTTTCCTTTACATATAGGCGAAAAAATGATAAAATTTATTTTGAACGACGACAGGTGCTTACGGGAGAGTTCTGCAAACGGCAGGGCGGTGAACGGGGTACTGCGCCGTCAGGTAAATCCATTGATAATCCTTAAAGGAGGAATTAGTTAAATGGCAAGAAAAATGAAGACCATGGATGGCAACAACGCCGCCGCGCATGTTTCTTATGCGTTTACCGACGTTGCTGCGATCTATCCGATCACGCCGTCTTCCGTTATGGCTGATGAGACCGATAAGTATGCTGCTGCCGGCAGAAAGAATCTTTTCGGCCGTGAAGTACGCGTAACGGAGATGCAGTCTGAGGCCGGCGCTGCTGGTGCAGTTCACGGTTCTCTGGCGGCTGGTGCTCTTACCACCACCTACACCGCTTCTCAGGGCCTGCTCCTGATGATCCCGAACATGTACAAGATGGCCGGCGAGCTGCTGCCGAGCGTTATCCACGTTTCTGCTCGCTGCGTTGCTACCCACGCTCTGAACATCTTCGGTGACCATTCCGACATCTATGCATGCCGCCAGACCGGTTATGCAATGCTGTGCTCCAACAGCCCGCAGGAAGTTATGGACCTCGGCGCTGTGGCTCACCTTTCCGCTATCCACGGCAAGGTTCCGTTCCTGCACTTCTTCGACGGCTTCCGTACCTCTCATGAGATTCAGAAGATCGAAGTATGGGACTACAAGGATCTCGGCGAGATGCTCGACTGGGATGCCGTAAACGAGTTCAGAAGACACGCTCTGAATCCTGAGCACCCGGTTCTCCGCGGCCAGGCACAGAACGGCGATATCTTCTTCCAGGCTCGTGAGGCTTGCAACAAGTACTACGATGCGATTCCGGAGACCGTTGTCGATTACATGAACAAGGTCAACGAGAAGATCGGCACCGATTACAAGCCCTTCAACTACTATGGCGCTCCGGATGCGGAGAAGGTCATCATCGCTATGGGCTCTGTCTGTGAGACCATCGAAGAGGTTATCGATTACCTCGTAGCAGCCGGCGAGAAGGTTGGCCTTGTTAAGGTTCACCTTTACAGACCGTTCGTTGCAAAGTACCTGCTTGACGTGCTTCCGGAAACCGTTAAGACCATCTCCGTGCTCGACAGAACGAAGGAGCCGGGCTCCATCGGCGAGCCGCTGTACCTTGACGTTCTGGCTGCTATCAACGGCACGCAGTTCGGCTGTGCTAAGGTTCTCACCGGTCGTTACGGCCTCGGCTCCAAGGATACGAAGCCGGCTGACATCATCGCTGTTTACCGCAACATGGAAAAGGGCGACGATGCGAAGAAGAAGTTCACCATCGGCATCGTGGACGATGTTACGCACCTGTCCCTCGAAGCAAACGAGCACCCGGATACCGCACCGGCAGGCACGAAGTCCTGCAAGTTCTGGGGCCTCGGTTCTGACGGTACCGTCGGCGCAAACAAGAACTCCATCAAGATCATCGGCGACCACACCGATATGTACGCACAGGGTTACTTTGACTACGACTCCAAGAAGTCCGGCGGTCTGACAATGTCCCACCTGCGTTTCGGTCATACGCCGATCAAGTCCACCTATTACATCTCCCAGGCTGACTTTGTTGCATGTCACAACCCGGCTTACCTTGGCACCTATGACATGGTCGAAGACCTGAAGAAGGGCGGCAGCTTCCTGCTGAACTGCCAGTGGACGCCGGAAGAGCTTGACGAGAAGCTCCCGGGCAAGGTTAAGAAATACATTGCTGATAACGATATCAACTTCTACACGATCGACGGCTTCAAGATCGGTAAGGAGATCGGCCTTGGCACCAGAATCAACACGGTTCTCCAGTCCGCATTCTTCTCCATCGCGAAGATCATCCCGGAGGAAGACGCAATCCGCTACATGAAGGATGCGGCTACGAAGTCCTACTCCAAGAAGGGTGACGCCATCGTTAAGATGAACCATGACGCTATTGAACGCGGCGCTAACGGCTACGTGAAGATTGATGTTCCGGCTTCCTGGAAGGACGCTGTGGACGATTCCACGAAGCACGTTGCAACCGGCGACCGTCCGGAGCTCGTGGACTATGTAAACAACGTGGTTATCCCGGTTAACACCTTCCACGGTAAGGATCTGCCGGTTTCCACCTTTGAAAAGTATGCAGACGGCACCTCCCCGCAGGGCACCGCTGCTTACGAGAAGCGCGGCGTTGCAGTTGACGTTCCGACCTGGATCCCGGAAAACTGCATCCAGTGCAACTTCTGCTCTATGGTCTGCCCGCACGCGGTTATCCGTCCGGTGCCGATGACAGATGCAGAGCTCGCAGCGGCTCCGGCTGCTGTGAAGAGCAAGGCCATGACCGGTATGCCGGGCATGAACTTTGTCATGACGATTTCCACCCTGGACTGCACGGGCTGCGGCTCTTGCGTACAGGTTTGCCCGGGCATGAAGGGCAACAAGGCTCTCGCAATGTCCCCGATCGACAACGAGCGCCCGGGTCAGGAAGTATTCGATTACGGCGTTAAGCTGGATCCGAAGCCGGAAGTTCTTGCTAAGTTCAAGGACACCACGGTCAAGGGCAGCCAGTTCAAGCAGCCGCTCCTCGAGTTCTCCGGCGCATGCGGCGGCTGCGGTGAAACTCCGTACGCTAAGCTCGTTACCCAGCTGTTCGGCGACAAGATGTACATTGCAAATGCTACCGGCTGCTCCTCCATCTGGGGCGGTTCCGCACCGGCAACGCCGTACACCGTCAACAAGCAGGGTCACGGCCCGGCATGGCAGAACTCCCTGTTTGAAGACAACGCTGAGTTCGGCCTTGGCATGACGCTTGCACAGAACGCAATTCGCGGCCGTCTGGAGCAGCTCACGAATGAGCTCGTTGCAGAAGAAGGCGCAAGCGAAGAGCTGAAGGCAGCAGCTGAGAAGTGGGTTGAGACCATGGCTGACCGCGCTGAAAACGGTCCGGCGGCTGAGGCTTACATCACGGCTCTTGAGGCTTCCTCCTCCGAGAAAGCAGCCGAGATTCTGAAGGATAAGGATTATCTCGCTAAGAAGTCCATGTGGATCTTCGGCGGCGACGGCTGGGCATACGACATCGGCTTCGGTGGCGTTGACCACGCTTTGGCTTCCGGTGAAGATATCAACATTCTGGTCTTCGATACCGAGGTTTACTCCAACACAGGCGGACAGGCTTCCAAGTCTACCCCGGTCGGTTCTGTTGCACAGTTCGCGGCTGCAGGTAAGTCTGTGAAGAAGAAGGATCTGGCTTCCATCATGATGAGCTACGGCTATGTTTATGTTGCGCAGGTCGCTATGGGCGCCGACATGAACCAGTGCCTGAAGGCTATGCATGAGGCTGAGAGCTATCATGGCCCGTCCATTGTTATCGCTTACGCACCGTGCATCAACCACGGCATCAAGGGCGGCATGGGCGTTTCCATGAACGAAGAGAAGAAGGCAGTTGCAGCAGGCTACTGGCATACCTTCCGCTTCGACCCGCGCCGTGCTGACAACGGTGAGAACCCGTTCCAGCTCGACAGCAAGAAGCCGTCTGCTTCTTACCGTGACTTCATCATGGGCGAGGTTCGTTACAACAGCCTTACCCGTGCATTCCCGCAGAGAGCCGAGCAGCTCTTCGAGAAGGCTGAGAAGTACGCAGAAGAGAAGTACGAGAAGTTCGCACACATGGCTTCTGAGGAGGAATAATTCCGCAAGGAATTTTCCGCCTGTACTGAACCGTACAAAAGCGGCGTAAACCGCTGAAATAAAGAGACCCCCGATTTGCAGCAATGCAGATCGGGGGTCTTGCTATATTAAAAAACCGGCATAATTGTTGAAAAGCCCAACGTTATAATGTGCGGTACTGGCATCACATCGGTGCCGATCTTGTGGGACAATCGCGAAAAAGAATATATCCGAAAACAATACAAAGCTGTATCCAGTGATGCAGATGGGCCGTTTGCTATACTATAAAAGCTTTAATAGAGTATGGCAGGGAAGTAAAATTGGAAAATAGTATAAATTATACTCGACAAATGTTTGAAAAATTGATATAATATGAATGAAATATCTGCGGTGCGGAGGCAGTGGATTTTCTCGATTACCTCCTTATTGTAAGCGGCTCTTTATATCGGTAAAACTGTACAGTCGGCTCCGAGTTTGCGGCGCAAGATATTGCAGCCTAAACTTATGCTGAAGCTTCTGTATACCGACTGCCACATGATGCTTTTACAGTTTCTCATCATGAATGATGTAATTCCGGCATAAATACAGGCTGGCTTTTTGTGTTTTCACTAATAAAATTTGTCAAAAGCTTAATTTTGTAGGAATAAAAGAAAAAATTGTTTGTTTTCAATATTCTTCAGACATGATATTCTATAATCACTTCCATAAAGGAAAAACCATTATTTTAAGGAGGAGCAAAAGTGGCTGTGCGTTACAATCCCAATCCTGCAAGAATTACGGAGCCGTTGTATAAAGTTGAGGAACTGGAAAAATCTCCTTTGTACACTGTGCTTTGCGACGGAAAGGAGTTGACGGTTTACCACACGGATAGTTTTGATTACGTAATTCCGGTTGTGGACGACGATTCTCCGCTAAGTTTTCAGGTAAAAGTGTCCAAAGATTTCCAAAAGGCGGTTTTCCGTCCGGCCAAGACCAATGTTCAGGCTCAGATTTCCGGCCGAGAGTTGAGCTTCCGGCTGGAAAAGCCCAGTAAAGTCACCTTGGAGTTAGATGGCAATTTGAAGACACCGCTCTTCATCTTGTGCACAAAGCGTGTCCCGAAGCCCGAAAAAGTGGATCATCTTTTTGAGAGTGGGAAAGTCTACAATGTTGGCACGTTAGAGGTCAAAGCGGAAGAAACGGTTTTCTTGGAAGAGGGCAGCGTTGTCTGTGGTTGTGTGAATGCTTTTTTCGCCCACGGCATGAGAATTTTAGGAAACGGCATTCTGAATGGTTGCGTATGGCATCCGAAAGAAGAAAACGGTGGCGGCAGACCAATGATTCGGATGGTGTTTTGCGATGATGTGAAGATTCAAGGCATCACCATGGTGGACGGTGGTTCGTGGCACCTGGTTCCTGGCGCTTGCCGGAATGTGGAGATTGAGGATGTAAACATCATGTCTCGAGTTTGCACGGGTGACGGTATCGATATTGTAGGCTGCGAAGACGTAACCATGCGTAATTCCTTTATTCGTGCTTCGGATGACTGCGTGTGCATCAAAGCTGCAAGTTATCCCGACCCTGCTGCCAATAGGGATGTGAAAAATATTCTGGTAGAACACTGCGTTTTGTGGAATGCAGAACCCGGTAACGCCGTGGAAATCGGATATGAAGTGCGCTGCGATGAGATTAGCGACATCACATTCCGAGATCTGGACATCGTTCATTGCGAGTATGAGGGTAATCAGTCTGGCGGCGTACTGACCATCCACAATGCAGATCGCGCTCACATTCATGACATTGTGTATGAAGATATCCGCGTTGAAGATGCTCAGGAAAAGTTTGTCGACATCAAGGTATTGGATTCCAAGTACTCATTGGATCGAAAACGCGGAAGTGTCGAAAATATATATTTCCGTAACGTGGAAATTCTGAATGGTAATTTCCCTGTTTCTATTATTCGCGGTTTTGAGATGCATACGGAAATGAGTCGCCCCCGAAATATCTATTTTGACAATGTAGTGGTTTTAGGCAAACAAGTCGAATCTCCCAGCGACTTGCATATGGTGGTGGAACTCTCTGATGATATTTTGTTTAATGGTACGGCACACGCAAAAAGAAATCCATTCTAATTGATATGCAGGAGTCCCGATAACTAGGAAAGAAAGACAGAGCATCAGGAGTGGCTTCTGATGCTCTGCTTTTTTATAAGTCATTTTTAGAATGTCAGGAAAGGATGAACACTTATGTATACTGTTGTGATCGTTGATGATGAGCCGTGGGCATTGCAAGGGCTGGCAGAAATCATTGATTGGAACAACGAAGGTTTTTCTATTATAGGCCAGTTTACGGATCCGGACGAGGCTTTTGAATTCCTATGCAAAAAAGAACCTGACGTAGTGTTTACGGACATTCAAATGCCTGGACTTTCCGGATTGGATCTCATTGAGATGTCTCGCGTAAAGGGGCTTAACTGTGAGTTTGTGCTTATAAGCTCATATGAAGATTTTGAGGCAGCACAAAAAGGAATTCGCCTGCATGTGTGGGAATACATTTTAAAGCCCTATAACGCGGAAGATATCCATAGTGTTACTAAAGTTTTGTCACTTCATTTGGAGAAGAGAAATGATCTCGTCAGTGTGGAATGGAACGATTGCGCAGAAGAAATCTTGCGTAAGGCGGGATCGCTTCAAGACCAGCTGAAAAACTACCAAACAATGGTTTTGTACATTTGCTCTCGTCCATGCGAAGAACCGGAGGTGTTGAGAGAAGAAAAGTGGATTCCTTTTGTTGTCAAAGACACCGGGGGTGCATATCTGAGAGTATCTGCAGAATCCCATATGTCTAGACTCAACTTGCCTCAAGAGGATAATCAAAAGTGGGGAGTCAGTCGGGAGCACAAAAGTGGAGTAAATTCTTTACCTCAAATGCTACAAGAAGCTTGGTACGCATTGTGGGCGCGATTTTCTTATTCCGGCAGTGAAAAGGTAGGAGAGATTCAGTTTTATCTTTGCAAAAATATGAATGAAGAGTTCTCTCTTAAATCAGTGGCGGAGAAGTATCATTTTTCCGAACCATATTTTTGTACACTGTTTAAAAAAGGAACCGGTATGTCGTTTATCCATTTTGTCCAACATGTACGCATCCATTATGGAACTTATCTCATTCGGAGCAGTGAAAAAAAGCTTCAGGAAATCGCCGGAAGAGGTAGGATTTGAGAATTACAGTTATTTTGGGAAGCTATTTAAGAGATATATTGGACAAACTCCAGAAGCCTATCGGGATGGCTCAGAAGGAAAATTAGGAATATAAAGAGTAATGACGGTGTAATGATTTTCTTGAGAGCGTAAAGAAAACCGAAAATCCTTTCCATAGAATAAATGCAAACGGCGGAGCACATTATCAAGACCGATGTGGTCGTTATGAAGAGCTTCTTCCTCTTGAAAATAACGTTGCTCTATTTCTTGGATTTTTTCCAAAGGAATTCCTATTCCGTTATCTGCAATTTTAAGGAGAAGAATACCGCTTTCCTCGTTTACTTGGCCCTGTATGAAAAGAATACAGGGCTTTCTTTTTCTTTGAAAACCGTGAGTGATGGAGTTTTCAGCTATAGGCTGCAAAACCATAGAAAGAAGCGGATGGGATAGTGCCTTCGAAGAAATATCTACTCGTAGTTCATAGCGCAGGGGGGAACGCATATCCATCACATTAAAATAGTGTTGCACGTGATTCAGTTCTTCTTTTAAGGATACTACTAGACTGCTCCGAAGGCTGTATCGGAAAAGACTGGATAAAGAGGTGAGCATATTTTCAAGTATAGGGACCTGATAATGATGAGCCATACTCCGCATACTCTCTAAAGTGTTGAAAAGGAAATGGGGATTAATCTGATTTTTATATGCGTTTAGCTGCGCTTGCTTTTGGGCCAGTGTGGTTTGATACAACGTATGGGACATTTCCAGTTGCCGACGATTGGAAATGTCCAGTACGTTCAGTGTTTGATTGATGCTTTTTGTCAAATACCTAAGGTCACTGAGATTGGGCAGAGTCAATGATTTTCTTATTCCAGCTTGAATATCCTGCATATCTGCAATCATCTGATTTATTGGGACAGAAATATAATGTTGAATAAGCCATGTGGAGAAGATCAGACAGGCGCAGGTACCTAAAAGAACCGTTGTAGCGATAATTAGAATTTGAGCACTGCTTTGCAAAAGATTAGCAGTAGGAACCATGTCAATCATAGACATGTCTATATTTTCCAACATCACTGTGTGGCAGGTATATTCAACGTTACCTATCCGAAACTTGCCTGGGGTTCTTTTATGTAAAGCTGACATTTCTAATTGAGATACTTCTCTGCTGATATAAACAATATTATTATGATAAAGGATGGCTTTGATTTCTCCAACATATTTTTCCGAAGAGGACAGACCTACCAATGTATTGACATCAATTAATGCCATTCCTAATGCGTACTCATCGGAAATGTAACCTGAAAGCAGAGTATTATATACCGGAAAGCAATAGACCAATTGAGGTAGTTGATTGGAATCATCTTCGGGAGGAATGGTGAGGAAGAACGGTTCACGGGACATATTCTTATTTTCTTGGATGATTTTTTCCGCAAATTTCTGATAGCGGTATTTTCCGGTAGTACCTGAATAAAAGGTGTGACCGTAGGGGCTGGTGATAATAACATCAGTGATTATGGGCAGAGATGTTTTCAAATAACCCCAAAGTTGGTTGCAACCGGAGATGTTGTTGAGATATACAAGAGGCTTTTTGCTAAAGAGAATCTCTTGCATGTTAGAAAAATAGGAGAGTTGTGTAACGCTGTGCTCCACGTTGCGGAACTGGGCGTCAAGTTGTGCTTCTATACTTTCAGAAAAAGTTTGAAAAGAGCTTTCAAATTGATCCCGGGAAAAGGTATAAATGAACAGATAATATAGTGTTGAAATAATAAACAGAAAAAGGAGCATTACTGCGAGACTGATTCGCAGAAAATGTTTGATAGAAATGCTTTTTTTACCAGTCATAAAATATCTCCTTTGTACGAAAGAACAGTATTTAGCCAAGTATACCTTATCTACAGAAAAATGTAAAGTAACAGAATTGCGATTTATTGACAGAGCAAAGACTGAAAGCACCGACAAAAAGCACAAATTCAAATAATATAGAAGAAAAAAATTAGGGAAATCTTAATTTTGTAAGAGAAGTGCAAAAGATTGTCCCTGTGCAAACGAAAAATTCTTCGATATAATTTAAGCATAGATTTTGGAGATTTCCATAAAAACTTTTGACAAATATTCCAAAACAGAAAGGCGGATGAATGTGGAAAAAAAAGAAAAAACAATAAAGCAAAAGTCTCTTTGGCAAGAGATTTGGAAAAACAAAGCAATCTATCTGATTATGCTACCGGGTATCATATGGTTCATTGTTTTTTCTTACGGACCTATGTCTGGTTTGCAGTTGGCATTTAAAACATACAGTATGAAGCGGGGAATTTGGGGAAGTCCTTGGTGCGGATTGGAGAATTTTCAATACGTGTTTCGGGATCCATCTTTTTTAAAATCCGTGGGGACGACTTTATGGATAAATGCTGGACGATTAATCTTTCAATTTCCTATTCCTATCATATTGGCACTGCTGATGAACGAGTTGAGAATGAAGCGATACAAAAAAGTTGTGCAGACAGTGCTGACATTCCCGCATTTCTTGTCTTGGGTTATTGTGGCAAGTATTGCAATCAATGTCCTTTCTTATGACGGTTTGTTGAACAGTTTAATCCTGTCTTTTGGAGGAGAGACAGTGAACTTTACAGGAAACGCCAAACTGTTCCAGCCGTTGCTGTATATTACGGAGAACTGGAAATCCGCTGGGTGGAGCGCCATCATCTATATGGCAGCGATTTCGGGAATTGATATGGACCAGTATGAAGCAGCGGATCTGGACGGAGCTTCTCGGATACAGAAAATCTTCCGTATCACTCTTCCAAATATTCTCCCAACTATTTCGGTGATGTTTGTATTGCAGATGGGCAACATGATGTCTGGAGGGTTTGATCAGATTTTTAACCTTTCTAACCCCGCAGTAAAAGAGGTATCTGAAATCTTAGATATGTACATTTACAACATTTCATTCGGCTCCACACCCGATTTCGGTTTCTCAACAGCTGTCAGCTTTTTCCGTTCTGTGGTAAACTGCATATTTTTAGTAGCTGCTGACAGGGGTGCAAAAGCACTGGGCGGAAGCGGTTTATTTGGTTGAGGAGGTAGTGTTAATGAAAAGAAAGAATCAGATTCACAAAAAACGGTTCGATGCAGTGGATGTTGTGGTGGTTGTTTTGTTGACTTTATGGATGCTTTTGGTCATTGTTCCGTTCGTCAATGCCATCTCTATTTCCTTCGCCACACAAAAGGAATACGTAGACAATCCTTTGATGCTCTTTCCTTCGCAGCCTACGCTGCAAAGCTACAAAGTGCTTCTCAATGATTACCGCATTTGGGTAGGTTTTCGCACTTCCTTTTTATTGGTAGTGGTGGGCGTTCCGGTAAGCATGCTTTTGACTACAATGTTGGCATATGGCACCAGCCGAGGAAATTATCCAGGAAAAAAGATTATTATCGGCGGAATTCTCTTCACAATGCTTTTTAATGGGGGTATCATTCCTCTGTACTTGCAGATGAAGGAAATGGGACTGACTAACACTATTTGGTCAGTGGTTCTGGCCGGAACAGTGAATGTATTTTATTTTGTGATTATGAGGAATTACTTTCAGTCTTTGCCGGAATCTTTGATAGAGTCGGCTCGTCTGGATGGTGCAGGAGAATGGAGAATCTTATTTGACATTATCCTTCCTTTGTCCAAACCGATTATTGCCACTTTGACATTGTTCTATTTGGTGGATCGATGGAACGAATGGTACAATGCCTTGATTTTTATTCGTAATACGGATCTGCAACCCTTACAGTTAGTTTTGCGATCCATTGTGATGGAGTCCAGTATTGTCAATAACGTAACCAGTGCTGCTGCTATGGAGCAAATGCAGAATTTTAATATGGGCGTAAAAATGGCAGCAGTTATCGTAACAATCTTGCCAGTTATGTGCGTGTACCCGTTCCTACAAAAACATTTCGCTCAAGGCGTGATGGTGGGGGCGGTGAAAGCTTAATAGAACTGTTCCAGATAGATATAGAAAAAGGAGGAGGATAGTTAATAGTTATTTAAAAATGACGGATCGACATACATCAAGAATCAAAAAGAAAGGATGAAAGAAGTGCAAAAAAGCAAAAAGTTTATAACGGCGTTTTTAGCAACTATCATGGTGATGTCTACAGCGGCTTGTGGTGGGAATGCAAGTCAGAATAGCTCATCTCAGCAGAGCGCAGAGGTATCGTCTACTACAGGAGAAGAAAAGACCGGATATGACACTCATGTGGAGCTGTCTTGGTTTAAAGAGGGCATCACGGGTCATGAGATTAACTACGACGGAGATGCGTATGGTCAGTTTTGGCAGGATAAATTCAACACTACTTTCGACTTGACCGCTGCTACCATGGATGATTCAGACTGGAGTCAACGCTTGCGTATCTGGATTAATTCCGGAGACATGCCCGATGTGGCTCACTGGGGATTTAACTACGGTGAGTTGGTTGACTACGCCGCCCAAGATGCAGTTTACCGTTTCCCTGACGATTGGAAAGAGCGTTGGCCTAACGTAGCTGCAAGTCAGGAATGCGTTCCAGGTGCAGCTGTAGCGGAAGAAAAACTGGGTGGTACATACACACTGTTCAGAACTATCTTCGCTAATCACCGTCCTTCTGAGAGATTAAGTTATCATGCCCTTTTGTATATGCGCAAAGACTGGATGCAAGCTTGTGGAGTCGAAATCAAAGATACATATAGCCCATCAGAGCTGGAAGAGATCGCCACAAAGTTCAAGGAAGAGGATCCGGGTAATGTAGGAAGCCAGCTGGTACCAATCAGTATTCGTACATATGATGTTCCTAAGATTTATCCCGGCACATATTTCCCTCAATCCATCAATGTCGGCGATGGCTACTACAAAGATGAAAGTGGACAGTTCCAGTGGGCGCCGGCGGACGAGCGCACTCTGGAAGGATTAAAGAAATATCAGAACCTTTATACCAGCGGACTGTTGGATCCTGAATTCTACACCTTGACTCGATATGAAGGTACAGAAAAGTTCTACATCGGAGGCACCGCAGGCATCGTTTTAGATGACGGTATGGGCTATATGATTCAAAGCCGAATGGAAAACGGACTTCAGAAGAATCTTGGATTGGACCCTGATGAAGCGCTGCATATCGCTCAGTTAGTAGGTGAGGATGGAAAGTATTATTATCGTGAGGACATGAACTTCTACGGATCCATCATTTTCTCTCCCACCATTACCGATGAAGAGTTTGAGAGAGCCATGGATATTCTTGATTTTTGCTGCACGGAGGAAGGTCAGGAAATTATCAATATGGGTTTTGAAGGGGAAGATTGGAAGCGGGATGAAAACGGTGAATATGTCAGCCTTCTTCCGAATGAGATTACTGGTAATGCCGGTTCTATTTTGGCAAGCAAATATCCTACTGCCGATGTGTTCTTCGGTGGCGTTATTCTGGGTGATGATTTCCAGTTTGTGACTCCCAACTATACTAAAGAGACCCGAGATACCATTTCTCATTTCTATCAGCTGCGAGATGAACTTTGCGATGAAACCACTTTGTTGCCACGCGAATATGATTATGAGTTTTATAGTTCTCGTACTAAGACTCAGGCCAACATGGATTTGTCTGAAGAGTATGCTCAGCTGATTTTGAAAGACGGAGATTTGGAGACAAATTGGCGCAACTGGGTGGATGAGAAAATGCAGTTGGTACAGCCTCTGTTAGATGAATTGAATGAGCAATAAACGCGTTCTTTTCTGAAAAACAGAAAAACAGGATAGTAAGTTAGCGATAATTCAGGAGCCTGCCCTATACGCATGAGCAGGCTCCTGTCTTCTTTAAGGACCAAAGGTAGGGATGGACGAATTTATGGAGTATGAACTTTATACCGGAAGATACACGGGAGAACCCTCCGAGGATGGGGTGTGCTCTTGGAATTTCGATGGGGCGGTTCTTCGACGAAAGAAACAGTTTGGAAAGTTAATAAACCCTTCTTATGTACTGCCACATGGAGATCGCTTGTATGTTGTGGAAGAAATCCTCGATGGAGCAAGTGTGGCTTGCTTTTCTGTGGGTAATAAAGAAGAATCAAGCGTTTTATGGCATAAGGAAGTACCTGGAGCTGGATTGTGCCACTGTACGATTATCGGGAACAGTTTGTATGTTTCCGGATATACTGGAGGAACACTCACGGGGTTGAATGCTATTTCGGGACAAGTTATGTTTTATAAGGAGTTCTTGGGGCATGGTTCCAATACTCTTAGGCAGGAAAAGTCCCATATTCATTCCGCGCAGCCTACGCCGGATGGTTCCCGACTTTTGGTAGCAGATCTAGGCACTGACCGTCTATACAAGTTTGTGATGGATGCCAAAATCGGCTTGATGCTTGATGAGGAACAGCCGTACTTTCAGGTAAGAGCGGGACAGGGACCGAGGCATTTCGCGTTTCATCCAAACGGAAAATGGCTGTATCTGGTAACAGAATTGGATTGTTCACTTTTGGTGTTCCGGTATCAGAATAACAGATTGAACCAAGTGGGAGAATATTCTCTGAGGGAGAAGGGCGATCCGGACAGTTCATTAGCAGCAGATATTCATGTTTCTCCGGATGGAAAGTTCTTGTATGTTTCTGTCCGTGGTCCGGGATGTTTGCAAGGATTCGAGATTCAAAAGGAGAATGGTTTGTTAAATCCTTTGGGGAGATTCTCCACTGGTGGCTGGTGTCCCCGAAGCTTCCATATTAGTCCAGATGGACGCTACGTAGCAGTAGCCAATCAGGAGTTGGGGACGTTGGAAGTGTTTTCTCGAGAAAATACGAACGGACAATTGGGAAAGTTGCTGTGCTGCGTGGAAGTTCCTCATGTGTCCTGCGTAAAATGGAGGAATTAATTTTTGCGGTAACATATACAGATAGGAGGTATTGCAATGGAACGAAAAAAGGCAGTGGTAACAGGAGCTAGCCGAGGTATTGGGAACGGGATTGCCCGTTGCTTGGCCAGAGAAGGGTATGACTTAGCCATTTCCTACGCTACTAAGCAGGAGGAAGCTCAAAAGTTGGCTAACGAACTTCAGGAAACATATGGTGGAAAGTGCTTCTATTTTCAGGCTTCCTTAGAAAAGGAAGGTGTTGGTGTAGAGTTATTGAAGAAAAGTGTTGAAGCTTTGGGTGGGTTGGATTTGCTCGTAAATAACGCTGGAGTGACCCGATTTGAGAATATCCTTGACTTGACGCCAGAAGTTTTCGATTTGCTGTTTCATCTCGATTTCAAAAATTACATACTAATGATGCAAGAAGCAGCGCGTTATATGGTAAAAAATAAGGTGAGAGGTAGCCTAATCAACATCACATCATCCCGAGGTGAACGTGCCTATGCAGGGGATTTTCTTTACGGAGGGTTAAAAGCTGGACTTAATCGGGCGATCCAGTCTATCGCTTTGGATTTGGCACCTTACGGGATCAGAGTTAATAACGTAGCGCCTGGAGCTGTTCGAGTCCGGGATAAGCAGGAATTGGTAAATCAGGGAAAAACAGATTTTTGGGACGATTTGGGAAAGAAGATTCCATTGGAACGCTGTGGCATGCCTGAGGATATCGGAGAAGCTGTGGCTTTTTTAGCTTCGGAAAAAGCTTCTTATATTACTGGCACTACTCTGAGAATTGATGGAGGTCTGATTCTTCCCGGTATGCCGGAACATGTTTTACCTGGGGAAGATTTCAATGGGTGGAGCAAAGCTCATTCCTTGTTCGCAGAAGAAGTATTTAAGAGAATTGTTTAAGAAAGGAACTTATTTGATATGGTCACAATTCGGAATATTAAAACAATCCTTACAGCGCCCCGAGGCATTGACTTAGTAGTAGTAAAAGTGGAGACCAGTGAGCCGGGGCTTTATGGATTAGGCTGTGCCACATTTACCCAACGTTGGGCGGCTGTAGCCACGGCAGTGGAGGAATATATGAAACCTTTGCTGGTGGGACGTTGCGTGAATGATATTGAAGATATCTGGCAGACAGCTATGGGAAGTTCCTATTGGCGTAACGGTCCTGTACTCAACAACGCTATCTCTGGTGTAGATGAAGCGCTTTGGGATATTAAAGGCAAAATGGCGGGCATGCCGGTATATGATTTGCTAGGAGGAAAGTGCCGGGAAGCAGTGTCGGTCTATCGTCACACTGACGGTGCCACTCCCGAAGAGGTGGAAGAAAATGTTCGCAGGTATATGGAAGATGGATATCGTTACCTGCGATGCCAGATGGGAACCTATGGCGGTCAGATGGGAAAGGGAAAACAACGAGTTATTTCTCCGGAAAACAGCAAGCCTGGTGCTTACTATGACCCGAATCAGTACTGTGCGGGGGTAGTTAAGCTATTTAGCCATCTTCGCGACAAGTTAGGATATGAAGTGGAGTTGCTTCACGATATACACGAGCGGTTAACACCAGCACAGGCGATAGGGTTAGCCAAGAAACTTGAACCATACCAACTGTTCTTTCTGGAAGATGCTCTTTCGCCGGAGCAAATGGGGTGGTTTAGCCATTTCCGCAATCAGACAGCAGTACCTCTTGCCATGGGTGAGTTATTCAATAATCCGATTGAATGGAACGAGCTAATCTCCAAGCGGTTAATCGACTATATCAGGGTTCACGTCAGTCAGATAGGTGGCCTAACGCCTGCCCGAAAGTTGGCGGCGTTGTGCGAGAATTTCGGCGTACGCACTGCTTGGCATGGACCTGGAGATCTTTCTCCAGTGGGAGTGGTTGCCCAACTTCATCTGGATCTTGCCATTCCGAATTTCGGAATTCAGGAGTTTTCTGGGTTTTCCCCAGAGGAAGAAGAGGTATTCCCTGGTTGTCCTCAAGTGCGGAATGGTTATCTGTATGCCAATGATAAGCCCGGTTTTGGTATAGATATTGATGAGAAAAAGGCGGCTATGTATCCTTGCAGTTACCGTGAGCCCGGATGGCTTTTGGCTCGTACTACTGACGGCACAGCTGTAAGACCGTGAGTGCAAATTATAAGTGTAGAAAGGAGAATTAAGTTTGAAAATCCTAAGTATTCCGAATGAAAACGGAAAAATGACTTGCTTTTGGGAAGAAGGGGCAAGTTCTGGAAAAAAGCCATTGATTATTTGCCTGGCGGATAAGGAAGAAGATGCACAAAGGGATCTTAATTTGCTGTTTTCTCAAGCAAATGGAGCAAGCGTTGCAGCTTTAGTGATCTATCCGCAAACCGAAGAGCAGATTGTAGGAGATTGGCTCTACTCATTGCGTCAGAGAGAGGACGTGGACGAAAATAGAATTACTCTGACAGGAACCCTTTCCGCAGCGGACTGGGTCTGGCGTCTTGGAAGCCATTTTCCACAGTGGTTCGCGGGAATTTGCGCTGTTGGAGGTTATGGAGATCCCTATGAAGTTAGAGCCATGAAGAATGTTCCTGTTCGTGCTTATTTGGTAGAAGAAGAACCACAGATTATACGGAAGGAAAAAGTGGCAGTGAACGTGGACCAACTGGTCATGAGCCTATTAACTGCAGGTTCGGAATGTGTGGAAATGAGATCCATGTATGAGAAGAATCCATGGAATAAGGCAATCCAGGAAGATGGGGTGGTTTCATGGCTTTTGGAACAGAACCGGAAACATCAATTTCAGGTGATATGGCTGAAACCCGGAGTATGGCGTATTGACGATTGGTTTTCTTCCTCTTGCTATTTGATTGAAGGTCAGGATAAGGCGTTACTTATCGACACTAGTTTAGGAGAAGGAAACTTAGCGGAACTTGTGACGTCTCTCACCAATCTTCCGGTAGAGGTGGCTATCACTCATCCCCACGGCGATCACATGCACTGGGTGGATTCTTTTGATCGTGTGTACCTGCATAAAGATGATATTGCCTTGATGAGGGAAAAATCAGATGTATTTCCTGCAACGTTCCGTTATCCGAACAATTCTCATACAGAGTTTATTCCTATTGAGGAAGGGACGAAGATTCATTTAGGAGACATAGACGTAGAAGTGTGGGAATTATCCGGTCATACTGCGCATTCGGTAGTGTTTGTGGATCGTAGTCATAAATGTATTTTCACTGGGGACGCTATTGGATCTGGTTATATTGTACTTTTGATTTGCTCTGAAGAACATGCAATGGAGACGGTGGAGCAGTACCGGGAAAGCCTGATGAAAATAACCCCTCGCATGTCTGAGCTGAAGAATTTTGCTTGGTTAGGCGGTCATGGAATTCAAGAAAACGGCTGTGATCCGCGTCATCAGCAGGATTATTTAGCAGGGGAGTCTCAGTATTTTAACCCAATTCGCCAGCAGGTTATGCTGGATATGATCTGCCTGTGTAACAATTTAATTTCTGGAAAGATTTCTTGGAAATCGGTCATAGATTCTCCGGAACATTATTGCAATACAGGTTCTGCAGGAATTTTTTTCCATTTTATTTAAAAAATCGTGTTTTGAACGAAAAGAAAGACAGCGCCTTTTAGGTGCTGTCTTTCTTTTTATAAAGAGACCTGCTTGCTGGGCAAGTGGTTCTGGTTTCATAGGGTATCTCAAGGAAAAAGCGGCTCATGATGAATGAATATCGGGATGCACGGCAGAGCAATAACAATTGATTCCATGTGTTGATGAGCGTTTAAATTCTTTTTCAAAACAAAAAGAGGTATAATTAGAGAAAAGCTCAACATATAATGCAGCACAAGTATCACAGACAAGGGTGTGTTACGATGAAGCAGAATGTTGAGGACAGAGCCGCCATGCTGGGGGAGTATATCGTAGAGAACAAAGCTACTGTGCGCCGTGCCGCCAAGCAGTTCGGTGTGAGCAAATCCACCGTGCATAAGGACGTTGCCGAGCGGCTGCGCAGCGTGGATATGGGGCTTTACAAAGAGGTGAGCAGCGTACTGGCGGTGAATAAAGCCCAGCGCCATATCCGCGGCGGTATGGCGACAAAGCGCAAATACGAGGCACAGAAGAAATGAGAAAAGCCCTCCGCAAACAAATTGAACCGCACCAGATTATGCGGACAGCACTAAAAGCCCCCATGTAGGATATTGAGTTTTAAGCGGAGTGGCGCAGCGACAGCGGTGCCACTCCCGTTTTTGTTTGGATGCGTTCGTGGTTATAGAAGTAAATATACCTGTCGATCAGTTCGTTTGCTTCTTGGAACGTCTTTGGCTTGTGGCGGTAGATGCACTCTGTTTTCAGAATGGAGAAGAAATTTTCTGCCATGGCATTGTCATAAGGATTTCCTTTCCTTGACATGGACGGCGTTATGCCGTAAGATTGTGTTAGCTTGAAGTATGCTTGCGATGTGTATTGAAAGCCTTGGTCGCTGTGGAGCTGCAACTCCGCAGCGACTTTCTCTTTCTTCATTGCCAGACGAATCGTGTCCAGAACAAGATTCACAGTCTGCCGACTTGCAGTCTTGTAGGCCACAATACTGTTGTCATACAGATCTCGGATCATGGACAGATATAAAATGCCTTCTTTTGTGTGGATGTAAGAAATGTCCGTGACCCATTTCTCGTTTGGCCTGACCGCCCGGAACTGTCTGTTCAACAGATTTTCGTATTTGTGTACCTGCTGACCAAGATTTACCCATTGGCGGCGTCGGCGAACCTCAGACAATAATCCATATTTTTTCATGATTCTGAGCACAGTCTTCGGATCTCTTTGAATATTTCTGCCTTTTAACCACTTCCATACACGTCGATAGCCATAGGTCTTATCTGTCCTGCGCTGACATTCCTCGATTTCCTTTGCCACAACAGCATCGCGATCCGTCTCTCCCAGACGCTTTTTAAAGCAGTAGTAACCACTTCTGGATACCCCGAAGAATTTGCACATAACAGATATTGGGTATTCTCCCCGGTGACGGTGAATGACGGCGTACTTTGCCTTTGGCCTCACTTCCTTTCTGTGGACTGCAGAAAATCCTGCAGTAATTTCACTTCCATCTTGAGCCGCTTATTCTCATACTTATATTCCTGCAGCGTCTTTGCAGGCTTCCTGCCACGAAACTTCGGCGCACCCTTGGCGGCTTTTTTGCGTTGCCGCTTCAGCAGATTGTGAACCGGACGGTCTCCCTCCAAGCCAAGTTCCGCTTCGATTTCCCTGTGGTTCTTCCCTGATTCTAACATCTTTTCTATGGTCGGTAGTAGAACCTGCATATTGGTGTATCTTCGTTTGCTCATAATGAATCCCCCCTGATGTACTTATTATCCTACATCAGGGGGGATTTTGTCTATTGTCCTGTTTTACTGGTTCTGTTCAAAATACGGAGGGCTTAAATTCTATGCGGCTTTAAATAGCTCGGTTAGCTTTTTACAGGTACTTCCTGCGGGGCCTTTTTGTGGTGGCTTTCCGGTAGTGTGTACTTGCTTGTGAAGCGGTTGTAATAGCCGGTGAAGCGCGGGTCTCCGGAGGTTTTGATCTCGTTTAAGTAACCGTGTGTGTCCATGGTGGAATCCTTGATCTGGATCAGGCATACCGCAATGTTAGAGCAGTGATCGGAAACGCGCTCGAAATTGTTGAGGATGTCTGAGAGCACGAAGCCGAGCTCAATGGTGCACTTGCCTTCCTGTAAGCGGCGGATGTGGCGGTTTTTCAGTTCAACTTTCAACGAATCGATGACCTGTTCGAGCGGCTCTACTTCGTAGGAAAGCTGTAAGTTGTTCTCGACAAACGCGTCTGTCGTGATGTTCAAAATCTCGATGATGGCACCTGTGAAGACCTCAAGCTCCTGCTGGGCCTTTTCGGAGAATTTCAGATCTTTATCGTGGATCTCGCGTGCAACGCGCAGGAGATTCACCGCGTGGTCGCCGATACGCTCGAAATCGCCGATGGTATGCAACAGCTGCGAAACATCGTTGCTGTCGGACGTGGAGAGGTTTTTACTGGAAATTTTGACGAGGTAAGAACCGAGCTTATCTTCGTACTGGTCGATGGTTTCTTCGTTTTTCTCGATTTTTTCTGCTGTGGCGGAATCAAAATGCGAGAGCAGACCGATGGCATCCAAAATGGTGTCACGCACAAGGTCTGCCATTTTTGTGGTGGCATTGCGGCACTCCGCAATCGCGAAGGACGGAGAGAGCAGCAGACGCTCATCGAGCAAAACCGCGTGCGGGTCCTGCTTGCCGGGCTTCAGGCGCTTATCCCGCACGGTGATAACGGCGAGCTTTTCAAGCTGATTGCAGAAGGGCAGCAGAATGAACGTGGTGATGAGGTTGAATGCGGAATGCACGACCGCGATCATAAATGAGGAGATCGGCTGGTCGGTGAATGTGAAATGGAAAATGCTGTTTGCAATATAAAAGCCGGAAAGACAGATGACGGTGCCGAGCACGTTAAAGTAGATATGCACGGCGGTCACGCGCTTTGCGCTTTTTGTGGTGCCGATGGAGGAAAGCAGCGCCGTGATACATGTACCGATGTTCTGGCCCATAATGACCGGCAGCGCCATGCTGAACGAAATGCTGCCCGTCATGGCGAGAGACTGCAGAATGCCGAGCGAAGCAGCGGAGCTCTGGATGAGTGCCGTGATGCCTGCGCCGACTAAAATGGCAATGATGGGGTTATCGAGAATCGTTAAGACCTCTTTAAACTGCGGCAAATCCGCAAGCGGTTTTACCGCGCCGCTCATCATGGTCATGCCGGTCATCAAAATGGCGAAGCCGACACATACGGAGCCGATGTCCTTTTTCTTGCTGCTCTTGGTGAACATGATGAGAATGATGCCGATGAGCGCCACGATGGGCGAAAAGCTCTCCGGCTTTAAAAGCTGTACGAAAACGTTGTCGCTCGTGATGCCGGAAAGGCTTAAGATCCACGCAGTGACGGTGGTACCGATGTTTGAGCCCATGATGACGCCGATGGTTTGCCCAAGCTCCATGATGCCGGAGTTGACGAGGCCGACCAGCATGACCGTCATAGCAGAGGAGGACTGGATCGCAATGGTGATGCCCATGCCGAGCAAAAGGGCCTTGAAGCGGTTTGAGGTCATGGAACGCAAAATACGTTCGAGCTTGCCGCCGACCATTTTTTCAAGGCTGGAGGAAAGCAAATGCATGCCGTAGAGGAAGAACGCAAGTCCGCCAAAGAGTGTAATAACGGAGAAAATGTCCATTTGTGGTTGCAGCTCCTTTGTGTGCGCAAAACGCTCGCTTTTCAAATTTTTTTCTTTTTTCTTACTTAATCTTTACATACAAGCTTATTCTAACATAGGTGACGGCGGGAATTCAATGCTTTTTTTGATAAAAAACGTCGAAAGAGAAAATTATCTTGCCTTGACCCGCGGCGAGCATCGCGGTATACTGTATTTATATTTTAGGCGCATTTTAGGCAAACGCATTTGAATACTTGAAAAATAAGGTGGGAAACGTGATGAAAACGGCGGCAATTTTGGTGGCAGCGGGCAGCTCTGCACGTATGAAAAGCGGCGGCGCTTCGAAAACGATGATAGAGATCGGCGGCGAGCCGGTTTTGAGCCGTACACTGCGCGCATTTGAGAATGCCGCGTGCATCTCAAAGATCGTTATTGTGGCGCGTGCGTGCGATTTCGATGCAATCCAAAAAGCGTCGGCGTTCGTCACAAAGCCGCTCACGATTACCGAGGGCGGCAAGGAGCGGCAGGATTCCGTTTCAAACGGTGCGGCGCTTTGCGGTGACGCAGAGTATATCGCCGTGCACGATGCGGCGCGACCGTTTATCACGCCGGAGGAAATCGAAACCGTGTGCGCGGACGCGGAAAAATACGGCGCGGCGACGCTGGCGGTGCCGGTGAAAGACACCATCAAGGTTGCTGCGGCGGACGGCACGGTGTGCGCTACGCCGGAGAGAAGCACTTTGCGTGCCATTCAGACGCCGCAGGTATTCCGCCTTTCTTTGTATAAAAAAGCGCTGTGCCTTGCGAAAAACGCCGGAAAGCAATATACGGACGATTGCCAGCTCATTGAAGCGGCGGGCGGCAAGGTATATTTGACCCCGGGCGACTACAAAAACATCAAGATCACAACGCCGGAGGATCTGCTTGTGGCAGAGGCTTTTGCGGCGGAAAAGTAAAGGAGTGTTACTATGCGGATCGGTCACGGTTATGACGTACACAAGCTTGTAGAAAACAGAAAGCTCATTTTGGGCGGCGTGCATATCCCGTATGAAAAGGGCCTTTTGGGGCATTCCGATGCGGACGTGCTCGCGCATGCCATAGCGGATGCTTTGCTCGGCGCGGCGACGCTCGGGGACATCGGCGTGCTTTTCCCGGACGATGACCCGCAGTACGCCGGTGCGGACAGCTTAAAGCTGCTCGCGGTGGCGGTGGCGGCGGTACGCCGCAAGGGCTTTGGGATTGAAAATATCGATGCGACGATTTTGGCACAGCGTCCGAAGCTGCGCCCGTACATCGATGAGATGCGCCGCAACATTGCATCCGCCTGCAACCTCGACCTCGATTGCGTGAGCATCAAGGCGACGACGGAGGAGGGCCTCGGCTTTACCGGCCGCGGCGAGGGTATTGCAGCGCATGCGGTGTGCCTGCTGAAATAAATTTGCAGTATTTTTGAGAGCTTCGCTTCGGCGGGGCTCTTTTTTGCACCAATTCCCGGCTTGTCTCATATTCTGTTTTGATGAGACTGTTTGGAAGGCTTGGAGGTGCTTGCAATGGAAAACAAAAGAGACACGGGCGGGAAGCGGCTTATTGTTGTCAGCAGCGTGACCTATGCGCTGAAAAGCCGTGATCTGCTTTTTCAAAGAGGGATAAAAGCCTACATTGAGCGGCTGCCGCGCACCCGAGAAAGCGGCTGCGGCTATGGTGTATATGTTCCGCAGCGCACGGACGAAGCGGAGTGCATTTTGCGGGATGCAGGCGTGAAAGTGTTCTACCGTGCGGAACGGGGCGAAAAGAAATGATCTATCTCGATAACAGCGCGACGACGTACCCAAAGCCGCTTTCGGTGCGCCGCAAAATGGCGCAGGCGCTGGAGCAATTCGGCGCGAACCCCGGCCGCGGCGGGTTTAAAATGAGCTTGCAGACGGCGCAGGCGGTCTACGATGTGCGGCAGAAGGCGGCGAGCTTTTTCGGTGCGGCGGGCCCGGAGTGCATCTCGTTTCAGCCGAGCTGCACGCAGTCGCTGAATATCGTTATCCACTCGTTAAAGCGTGGCGACCATGTGCTTGTGACCGATTTGGAGCATAATGCGGTTTTGCGGCCGCTGAAAGCCATGGAGGCGCACGGTGTTTCATTTACCGTTGTGCCCGTGACGCCCGGCGACAACGACGCGACGCTCGACGCGTTCCGTCATGCGATGCGCGAGAACACAAGGCTGTTTGTCTGCACGCAGGCCTCGAATGTATTCGGCATCCGCGTGCCTGTGGAGCGGCTGGCGGCGCTTGCGCATATATACGGCGCGGAGATCTGCGTGGACGCGGCGCAGTCCGGCGGGGTGATTCCCATTCATGCGGAGCGCGACGGCATTGATTACCTTTGCTGCGCGGGACACAAGGGGTTATACGGTCCGATGGGCACGGGTATGCTCATTACGAAAAACGGCGAAAAGCTAGAAAGCCTGATACAGGGCGGCACGGGTACGCGCGCGTTGGAGCTGGACCAGCCGCGGGAAATGCCGGAGTACCTTGAAAGCGGCACGCAGAATGTGCCGGGCATCCTCGCACTCGGCGCGGGCATGGATTTTGTGCGCACGAACGGTGAAGATATGCTGCGGGAGAGGGAAATGCGCCACATTCGCCGCGTATACGAGGCATTCAAAAACATGCCGCATGTTGTTTTATACACCGCAATGCCGGACACGATGTACTTTGTGCCGGTGCTCGGCTTTAACGTGCGCGGCATGCAGAGTGAAGAAGTGGGCGAGGTACTTGCAAAGCGGAACATTGCCGTGCGCTGTGGGTTCCACTGTGCACCGCTCGTACACCGCAAAATGGGAACGGACGGTGAAACGCCCGGCGGCGCGGTGCGCGTTTCGCCGGGTGCGTTCACGACCGACAGGGACATTACGGAGCTGATTCGCACGGTCTATTCGCTCCGGGCTGAAAGTGCGGCGCGAAAAGTCAAATAAAAATGAACAAAGTGTAAATAAAAATCAAAAAATACAGAAAAGAACAGGAAAAAACATACAATTCCCCCTTTTCATCCCCACCTCTTTGTGTTAAACTATATACAGTACGCATTTAGGTTTTGTAAAAAGTAAATCGTATGGAGCGGATGTGCACCGTGTGCATGTACCGCCGAATCCTGTGCAAAGAGGTGAATGCTTTGAATAAGGTTTTTGAAGCCATTGCTTCCTGGTGGGAGTGGATGGTGAGCATTGCCATGAATTTTCAATTTAAAGATGCCGTTGATATTATCATCGTTGCATTTTTGATCTACGGTGTGGTCAAGCTTGTGCGCGAAACGCGCGCGGGGCAGCTTGTAAAGGGACTTTTTCTGCTTGTCATTCTGTTTATTATTTCTTCGTATTTTAATCTGGTGATGGTCAGCCGCGTGCTGGCGTATTTCTTCCAGTTTGCTTTCGTCGCAATCCTCATCGTGTTTCAGCCGGAAATCCGCAAGGCGCTCGAGCAAGTGGGCCGCAACAACGTCGGACAATCTATTGCGGCTGTGGTAACAGGCCGTGACCGCAGCTATGACCGCGCGCAGATCCGCAAGGCAATCAACGCCGTGGTAGACGGCGTTGGTATTTTACAGCAGCTCAAAATGGGCGCGCTTATCGTATTCGAGCGCAAAACGAAGCTTGGCGACATCATTGAGACCGGCACGCAGATTAACTGCGAGCCTTCCGGCCAGATTGTGGGTAATATTTTCTTTAATAAGGCGCCTTTGCATGACGGCGCCATGATCATTCGCGACGGCATGATTCATGCGGCGGGCTGTATTCTGCCGCTGACGAAAAACACTTCGGTCTCTGCAGAGCTCGGCACGCGTCACCGCGCGGCGCTCGGTGTCAGTGAGGAATCGGATGCCGTGGTCGTGGTGGTTTCGGAAGAAACGGGGCAGATCTCCGTGGCTGTAAACGGCGTTTTGGCGCGCCGCTTTACGCGCGATACGTTGCGTGATGTTTTGGAGGGGTACCTCATTCCGCAGGAAGAAGCTTCCACCGTGCGCCGTAAGTTCGACGTGCTGAAAAGCAAAAGGACGGTGAAGAAGTGATGGCAAAAATGTCTAAGAAACCCAGAAACGAAGTAAAACAACGCTTACGCGTGTTTGAAAACAACACAATTTTGCTTATCTTTTCATTCCTTGCCGCGGCGGCCGTCTGGTTTGCCATGATGGCGAGCAACTCCGAAAGCCGTGCGACCGTGATCCGCAATGTGCCGATTAACGTTGAAATTTCCGATACGGCGCAGGAAGCCGGTGTGCGCGTGTTCAGTATGAGCAGCAGCGCGACGGATGTGAGTATTACGGGCAACTCACTCATCACAAGTAAGGTGACGAGCGAGGACATCGGCGTTACGGGGACGCTGGATCCTTCCGTCAGCATGCTGACGGGCAGCAGCTTGCAACAGACAACGCTTTCTCTGCGCGCAGCAAAAAAGGGCAACACCCTCGCCGAATACGAGGTGGAAAGCGTTTCGCCGTCCGAGATCACAGTGGTGTATGATAAATACAAAGAAACGCAGCTCACTTTGGAAACAAATTTTCAGTACACTACGGCGGAAAATTACTATGCGCCTTCTACGCCCACACTTTCTACGGAGCTTATCACGGTCTCCGGCCCGGAAAGCAGCGTGAACAAGGTGGCGCGTGCCGTGTTGGAATATAAGTTCAGCGAAGAGCTCACGCAGTCGAAGTCGCTTTCCTGCAAAGTGACGTTGTACGACGCGAACGGCAATGTACTTGACCCAACGGAGCTCTATTTGAAGCTGAGCGACGACACGGTGGAGGTCTCCATTCCGGTGACGAGCCGACAGACGGTCAAGTTGGAAGCGGACGTGCGCAATATTCCGGACAGCTTTGCCTCGAACCGCATCACGATCGACCCGGCAGAAATTGAAATTGCCGGCGACGGTGAAACGGTCTCAAAGTACACGACCCTGACGCTCTCCACGCCAATCAACTTCCTGGACGTTACGCCGGAAAACAACACGTTCACGGTGGCTATCCCGGTGCCGAGCGGTGTGACAAATGTGACGCGAGTGGAAAACGCGACCGTTACATTCAACCTGAACGGTTACAAGGAAACGTCTGTGCTGACGAGCAACATCAGCGTCACCAACGTGCCGGAGGGTATGGAAGCAGAGCTTTCTACAAAGACGCTCACGCTGAAGATCATCGGCACGGCGGCGCAGATCTCGAAGCTGACGGGAGATTCCGTTTTCTGTACGGTGGATCTTTCCACGGTGACAGACCCGAGCGGCAGCATGGAAGCGCCGGTGACGGTGACGATTAACAATGCGGATTCCTGCTGGGCGACCGGCAGCTACACGGCGCATGTGACGCTTTCGCCGAAAACCGAATCTTCCACCAGCAATGCTTCGGAATAAATAAGCAAAATGAAAACCCGCCGAGCTGAAAAGTTTCGGCGGGTTTGTGTTTTATGGGGAGAGTACATTCAGCGTAGCGCGATCATGTCGCCGGTGACGTGCGAAAGCCAGTCTTTTACGGCGAACGGTACGCCGGTGGCTTTTAAAATAACGATCACCAAAATGATGGCGATGAGAATAAGCAGCACCTTAAGCGCAAATTGCGGGTTGCCGTGTTGGTGCTCGTCTTCGTGTTCCGGCACATGGTGTTCTTTAGCGGTCTGCTTGGCGGTTTCGGGTTTCCGTGTTTTTTCTTCCATAACGGCACCTCTTTTCTGCAAAGATACAGAATCTTTCATTTCCATTTTACCACATGCCTTTCCTGTTTTCTATAATTTATCGACTTTTTTCTTCGGGAAAAATCAACAAAAATTCGGGAAATAATTTTGCGCTGAGCGCGTATAAAACAAGACACTTTGGTGTCTTGTTCAGAAAACCCATACAGCCGGGCTTCCTACGGCTTGAACATCCGCCGGAAATTCAAGTCTACCTGTCCTGACGATTACGAACGCAAAAGTGTTTCGCCGTTTGCGGACGACGACTCAAGGCACTGTCTTGAGAATCCGTAAACTTTCTTGAAGAAAGTTTAATCAAAGACTTTGTTCGTCGCTTTGCCGACAGATGGAGAATGTGTTTTTCTTTTTCTACAAACAGTTTCGCAGATAATTGTGAAATTCTGTTGAATAACCGGCAAAAAAATGCTAAAATATTCTTTTAGAAATGAAACGAATTTACATAGGACACGGTTGCCGCGCAGTAGTTGGGGTTGCGCGGAAAATCGGGCTTTTGATTTAAAGGGTGAAGCAAAATGATCTTGCGAAAATGGGAGGTGCGTCCTCTCGATAAGGAACGCGCGGCGGCGTTTGCACAGACGTATGGCGTGCCGTTCTTCCTCGCGATGCTGATGAATATTCGCGGCCTTGACGATGCCGCGCATCTGCGGGAATTTCTTGGCGAGGGCGAGCCGCTCTCCGACCCGTTTCTTTTAAAAGATATGGACAAAGCCGCGGCGCGTATTACCCGCGCGGTGGACAACATGGAAAAAATCGCGGTTTACGGGGATTACGATGCCGACGGCGTGACTTCGACCGCCATGCTGTATTCGTACCTTGAAACGCGTGGTGCGGACGTAATCTTCTACATACCGCAGCGCGAGGGCGAAGGCTACGGCATGAACATCGGCGCCGTGGAATACTTAAAAGAGCAAGGTGTGTCGCTCATTGTCACGGTCGACAACGGCATTTCCTCCGTGCAGGAGGTAGCGCGCGCGAACGAGCTTGGCATTGATGTGGTCGTCACCGATCATCACCGCCCGCAGGAGATATTGCCCGATGCTGTGGCGGTCGTGGACGCATACCGACCGGATGACACAAGCCCCTATAAGCATTTTTCCGGTGTAGGCATCGCGTTTAAATTGCTTATGGCGCTGGAGGACGGAGCGGGCGACGTGGAAGATCTGTTAGAAGCATACAGCGATCTCGCGGCCATCGGCACCATCGGCGATATTGTGCCGTTGACGGGCGAAAACCGTACGCTGATCCGCGCGGGTCTTGAGCGTCTTTCACAGAGCGACCGCCCGGGCGTGCAGGCACTTTTGGAAAACGCAGGCGTTGCAGGGAAGGCACTGACGAGCACGAATGTGGCGTTTACGCTTGTGCCGCGCATCAACGCGACGGGCCGTATGGGCGCGCCGGAACGCGCCGTGCGCTTGCTCATCAGCGGCTATGAAGAGGAAGCCGAGGTACTGAGTGAGGAAATTTGCGCCGATAACGAGGAACGCCGCCGTGTGGAAGCAGAGATTGCCGAAGCGGCGTTTGCGGATATCGAAGCGAAAGGATACATGAAAGACCGCGTGGTCGTGGTGGACGGTGAAAACTGGCACCATGGTGTTATCGGCATTGTGGCGTCCCGTGTGACGGAGCGCTGCGGCAAGCCGTGCATGATCATTTCGCGCGGCGAAACAGAGGCGAAGGGCAGCGGCAGAAGCATTGAGGGTTTCTCGCTGTTTGAAGCCATCTGCGCGTGCGGCGACTTGCTCATCAAATTCGGCGGACATCCCATGGCGGCGGGTATCACGTTGAAGCCCGAAAACATCGAAGCGTTCCGCAAGCGCATCAATCAGTATGCGGCGGAGCACTTCCCGCAGATGCCCACGCAGACGGTCACACTGGACTGCAAGCTGAACCCGGCGGCACTTTCGGTTTCCATGGCGCAAAGCCTGACGCAGTTGGAGCCGTTTGGAAACGGCAACCCGCAGCCGGTGTTCGGTTTGTTCAACATGGAGCTTTCCAATGTCACACCGGTCGGCGGCGGGGGTCATCTGCGCCTGACCTTAGAAAAGAACGGCGCGGTCATCACGGCGATGCGTTTTAATACAAAGCCCGAGGAGCTGCCGTACCACATCGGCGATAAGATCGACCTTGCGGTGCAGCTGGAGGCGCGCGAATTTCGCGGCCAGCCGTCGCTGACTGTCATCGTGCGCGATATGAAGTTTGCAGCGTTCAATACGGAAAAGAATATAGCGTCACTTGCGAGCTTTGAAAAGTGGCAGCGCGGCGAGGTGCTTTCCGCGGAGGATAAAAACAGATTATACCCCGACCGCGCGTGCTTAGCGGCCATTTACCGCGCACTGCGCACGGTAAACGGTAAAGAGACGGACCAGGTTCGGTTTGTTTCGCAGTTTGGAAAAGATATGACACTGGGACTCTTTAAAACGGCGCTTCTTGTATTTGAGGAGCGCGGCTTGGTACACAGCGAAATTGCAGACGATACATTTACGGCAACGCTCATCGAAACGAGCGGCAAAACAGATATTACACGTTCCCCGGTGCTTTTGGCACTGCAATAAGGGAACGGAAGGAGTGAAAAACGATGGAAGAAGCAGCAAAAACGTATGCGGACCTTGTGTCACTGATCGAAAAAAGCGAAAAAGAATATGACCTCGCGTTGATCGAAAAAGCGTATCAGTTCGCGGAGGCAGCGCATCAGGGACAGGTGCGGCGCTCCGGCGAGCCGTACATCATCCACCCCATTGCGGTGGCGTATAAGCTTGTGGAATTCGGCATGGATACCCCGTCCGTCGTGGCAGGTCTGCTGCATGACGTCATTGAGGACACGCCGGTTACGTATGACGACATTGTGAAAGCGTTCGGTAAGGAGATTGCAAACCTGACGGACGGCGTGACAAAGCTCGGCAAGATCCCGTTCTCCTCCCGTGAAGAGCAGCAGGCGGAAAACCTGCGCAAAATGCTCATTGCGATGAGCGAGGATATCCGCGTGATCATTATTAAATTTGCGGACCGCATGCACAATTTAGCGACGCTCGAATACGTAGCGCCGCAGAAGCAGCGCGACAAGGCGCTGGAATGTCTTGAGGTGTACGCTCCCATTGCGCACCGTCTCGGCATGCGTAAGGTTAAGGAATACATGGAGGACGTTTCTTTAAAGTACCTTGACCCTGTTGCGTATAAGGAGATTGAAGATAACCTTGAGGCGCGCAGCACAAAGCGCAAGCAGTTTATTGAGACAACGAAAGAAATGATCCGCAGTCGTGTGGAGCCGCTTATCCCGGGCGTATATATTGAAGGGCGCGTAAAAAGCGTCAACGGCATTTATCGCAAGATGTTCATTCAGGGTAAGAGCTTTGACGAAATTTACGACGTGTTCGCCCTGCGCGTAATCGTCGATACCATCAACGATTGCTATAATGTGCTCGGTATCATCCACGATATGTTCACCCCGCTGCCGAACCGCTTTAAGGACTACATTTCCACGCCGAAGCAGAACATGTACCAGTCCTTGCACACGACGGTCATCAGCAAAGAGGGCATCCCGTTCGAGGTGCAGATTCGCACGTGGGAAATGCACCACACGGCAGAATACGGCATCGCGGCGCACTGGAAGTATAAGCTCGGCATGACGAGCGGCAACGAAAAGCCCGACTCGCTGGAGGGCCGCTTGCAGTGGATCCGCAACATGCTCGATAACCAGTCCGAAAGTGAAGATATCACTGACCTTGTGCGCTCCATCAAGACCGATCTTGCGCCGGAAGAGGTGTTCGTCTTCACCCCGAAAGGTGATGTTATCAACCTGCCGATGGGCTCTACGGTTATCGATTTTGCGTATGCCATTCATTCCGCCGTCGGCAACCGCATGATCGGTGCAAAGGTTGACCAGAAGATCGTGCCGCTCGATTACAAGGTAAAAACGGGCGAGATCATTGAGATTTTGACGACGAAGGAGGTCGGCCGCGGCCCGAACCGCGACTGGCTTTCCATCGTGCGTACAAGCGAAGCACGCAATAAGATCCGCGCGTGGTTCAAGAAAGAAAAGCGCGATGAGAACATCGTAGAGGGCAAGGCGGAGTTGGAGCGCGAATTTAAGCGCAACGGCATCGTGATGAGCGACGAGCTGATGCAGTTCATGCTGGAAAGCGCCGGCCGCCGCCACAGCTGCGTCACGCCCGATGATTTCTATGCGGCCATCGGCTACGGCGGCATACAGCTTTGGAAGCTTCTGCCGCGCGTAAAAGAGGAATACCAAAAGACCCACAAGCCTGCACCCGAACCGCAGCAGGAGATTGCGCAGCAGACCCCGCCGCCGAACCTCAACAAGAAAGCGGCAGGCGGCGTGCTCGTAGAGGGTATGGACAACTGTCTCATCAAGTTCTCCCGCTGCTGCAACCCGCTGCCGGGCGATGAGATTGTCGGCTTCATCACGCGCGGTTTCGGCGTTTCCATCCACAAACGCAGCTGCTCGAACGTGCCGAAGGATTTCTCGCAGGCGCCGGAGCCGGAGCGCTGGGTGCGTGCGCACTGGGCGGGTGAAGTCAAGGAAGAGTTCAAGTCTACGCTGCATATTGTGGCGACCGACCGTTCCGGCCTGCTCGCAGACGTGACCCAGCAGCTTTTCAATATGCACATTTTCATTCACTCGCTCAACTCCCGCGAGGTCAAAAATTCGGAGAATGCCGTCATTTCGGCAACGATTACCATCAACGGCCTTTCGCATCTGCAGACCGTTATCGACCGCTTGCAGAAGATTAAGGGCGTAATCTCTATTGACCGCAGCTAAAGGTAAACAAAGATATGAAATATAAATGTATAACGGGCGGGCCTATTTCGGAAAATTGCTACCTGCTCATCGACGAAAAAACGAATCAGGCGGCGGTCGTTGACCCCGGCTTTTTGAACGACGCTCTGTTAAATGAAATTAAAAAATATACGGTGCAAAGAATTTTGCTGACACACGGCCATTTTGACCACATTTGGGAGGCTGACCGCCTGCACGAGATGCTCGGTGTGCCGGTGTGCGCCTATGAGACGGAAGCGGCGTTTGCAGCGGACGATAAGCAAAACGGCTCGCTTCTCATGATGTACGAGTCCGTCACCTGCAAAGTGCACGAGGCTTTCAAAGACGGTGAAACATTTCAGATCGGCGAAGTGCCGGTCACGGTGCTGCACACGCCCGGCCACACCGCGGGCGGCGTGAGCTACATTACGCCGGACGCCGTGTTTACGGGCGATACGCTGATGGGCTACTCCGTCGGGCGGTGCGACCTGCCAACCGGCAACAGTGCCGAGCTGCGCGAGTCTCTGAAAAAGCTTGCGGCGCTGTCCGGAAATCCCGATATCTGCGGCGGCCACGGCCCCGTGACGACGCTGGAAGACGAAAAGCGCCGAAATCCGTATTTATAAAGGAAAATGTATGGTTTTATATATTATCGATCACCCTTATCATTATGAGGCGGAAAACCTCTGCCGCGTGTTTTACCCGTTTGACAAAGTCACGGTACAGCACGAATTTATGCCGAGCGATGAAAACCGCACGGTGTACACCGCCGAAGAAAACGGCGAATATATCGTGCGCATTGAAGACGCAGACGGCAAAACGGAGCGCAAAGCAAAAGTAGGCGCAGAGACCGAATACGGCATGGTGTCTTTATTATTTGATGCATTTTGCGCCCACACGGGCAAAATGCCGCGCTGGGGCATGCTGACGGGTATTCACCCCATTAAGCTTCTGCGCCAGCTGACCGAACAGCACGGCGAAGCGGAAGCGGCAAGGCTGTTCCGCGAAAAATACTTCGTCTCAAACGAAAAAACGGCACTTGCGGTGCGCACCCTGCGCGCACAAAAGCCCATTACGGATAAAGTGCGTGAAAACGACTACTCTTTGTACATTTCCGTGCCGTTCTGCCCCACGCGCTGCGCGTACTGCTCATTCGTTTCGCAGAGCGTGGAAAAGGCCAAGAAACAGATCCCGGAATATCACCGCCTGCTTTTGGAAGAGCTGAAAGAGACGGCAAAAGTCGCCGATGCTTTGGGCTTAAACCTGCGCGCTGTGTATGTCGGGGGCGGCACACCCACGACGTTCTCCGCAGAGCAGCTTTCCGAGATGATCCGCGTTGTGAAAGATTCGTTCGACATGTCGCAGTGCGAGGAACTTACGGTGGAGGCCGGCCGCCCGGATACCATTGACCGTGCAAAGCTGGATGCGCTGCTTAAAAGCGGCGTTTCGCGTATCAGCATCAACCCGCAAACCTTGCAGGACAACGTGCTCGAAAACATCGGCCGCCGCCACACGGCGCAGCAGACTGTGGATGCGTTTCACCTCGCGCGGGAAGCGGGCTTTACGAATATCAATATGGACCTCATTGTCGGCTTGCCGGGTGACACGTATGAGACGTTCTGTGACACAATTGAAAAGGTCATTGCGCTTGACCCTGAGAACGTGACGGTGCACGCGCTCGCATTGAAGCGCTCCTCGTTCATCACGCAGAGCGGCGAGATCAACAAGGCCCACGCCGATGCCGCGCTTGCCGACCGCATGATGGCTTATGCCGAAAAGCGGCTGACAGAGCGGGGGCTTGAGCCGTATTATCTCTATCGCCAAAGCCGCATGGCGGGCAATTTGGAAAATACGGGCTGGGCAAAACCGGGCACCGAGTGTGCATATAATATTTTCACGATGGATGAGACCGAAACGGTGCTGGCGTGCGGCGCAGGCGGCGTGACGAAGCTTAAGAACCCGTATTCCGAAGATCTTTCACGCATTTTTAACTTCAAATATTCGTATGAATATATCAGCCGTTACCCGGAGATTCTCGAACGAAAGGAGGGCATCGCGAAGCAATATGAGCAATTTCGCAAGCGGTTACATTAAATATATCAATCACTTAGAGCAGATTAACGACGCGGCGCTTTTGAACCCGCAGGTCATGATCGATGAGGTGGAGGATTCCTATCACGAGCACATTGAAAACATTGCGCGCAACATTGTGACGCATTACAAAACCGCGAAGGTGTGCATGCTGGCGGGGCCGTCCTCCAGCGGCAAGACGACCACGGCGCATTTATTGCAGCGCGAGCTCGGCAAGCTCGGTGTGCATGCCGAGATTGTCTCGCTTGACGATTTTTACCTTGGCCCGGACGAAACGCCCGTGCTGCCGAACGGCGAAAAGGACTATGAGACCGTGGACGCGCTCGACATTGCGCTTATTCAGGATTGTTTGAATTCCGTCATTCACAGCGGCTCCTGCCTTTTGCCGGAGTACGATTTTACAACGAAGACCCGAACATTGGCGGCAAGAAAGCTCGATGTCAGCGACCGTGGGTTCGTTATCATGGAAGGTCTGCACGCGCTGAACCCCATTTTTACGCGTGGTCTGCCGGAGGGCAGCACCATAAAGCTGTATGTCAGCGTAAAGCAGCAGATCAAGGATATCAACGGCGAGGTCATTTCGCCGATGGATATTCGCCTTGTGCGCCGCATCTCGCGTGATATCCGTTCCCGCGATACCATGCCGGAGCGCACCATCGCCATGTGGGATAATGTGGTGGCGGGCGAAGATAAATACATCCGCCCGTACCGCCTTTCCGCGGACTACACGGTGAACTCCATTCATATCTATGAACCGTGTGTGCTGCGCAGGCTTGTCATTCCGCTTCTGCGCGAAATCCCGGAGGATAACCCGTGTTACCGTAAGGCGCGCGATTTAGATGCCCGTCTGATGCGCTTTGAGCCTATTGATGCCGGGCTGGTGCCTGCAAACTCCATGCTGCGTGAATTTTTGGGTCCGAAAGTAGAAAACGGTACGAATTAAGGTTATTGTCAGGAAAAATTTAACCTTTGTTTACAAAATTGCCGGTTTGTCATTTGCTTTTTGACACAAATTGCGCTATAATGGGACTAAAGAAAGGTACATGAAACGGTGTGCTTCTTTAAGGTTCCGTTTCCAAACCACAAAAGGAGAATTTGTTATGGGAATTTTTGATGATGTTGTTGTCAACGCAAAATCCGCTGCACAGACCGTAGGCAAAATGGCAGGCCAGTTTGTGGATATGTCCAAGCTGCGCATCAATATGGCCGAGTTGAACGGCGAGATTACGAAGCGCTATCAGGGGCTTGGCCGCTTCATTTACGAGGCCAAGAAGGCCGGTTCCGCAGACGAAGCCGAGCTTGCAGACCAGATCGCCGGTATCGATGATCTGTATGCACAGCTTTCCGCAGTTTCCGCACAGTACGCTTCCATGCAGGATAAAGTGACTTGCCCGGCATGTGGCAAGAAGATGCCGACGGATTCCATGTTCTGCAGCCACTGCGGCGCAAAGCTGGAGAACGCACCGGCAGAGCCGGAAGAAGATGCCGAAGCAGTCGAGAAGGCCGAAGTCCCCGCAGAGCCGGAGACGACGGAAGTCACAATCGAGACAGAGAAGACAGCTGAGCCGACCGAGGAAGTCAAGACCGAGAAAACGACCGAGGAATAATTGAAAATGCGGGTCCGGCCTGCAAGGATGTAAAACCAGAAGGAAAGAGGTGCCCCCTCTTTCCTTTTCTTTCGCCGAGAAACTTTTTTGAAACGGAAGGGTTTTATGGAGCAAAAACGGCCCGCGGCGCGCGTACAGCAGGGATTTCTGCACGGCGCGTTCATTTTAATGTTCGGCGTTCTTCTGGTGAAGGCCATTGGGGCGTTGTTTAAAATCCCGTTATCGAGTATCATCACGGAAGACGGTATGGGATACTTCAGCACGGCGTACAGTTTTTTTAACGTGCTGTTCAGCCTTTCCACCGTCGGTTTTCCCGTGGCAGTGGCGCGGCTGACTGCGGCGGAGGACGCCTTAGGACATTTTCGTGACGTGCGGCAAATCAAAGCGGCGGCGCTGCCGGTGTTTTCGGTCATCGGCGTTCTCTGTGCTCTGCTGATGGCAAGTTTTGCGCCGCTTTATACGCGCTTGGTACAAAGCCCCGGCGCACTTTTCTCCATGTTGGCGCTTGCGCCGTGTGCCGCGCTGTGTAGTATTTCCTCCGTGTACCGCGGTTATTTTGAGGGCCTGCGCAATATGCTGCCTACGGCGCGTTCGCAGGTTGCGGAATCGCTCGGCAAGCTTATTTTCGGGCTTTCCGGCGCGATTTTTGTGATGCATATGGGCACACGGGAGCTGCAAGCGAGCGGCACGGTATTCGGCTGTACCGTGAAAAGTGAAGCAGATGGCTGTCAGCTTGTCTGCGCTTTAGGTGCTGCTGCCGCAATCCTCGGCGTGACGCTCGGCGCGGTGCTGGGGCTTTTGACGCTTGTCTTCCAAAGTCGCAGGGACGGCGTCACAAAAGCGATGCTGCAACGCGCGCCGAAGCCGAAAAGCAAGCGTATTTGGGCCGGAAAATTGCTGCGCACTGCACTGCCCATTTCGCTTGGGGCAGTCGCCATGAGCTTTTCCGGACTCATTGATGCGTCATTTTTGCAGACGCGTGTCGCCTATGCCGTGCAGACAGACCCCGCAGCGTTGCTTTCCATGTACGCCGGCGCGATCCCCAAAGGGAATCTCGCCGCGCCGGAAACCGTGCCGAACTACCTTTTCGGCTGCTACAATATGGCGCTGACCCTCTTTTTGCTCGTGCCAAGCGTAACGCAGTCGTTCGGGGTCAGCGCGCTGCCGAGCGTGACACGGGCATTCCAGACCGGGGATTCGCAGAAACTGAAGCGCACCGTGGAAGCGGTGCTGCGTATTACGTTTTTGACGGCACTGCCGATGGGGGTGGGGCTTTCCGTTTTGGCGCAGCCCACCGCACTGCTGATCTACGGTGCACGGCCGGGCACGGTCATCGTAGGGCGCGTGCTGACGACCTTGGGCGCGGCGTCCGTTTTTGCGGCACTGTGCGGGCCGCTGAACAGCATCTTGCAGGCGATGGGCCATGTGGAGCTGCCTGTGGTGCTGACGCTCATTGGGCTATTCGTAAAAGCCGTGCTCGATTACACGCTTGCCGCTGTGCCGAGTGTGAACGTGCTTGGCGGCGCTGTCGGCACGCTCGTGTGCTATGCGCTCGCAAGTGTGTTGGCGTGTATTGCGATACGGCGTATTGCAGGCGTGAAAATAGATTTCTTTTCCACTTTTAAAAAGCCGTTTCTGGCATCCGTTTGCTGTGGCATGGCGGCTCTTTTAACACACAAAGCATGGTGTGCGGTGCTGCCGGAATCGCGTTTTTCCGCGTTGCCTGCGGTGTTTTTGGGGGCGCTTATCTATGTTGTTTTTCTGCTGATTGCACGCGGGATCTGTGAAGAAGACATCAAAGCACTGCCGAACGGAGAAAAAATTACAAAAAGACTTGAAAAATACTTGCAAAAAACAGGGGGATAGGGTAAAATATGAAAGCTGCGTTGAAATATGTAGGAAAATCCCGTTATACACTGGAAGATCTCAAGGAGATCATCACGATTCTGCGTGCGCCGGACGGCTGCCCATGGGACCGCGAGCAGGATCACAAGAGTATCCGCCGCGATTTTCTTGAGGAGTGCTACGAAGCGATAGAAGCCATCGATACGGAAGACCCCGTGCTGCTGCGCGAGGAGCTTGGGGATGTGCTTTTTCAGGTGGCGTTCCACAGTGAGCTCGAGCGTGAAGCCGGTCGGTTCGACTTGGACGATGTGATCAGCGACGTTGCTGCCAAAATGGTACAGCGACACCCGCATGTGTTTGCCGATGTGACGGCGGACACGACCGAGCAGGTGCTGACAAACTGGGATCAGATTAAGCGCGAGACGAAAAAACAGAAGTCCGACCGCGAGGTGCTTGAAAGCGTAACGCCTGCCATGCCCGCTTTGATGCGTACCCAGAAGGTACTGAAAAAGGCGGCGAAAATGGGCGCGGATAACGGCACGACCGATGACCTGCGCGAAAGCGTTTGCAAAGCTGTAAGCGGTGCAACCGAAGAAAACGGCGCGGAATCGATTGGCAAAGCGCTTTTCAATTTAACGGAGCTTGCACGCCGTCTCGGCGTAGATGCAGAGCAGGCGCTGTCTGAAGCCTGCCGCGCGTACATTGAGCAGTTCGGCGCAGAAAAATAAAGCAATTCACGCTCCGGCGATGGTTCGCGCCGTGGGTGATGAAGATAAATCTAAAAATTTGGAGGTTATTCATAATGAATAAAACAGAACTCATTGCTGCTGTTGCAGAAAAGGCTACCATTTCCAAGAAAGACGCGGAAAACGCTGTTTCCGCTGTTATCGCTTCCATCACAGAGTCCCTCGCAGGCGGCGAGAAGGTTCAGATCGCAGGTTTCGGCACCTTTGAAGTTCGCGAGAGAGGCGAGCGCGTTGGCCGTGACCCGAGAACGAGCGCTGAGATCGTGATCCCGGCTTCCAAGGCTCCGGCATTCAAGGCCGGCAAGGCCCTGAAGGAATCTGTCAATAAGTAATTTTGGCAAATAATTTGTGATGGAACGGATCCCGAAGTGGGTCCGTTCTTCTGTTATAGGCAGCTTTATGCCTCCATGTATTAAAGAAAAGGAGTTTGAACATGAGACTGGATAAATACTTGAAGGTTTCCCGCATTATCAAGCGCCGCACCGTGGCAAACGAAGCCTGCGACGCCGGTCGAGTCGTCGTCAACGGCAAGATTGCCCGCGCTTCCTACGATGTGAAGGTGAACGATGTTATCGAGCTCACGCTCGGCGCGCGCACCGTGAAGGCCCGCGTCGTTTCCGTGAATGAATATGCAAAAAAAGACGAAGCGGCTATGATGTACGAGATCATCGAAGAAAAGTAAGTTTTTTTGACTGTGCTTTTAACATGCTGAGCTGCTCTTGTGCATAAATATTCGCTGCTTGTTCGGTCTTTTTCCGAAAATCGCTGCATATAAATAGGCGATACAGCATAAAAGAGGATCGGTGATACAGTGGCACAGACGGCAAGCGCAAAAGCACATTCTTTGCACATTGAAAACCGCTCGCGTCTTACGGCAAGCGGCGTTACGCGCATGGATTTTTTCAGCGAGACGCTCATCACGGTGCAGACGGCAGATGGAAGGTTGCACATTAAGGGCGAAGGGCTGTACATTGAAAACATGAGCGCCGAAACAGGCGAGTTGCTCGTAAAGGGCCGCGTGCTGGCGCTTTCGTACACAGACGGCGTGCGCCCGACGGGCGTTTTGAAAAGGCTTTTAAAATGAGCGGCATTCCGGCAGAAACGCTGTTGCTGTGCCTTGTGTGCGGCGTTCTTCTGGGGTTTGTGTTTGCCGTGCTGGAGTTTTTGCGCCTGCTGTTCTCTCTCGGCAAAATCGCGGCAGCGGTTACGGATGTGCTGTTTTGTCTTTTTGCCGCCGTCGTCACGTTTTTGCTGTCCCTTGCGGTCAGCGTCGGGCACGCGCGCTTTTTTCAGATCGCCTGCGAAGTCATCGGCTTTTTATGCGTGCAGGTTACGGTGACGCACGGTATTTGCCTCTTTTTGCCGTATGCAGAGCGCCGCTTGCACGGCTTTAGAAACCGAATTTTTGCAAAATGCGCGCAAGGACGGCGGAAAAAGGTGGAAGCATTGCTAAAAAGCGGGAAAAAACACAAATCATTTCTGAACAAATCGAAAAAAAGCAAAAAAAGGACTTGAATAATGACGGCGCATCATTATATAATGGAACAAGAAAAGCAGCCGAACGCTCGGCATAAGGAAAGGGGAGGAATCCCATGGAAGAAGTCAAGATTAAACGTTATAAGGGCAGCCTCCTTTTAAAGGTCGCCGTGTTCTGTTTTGCGTGCTTCATGGTCACTATGCTCGTCGGGCAGCAGATCTCCATCAGCCAGAAAAAGGACGAACTGCAGCAGTTGAAAAACGAGCTTAAGGAACAGCAGGTCGTCAATGACGAGCTGCGCTATGACCTGAATGAAGAGAACGCAGACAACACAGACTATGCGGAGAAGGTGGCACGCCGCGAGCTGGACTATGTAAAGCCCGGTGAGCGTGTGTTCTACAATGTAGGCGGCAACAACTAACAAATTTGAAATCCCGGAGGAAAATTAGAGGGTATGCAGGAAACAAAGCTTGAGGTCGGAGCAATTTTTGAGGGCAAGGTAACGGGCATCACAAAGTTCGGCGCATTCGTCGATCTCGGTAACGGCAAGACCGGTATGGTGCACATTTCAGAGGTTGCCCCGGTCTTCGTAAAGGAGATTCGCGATTTCGTCACGGAAGGCCAGACCGTGAAGGTCAAGATCATCGGCATCAATGAAGACGGCAAGATCAGCCTTTCCATGAAAAAGGCAGACGAAAACGCGCAGCAGCAGCGCCCCCCGCGCCGCCGCGATGAGAACGGCAGACCCCCGCGCCAGAACAACTATCACCGCCGCGAAGCTTCTGCCCCGGTGCAGAGCCCCGCAAGACCGGGCGATTATGAGTGGCGCGCGCGCGAAAACTCCGGCTCTTTTGAAGATATGATGTCCCGCTTTAAGCAGATGAGCGATGAGAAGATCTCGGATCTCAAGCGTGCGGAAAATAAGCGCGGCGGCGGTTATTCCCGCAAGGGCCCGCGCAACAACTAAAGTAAAGCAGAAACGGCGCTGTTCTCCGGAACGGCGCTTTTTGTTTTATGAGAAATTTAAATCGCAACAAATTGTTTATAAATCTTGAAAATTTTATTTTTCTATTGCAATTTTTGTTCAAATGATTTATACTGTAGGTACAGAGAACGGCAGAAGCCGTAAGCTGAATAATGAAAGCCGAGTCTTTCAGAAAGGATGTGTTTTTTCCGTAGATGAAAAAAGCACATCCCTTTGTGCTTTTTGCGGGAAAAACCGGTAGACGTATGAACATCAAGATCGTTGGCAGAAAAGTGAACCTGAGAGAGAATTTTAAGGAACTGGTGCAGCGCAAGCTCTCTAAGTTTGACCGCATCTTTGATGAAGACGCGGATGCTACCGTAACCGTAACGCTGGAAAAGAATCGCCAGACCGTGGAGATTATGATTAAGCAGCGCGGCATGCTGTACCGTGCAGAAGCCACTGCGCCGGAAATGAACGAAGCGTTGGATGATGTTGTGGCGGCACTGGGCAACCAGATCCGTAGAAATAAAAAGCGCCTTGAGCGCGCACAGAAGATGCAGCCCGTGGAGCTGCCGGATACGTACTACGATATGCCGGACGAGGAAGACGAGCCGGAAATCGCAAAGCGCAAGACGTTCTATGTGAAGGTCATGACGGTGGAAGAAGCCATTTTGCAGATGGAAATGCTGGGCCACACGTTCTTCATGTACCGTGACGGCGACACCGGCGAGATTGATGTGGTGTATAAGCGCCGCGACGGCAAGTACGGTGTGCTGGAGCCGGAAGGCTGATTGAAACTAAAATAGAAATTTAATTTGTCGATTATTGGCGGCGCCTCGCTTGAGGCGTCGCTTTTTTTCATGTTTTAACGGAATTTGCGATATTTGTATATATACAATATCCCGAAAATGCTTGAGAAATCGGGTGCAAAATGCTATAATGCCCGTGAAATTCGCAGACAGGTATTTAAAACGTTGCGGTATATGAAAAACAAAGCATTTCGGAGGTCTATATGGAGGAGACGCAAAAGGAAAAGCAAGCGGTGCCGGAGCCCATCGACATCATCACGCTTTTGCACGATGTGCTGCGCGGTGTGAAAAAGCTGTGGTGGGCGTGCCTTTTGCTCACGGTACTGTGCGCCGCGGGCTCGTGGTACACGGCAAAGCGCGCGTATCGCCCGTTGTACCGCGCGGCGGCTTCATTCACGGTCGCCACCGGCAGCGGGGAAAGCGGCGGGTTCAGCTACGGGTTTTATTACAACACCGCCACGGCTTCGCAGCTCGCGCGCACGTTCCCGTACATACTCGAAAGCGAGCTCTTAACGGATGGCATCAAGCAGGCGCTCGGCACGGATTCTATTACAGCTTCGCTTTCGGCGAGCGCAGTGGAGGATTCCAACCTGTTCACGCTGACCGCGACGGGCGCGAATGCCGAAAGTACGTTGAATGTCCTGAACGCCGCTATTGATTGTTACCCGGAGGCCGCACGCTACGTGCTGGGCGACATTAAGCTCCATATGCTGAGCGCCCCAAGCCTGCCGACCACGCCGTATAATATATTCAACGGCAAACGTGCGGCGTTGACGGGCGCGGCGTACGGCCTGCTTTTTGGCGCAGGACTGATCCTGCTGTACGGCTGCACACGGCGCACCGTGCGGCGCGAGGAGGAGATTGCATCTAAGCTGCATCTTTTGTGTCTCGGCACGCTGCCGAAGGTCGTTTTTAAAAAGCGAAGCAAGAGTAGGCGCGAAACGCTCACCCTTACGAACCCGCATGTGCCGGAGCATTACCGCGAGGCTGCGCGCGGGCTTGCCATGCGCCTTGAACGTCGCATGGCGGCATCGGGTGACAAGGTGCTGCTGTTTTGCGGTACGTTGCCCGGGGAAGGTGTGCGCACCACGGCGATGACTGCCGCGCATGTGCTGGGCGAAATGGGCAAAAGCGTGGTACTGATCGATTTAGATTTAAAGCGCGGCACGGATAAACTCTCGCCGGGCTTGGAAGCGTGTCTTTTTGGGCACTGCCCGGTACAGGAGGTGCTGCACCGGCGCGGTACAGAGCCGTATCGCTACGCCGCGTGCAGCCGCGGGCTTTCGCCGCGCGAGGTGCTCGCTGTTGGCGAAAATCTGCGCGGCGCGATTGCTTCTCTGCGCGAAGACGCGGACTGCGTTTTGCTCATTGCCCCGGAAAGCGCGCGCTTTGCGGAAATTCTGCCCGCGGCGGAAAGCTGCGATGCGGCGGTGTACGTCATCGAGCAGGATCGCGCATCGCGGACGAAGATCAAAGCGGGCATCGAAAAGCTCCTAAGCTGCGATGTGACCGTTGCGGGCTGCGTGCTGAACGGCGTACAGGCGGGGCTTTCCGACTACGGTTACGGCAAGTACGGTTATGGCTACGGATACGGAAAATACGGTCGCTACGGGCATTACGGCTACGGCCATTACGGCGCGCACCGCACACGGGAGGAGACAGTATGAGCTATATCGACCTGCACGCGCATGTGCTGCCCGGCGTGGATGACGGCGCGGAAACGCTTGAAGCGTCTCTCATGATGCTGCGTATGGCATCAGAGCATGGCACGAAAGCTTTAGCCGTCACGCCGCACGGGGCGTGGGTGACGAAGACGCAGTATTTAGGAAAATTTGAGCGTCTAAAAGCGGCGGCTGCGCGGGAAAGTCTGCCCGTAAAGCTCTTTTTCGGCATGGAAATGATGGCGGACGGCACGCTGTTTGACCGCCTGCAAAGCGGCGACGTGCAGCCGCTCGGCGAAAGTCGGTTCCTTTTGGTGGAGTTTGACCCGCTCGACTCGTCGGAATGGTGCGCGGCGGCGGCTGAGCATATACGAAAATACGGGTATGTGCCGCTCATCGCACACCCGGAGCGGTACGCCATTTTGCAAAACGAACCTTGGCGCGCGGAGCTGTGGACAGAGCGGGGGGCCGCGCTGCAGGTGACGCGCAGCGGCATTTTCGGCGCTTTCGGGCGCAGGGCGGCAGAGACCGCGCGGGTGCTGCTGGAGCGCGATCTGGCTTTTTGCGTGGCGAGCGACGGGCACGGGACCGCGTACCGCAGACCGATTTTGGAGGACGTGAACGCGTGGCTCACGGAGCACTTCGGTGCTGCGTATGCCGAGCGGATGCTGCATGAAAACCCACGCAGAATTCTGAGCGGCGAAGCCGGAAAGGAGAGAATCGCATGAGGGTATTTCAAATGGTAATGGCAGTGCTGTTCTGCGCCGCACTGGCGTTTTACCTGTGGGTTGCCGTGCCGCGCGTACAGGCGCAGGATACATCCATGCCCGTTTTGACGGACGAAACGGACGGCGAACTTGCGCTCAGCGTCACTGCGCCGGAAAGCGCGTATTGCGCGGGGCTGCATGCCGAAGACGCGCATGACGGAGATCTGACGGATGAGATCTGCATTGCGGGTATGTCCGCGCTGTTGGACGGCGACCATCGGCGCATAAAATACGTGGTGTTCGATGCGGACTGCCACGCGGCGACGCTCACGCGCACGGTGCGGTATACGGATTACAACCCGCCGCGCTTTGCGCTGAATGTACCGTCGACCTACCGCACGGGCGAGATGCCCGCGCTTTTGGCGCAGATCACAGCGGAGGACGTAATGGACGGCGACGTTTCCGACCGTATTCGACTGTTCACCGAAGATATTACTTTTGTGGAAAACGACATATACACGCTGCCGGTATCCGTGACGAATTCCTACGGCGGACAGAGCGAGATGCAGCTTTATATGCAGCTGAGCGACAGCAGTCTTGAAATTCGCCTGAAGCAGGGAATCGTGTATGTGAAGGCAGGCGAAAAGTTTGAGCCGAAGGATTATTTGGAAGGCGTGTTTGACCATGCAGGCACAGCAGTAAAGGTGAAAAAGCAGACAGTGACGCAAATAGATACCGCAAAGCCCGGCTGTTACCCGGTGCAGTATGCGGCAGAGACGGAAACAGAGACCGTGCGCGCCTGCCTGACGGTGATCGTGGAGGAGGGGAAAACGTGAAGGACGAGCGCTTTTTTTGGGGTGACCTGCACCCTGTGTGCGTGCTGCGCGGGCTGCTCTATAATCTGTGGGTGCTGATTTTGGCGGTGCTCACGGCATGGCTGTGCGTGGAGGGGTATCATCTTTTTACGTATCACCCTGTGTATACCGCTTCGGCGACCGTGGCGGTAAATGTAAAGGGCGGCACGAGCGCGTATACCTCTTTAGATCTCACGGCCCGCATGGCGCAGGTGTTTGCGAGTGTGTTTCAAAGCGATACGTTCCGCGAGGCCGCGCAGTGCGACGTTGTGGCTTCCGTTTTGCCGGAGACGAACCTCATCAATGTGCAGGTGACGGCGGAGAACCCGCGCGAATCGTTTTTATCGCTGAAAAATGTGCTGGAAAACCACGCAGACCTGACGGACAAGCTGTTCTCAAACGCCGAGCTGCGCGTCATCCGCGACCCCCAGGTGCCGCTTGCCCCTTCAAACCCGGTGGACTTAAAGCCGTACCGCATGCGGGCCTGTGTGGGTGCGATGCTGGCTGCATCGCTGATTGTATCGGTTTTGTTTCTGCGGCGCGATACGGTGCAAACTCCGCAGGCCGCGCGGCATAAGCTGGATGGGCGCGTGCTGGGCACCATCGGGCACGAGCGCAAGGAAAAGCGGCTGTTCGTAAAAAAGAGCCGCGGTGCGGGACGCAAGGCTGCGGCGCTGCTGACAGACCCTTTTGTGCGGTACACCTACACGGAAGCGTATCAGGATCTCTGCGCGGCGTTGGAGCACCGCATGCGGCGGGACGGCAAAAAAGTGCTGCTGCTCACGGGCGCGGGAGAAAACGAAGGAAAATCAAGCGTAGCGGTGAATTTGGCGCTGGCGCTTTCCATGCGCGGGCGGCATGTGCTGCTGTTGGATCTCGATTTAAGAAAACCGGCATTGCACAAAATTTTCGGCCTGCGGGCGGCGGCTAAAAACGGGATCGGGCAGTATTTGCAGGCAGAGAAAGACGCGGAGCCGCCGCTTATTTTTTCGGAAAAATACGGCATTTCTCTCGGCCTTACCGCGCCCGCCGCGCACCCGGAGCGCCTTTTGCACAGCGAAAAGCTGAAAAAGCTGCTTTTGGCGGCGCGGGCGGACGAACGCTTTGACTACGTTTTGCTCGATTCCCCACCGATGCTGCTTTCCGCCGATGCCGAGGCGCTCAGTGCGCTTTCGGATCTTTCGGTGCTCGTTGTACGGCAGGACTACACGCCGGCCGGTATATTAAACGACTGCGCCGACGCGCTCACGCAGAGCGGGACGGATTTTGCCGGATTTATCCTGAATAATTTTTACGCGGCTGTGCACCCGCAGCAGCTTTTTGCTGTGCGGACGGCTTCGTCAAAATAGTGTTTTGTAGCTAAAAATGCAGATGTTTTGTCGGCGTTTTACTGATTTTGACGGCTTTTTGTTCAAATCCGTTGACGCACAACGGGTAAAAGCGATATAATAACTCGGATAAGGCACTGCCGCGGAATGCGCGACGTGCTGAGTTTCCCTGAAACGTCAAAATCAAAGGAGTACATGATATGAGCAAATTGAAGGAACGGATTCCGGGTATGGTGATCTCTGTCCTTTTGGTGGCAGTGTTTGCCGTGTTTATGGTGATCCTTCTGCAAAGCAAGATGGTGCCGACGAAGCTGCTGATCCTTGGCGGTATTGCACTTGTCCTTTTGGTGGCTTCTGCTGTTTTGTTGGTACGCAGCATCCGAAATAAAGGGCAGTTCATCTGCGGCGCGTCGCTTTCTCTGGTACTGGCGCTGGTGCTTGGTCTTGCGAGCAACTACATTTCGGTCGCGACCGGCACGCTGACGGAGATTGGCACGGTGCGCACGGAATATACGCCCGTAGCGGTCTATGTGCGCACGGATGACCCGGCTTCCGCGTTGGAAGACACGAAGGGCTATACGTTCGGCATTTTGGAATCGCTTGACCGCGAAAGCACCGATTCCGCCGTCAGCCAGATCACAGAGCGCTTTGGCAGTGCAGTGACAACGAAGACGTATGCCGGCATCACACAGCTCATCGACGGCCTGCTCAACAAAGAATGCGATGCGATCATCCTAAATACTGCATACCTCGACGTTGTGACGGAGCTCGATAAATACGCCGATGTAGAAAGCAAAATTCGCGAACTTGAAGTGCTGCACGTGGAAACGGCGGTACAGAGCGAAGCGGAAAAGACGCAGAGCACCGGCAACAGCGATGCGGAAAATCGTATTTACACCCTGTATATCAGCGGCAGCGATACGCGCCAGGGCCTTAACACGGTCGGTCGCAGCGATGTAAACATTTTGGCGACAATCAATACGGAAACGCGCCAGATTCTGCTTGTGACGACCCCGCGCGACTACTATGTGCCGCTGCCTGTTTCGGGCGGCATCCCGGATAAGCTGACACATGCGGGTATTTACGGCGTGAACGTTTCCATAGGCACGCTTGAAATGCTGTATGATACGGATATCGATTACTACTTCCGCCTCAATTTCTCCGGCTTTACCGGCATTGTGGATGCGCTCGGCGGCATTACGGTCGATAACGATGTTGCGTTTACAAAGGACAACTACACGTACCCGGTAGGCAAGGTGCAGATGGACGGCAAAATGGCGCTGACCTTTGCCCGCGAGCGCTATTCGTTTGTGGATGGCGATATTCAGCGCGGTAAAAACCAGCTGAAGGTTATTTCCGCCATCATCGATAAGGCACTTTCCCCGGATATTCTGGTGCGCTACAACTCCATTATGGACAGCATCAAGGACTGCTTCGAAATGGATGTGCCGTATGACGACATCGCGGCGCTCGTGCGCCGTCAGCTTTCCGATAACGGCTCTTGGAACGTTGTCCAATGCAGCGTGACCGGCACGGGCGATTCGCAGATCCCGTACTCCATGAGCGATTACGCCTACGTCATGCGTCCGGATTATAACACCGTAAATAAGGCAAAAGAGCTGATGCAGGCTGTTAAGGACGGCAAAACGCTCTCGAAGACCGATACGAACATTACGGATGCGGACCGCACCAGATATGCTTCTATGCCGGGCGACCCCGCAGCCTCGTACACGAGCAGCGGAAGCGGTACCCAGAGCAGCTCCGGCAACAACTACAGCTACTCCGACAGCAACGATTACAGCTATTCGGGCGGCTCCGATAATTCCGGCTACGAAGAGCCTTCTGTGCCCTCCGAACCCTCCGGCGGCGAAACGTCATCTGAACCTGCGGGCGGTGACGAGACACCGTCCGGGCCTTCCGGCGGCGAAGAGATTCCCTCCGAACCCTCCGGCGGCGACGAGACACCCGCAGAGCCGGATCCCGGCACAAACGGCGGCGAAACAATCGCAGAGCCTGCGGCCTAAATGAGATTTCATACCATGTAAACTTTTTCCCCCGAAGCCCTTGCGGTTTTCGGGGGAATTCTTTATAATTATTATGAGGTGTTTTGGCTATTCAGTATGCGGCAAGGAGAAACTATGCACCGAAGAAGAAAATTGCCCGAAAACGGCGTTGTCATTGTGCTTGGCGCACGGGTGGTGGGGGCATCGAAAACCTGCCCCGCGCACCTCAGTCGCGCGTTTCAATATCGTGTGGATACTGCAGCATCGTATCTAAAAGCCTATCCGAAAGCCGTTTGTATCACGACCGGCGGGCAGGGCAAGGACGAGCCGCAAAGCGAGGGCGAAGCCGCAAAGGAAGCGCTGATGAAGTTCGGGATTGCGCCGAAGCGCATCTTTGCGGAAGTAAACTCCGAAACGACGCTTGAAAACCTGCGTTTTGCGCGGGATATTCTGCGCGAAAATGGCTTTTCCGATACTGTTTTGCTTGCAACGCAAAGTTACCACCAGTGGCGCGCCTGCCGCATGGCAAAAATGTTGGGACTTACGCCGTATCCGCTGCATGCGAAGACCAATTTGAAAAGTCTGCCGAAAAACCTGTGCCGAGAATTTCTGGCTATCCTGAAATTCCTGCTGTTTACCCGAAAGGAATGAGACGAATGGAACAAGAGCAAAAGCGCTTGCTGATCCGCGGTGCGCGCATTTTGAACCCCGCGCGCGGCGAGGATTATATCGGCAATATTTTGATCTCCGGGGACCGCATCAGCGCGGTTTCCGAAAACCTGTACGATGCGGATGCCGAAGTCATGGAAGCAAAAGGTTTAACGGCGGTGCCGGGCTTTGTGGATATGCATGTGCATCTGCGTGACCCGGGCTTTACCGATAAAGAAGATATTTACACGGGCTGCCGTGCGGCTGCGGCGGGCGGCGTGACGAGCCTTTTGTGTATGCCGAACACGAAGCCGGCGGTTGATACGCCCGAGACTGTGCGCTATATTTTGGACAAAGCCAAGACCGCCGATGCGCATGTTTACGTTGCGGCAGCGATTACAAAGGGGCTGAAAGGCGAAGAGCTGTGCGACTTAGAAGCGCTGCACGATGCCGGCGCCATTGCTTTGAGCGACGACGGTCGCCCGGTCATCGATACCGCCTGCCTTGCAAAGGCATTATGCGAAGCGCCGAAGCTCCACATGCGCGTGACGGCGCACTGCGAAGATTTGTTCCTCGCGAAAAAGTGGATCATGCATGAGGGAGAAGTTTCCGAAAAGCTCAATCTGCCCGGCGTACCTGCGGCGGCGGAGGACTGCGGCACGGCGCGCGAAATTGCGGCGGCTGCGGCGTATGACGTGCCGGTGCACATCTGCCATGTCAGCACGGCAACCTCTGCGGCGCTCATCCGTGATGCCAAAGCCCGCGGCGTAAAGGTGACGGCGGAGACCGCACCGCACTACTTGCTTTTGACCGACGAAGCGCTCGAAAAGCACGACGCGGACTACCGCATGAACCCGCCGCTGCGCAGCGAGAAAGACCGCCTTGCGATGATCGAGGCCGTAAAGGACGGCACGATCGATGTCATCGCGACCGACCACGCGCCGCACACGCCGGCGGAAAAAGCCGATTTTCTGCACGCGCCAAACGGCTCCATCGGTATGGAAACGTCGTTTGCGGCGGCATATACCGCACTTGTAAAGACCGGCGTTTTGACGCTTACAGAGCTCATCGAAAAGATGAGCGTGCGCCCGGCGGAGCTGCTCGGAATTGAAGCCGGCGCCATCGGCGCGGGCGAAGTGGCCGATATTGCGCTGATTGACGAGCACGAAGCGTGGGTTGTGGACCCCGAAAAGCTGCACGGCAAAAGCCGCAACACGCCGTTTAAGGGCATGACGCTCACGGGCCGCGTAAAAGCGACCGTCTGTGGCGGCAGAGTTGTATTTAATGAACTGTAAAAGTTTGAGAAATTTGAAAGTATAGATTTGAAATGAGAGAGGGATTACTATGTCTTTTGACCGTATGATTGAAAAAATCGTGGAAACCCAGAATCCGACCGTTGCGGGTCTTGACCCGAAGCTCGCGTACATTCCGTCCTACATTCTGGACGGCGCCGTCGCAAAGTATGGCAAAACGCTGGAGGCTGCGGCCGCCGCACTGCTCGAATACAACAAGGGCCTCATCGACGCGCTGTGCGATATTGTCCCGGCCGTAAAGCCGCAGGCGGCGTACTATGAAATGTACGGCTGGCAGGGCGTGAGAACCCTTGCGGAGACCGTCGCTTACGCGCGCGCAAAGGGTATGTTCGTCATCACGGACGGCAAGCGCAACGACATCGGCACCACGATGGAAGCCTACGCCACGGCGCACCTCGGCAAAACGGATGTGTTCGGCGAGAAAACGGAAGCCTTCGGTGCGGACGCGCTGACCGTGAATGGCTACCTCGGCACGGACGGCATCAAGCCGCTGCTCGGCGTTTGCGAAGCGGAAGATAAGGGTATTTTTGTGCTCGTGAAGACCTCCAACCCGTCCTCCGGCGAATTGCAGGATCAGAAAATGGAAAGCGGCAAGACCGTTTACGAAACCATGGGCGCGTTCTGCGAGCACTGGGGCGAAACTGTCATGGGTAAATACGGCTACTCCGGCGTCGGCGCGGTCGTCGGCGCAACGTACCCGGCACAGCTCGGCGAAATGCGCGAGAAGGCGCCGCACACGTTCTTCCTCGTGCCCGGTTACGGTGCACAGGGTGGCGGCGCGGACGACGTTGCCCCGGCGTTTGACAAGAACGGTCTCGGCGCCATCATCAACTCCTCCCGCGGCATTATGTGTGCATGGCAGAAGGAAAAGTGCGACGAGCATGACTATGCACAGGCGGCAAGACGCGAAGCCATTCGCATGCGCGACGAGATCTGCGCACGCATCGGCGAAATTCGCGCGAACGGATGAGTAACGCTCGGAAAGGACAAGCTATGAAATATGACGTTCAGCTCTGCGAGGTACTGCGCCGCGTGCAGACCGCAGAGAACACCTTTGATTATACGGTCTTAGTGCCGAAACTGGCAGAAGTGGCGCAGCCCGGACAGTTTGCGCACATTTACGTGCCCGGTAAAACGCTGCGCCGCCCGATTTCCATTTGTGACATCGATAAGAAAAACGGCACGCTGCGTTTTGTGTTCCAGATTCGCGGTGCGGGTACAGAGCAGCTCTCGAAGTTTGAGGTCGGCGACAAGATGGATATTTTGGCGCCCCTCGGCCACGGCTTTACGTTCGACCCGAACGCGCACAATTTGTTCATCGGCGGCGGTATCGGTGTGCCTCCGCTTTTCGGCGCAGCAAGGCAGTGCGGCAAAAACGCCACGGTGGCGGTCGGTTTCCGCAATAAGGATTTCGTAATTCTCGAAGACGACTTCCGTGCGGCAGGCTGCGACCTGCGCATTGCGACGGATGACGGCAGCTACGGCCACCACGGCCTTGTCATCGATTTAATTCAAGATGTGCACCCCGATAAAATTTTTGCCTGCGGTCCGAAGGTCATGCTGCGCGCCGTGACGGAGTTTGCAAAAGCGCACAACATTCCGTGTGAAATTTCCCTTGAGGAGCGCATGGCGTGCGGCATCGGTGCGTGCCTCGGTTGCGCGGTGGAGCTTTACGACGAAAACGGTGAAACGTATATGGGTCATGTCTGTAAGGACGGCCCGGTGTTCCCGGCGGAAAGGGTGGTATTCTGATGGCTGATTTAAAGGTTTCGGTTGCGGGTGTGGAGTTCCATAATCCGCTCATTGCGGCGTCCGGCACGTTCGGTTTCGGCCGCGAATATGCAGAGTTTTACCCGCTCTCCGCACTCGGCGGTATTTCTTCTAAGGGCATCACGTTAAAGGCGCGACCGGGCAATCCTGCGCCGCGCATTGCGGAAGCCCCCGGCGGTATGCTGAATGCCGTGGGTCTGCAAAATCCGGGTGTCGATCACTTCATCGAAAAAGATCTCCCGTGGCTGCGCGAGCAGGGCGTGACCATCATTGCGAACATTGCCGGCAACACGCCGGAGGATTACTGCGCCATGGCGGAAAAACTGAATGACACCGACATCGACATGATCGAAATGAACATCTCCTGCCCGAACGTGAAGCAGGGCGGCGTGCAGTTCGGCACGAGCTGCGCAGGCGTTGAAGACATCACGAAAGCGGTGCGCGCGCACTGCAAAAAGCCGCTGATGGTGAAGCTTTCCCCGAATGTGACGGATATTTCCGAGATCGCGCTCGCGGCGGAAAGCGCCGGTGCGGATGCCGTCTCCATGATCAACACGCTGACCGGCATGCGTATTGACATCAACACGAAGCGTCCGATCATTCATAACAACACAGGTGGCTTCTCCGGCCCGGCGCTTTTGCCCATTGCGGTGCGCATGGTGTGGCAGACGTATCAGAAGGTGAAAATTCCGATCGTCGGTCTCGGCGGCATCAGCACGTGGCAGGACGCCGTGGAAATGCTGCTTGCAGGTGCGACGGCGCTGCAGATCGGCACCGTGCTGTTCACAGACCCGTATGCGCCCGTGAAGATTACCGAAGGGCTTACGAATTACATGGATAAAAACGGCGTGAAGACCCTTTCCGAATTGACCGGTGCGATGCGTCCGTGGTAAATGATATGGAAAAATCACACTTATATCTTGTGCGCCACTGCGAAAGCCTCGGCAACCACGAGAATATTTTTCAGGGTCAGCTTGACCTCGATATCAGCGCTACAGGAGAAAAGCAGTTGGCGCTTTTGGCGCTGCGGTTTCGGAACATCCCGATCGATGCTGTGTATTCGAGCCCGTTAAAGCGCGCGTATAAAACGGCGGAAGCGGTGAATTTGTACCACAGTTTGCCCATCATAAAACTGCCGGAGCTGATGGAAGTGGATGTTGGCGCGCTGTCCGGCATGAAGCTTGACAAAGCGTTCGCGGATTATCCGGTATTTGCCGAAAAATGGCAGAATTCCCCGCAAAACTGCATTTTTCCGGAGGGAGAGACGACAGCGGAAGTTTATGACCGCGCAAAAAAAGCGCTTGCACGCGTGAAAGCGGATTGCATGGGCAAAACAGCGGTCATCACGTCGCACGGTTTTTTGTTGCGCTGCATGGCGTGTGAGATTTTGGAGCACGATATTGAACGTTTGAGTGATATTCGTATCGGCGGCAACACCTCGGTTTCGGAATTTTATATCGGCAAAGACGGCAGCGTGGAAACGGTGCGCCTCAGCGATAAAAGCCACTTGCCGAAGGAACTGCTTGGCGACCCGAACCAGTATGTTGTCCACAAATAATATATAGCAAAAGACATAAGAAAAGCCCCTGAAGCATACCATTCTCTAAAGGGGGAGTGGGTATGCTTTGGGGGCTTTTGGAGTATTTATCGTCGATTTTGTTTTTCTTTCTGCACATCACAAGCGCCGGGTCGTTTCCAAAGGCGCTGACTGCGGCGGAGGAGAAAAAATATCTGGAGCAAATGGCGGCGGGCGACCACCACGCGCGGCAAAAACTCATCGAACACAATTTACGGCTTGTGGCGCACATTGCGAAGAAATACTATGCCGATGAAAATGACCGCGATGACCTCGTTTCCATTGGCACGGTGGGGCTCATCAAGGCTGTGGACAGCTTCGACCCGACAAAGGGCATTCGGCTTTCGAGCTACGCTTCGCGGTGCATTGAAAATGAAATTCTGATGTTCTTCCGCAGCGCGAAAAAGACAGCGCAGGACGTATCGCTGAACGACCCCATCGATACCGACAAGGACGGCAACACGCTGACGCTGCTCGACACCATCGCGACGGACGACCACATTTTGGAGGACATCGACCTGCGCATGAAAGTGCGGCAGTTGTACGACGCGGTGAAGACCCGTCTTTCGCCGCGCGAGCGCGAGATCATTTTGCTGCGCTACGGGCTTACGGGCCAGCGGCCGCTTGTGCAGCGCGAGGTCGCAAAAAAGCTGAACATTTCCCGCAGCTATGTCTCGCGCCTTGAGAAAAAAGCACTGCAAAAGCTGCGAAAAGCATTCGACGAATAAAAAAGGCGCGTGCATCACACGGGGTTGTGGGTACACGCGCTTGGTTTAAATAAATTTTCCGGTCACGCTGTCTGCGGCGTTTTTGATCTGTTCCGGAGTGCCGCAGGCGACAAGCCGGCCGCCCGCTTCACCGCCGCCGGGGCCCATATCGAGAATGTAATCAGCGCTGCGGATGACGTCGAGGTCGTGCTCAATAACAATAACGGTCGCGCCGCTTTCGATGAGCGTTTGGAACACGGTGAGCAGTGTCTGCACGTCGAGCGGGTGCAGGCCGATGGTCGGCTCGTCGAACACGAACACGGAGCCGCTCTGTGCCTTGCCCATCTCACTCGCAAGCTTTAAGCGCTGCGCTTCGCCGCCCGAAAGTCCGGGCGTTTCCTCACCGAGCGTGAGGTAGCCGAGGCCTAGGCTGTTTAAGACATTTAATCTTTGCGAGACGAGCTTCCAGTCCTTGCAGGCCGAAAGCGCCGTGCGCACGTCCATGTCCATGATTTCGGGCAGGGTGTACGCTTCGCCGCTTTTCGTCACGCAGCGGATCTTCGATGCGTCTTTGCCGTAACGGCTGCCGCGGCAGTCCGGGCAGGGGATATTCACATCGGGCAAAAACTGCACGTCCAGGCTGATACTGCCGGTACCGTCGCAGGTGGGGCAGCGCAGTTTGCCGGTGTTGTAGGAGAAGTCGCCGGCTTTGTATTTGCTTTTTTTTGCGTCCGGCGTGCGGGCGAAAATTTTACGCAGCTCATCGTGCACATTGGCGTATGTCGCAACGGTGGAGCGCACGTTGATACCGATAGGCGTAGCATCGATGAGCTTCACTTGGTCAATGCCCTCGGCGCTGACCGACTTCACATGCGCTGGTAGCCTTTCACCACGAATATGCGCCGAAAGCGCCGGGATAAGGCTTTCCAGAATGAGCGTCGTTTTGCCGGAGCCGGAAACGCCCGTAACAACGGTCAGGCGGCCTTTCGGAATATCCACTTCGAGCGGCTTCACCGTATGGATGCGGTCGGTGGAAAGGTGAATAGCGCCGTTTTGGAAAAGCTCGCTTTCGGGTGCTTTCTGTCGCGAGATGCCCTGCTTTCCCGCCAAAAACGGGCCAATCTGCGAGTTTTCGTTTATCTTAATGTCATCTGTTGTGCCCTCCGCGATGACATGGCCGCCTTTTGCACCGGCTTCCGGGCCCATTTCAATGAGCCAGTCGGCCTCGCTCAAAATCTGCGTGTCATGGTCGACGAGCAGAACGGAGTTGCCGTCGTCGATGAGATCGTGCATCACGCCGGTGAGGCCGACGATGTTCGCCGGGTGCAAGCCGATGGAAGGCTCATCGAGCACATATAAAACGCCGGTGGTGCGGTTGCGTACGGCACGGGCAAGCTGCATGCGCTGGCGCTCGCCTGTGGAAAGCGTGGAGGCGGCGCGGTCGAGCGTCAGGTAGCCGAGCCCTAACTCCAAAAGGCGCTTGGCATTCAATGTAAACGAATCGCATATGCTCTGCGCCATGGGACGCATTTCTTCGGGCAGCGAACCCGGCACGTCCGCGACCCAATCGGTGAGGTCGGCGAGCGTCATACGGCAGACTTCATCTAAAGAAATGCCGCGAAGCTTCGGAGCGCGAGCTTTCTCCGATAGCCGTGAGCCGCCGCAGTCCGGGCACGGTTCGGCCTTGAGAAACTTTTCCACGCGCTTCATGCCGTTTTCATCTTTGACTTTGGAGAGTGCGTTTTCCACGGTATACACGGCGTTGAAGTAGGTGAAATCCATTTCGCCTGCTGCGCCGCTCGTTTTATTCTGGTAGATCATGTGCTTTTTAATGGCAGGGCCATGAAACACGATGTCCTTTTCTTTTTCCGTCAGCTCGCGGAACGGCACGTCGGTGCGCACGCCGAGGTCGCGGGCGATGTCCTTCATCAAAGACCACATCAGCGTCTGCCACGGGCGCACGGCGCCTTCGTCAATCGTGAGGGTGTCGTCCGGTACAAGGGTGCTTTCGTCCACAATGCGCACGATGCCGGTGCCGTCACATTTGCGGCACGCGCCTTGGCTGTTGAACGCGAGTTCCTCCGCGGACGGCGCGAAAAATTCCGCACCGCAAACGGGGCACACGCACGGCTGACCCGCCGCGACGGCCAATGTCGGCTGAATGTAGTGCCCGTTCGGGCAACGGTGGCTTGCAAGGCGCGAGTACATCAGGCGCAGGCTGTTGAGTAACTCCGTGCCCGTGCCGAATGTGCTGCGGATGCCCGGGACATTGGGGCGCTGGTGCAGTGCGAGTGCGGCCGGGACATATAGAACTTCGTCCACCTGCGCCTGTGCCGCCTGCGTCATACGGCGGCGCGTGTAGGTGGAAAGCGACTCCAAATACCGCCGTGAGCCCTCTGCATACAAAACACCGAGCGCAAGCGACGATTTGCCGGAGCCCGAAACACCCGCTACGCCAACGATCTTATGCAGCGGCACATGGATGTCAATGTTTTTGAGGTTGTGCACGCGCGCACCGCGCACCTCGATGTGGTCGACAAGATTGAATTTGTGCTTTGCTTGTTCCATTTATTCTTCCTCCGCTTTGCGGTTGATCTCTTCCAAAAAGGCCTTGCCGTAGCGATGCGCCTTGCGCTCGCCCACACCGGAGACCTGCAAAAGCTCCTGTTCGTCCGTCGGCATTTTGGCGCACATATCGCGCAAAGTGGTGTCGGTGAAAACGACGTAGGCCGGCACGCTCGCTTTTGCGGCAAGCGCGGCACGCAGCTTTTTCAGCCGTGCGAAAAGCTCCGGGTCGGCATCGCCTGCGGCCTTGTCCGGCTTCTTCGCTTTTTCCTGCGGCACGGGAATACGCATTTCAAAGCTTTTTTCCCCAAGCAAAACCGGCCGCGCGTTCTGCGTCAGCTTTAAAACCGGATATTGCCCGTCGGTCTGGATGAGCAATTCCTGCATCAAAAGTGCGTCGATGATACGCTTAATTTCAAAAATCGGCTTTTCGCGCATGAGCCCGTAGGTGGACTGTGTTTGCAGATTCATTTGCAAAACACGCTCATTTTCGCTGCCGCGCAGAATGTCGCAGATCATGCTGATGCCGAGCCGCTGCCCGGTGCGCGCCACGCAGGAGAGCACCTGCTGTGCTTCCACGGTGGCCTCTACCAAAATGGAGCCGCCCGCGCAGCTGGAGCAATTGCCGCAGTATTCCTCGGCGGGCTCGCCGAAGTATTTTAAGATGAATGCGCGCAGGCAATCAGCCGTCGTGCAGTAATATGTCATTTTTCGCAGACGGTCGTATTCGCGCTGGATGAGCTTTTCCTGCGTTTCAAAGTCGAGGTCGGGGTTCGGGTCGCTGTTTTCGATTAAATAGCGGTTCGTGCGCACGTCCTGCGGGCTGTAAAGCAAAATACACTCGGCGGGACTGCCGTCGCGTCCGGCACGCCCGGCTTCCTGATAATAGCTCTCGAGGTTTTTCGGCATGTTGTAGTGGATGACGAACGACACGTTGGATTTATCGATGCCCATGCCGAACGCGTTCGTCGCGACCATAATGGGCTTGCGGTCATAGACGAAATCGTCCTGATTCCGCCTGCGTTCTTCCTCCGGCAGACCGGCGTGGTAGCGCGTGGAAGGGATGCCCTTGTCGTTTAAAAGCGCGTCCACTTCTTCCACGGTGCGGCGCGTGGAGCAGTACACAATGCCGCATTTGCCCGGGCGTTCCTCAATGAGCTTCAAAAGCGCCAGCGCCTTACTGTGCGGCATCTGCACGCCGAAATATAAGTTCGGGCGGTCAAAGCCCGTCGTGATACGCACGGGGTCAATGAGGTGCAGGTGCTCCGCAATGTCCTTGCGCACGGCTTTTGTTGCCGTGGCGGTGAATGCGCCGATCGTCGGGCGATTTTTCAAACTTTCGGCAAATTCCGCAATCTTTAAATAGTCCGGGCGGAAGTCCTGCCCCCACTGAGAGACGCAGTGCGCTTCATCCACGGCGATGAGAGAAATATTGAGGTTCTCTACGGCCGTGCGGAAGTTCTCGGTCGAAAGGCGCTCCGGCGCGACGTAGACGAGCTTATACAATCCCTCGGATAAATTGTGTAGTGCGCGGCTGTACTGTGCCGGGGTGAGCGAGCTGTTGAGGTATGCCGCGTGCACGCCCGCCTGCGTCAGCGATTCTACCTGATCTTTCATCAGCGAAATGAGCGGGGAGATGACAAGCGTGATGCCCGGCAGCAGGAGTGCCGGCACCTGATAGCACACGGATTTGCCTGCGCCCGTCGGCATGACGCACAGCGCATCGCGGCCCGTGAGCAGTGCATCTACAATTTCCTCCTGACCGAGGCGAAAGGACGTGTAACCGAAATAGCGCCGCAGAATATCGAGTTTCGTTTCCATAGATCTGTTCCTTTACGGTCAAAAATACCCGCGCGTGCAAAAGCACGGCGGGCATTTAACGTTTTAAATTAAGAGAGCTTCTTCATTTCGATGGTCTTCCAGTCGCACTCCTTGTCCATCCAGCGGATGCCGACGTCTGCGTATTCGGCTTCGCCGCGCTGGTTGTCGAACGGGTCGATGCGCAGCTGTGTCTTTGGCGGGTCAAAATCCGCCTGAAGCTCGCTGTTTGCCGCCATGCGGAACGGGTCGAGATTGCCGAAGTAGAAGTCGTTGCGCTCGCTGTCGCCCATGCGGTGCGCACTGCCGCCGAAGGACGGGTCTGCAAACAGCCAGCCGTAGGGAGCAATGTAGAACTGCGCCCAGTCGTGGCAGCCGGTGTCGTCCGGCGTGACGAACAGGCCGCTCTGCCAACGTGCAGGAATACCTGCGCAGCGGCACAGCGTGATGAACAGCAGCGCCTGCACGCCGCAATCCCCGTGCAGCCCCGCGCCATAATAATCCGGAATGCTGCCCGGCAGCGCGAAGTATTCGCGCACATACGAATATGTACCGACCTTCGTGCAGTAGTCGTAAAATCTGCGTGCGAGCAGAAGCGGGTTCTTCTCATCGCCGGAAAGCTCTTTGCAAAGCGCACGGATGAGCGGCGTGAAGCGAATGTGCGGGTAAAGCTCCTCGGTGTCAAACGTCGGCTGCTCTGCACTGACCTGTGCGGATTCGAGGTTGTTGTATTTCACATAGGAAAGATATTTGTATTCGACCCAGAAGGTTTCGTTTTTCTCGAATTTGCCGCGGAATGAGACCGTGCGCGCGGGTGCATTTTCATCTGCAAGCTTATAAATGGGGTGGGAGGTCGCAAGGATCTCAATGTCGCGCATGTTCATCGCGTTCTTCGGTACGGGAAGATGCACGGTCAGTTCTTCGCCGGGGCGGAAAACATCGTCATGCAGACGGAACTGGGCGCGCAGCCGAATGCTCCACAGCGCGTCGCCGTCTTTTTTCATGTCGCGTACATTTTGGCGCAGAAATTCCACGCGATCACTTTTGTCCTTCGGCGGCTTGCCTGCACGCGTGGCGATATCCGGGTAAACGCCCAAAAGCGTATCGTAGAACGTGCGGGAATACGTCGTTTTGCCGTTGATGTAGATCCAGTCGATGGCACCGCGGTCACGCAATGCGTCAAGCTCTGCCTTCGTGAAATCCGGAATTTCCTTCTGCACGAGCGCCAAAGCGTCTTCTTCGCTGTATGTGTAGCCCGTCGGCAGTGCTTTCAAGACCTCACGCTCCAGTGCAAGGCGTGTTTTCATAAATGCCGGGACTTTCTCGTTTGCAAGGTATAGGTCGATAAGGTGGAACGCGCGGTCAAAATCGCCGCACCATTTTGCTTTTAAAATGTCTTCCGGCAGCGCGATTGCAAGCGTTTCAATGTCTTTTTGGTTCATAACAGCAACCTCCTTTAATGGATAAAGTTAACCGATATGCAGCACCGCGCACGCAATGCGGAAATAGATCAGCAAGGAAAGCGCGTCTACAATGGTCGTGATGAAAGGACTGGCCATGACAGCCGGGTCAAAACCGATGCGCTTTGCAAGCACCGGCAGCGAACAGCCGACAAGCTTTGCAGCGAGCACCGTTACAACAAGCGTGCTGCACACAACGATGGCGACCGGGATGGTCACACGATCAATGAGCAGCAATTTGACAAAGTTTGCGACGGCAAGCGAAACACCGCACAAAAAAGCCACGCGCGCTTCCTTCCAGAGGATACGCCCAATGTCTTTATATTCGATCTCGCCGAGGGAAAGACCGCGGATGATGGAGACCGAAGCCTGACTGCCCGCGTTGCCGCCCGTATCCATCAGCATGGGGATAAAACCCGTCAGCACAATGGAAGCGGAAAGCGCATCTTCAAACGAGGTGATGATGCTGCCCGTAAATGTAGCGGAGATCATGAGGAGCAAAAGCCACGGGATACGTTTTTTCCATGTGGCAAAAACGCCCGTCTTCATGTACGGCTTATCGGTCGGCGTGATAGCCGCCATCATTTCGATATCTTCCGTCGCCTCGTCCTGAATAACATCGATCGCGTCGTCAACAGTGACGATGCCCACAAGGCGCTCTTCGTTATCGACGACCGGCACGGCAAGAAAATCGTACTTGCCGAACAGGGAGGCCACTTCTTCTTTATCGGTATGGGTGGAAACGTAAATAATGTTCGTTTCCATGATATTGCGGATCAGCTCGTTTTTCGGGGCAAGCAGCAGGTCTTTCACGGTCACAATGCCTTTCAGCTTGCGGCGGCTGTCCGTGACATAGCAGGTGTACACCGTCTCTTTTTCCACGCCGATGGCACGGATGCGGTCAAACGCCTCCTCCACCGTCATGCCGCGCTTCAAATCGACGTATTCCATCGTCATGATGGAGCCTGCGCTGTCTTTGGGGTAATTTAAAATCTGGTTAATGAGTACGCGCGTTTCGGCGTCCGTGTGTCTCAGAATGCGCTTGACGAGGTTTGCAGGCATTTCTTCAATCATGTCTGCAGCGTCGTCCACATACAGCTCGTTCACGACGTCGTGCAGCTCTTTATCACTGAATGCTTCAACAAGCACCGTCTGTTCGTCCGGATTCATATAAGCGAACGCGTCCGCTGCAAGCTCTTTTGGGAGCAGGCGAAACACAAGCGCCATCTTTTCACGCGGCAGGTCTTCAAAAAGTTCTGCCACGTCTGCCGGGTTCATGTCTTTCAGAAGATTGCCCAACTGGGGGAAATCTTTATTCTCCAGCAGCTCTGAAATTTTGTCCAACATATCCAACATAGTTCGTCCGTCCTTTCTCTGCAATCGTGCAAAAATCGGCAATCGGACGATACGGTTTGAACTCAGCCGTTTACAAATGTAAGGTCACGCAAAAAACAAGCGGAGAAAATCGCCTGTTTTTCTGCGGGCGGCTGCATCCGTTCTCGAGGAACCGCACCGCCACTACTGCCAGCGTCCATTTTCTCCACTCCTTTGTTTTAGTATTTTTGTCAGTGTATTTGCAAATAATCGCAAAGTGCTTTTGCGTTTTTGCATACGGAAACAAAACGCCGCATTTTTGTCGGCGTTCTTATCTATAAAGTTACCCTTTTTTTGAATAATTGTCAAGCCTAACAAACGACTTTTCGGGAATTTTACGTCAGAGATTTCGTTTGGCGTTCGCCGTCTGCCGCAAGAGATAATCAATGCTCACGTTATAGAAGTTTGCGAGTTTAATTAGAATGTCGTCCGTAAGCTGCTGCTGGCCTGTTTCGATATAACTGTATTTGCGCTGTGTAATGCCGATTGCATCTGCGACTTGCTGCTGCGTTAAATCAGAGTCCTCCCGCAGATCGCGTATTCTGTTTTCCGTCAATTTTTTCACCTGCTTTGAGTGGTATCCACTCAAAGTATATGTAGACGGATTTTATCTATTGGCTTTTAGATATATTTCATCTAAAATTGGGAAAAGAGGAGAGACAGGAGAGAAAAGCCATGCTTAAACGCTGGGGACAAGTAATTTTGGTCATGCTGTTGGTATGCTTTCTTCTTACGACCTGCACCTGTGCGCATAAATGGAAGGAAGCCACCTGAACCGAGCCGAAAACCTGTGTATATTGCGGTATGACGGAAGGCGAGTCGCTTGGGCATGATTGGAAAGCTGCTACGATCAACTACCCCAAGACCTGTGTTCGCTGCGGTAAAACAGAAGGTGAAGCTTACGGTATCTATTAAAAAAACCGATGCAGAGTTTCGACTGCATCGGTTTTTTGTTGGCTTTAATTTATCGCTCCATATTGGAGTTGCGCTTTGTGATGGCTTCCCACAGGCCATTTAAGTACGCGGCGCCGAGGGCACGGTCGTAAAGGCCATAGCCGGCGCGGCCGGTCTCGCCCCAGATCATTCTGCCGTGGTCCGGGCGGATGTAACCGTTGAAACCGTTTTTGTAGAGCGCGTTCAAAATGGCATACATATCGAGCGAGCCGCATGCGGAGTAGTGTGCGCGCTCCTCAAAACCGTTTTCCAGCACGGCGACGTTGCGGGCGTGAACGAAATGGATGCGGCCCATCGCGGCGTATTTTGCCGCCATGTGCACCACATCGTTTTCGGCACTGCATCCGAGCGAGCCGGTACACAGCGTGATGCCGTTGTGCGGGTCATCGACGATTTTCAGGAAGCGGTCGAGATTTTTTTCGCACGTGATAATGCGTGGCAGTCCGAAAATGCTCCAGCACGGGTCGTCTTCATGGATGGCCATGTTCACGTCACATTCCGCAGCGACGGGAATGATGCGCTCAAGAAAATAAGTGAGGTTTGCCCAAAGGTCTTCCTCGGTCATTTTGTTGTATTCCGCCACGACGGCTTTGAGCTCCTCGCGCGTGTAGCTTGCGTCCCAGCCGGGCAGCGTGAGATCGCTGTCGCTTTTCAGCGGGTCCACGGCATCCACCTGCTCTTTATAGTAGACAAGGCTTGTAGAGCCGTCCGGCAGGCGGTGGTCAAGCTGCGTGCGCGTCCAGTCAAACACCGGCATAAAATTGTAGCAGATGCAGTGGATGCCGGCCTCGGCAAGGCGGCGGATGTTCTCGCAGTAATTTTCGATATAGCGGTCGCGCGTGGGTTTGCCGAGTTTGATGTCCTCGTGCACCGGCACACTTTCAATGACCTCAAATTGCAGGCCGTTATCCTCCGTTTGTTTTTTCAGCGCAGCAATGCTCTTGCGGCTCCAAACTTCACCGACGGGCACGTCGTATACAGCGGTGACGATGGCCTGCATGTTCGGAATCTGACGAATATTTTGGAGGGTCACGGGGTCGTCCGGGCCATACCAGCGAAATGACATTTTCATAGATATAATCAACCTTTCCGGTGTATTCACGTGTTATTCAGGTTCATCGTAGCACATCGGGTGAAAAAACTCAAGGGGCTAAATTCCTTTTGCGCCGATTTCCAATCAAACGTGGGATTTATACACAGTTTTGCGCAGGTGGTCTTTGTATCTTTCGCCGAAATCGCGGACAAGATGCAAAAATCTATAAAAACATCTTGAAACTTGCGTGTCTTTTAGTATAATAAGGTGTATAGCGCGTAGTTTAGAGAGCGCAAATAGGTTATTTATTTTAAATCGAGAGGAGTCCAATTTATTATGTCTAAAGTAGTAAGAGTAGCAGTCGTGGGCTATGGCGGCATGGGCGGCTGGCACACGAAGAGATTACAGGAAATCCCGGGTGTTGTAGAGCTTGCAGGCGTATACGATATTAAGCCGGAGCGCAACAAGGCTGCTGAGGAAAACGGTATTCACGCATACAGCTCTTTTGAGGAGTTGCTTGCCGACAAGACCGTTGATGTTGTAACGGTCGCAATCCCGAACGATCAGCACAAGAAGGTTTGCATTCAGGTTATGGAAGCAGGCAAGGTTGCCATCAGCGAGAAGCCGGTCACGCTTTGCACCGCTGATCTCGAAGAGATGATCGCAGCCTCCAAGCGCACGGGCTCCGTCTTCACGGTTCATCAGAACCGCCGTTGGGACGAGGATTTCCGCGTTGCGGAGAAGATTGCAAAGTCCGGCCAGCTCGGTCGTGTTTTCGCCATTCAGTCCCGTGTTCACGGTTCCCGCGGTATTCCGGGCGACTGGAGAAACACGAAGGCACAGGGCGGCGGCATGGTTCTTGACTGGGGCGTGCACCTCCTTGACCAGATGAACATGATGATGGGCAAAATGCCGGTTTCCGTTTACGCAACGCTGTCCAACGTAACGAACGAAGAAGTGGACGACGGCTTCACCGCTACGTTCAAGTTTGATAACGATCTCGTGTTCACCGTAGAAGTCGGCACGAGCAACTTTATCAACCTGCCGCGTTGGTATGTCGAAGGTCTGAACGGCACGGCTGTCATCGATGACTTCCAGGTCAACGGCAAGATCGTCATCGCAACGGCGGACGAAGAGCACGATGCAGTGCCGATCGTCACCGCAGCAGGCCTCACGAAGACCATGGCGCCGAGAACGCCGGAAACGATCAGCGAGCTTCCGCTGCCGAGAATCGACTGCGACATTCACGATTATTATCGCAACATCGCAGCAGTTGTCAACGGCGAAGCAGAGCAGATCGTCACGCACGACCAGCAGCGCCAGCTGATGAAGCTGATGGAAGCGATCTTTGAGAGCGCAGAGAAGAATCAGGTCGTTTACTTCTAATTCGAATTAAGATGAATTGAGAACAGCTCCGGGCGAAAAGCTCGGAGCTGTTTTTGCGTATTATAAGCTCAGTTTATTCGTCAAACACAAATTCATCTTCGCCGAAGCGTTCCGGATGATATTTCATGCTGTCTGCTTCCGTAATGGTGCGCTGTACACGGCAGGGGTTGCCGACAGCTACGCTGTTTGACGGAATGTCCTTCGTTACCACGCTGCCTGCACCGATGACACAGTTATCGCCGATGGTCACGCCCGGGCATACGACGACGTTTGCGCCGAACCAGCAATCGTTGCCGATGGTGACGGGTTTTGCGTAGCAAACGCGAATTTCACGGCCGTCTTTTGTTTTCAGCGCGCGGCGTTCCTCTGCGATGATCGGGTGCATCGGCGTGACGATGGTCACGTTCGGGCCGAAGTTGCAGCGGTCACCGATGGTCACGGGCGCGTCATCCTGAATGGTCAGGTTGAAGTTGCCGAAAAAGCTCTTGCCGATGTGCGTGTGCGTGCCATAGTGGATCTGGATCGGCCCCTGCACAAACGAGCCCTCGCCGAAATCGCCGAAGATCTGGTGCACGATTGCATTACGCTTTTCGGTTTCGTCTTCGAGCGTTGCATTATAGGCGCTGCAAAGGTTGTGGCAGCGCAGCTTGATGGCTTTCAAGTCCGGGTGACCGGGGCAGAAAAACTTCCCGGCAAAGATTTTTTCTTCCTCTTTCATATGAATTCCTCCCAAAATGTTTATCTTTTATTGTGGTTTATCGAGCACAAGCACGCCGTAAGGCTCCATGGTATACGTGCCGTCGAGCGTTTCGCGTGTAAGCAGCTCCTTCGTCGGCTTTTGCACGGTGACGGTTTGCGGCTGTGCAGTGTAGTTCAGCAAAAACGCGTAGCTGCGGCCGTTTTTCTCGTTTGTACGCACCGTGAGCTCAATCTCCTCGGGCAGCTCCAGCCAGCCCGTCACAGGGCAAAGCTCTGCTTTCGGCAGCAGCTCCAAGAGCGCCGCAGCGGTCTCCTCCGCAAAAACGGAGCCACAGGCGTAGACTGTGCCTTTGCCGACGGTGTTTTTGGTCAGCGCGGGCTTGCCGTTGTAATAGTTACCGTCATACGTCGCCAGCACCTCGCAGCTTTCAAAATCCGGGCGCAGAATATCGTTGAACGTCGGCGCGGGGATTTTCTTTTCGCCGAGCGTCATGTATTCCTTTTCGTCCGCCGGGCCGATGAACGTGAAATCCTCCACGGTGCAGCCGGTCAGCGGCGCTAAGAGCCCCGGCATCGGCATCATGGGGCACTGCCCGTCAATATCTTTATAGCCGGAGCGGCAGCCGAAGAAAAGAGTGCCGCCGTTTTCGGCGTAAGCGCGTAACATTTCCGCGCGGGCGGGCGTCATGATGGTTGGATGCGGGTACACAGCGGCCGTGAAGTTCCCGAGCGGCTGGGACGTGCCCTCGTCGTTGATGTTGACGAACTCGAACGGGATGTGCGCGCGCTGCAAGGCTTTGAACCACCCGTCGGTGCTCTCCCGGTTTAAGGGTCCGTGCCATTTGTCCTCCATGCCGTCCCACTCATTGTCGTAGTCGCAGAGGATTGCGAACTTTGCCGTATGCTTTGTGCCCGTGATGCGCTGAATCTTCTGAATATCCTCGCTTACGCGCAAAAGCTCTTCTGTGCGGCGGTTCGGGAAATTATCATAGTTCAATAATCCGTGCCAGTACATTTCTGTGCCGAATGTGCAGGTGCGCCAGCGGAAGTAGCTGACAAAATCTGCACCGTGCGCGATAGACTGGAAAGTCCACAGTCTTAACTGACCCGGCTTCGGCGCGGGCTGCAGAAGGCGGGTGTTCCAGCCGCCGGGGCCGGATTGCTGCTCCATGATGCCGAAGCGGTTTGAGACGCTTCGCGTTTTTGCAAGGTTAAATGACGTTTCGCGGTCGCGCAGGGAGCGCGGAGAGAGCTTGCTGCCCTCCATCGCAAACGCGAAGTTCGGGTAGCTGTCATACGTCATGAAGTCGAGCTTTTCCTTGACGAGCTTGTGGTTATCGAGCACGCCGAAAAGCCCGTTTGTCGTGATGAACTGTTCCGGACGGCGATATTTCCGGATAATATCCGCCTGTATGCCGATGTAGTTTATGGCCGCTTCGGAAATGAAACGCTTTTCCTCCAGCATCATGTGCGGATTGTTGGAGTTTGCGAGCGTGTAGCGCGAAAGGTGAACCTGCTCCCAGTCCGTGTAGGTCTGGTTCCAGAATGTCGTGCCCATGGCGCGGTTCAGGTTTTCGAGCGTGCCGTATTTCTCTTTAAGGTACTTTCTGAACGCCTCGTGGTCGCTCGGCGCGTGGTAGCTGTTTGTTTCGCAGTTGACTTCATTGTCGATCTGCCAGCCGATGATCGCAGGATGTGCGCTGTAATGCGCCGCAATGTGCTCAACGATCTTCTTTACAAAATCGAGGTACACGGGAGATGTCATGTTGTGGTGCTTGCGCATACCGTGGTAGACCGGGTGGCCGTAAATATCACAGTTTAATACTTCCGGGTATTTTTCCGTCAGCCAGGCGGGCGGGGTCGCGGTGGGCGTGCAGAAGATGACCTGCATCCCGCAGTCCTTTGCCACATTTAAAAAGCGGTCCCAAAAGCTGTCGTCAAAGCGCCCTTCCTCCGGCTCAAAGAGGTTCCACGCGAATTCCGCCACGCGGATGACACCGATGCCGTAGGATTTCATGCGCAGCATATCCTCTTTCCAGAACGAAGCATCCCAGTGCTCCGGGTAATAGCATACGCCGAGCTCTATCGTGTTGCCGTTTAACATAGTGTTGCTCCTTTATCTATGCTCGCCGATGAAGAACAGTGCTACGGTGCCGGGGCCGGAATGTGCGCCGATGACAGGGCCGACGAAGTTGATATAAATGTTCTTCACACCGAACTTTTCACGCACGCGTTTTGCGACGTATTCGGCGTCTGCCAGGCAATCGCCGTGGCTGATGAACACGGTCTGGTCTGCGGGCTGAATGGCGGTCTCTTCCATTTTCTGCACAAGCGCATCAAGGGACTGCCGTCTGCCGCGCACCTTGCTGACCGGGATGAGGTGGCCCTCATCATCCACATGCAAAACGGGTTTTACGCCGAGCAAAGTGCCGACGAGCGCTGCTGTGGCGGAAACGCGGCCGCCGCGCTTTAAGTGGTTGAGGTCGTCCACCGTGAACCAGTGGCAGAGCTTCAAAACGTTTTCACCGAGCCACTTATACAGCGAATCAATGTCCGTGCCGGCGCGCTTCAGCATGGCTGCGTGGTATACGAGCAAACCCTCGCCGAGGGACGCGCAGAGCGAATCGAACACATAAATTTTGCGTTCGGGATATTTTTCTTTCAATTCATCGCGCGCGATGAAGGCGCTTTGGCAGGTGCCGGATAAACCGCTGGAAAACGCAATGTACAGAACGTCTTCGCCGCCTTGCAGAACAGGCTCAAAGACCCGTGTGAATTCGTCGGCGTTGATCTGCGATGTGGTGGACATTTTGCCCTCGCGGAGCTTTGCGTAGAAAGTTTCCGTCGGCATATCCGAAAGATCTGCCTTGTCTTTATATGTTTTGCCGTCGATTGTAAAGCGGAGCGGTACCACTGTGAGGCCCAACTCTTCGATCATTTTATGATCCATATCGATGGTGGAATCGGTGATGATTTTGTAACCCATAGTTATCTTTCCTTTCCGTGCCTTAAAAACGCATTTCTGCGCGGCACGCCGTTATTATAGCACAGACGAAGCGGATTTGTCTATGCGTTTTTTGTGTAAATTACCCTTTGCGGTTTCGTCGATAATCAAGATAATCCTGCAAAATGATCGTCGCCGCCACGGCGTCCACGGTTGCTTTGCGGCGCTTACCGCGCGTATTTGTTTCGTTTAAAAAGCCGTGTGCCGTGATAGTCGTGCCGCGTTCGTCGGAGAAATCAACGGGCAGCCCGGTCTTTTCCGCAAGCTCCGCACCGAAAACGCGCGCGTTCTGCGCGCTTTCGCCCTCGCTGCCATCCATGTTGCGCGGCAGACCGACAACGATTTGCTCGGCGCGGCGCGCTTTGGCAAGCTGCGCTACACGCTCCAAAAGGCGCTCGCGGTTGTGCTCGTTCACGACCTCTACGGGACTTGCGAGCAACTCGCTTTTATCGCATACGGCAACGCCCGTACGCGCTTTGCCGAGGTCTACACCTAATATAACCATGTTCTGTTTCCTTTCAATGTTTTGCTTTTCTTCAGTATAACACGGTTTTTAAAAATAGAAAAGCACCTGCTTTTGCGATTTCAAAGAGCAGGTGCAAAATCTGTATGTTTTTATTATCGCACATTCGTCACAGTGCCGACGGCGACGTAGTTGTCGCACACTGCGCCAAGGTCGGTGCCTTCGCTGCCGTGCCAGTTTCTGCCGGGCACGACCGTGTATTCCACCGTGCCGTCCCCGAGTGTTTTGCAGGTGAAGCTGTCCGTGTAAAAATCATCCTGCGAAACGGCGCAGCCGTGCTTTACACCCTTGCAGTCTTCCGGTGCGCAGCCGGGAAAATTGATGTTCCAAACCGTGTTTTGAGGCAGAGGTTTATCAATATATTCACCGATGAGCTCACGCAAGTAGCGGTCGGTCACGGGATGATAATCGAGGTTGGCCTGGGAAAGCGCGATGGCGTGGATTCCCCAGAAAGCGGCCTCCAGCGCAGCGCCCGCCGTGCCGGAATACTGAATATCGCCGGAAATATTGTAGCCGCTATTGATGCCGGAAAGCACAACGTCAGGCTTGCGACCGAGCAGATGGATGCCCACGCGCACACAGTCCACCGGTACGCCGCTGCATTCGTATGCCTTTACGCCGTCCATGTAACCCGGACGCTCGCGCACGTAAAGCGGCTCTAAATATGTTACGCTGTGCGATTTGCCGCTGCGCTGGCTCTCCGGTGCGACGACCCACACTTCGCCGAATGCTTTTGCTGTCTCTGCCAGCTGGCGAATGCCACCTGCGTCAATGCCATCGTCATTCGTAATTAAGATCAATCTGCCCATGTTTGCTCCTCCGTCACGCAAAAACTTTTTCGCTTGAAGTATACCATATCTATTTCGACAAGTCCAGACGGAGATTCAAAATTCTGCTTTGTCATATCTGCTTATAATTATTAAAATTTTGAAAATTATATAGAAATATAGCACGATTTTCTTGCAAAAGAAGCAAATTGCGGTATAATGTTCTTAATAGAACAAAAAGGCTGCGGTTCGGTTGCAGCCGAGGAGAAGTTGTAAAAGGACAAGCGTGTTATTCGTTTGCCCGAAGAAAGGAATCTTGCTTATGTTGAATCTTATTCCCGCGCCGCGCGGATCGGTGCACATGCAGGAGGGCAGTGTAAAGCTGCCGGAGACCGTCACCGTTTCGCTCGGTGATTTTGCACCGTGGTGCCTTGAGGCATTTGCTGCAAGACTGGACGGCCACGTGGAGACCGCCGAAAACGGGTTTATCACGCTGAAAAAGGCCGATATCGCAAAAGAGGGCTACAAGCTGACCGTCACAAAGGACGGCATCACCGTGGAAGCGGCGGACGAAAGCGGCGCCGTATGGGCGCTGACGACTGTCACGGAGCTCACAGCAGAGGGCGAAGCGTTGCCAATCGTCACCATTGAAGACGCACCGCACTACGGTCATCGCGGCCTGTCGCTTGACTGCTCCCGTCATTTCTTTACGGCGGACGAAGTGAAAAAGGTCATCGACCAGATGACGCGTGTGAAGCTGAATGTTCTGCACTGGCATCTTGTAGATGACCAGGGCTGGCGCATCGAGTGCAAAACGCTGCCTCTGCTGCACGAAACGACCGGCACGTATTACACGCAGGAGGAGATCAGGAGCGTTATCGAATATGCCCGCTTGCGCGGCATGGAGATCATCCCGGAAATCGATATGCCTGGCCACACCAGATCGATGATTGCGGCATACCCGCATTTGAGCTGCTTTGGCGAAAAAACGGAGCTGTGCCAGTTTGGCGGCATTTTTGAGAAAATTCTCTGCCCCGGTAAGGACGAAACATTCGAGTTTATCGAAAAGCTTCTGACAGAAGTCTGCGCACTGTTCCCGGACGACCGCTTCCACATCGGCGGTGACGAAGCGCCGAAGACCGAATGGAAAAAATGCCCGCACTGCAAGGCGCGCATGGAAGCGCTTGGCCTTACCGATTATGAAGATTTACAGGGCTATTTCACGAAGCGTGTCGTCGCTATCCTCAAAAAGCACGGCAAGCGCGCCGTCTGCTGGAACGATGTTCTGGAATCCAAAGATGTCGATACCGGAAACATCATACAGTATTGGACGGCGCAGCATGAAACGCCGGTGCCGGCATTTATCGAGCGTGGCGGCAAGGTGATCTTCTCCAATATGTCCGCTTTGTATTTCGATTATCCGCATGGCATCAATTCGTTGAATAAGGTCTACCATTATCAGCCGGTCGTCATGGGCAAGAGCTACGCAGACAGTCCGAATATGCTCGGTTACGAAGCGGCATTGTGGTCGGAGCAGGTGGAAACGCCGGAACACCTCGAAGAATTGCTGTTCCCGCGTCTGTATGCCGTATCCGAAATCGCGTGGAACGAAGCGGGGGATTACGCAGATTTTGAACACCGCGCGGAAAAGAAAATTGAAATTGCCGCAAAGCAAGGCGTGAACTGTATGACAAAAGACGGGTGGAACCCCGAGGGTGAAGCGCGCGTGCAGAGTGCCGCGACATTCATTGCACACATGATGAACCCGGGCGGCATCGGCACACCGCATACGGATGCGGAAAGAGAAATGGTGCGTCCCGTCATAGAGAAGTTTGCGCAGATCTGGTTCCGGCCGCAGGATGTTCCCGAAATGATGAAAAACGATGACCTCGTCGGCGCAGCACTTAACTTCATGAAAATGTTTCCACCGGAGAACGATGAGACCAAAGGAGAATAAATAGAAACTATGAAAACGGCTTTGCGGGTAGAATGCAGAGCCGTTTTGCATCTTGTTTTCGGAAAGCAAGCAAACGGGGTTTTGGCAGCTTTTCAATAGGCTTGTTCACAATTTGTTTACAAAATAATAATAAAAATGATAATTATTACTATTTACAAATCGAAAAAGGCGTGCTATAATAGTGCCAACAAGTGAGAGAGAAAGAAATCCCACAAACCTAAAGGAGGTGAAGCCGATGCCGGAAAAGTTCAGCCGAAAGCGTGAGGCGCTCTACAACGCACTGCGTGCCACAACGGTGCACCCAACTGCGGAGTGGCTCTACGCTGCGCTGCGGCCCGAATATCCCGATTTAAGTCTCGGCACAGTTTACCGCAATCTTAAAAAATTCTGTGCAGAGGGCAAAGCGAGAAGCGTCGGCGTCATCAACGGGCAGGAGCATTTCGACGGCGATACTTCAGCACACAGCCATTTCGTCTGCGACTGCTGCGGGCGCGTGCTCGATATCTTTGAACCGCTTGTGGACACAGAAACACTCGAGCGCATTGAAGCGGAACACGGGTTTACAATCACAAAAGAAGACCTGCTGTTCGGCGGTATGTGCGCCGAATGCAAAGAAAAAAGCAAAAATAAAACGGCTTAAAAGCCGCAAACTAAAATCAATTTTAGGAGGATCTTATTATGGCAAAGTTTGTATGCACCGTATGTGGTTACGTTTTTGAAGGCGAAGCAGCTCCGGAGTTCTGCCCCGTATGTAAGGCACCGGCTTCCAAGTTCACGAAGCAGGAAGAGAACATGACTTGGGCGGCTGAGCACGTTGTCGGCGTCGCACAGGGCGTCAGCGAGGATATCCTTGCGGATCTCCGCGCAAACTTCCAGGGCGAGTGCAGCGAGGTCGGCATGTACCTCGCAATGGCAAGAGTTGCACACCGCGAGGGCTACCCGGAAATCGGCCTTTACTGGGAGAAGGCCGCTTACGAAGAAGCAGAGCACGCTGCAAAGTTCGCAGAGTTGCTCGGCGAAGTTGTAACGGACAGCACGAAGAAGAACCTCGAGATGCGCGTTGAAGCCGAGAACGGTGCAACCGCCGGTAAGTTCGACCTTGCAAAGCGTGCAAAGGCCGCAAATCTCGATGCTATTCACGACACCGTTCACGAAATGGCCCGCGACGAAGCCCGCCATGGCAAGGCGTTCGCAGGTCTCCTTAAGAGATATTTCGGTGACAAGTAATAGGAGTGTGTCTTATGAAATATGAGTGTCCCTGCGGTTATGTCTATGACCCCGCACTCGGCGACCCGGAAAACGGCGTTGCACCCGGCACGGCATGGGAAGATGTCCCCGAAGATTGGGTCTGCCCCACCTGCGGTCTCGGAAAAGATGCTTTTTACCCCGCTGAATAACTAAAAAAGAAGAGGAGAGGGATTTGATCCTTCTCCTCTTTGCTATTTTGTAAAATCAATAGTATATGTATAGCTGTAGTTTCCATCAGAACGGGCAAATCCATCGTTAAATGCAAGAGAAATAGTCCCTTTTTCCATGATATTAACTGCAGTATCAGGGACACTGGCATAAAGATAGTAATGTGCAGAGCCTAATGGCTCAAGAGCATAATCGGTTATTGCGTTAGGATTCGAACCAATGCATAGTTCTGCATTATAAGAATATTCATCGTTAATGGTTACTTTACTCATGAAATACCGACTATCTAAATCACTAGAACTTAAGTTTGTAATTACCCCACATAAGCAAACATATTGACTTCCATCGACGTCGGAGATATACAGATATGCTCCAGAGGTATCAAATGGATAGATTTCATTTTCAATAGAGATGTTATCTATGGTCATCTTTAGAAAATCTAAGTCTATCGTGTCACCTAACTGAAGTTGAGGTATCGTTGGTGTTGCCTCTGGTGTAGGTTCCGCAGTGGGAGTAGCTGTCGGTGACGGTGTAGCTGTTGCTTCGGCTGTAGCGGTTGGCTCCGGCGACGAAGTGTTTTCCACGGTTTTGTTGCCGCACGCACACAGCAATGCCGCGAGCAGCACTGCCAAAATAGCAGATAAGTTTTTTTTCATAAATATTACCTCTCAAAATATTTTATTGTAATACAAATAAATATCATATTACGAATCTAATTGTAACATACTATAATTCGGCTGTCAATCTATAATTAGTATAGATTGTGAGGTGGAATTTGTGAAAAATGAACCTTTGAAGATTAAAAAGCGCGGAGAGGACGGGAACAGAATCATTTCCGTGCGTATTCGGGAAGATATTTTGCAAAGTCTTGATAAAATCGCGAGCGAAAGCAACTATTCGCGCAATGAGCTTATCAACGTGATACTTGAATACGGCATCAAGAATATAGAGATTGAATAATACAGAACCCCCGAAGGAAGAACGGATAAATCTCCCTTCGGGGGTTCTGTTTGGGAAAGTCCACGAAAATTTCAGCGCCGAAAACGGAAGTTTCACGGCGCTGCTGCGGGAATATTCGTATTTTCGTGCGTGCTTTACCGCATGTGCACGTCCATCTGCGGGAACGGAATCTCCATGCCGGCTTCATCCAGCGCCTTTTTCACGTTTTCGTTGAGGTCAAAATAGAGGTCCCAGTAATTTTCCGGGGCGCACCAAACGCGCAGGACGAAATCGAGCGAGCTCGCGCTCTGCGTTTTCATGCGCGCCAGCGGGGCGGGGTCTTTCAGCGATTTCGGGTCGCTTTCGGCAACGGAAAGCAAAATTTGCTTCACCTTGTCAATGTCACAATCGTAGGAGACGGAGAATGTCAGCTCCACACGGCGCTGTCCCTCCGCGCTGTAATTCGTGATGGCGGCGTTCGTCAGCGAGCCGTTCGGCACGGTCACGCGCTTGTTGTCCGGTGTCAGCACCACGGTGTATAAAACGCTGATGGCATTCACCGTGCCGGCAATTTCCGTTGTTTCAATGTAATCGCCCACGCGGAACGGGTGAAAAAGCAAAATCATCACGCCGCCCGCAAGGTTCGTCACGGCGCCCTGAAACGCAAGGCCGATGGCAACGCCGCCCGAGGTGAACAGTGCGAGGAATGAGGCGGTCTCGATGCCAAGAACGCCGAAGCACATCAAAATGAGGATGATATACAGCACGATGCGGCTGCCGCTCGCCATGAACGAAGCGAGCCCCGGGTCCATTTTTTGATATAGTTTCGAGCGCTTGAAGCGGTTCATCAAAAATTTGATGAGCTTGCTGCCGATAAACAAAAGCAGCCCGGCGGCGGCTAAGCGAATGAGAAAGTAAAACGCCTGTTCGCCGACGTTTTTCAACCATTTTTCAAGCTCGTTCACGGTGGGAATGTCCTCAAGCGGGTCGGTGACAACCGTGTCAAACAGCGTTAAAAATCGCGTCATAGGCACACCGTCACTTTCCGATGCGTTCCGTGTCGATGATGATGTTCACGGGTCCGTCGTTTTCCACACTTATGTGCATGTGCGCGCCGAATTCACCCGTGCATACTTTTCCGATAGGCTGGTTTTTCACCTGTTCCACAAAGTAGTTATATAATCTCAAAGCTTCACTCGGGGAAGCGGAACGGCTGAAATCCGGGCGGCGGCCGTGCTTCATATCGGCGCTCAGCGTGATGTTCGAGACAATGAGCATATCGCCCTGGATGTCTTCGAGTGAGCGGTTCATCTTGTCGTTTTCGTCCTTAAATACGCGCAGGCCGCACACCTTCTGCACGAGAAAATTCGCCTGCGCGTCCGTGTCACCCTCCATGGCGCAGATGAAGACAACGAGGCCCTCGCCGACTTTGCGGGTCTCGCCGCCGTTTATGGTGATCTCTGCACCGTTTATACGCTGAATAACTGCTCTCATATTGTAAATTCCTTTCCGGTTGGTGGATTTTGACCGATAAAACGGGAGATTTCTTCGGTGTTTTCTCAATTATAGCAGGCTTTCGCTCTTGCTTCAAGCGGTTTTGTTTGTTATAATACTGTTGATTGGAAATCAGGTTATGTGCATGCAAAAAGACAGGGCGCAAAAGCGCCGCGATTTGAAAGGACGAATTATGCTGATCCACATAAAAAACGAAAACGAAACTGCTGCCATTGATACGCTCGGCGCCGAGCTCGTCTCCTTTATGGGCGATGACGGCTTTGAGCACATTTGGCAGGGCGATAAAACATATTGGGGCGGCCACGCGCCGGTTTTGTTTCCTATCGTCGGCGCGCTGCGCGATAACCGCACATGCATCAACGGCGAGTGGTACGAGATGAAGCGCCACGGCGTCGCGCGCCACGAGGAATTCACCGTCACAGAGCAGGGAGAGGACTACGTCACCCTGCAGCTTACGGCGAACGAGGAGACGAAAAAGCAGTACCCGTTCGATTTTGTGCTGACGGTCTCCTATTACCTCACCGGCAGCAGCATCACGACGAAATTTACCGTTAAAAATGCCGATACGAAGCCCATGCCGTTCTGCATCGGCGGTCACCCGGGCTTTAATATCCCGATTCAGTCCGATGAAATTTTTGAAGATTACGACATCGTGTTCGAGGAAAAGGAAGAGCAGAAATGCCCGACGCTCGATATGGAAAGCTGCCTGATCGATTTTGAGAAGACGAACTTCGAGCTTGACGATACGGATACCATCCCGCTGCAGCACAGCCTGTTCTATAAGGACGCGCTCGTGTTCGAGAACCTCAACTCCACCTGCGTTTCACTCAAAAGCCGCCAGTCCGGCCGCGGTGTGATGATGGAGTTTTCCGGCTTCCCGATGCTTGGTATCTGGTCTGCCGCAAACGACGGCCCGTATGTTGCGCTGGAGCCGTGGACCGGCTGCGCCACCGCCGTACAGGAGGACGACGTGTTTGAAAAGAAGCACGGCATGCGCACTTTGCAGCCCGGCGAAGAAGCCGAGTACGCCTACACGGTCTTTGAAATCTAAATTACAAAAGTACGTATACTATATATAATAAAAGCATATAGAGCATGCCCCGCAAACGGATGAAAAATCCGATTTGCGGGGTTGTTTTATTGCCTAAAAATCTCAACCAAAGTTTGTTTGTTCTCACGGAGAGAAAATCGCGAAAAAGGGTTCCATTTTAACAGAATACAGTTATAATAGTTTAAACAAGCGTATGAAGTGTTTCTGCGTAAATATTCCATGCGCCTGAGGAGGAAACCGCACGTACGGTGCGGACTGTACCAAAGGTACAACTGTACCAAGGGTACAGAGAAAGCAGGATATGCATTGAAAGGAAAGGGAACGCTATGTTTCAGCTGAAATGGGTTTGGAAAAACCTGGAAGGCTGCCGAAAGCGATATGTTTTCGCGCTGTGCTCTACCGCGGTTCTTTCTATGATGGCGCTGGTCAACTCGGTTTTGACCGCGCAGATCATGGACACCGTATTTACGCCGGTAAAAGAGGGGCAGGGCACTACGCCGGAGCTTTGGCATCGGCTCGTTGTGCTCGTCTCCATTCTGATCGGTTTCACGATGTTCAGAATGTGCTTTAACTATCTTTCGGTCATGACGTACGAGACGTGCTCGCAAAAGCTGCTCTTTAAACTGCGCCGCGATCTGTACGCAAACATGCAGGCGCAGGATAGCTCATTCTTCTCAAAGAACCGCACCGGCGATCTGATGACCCGCCTGACCGGCGACCTTGACATGGTGCGCCACACTACGTGCTATGTCATCCGCATGATCATCGACTGCGTGGTGCTGTTTCTCACCACATCCATCACATTCCTTTGTGTGGACTGGCTGTTCGCGCTTGCCATGCTGGCCGTAACGCCGATTATTTTCATCCTGACGAAGGTTTTCGCAAAGCAGGTGCACCCGCTGTATGTCGACCTGCGCGAGCGCCTTTCGCGCATGAACACCGCCGCGCAGGAGAACATCGCCGGCAACCGTGTCGTTAAAGCCTTTGCTCGCGAAGACTACGAGATCGAGCAGTTTGATAAGAAAAACGAGGATTACCGCAAAGCGAACCTCAAAGCGTCGCTGCTGTGGTTCAAATTCTCGCCGTATATCGATGGTTTTTCGCAGTCGCTTTCCATCGCCGTTCTGCTCGTCGGCGGCTCGTTCCTCATCATGGGCCGCATTTCAATCGGCACGTTTGCACTCTTTAACTCGCTGTGCTGGACGCTGACGAACCCGATGAGCACGCTCGGTATGCTCATCAACGACCTGCAGCGTTTCTTTGCCTCTGCGTCGAAGATTGTCGAGCTCTACTACGCGCGCTCCACCATCGTCACACGTCAGGATGCCGTGAAGAAGGAAGGCCGCGTGCAGGGCGCCGTGAAGTTTGACCACGTAACCTTAAAGCGCAACGGCACAGAGGTTCTGCACGACATCAATCTTGACATCAAACCCGGCGAGACCATCGCCATCATGGGACCAACCGGCTGCGGCAAAACGTCGCTTATCAGCCTTATCCCGCGCTTTTCGGATGTATCCGGCGGTACCGTCTCCGTGGACGGCACGCCTGTCGGTATGTATGATCTCAAAAAGCTGCGCGGCTCCGTCGGCATCGCCACGCAGGACGTGTTCCTGTTCTCCGATACCGTAGACGGCAACATTGCCTACGGCGACCCCGAAATGTCCGAGGACGATGTGAAGCGCTTCGCAAAGATCGCCTGCGTCGATTTCGTTGATAAGCTGCCCGAAGGCTTTGATACGGTCATCGGCGAGCGCGGCACCGGCCTTTCCGGCGGTCAGAAGCAGCGTATCGCGCTGGCGCGCGCCCTCGCCATTAAGCCGTCTATTCTCATTCTGGACGACACCACCTCCGCCGTGGATATGGAGACCGAAAAATATATTCAAGACCAGCTTGCGCACCTTGATTTCGACTGCACGAAGATCATTGTCGCGCAGCGTATTTCCACCACGAAGCGCGCAGACCGCATCGTGATCCTTGATAAGGGCCGCGTTGTGGATGTCGGCACGCACGAGGAGCTCATTTCCCGCCCGGGCTATTACCGCGAGGTTTATGAACTGCAAAACGGCATTGCCGGTGAAAAGAAAGGGGGTGCTGCGTAATGGCAAGAAACCGTTTTGACGTTGACGAAACGCTGGAAACCCCATTTAATATCAAACACTTGCTGCGTGCAGGCGTGTATATCAAGCGGCACAAACAGAAAATGATCTTATCGCTCGTTTTCTCCGCCATTTCCGCCGCGTGTGCGCTTGTAGGTCCTAAGCTCATCGAGACCGCCCTGAACGTCGCCGTGCCGAACCGCGATTATAAAATGCTGTTCATTCTGGCAGGCATCATGCTCTTATCCATTCTGCTTTCCATTTTCTTTTCCGTCAAGCGCTCACGCTACATGACGGTGGTGGGGCAGGCCATCATCTACGACATCCGCAAGGATCTCTTTGAGCATTTGCAGCGGCTTTCGTTCCAGTTCTACGACGACCGCCCGCACGGCAAAATTCTGACGCGTGTCATCAACTACGTGAACTCTGTTTCCGATGCGCTTTCCAACGGCATCATCAATTTCATTCTCGAAATTTTCAACCTCATTCTCATCGCCGTGTTCATGTTCATGTGCGATGTCAGGCTCTCGCTCGTCGTCATGGCGGGCATTCCGCTGTTCCTCATCATTGTGCTCGTCATCAAGCCTGCACAGCGCCGCGCTTGGCAGGATGTTTCCAATAAGAGCTCCAACCTCAACGCCTACCTGCACGAGAGCCTTGACGGTATGAAGATCACGCAGGCGTTCACGCGTGAAGAGGAAAATGCGAAGATCTACAACAATCTTAACACCAAAATGTACAAAAGCTGGATGAAGGCGCAGTACACCTCGAACCTCGTGTGGTTTTCCGTCAACAACATCTCCACATGGGTCGTTGGCGCTATGTACCTTGTGGGCTTCTCGCTTTTGGGTCCCGCCGTGCAAATCGGTACGCTCATCGCCATTTCCGCGTATGCGTGGCGCTTCTGGCAGCCGATTTTGCAGCTTTCCAACCTCTACAACACGTTCATCAACGCCGTGGCGTATCTGGAGCGTATCTTCGAGATGATCGATGAGCCCGTGCTTGTCGATGACGCGCCGGACGCAACGGAGCTGCCGCCGATTAAGGGCGACGTGACGTTCGACGACGTGACATTCTCTTACGACGGCTCCATCAACGTTCTGGAGCACTTCAATCTCGATGTGAAAGCGGGCGAGTCCATCGCGCTTGTCGGCCCCACGGGTGCCGGCAAAACGACGGTTGTCAACCTCATCTCGCGTTTCTACAACATCAATTCCGGCCGGGTGCTCGTCGATGGGCACGACATCTCCAAGGTGACGCTGCACTCGCTGCGCGCGCAAATGGGCATCATGCTGCAGGACAGCTTCATTTTCTCCGGCACCATCATGGATAACATCCGCTACGGCCGCTTGGACGCCACGGATGAGGAGATCATCGCCGCTGCAAAGACCGTGCGTGCGCATGAGTTCATCAGCGAAATGCCGGATGGCTACTATACGCAGGTAAACGAGCGCGGCTCGCGCCTCTCGCAGGGCCAAAAGCAGCTTATTGCGTTTGCAAGAACGCTGCTGTCCGACCCGAAGATTCTCGTGCTGGACGAAGCCACGTCCTCCATTGATGCGAAGACCGAGCGCCTTTTGCAGGAAGGCCTGCAGGCGCTTTTAAAGGGCAGAACAAGCTTCATCATCGCGCACCGCCTATCCACCATCAAAAATTGTGACCGCATCTTGTACATCTCGAATAAGGGCATTGCCGAAAGCGGCAGCCACGACGAGCTCATGGAACAGAAGGGCCACTACTACCAGCTTTATACCGCACAGCTGGAAGAGTAAAACAAGCGAATATAAAGCTAAAAAGTAACCAGCCTCATCGCGCCGAATCCGACCGATGAGGCTGACTTTTTATAACTGAATGTCTTCCGGCTTATCGTCGTACACGCCAAGCTCGAAGTTTCGCTTGCCGGGGAGCTTTTTGGGGATCTCCATGCTGTGCAGGTCTTGGTACGACGTAAACTCCGCGTCGTTTTGCGGCGGCGTGGGCATGAGGCCGGTGCACTCCGTAGCGCTTGCGACGCTCTCCGGCGTATCAGGGTAAATCGTCACATGCTCGCCGTGGGTGAACTTCTTTTCGTTTTTCTTTTGCATTTGGCATCCCTTCCTTCCCACAGTATTGTGCGCCGAAAAGCGAAGCTTATACAAAAAAAAAAAGCACCGGTGAAATCAATCACAGGTGCCTCTTATCTCGCTGTTCTAATTTACAATTAGAGCTTTACGACATTTGCTGCGCGGAGCTTGCCGTTCTTCGGGTCGGTCTCGGTCTCAAAGGTGACCTTCTGGCCTTCGTTCAGCGTCTTGAAGCCGTCGCCCTGAATTGCGGAGAAATGTACGAATACGTCCTCGCCGCCCTCATCGTTGGAAATGAAGCCGTAGCCCTTTTCTGCGTTAAACCATTTGACTGTACCGTTGTTCATTGTGGTACCTCCATATAAAAATAAAAATTGTGTTCGTAAACGCCATACAAAAAAACACAGGTCCTGTAAACCACCCAAAGAATGACTTACAAAGAAAACCTGTGAGACATTGACATTGTTTATTACACTATCCAAAGTATAACAGCTTTTCCGCCGAAAGTCAATCTAAATTTGTGGAGTATGCGGCCTTTTTTGTTCACATGTTTTTCAAAAAAACTTCCTCTTTTTTTCACGAAATATCAATTTCGTTTTCATATTCTTCCTCTATACTACGTAATGTACTCAGGAGGAACAAGAGAGAGCCGAATGAGTTACAAACTTCTTCATTTTTTACTTCCTTCATTTCTTTAAAACGTTCCGCACCGGGTCGATAGCCGGGCGCTGCTTCCCCACAGCGTTTGCGCGGAGCCGAAAATCGGAAACAGTTCGTTTCTTCCGATATTACCCCTATTTTTTACCCCACTGTCCTCTGCCGGGTGCTGCGAGCCCGGCAGTGCGGCAGACCAAAAACGATCGCCTTTGCGTAACGATTTCCTTCGTTGTGCAAAGGTGTTTTTAATTGCCGCAAATACTTTTCTCTCCGCGTGGAAAAGTAAAAACAGAAGGCTCGTTTGAGCTTTCTGAATTTTTCTGCAAGGAGATGAGAAGACTTGAATTTTGAAAATGAACCGCAACCGCACGCCCCAAAACGACGCGACATCTCGCTTTTTGAGGGCATCCGCACATTTGCGGCAAGCGTGGGCACGGCGGCTTTACTGATGCTTTCCGTGTGCGGGCTCATCGGCCTGCCGCTGCCGGAAAACGCAGCGGCGCACGCCGTTTCTGCTTCCCATATCACGGCAAAGACAGAAACGGTGCGCACCGTGCAGCTTGGCGGCGATGTTTTCGGCATAAAACTTTTTTCGGACGGCGTTATTGTTGCCGCACTTTCGAAAATTTATGCAGACGGTGGCTTAAAATGCCCTGCAAGCGAAGCCGGCATTCAGCCCGGCGATTATATCCTTTCCGTAAACGGCAATAACGTAGAGACGAACGCTGCGCTTTCCGCTGTGCTTTCCGAAAATGAAACGAACACGCTCACGCTGCGGCGCGGCACGGAAACGTTCACGGCGCAGGTTACTTCCGTTTTGTGCGAGGGCTCGTACAAAGCGGGCATGTGGGTGCGGGACAGCGCTGCGGGCATCGGCACCGTGACGTTTTACACCGAAGACGGCAAAGCGTTCGGCGCGCTCGGCCACGGCATTTGCGATGCCGACACGCGCAATGTTTTGGAGATCCGCAGCGGCGAGCCGGCTGCCGTTTCCGTCTGCGGCATCGAGCGCGGCAGCAGCGGTCGGCCGGGCCGCCTGCGCGGGTATTTTACGGGCGGCAAGAGCCTTGGCACGCTGACGCAGAACACGCAGTTTGGGCTTTACGGCAAACTCTCCGCACCGCACGAGGGCGAGACCGTAGAGGTGCTGCCGCGCGGAAATGTGCATACAGGTGCCGTACAGATCGCCGCCACGATCGACGATGAGGGTATGCGGCTGTTTGATGCGGAGCTTGAGCGCGTCAGCACAGACGGCAAGCAGGAAACACGCACCCTTGTGCTGCACGTGACCGATCCGGAGCTACTTGCCCGTACCGGCGGCATTGTGCAGGGCATGAGCGGTTGCCCCATTTTGCAGGACGGTAAGCTGGTCGGTGCGGTGACGCATGTTTTCGTAGATGATGCTACACGCGGCTATGGCATTTTTGCCGAAACGATGCTCGAAAACCTGAACGAAAATTAAGACGAGGGGGACGGTGGGCTGCGGCGCACGCGTCCCTTTTTCGCGCCGCATTGTCATATTTCTCACAGAAGGTATGACACAATCTTACAGAATCGGTTTTCGTTCTGTTTTATACATCTTTTTGGTAAGAAACTCGCCGGGATATTGGCTGTAATAAAAATATTTGATTATCTGCTGATTTTTGTCGAAATTAGAAGTGTATCAACCGAAACCGTGATGAAAGCTAACAAAATCAAGATCCGTATTTTTGTTAGAAAACAAATAAATTAAAGAAATTTCATTTACCCTCTTGAAATAGCGTGTATGATATGGTAAAATTTGTTCACAATTTAAATCACGCAGGAGGTAAGCCATGGAAAAGCAAATAAAGGTCATCATTTGTGCGGATGACGGCGAATGGAGCCGTGAAAACACCGACGCATTGGCTTCGCGGGGTGCACAGGTTGTGACCGTAAACAGGAACGGAACAGCGCTACTGACCAAAATACGGGATGAAAAACCGGATGTGGTCGTAATGGATCTCTTTATGGCGGGCGTAGATGCACTGGGCGTTATGCACGCTGTGAAGGCCGAGGGACTGCCAAAGCCGGTGTTCATCATCACGGCAGCGCATTCCTCAAACGCTTTGGAGCGGCAGATCATGGAGGCCGGCGCAGATTATTACGCCATCCAGCCGTTCAGTAAAACAGAGATCATCGACCGTATCTTTACGTTGGCCGGTGCGGCACAGCATCCGTCAAACGGCACCAGCCGCAGCGACCTGCGCATTCAGGTCACGGAGATTCTGCATCAGATTGGCGTGCCGGCCCACATTAAGGGATACCACTATCTTCGGGATTCCATCATCATGGCCATCGAAGACCCGGAGATTATCAATGCGGTGACAAAACAGCTTTATCCGAGTGTGGCAAAGCAGTACGAGACCACGAGCTCCCGTGTGGAACGCGCCATTCGCCATGCGATCGAAGTCGCTTGGGATCGCGGTGATGTGGATGTGTTGAATTCGTATTTCGGTTACACCATTCACAATACGCGGGGCAAGCCCACGAACAGCGAGTTCATCGCCATGATTTCCGATAAACTGTGTTTGCAGATGGATAATGCGTCTTAATCGACAAAATGTGAATTTTTTACACATATTTTGTGTGATCCGTTTGTCAAAGCTAACACAAATTTCAGCACATAATTAAAATTGTATTTTGCAAAGCAACGCCTTTTGACCGTAGCACCGAAAATCCGAGCATTTATGTTTGATCTTGTCGGCAGGGTAAGAGGTGTTGCTTTTTTTACAGTAAAATCGTGTGCCGAGGCGGGGGAGAACCTACCGACGCGCGGTTTTACATAACAAAAGCCCTCCGAGATTCCTCCCGGAGGGCTTTGCTTGTGATTCGGTTGAGCGTTGTGACGAACTATGTTATTTCGCGAAATCGACCGCTCTGCTTTCACGGATCATGTTGACCTTAATCTGACCCGGATATTCGAGGTCTTCCTCAATCTTCTTGCAGATGTCGCGGGCGAGCAGCGTCATTTTCTCATCGTTGATCACTTCGGGCTTTACCATGACGCGGATCTCGCGGCCGGCCTGAATGGCGTAGCAGCGATCCACACCGTCAAACGATGCAGCCACGGCCTCGAGCTTTTCGAGACGTTTGATATAGTTTTCGATGTTCTCGCGGCGCGCGCCGGGGCGTGCTGCCGAGATGGCGTCGGCTGCCTGCACCAGGCAGGCAATGACCGTTTTCGCTTCAATGTCGCCGTGGTGTGCGGCAATTGCGTGGATAACGGCTTCGCTTTCCTTGTACTTTCTTGCAACATCCACGCCGATCTCCACATGGGAGCCTTCAATCTCGTGGTCGAGCGCTTTGCCGATATCATGCAGCAAACCTGCTCTTCTTGCAATGGTGGGGTCAAGGCCCAGTTCGGAAGCCATCATACCGGCAAGGTAAGAAACTTCCAGAGAGTGGTTGAGGACATTCTGTCCATAGCTGGTGCGGTAACGCAGCCGACCAAGCAGCTTAACAAGCTCATGGTGAATGCCGTTTACGCCGGCAGCAAGCACGGCGCGTTCGCCCTCGGCTTTAATGGTTGCATCCACTTCGCGGCGGGCTTTCTCAATCGTCTCCTCAATTCTGGTCGGGTGGATTCTGCCATCCGAGATCAGCTTTTCAAGGGCGATTCTTGCCACTTCACGTCTTACGGGCTCAAAGCTCGAAAGCGTAATGGCTTCAGGTGTGTCATCGATGATGAGATCCACGCCGGTAAGCTGTTCAATGGCGCGGATGTTACGGCCTTCGCGGCCGATGATTCTGCCCTTCATTTCATCGTTGGGCAGCGGAACGACGCTGATGGCGGCTTCGGATACGTGATCCGCCGCGCAGCGCTGAATGGCGACCGAAATGATCTCTCTTGCCAGCTTGTCGCATTCTTCCTTCGTCTGCTGTTCATACTCCATTACTTTAATGGCCTTTTCATGCACAAGATCATCCTCAAGTAACTTGAGCAAATACTCTTTTGCCTGGTCCACGGTAAAGGAAGAGATCCTCTCCAACATGTCGATCTGACTTTTCTTAACGGATTCTGCCTCTTTCAGGCGTTCCTCCGCCTTGCGCATCTTATTTTCGACCGCGTTTTCTTTGGATTCCAGATTTTCCATCTTTTTATCCAAAGATTCTTCCTTCTGGGAAACGCGGCGCTCCTGGCGCTGAATTTCTTTTCTGCGGTCATTCATCTCGCGTTCGGACTCGTTGCGCAGACGATGAATTTCGTCCTTGCCCTCGAGCACGGCTTCCTTTTTCTTTGCGGCAGCCGTTTTGATCGCGTTGCTGATGATCCGCTTGGCTTCGTCTTCTGCCGAACCGATGGCAGCTTCCGCTTCTCTTTTTCGATGATTCACACCCGCAAAGAAAGCGAGAGCGCCGCACAAAGCGGCGACTGCCAGTACGATCAGAACACAACCCCAAATTGGTACTTGTGGCATTGGGCACCTCCTTCGCTAAGGTTTTCGATATTCAATTACTAAATTAGGTTATGCAGGGTGCGTTATTCCCTGTGAAGGTTCCACACAAAAAGCAGCCGCATAAACTGCTCGGAACACGGCTGACTTAAAAAGTGTAAAACACTCCATGTACAATTTTATCTCTTTTCCTTGCATATGTCAACCAAAGAATTTAAGAAATAATTACGGTTTCTTTCTGTTTTATACAAGAGCCCAGTATATAAGCCGATTTTTTTGCTTTTTAGAAGAAAAATTTTTTCTGCGGGTCTATTTATCCCGCTTTTCTTCCGCTTCTTCCATTTTGCGGACAAGCTCGCTGGGGCGCATGTCAAACGCTTCCGCAATCTTGCATATCGTCGAGAAATTCGCCTGCTTTGTTCCGCACTCGATCATCGTCAAATGCGTGCGCGCGATGCCCGCAAAGCCGCTTAAAACCTCTTGCGACATGCCTTTTGCTTTGCGCACAGACCGTATTGTTTGCCCCACAATATTATTTTCCCAAAGCAAGTGTATCACCTCTACACAAATTGTATGCGTAAATAGACATTTTACTGTCTACGATAATAGACGATGAAGAATTTATGTGAAAAACTCTTTTCTTGGGTGTTGACATTTCAGAAAAACGGTGATAGTATGGGGACAAGAAAAGGGCTTTGATAAGGAAGTTCGGGTTCAGGTCTTTTCGAAAGAGAGCGGTTGCCACCGGCTGAAAGCACCGCGGAAAGCGAAACCGAAATACCACCTTTGAGCCGCCGCCGAACGGTTTACCGAAAAGGCGGACGTTGCCGCCGCGTTAAGGCGGAAGAACGAGCTGTGTGTTAACACAAGTGTGTTTTAACACGCAGGAACTCGGGTGGAACCGCGCAGTGTCGCCCCGAGATCCCGGTGAGGGATCCCGGGGCTTTTTATTTTATCAGAGAATTAGGAAAGGATTGAGAATCATGATCAAGGTTGACCTGAAGGGCAGCGAAAAGGAATTTGAAAGCGGCGTTTCCGTAGCGGAAGTCGCAAAAAGCATCGGCATGGGTCTTTATAAGTCCGCATGTGCCGCAAAAGTGAACGGCGAGGTGTGCGACCTGCGCACCGTGCTCAACGAAGATTGCAAGGTAGAGATTTTGACGTTTGACGATAAAGAGGGTAAAAAGGCATATTGGCACACCGCGTCCCACATCATGGCGCAGGCGGTAAACCGCCTGTACCCGGGCACAAAGTTCGCCATCGGCCCGGCTGTGGATAACGGCTTCTATTATGATATGGAGCTGCCGCAGGCCATCACCAACGACGACCTCGCAAAGATCGAAGCCGAGATGAAGAAGATCATCAAGGAAGACATCGAGATTGAACGCTTCGAGCTGCCGGTAGCGGAAGCACTGGAGCTCATGAAGGGTCAGGACTATAAAGAGGAGCTCATCCGTGAGCACGCTGCCGAGGGCGAGCACATCTCCTTCTATAAGCAGGGCGATTTCACGGACCTCTGCGCAGGCCCGCACCTCATGCGCACCGGCAATGTCAAGGCTGTAAAGCTCACCTCCATCACAGGTGCATACTGGCGCGGCGATGCAAGCAACAAGATGCTGCAGCGTCTCTACGGCATCGCGTTCCCGAAGCAGAGCTTGCTGGAAGAGCACCTTACCATGATGGAGGAAGCCAAGAAGCGCGACCACAACAAGCTCGGCCGTGAGCTGGAGCTTTTCACCACAAGCGACGTTATCGGTCAGGGCTTGCCGATCCTGCTGCCGAAGGGCGCGCGCATCGTTCAGCTTCTGCAGCGCTTCGTCGAGGACGAGGAGCAGCGCCGCGGCTGGCTGCTGACAAAGACCCCGTTCATGGCAAAGAGCGACCTGTACAAGATCTCCGGCCACTGGGATCATTATAAGGATGGCATGTTCGTGCTCGGCGACGAGGAGAAGGACAAGGAAGTCTTCGCCCTGCGCCCGATGACCTGCCCGTTCCAGTATCAGGCTTATTTAAACCGCAAGCGTTCCTACCGCGACCTGCCGCTGCGCTACAACGAGACTTCCACACTGTTCCGTAATGAAGCAAGCGGCGAGATGCACGGCCTGATCCGTGTGCGCCAGTTCACCATTTCCGAAGGCCACCTCATGTGCACACCGGAGCAGCTGGAAGACGAGTTCAGAAAGTGCCTGGAGCTTGCAATCTTCATGCTGAAGACACTCGGTCTGTATGAGGACGTTTCCTACCGCTTCTCGCAATGGGATCCGAATGACCGTGCAAAGTATATCGGTACGGAAGAGCAGTGGAACGAGGCACAGGGCCTCATGGAGCGCATCCTCAACCATCTCGAGATTCCGTATGAGATCGGCATCGGCGAAGCTGCGTTCTACGGCCCGAAGCTCGATATCCAGATTAAGAACGTGTACGGCAAGGAAGATACGCTTATCACCATTCAGATCGACCAGATGCTTGCCGAGCAGTTCGGCATGGTCTACACCGATAAGGACGGCAAGCAGAAGACCCCGTGCATCATTCACCGTACCTCCATCGGCTGCTACGAGCGTACCCTCGCGTTGCTCATCGAAAAGTACGCAGGCGCGTTCCCGCTGTGGCTTGCCCCGGTACAGGTGAAGCTGCTGCCCATCGCAGACCGCCACCTCGACTATCTCTATGAAGTCAAGAAGCAGTTGGAAGACAAGGGCTTCCGCTGCGAGGTCGACGACCGCAGCGAGAAGATTGGCTACAAGATTCGCGAAGCACAGCTCGAAAAGGTGCCGTACATGGTCGTTGTCGGCGATAAGGACATCGAAAACAACACCATCTCTATCCGTAAGCGCAAAGAGGGCGACCTCGGCGCCATGACCGTAGAGCAGTTCCTTGAAAAGATTGTTCCGGATCGCGACAACAAGGTCATTGACTGATTGAATACAATATAATATAAGATAAAGAACACCGTCCGCTCGGAGCTTTTCCGAACGGGCGGTGTTTTGTTATCTATGGATCGCGTGAAAGATATACGGTTAATCCTTCAGCTCGTCCCGCGAGACGATTTTCAGCTGCGATTTCTCTGCCAGCTGCCGGTATTCCGTCGGCGTGATGCCGAAGTACTTCTTAAATAACCGGCAGAACGCAGAAGATTCCGAAAAGTGGTACATTTCGGTCACTTCTTTCACGGATAACCCGCGGTGGATGTGCTCTGCGGCGGCGTTCATGCGTATACGGTTAATGTAATTGCTCGGGGTGGAACCGAAGTTATCTTGAAAATAATAGAACAGTGCGCGTTCGGAAATCGAAAGCTTTTTCGCAAGTTCCGGCACGCTGATCTTCTCCGTTGCGTGGTCGAGCAGGTATTGGGTGATTTTGTCCTTGTTGGAGAGGCCGTCGTAATTTTGCTTAAGGGTAAAAATGCAGTCCAGTATAAATCCGGAAAGAACTTGGTTCAGGCAACACTTGGTATAGCTGCAAACGCGCTTTCTGAGGAAGTCGCTGTAATCAATCAGCTGTGTATTATAACCGACAGGGCTCAGCTTTCCGCACAAAAAGTCATTTAAAACATCGGCGTCTTCGCAGGAACAGTCGGAAACGCATTTCATTGTAAAGGGAAGCCAGAGAATCTGCATGTTGTCGCAGCAGCAGTGATTCCAAAGGATTTTATCGCTGCGGCGCACACAAATCACCCCTCCGGTAACTACATTAAAAATATCGTTATTCAAATATAAATCGCTTCTTTCAGACGAAGCTTTGACGCAGAGCATCAAAACAAACTGCTGATTTTCGAACAATTCATCCAAGTTTTCGAAATTTGGGAGGCCCCAATGCACTTTTCCGAAGGCAATAGTAAAATTGTTCAAAATGGATGCGGTTTCATGCTCGCATTTTTGTGTGTCTAAGATAGTGCTTTGTGACATATGCCCACCAGCTTCACCATAAAATTTACTCTTTGTACCTATATTGTACACGGTTTGCATAATTTGTCAATATGCTTTGCACAATTTCTCCTTGAATTGTTACGAATGCGCGTGTATAATATGAATAATTTCTGAAGAAGTTGTTGCGGAGATTTAGACAAATTTGGAAATCATCCGAACATCGTTCAGGGCTTTCGACGAGAAAACCGTAAAACTGCAAAAGGCAGTCGGGTTTCAAAAAATTTTGGCTTTAAGCAGGCTTTGAGTTCTGCTTTTTGTAAAAATTTTTCCATCTTTTGTGGAAATGGAGCGTGATGAGATTGAAACAAGCACAAGCGAGTGGAAATACGGTCTTACGCAAAAAGAACGTCTTTTCCAGAATGCTTGCCCAGTGGGATCTGCAGATATTGTTAGTTCCCGGCATCCTCTTAGTCCTCCTGTTCAGCTACGTACCGATGTACGGCGTGGTTATGGGCTTCCAGGATTTCCAGCTCGGTGATTTCCCGGGCTTCAGCCAGTGGGTAGGCTTCAAACACTTCCAGACCATGTTCGCCGATAAGTACTTCGGACTGGCCATGCGCAACACGCTGGTCATCAGCGCCCTTAAGATGTTCATTGGCTTCCCGCTGCCGATTCTCTTCGCAGTGCTGCTGAACGAAATGAACTTCCAGCCGCTGAAAAAAACGGTTCAGACCGTCAGCTACCTGCCGCACTTCATCTCTTGGGTTGTGTGCGCAACGTTGATGTTTGACCTCATGTCCACCGACGGCGGCGCTATCAATGAGTTCCTCATGTGGATCGGCGTCACGAAGGAACCGATCGGCTTCTTCACCGAAGGCAAGTACTTCTGGGGCATTACATTGTGCACGGATATCTGGAAGGAGCTTGGCTGGAACGCGATTATCTTCATCTCCGCTATCACGAGCATCAGCCAGGATATGTATGAAGCGGCTGATATCGACGGCGCAACGCGCGCACAGAAGATGTGGCATATCACAATTAAGTCCATCAAACCGACCATCATCCTGATGTTTATCTTCCAGGTCGGCGGCATCCTGAATGCAAACTTCGACCAGATCATGATGCTCACCAAGCAGATGGGCAACTCCATGTTGAAAGAATACGCAGACGTGCTTGATACCTTCATTTATCGTTTGGGTGTCAGCCAGGGTCGTTTCTCCTTCGCAGCAGCGGCCGGTCTCTTTAAGTCCATCGTCAACTTCGCACTGCTCCTTGGTTCCAACTACGTAGCAGGTAAATTCGGCGAAGCACAGCTTTTCTAAGGGGGGAACAGAGAGATGGCAAAAAATCCAAACAAAATCCGCGCCAAGCGCGTGGCCAGCGACTACGTGATCGATATCATCATGATCGTCACCATCGTTCTGGTTCTTGTCCTTACGCTGTACCCGTTCCTGAATGCCCTTGCGATTTCCTTGAACGACTCCAACGATACCACCCTTGGTGGTTTGACCATCTATCCGCGTAAGTTTACGTGGAGAAACTACGAGCTGGTTTTCACAAACCAGAAGATCTGGATGGCGTACTTCATCACCATCGCACGTACCGTCATCGGTACGGTCGGCGGCGTGCTCATTACCGGTATGCTGGCATTCGCAATTTCCAGAACGAATCTCGTAGGCAAAAAAGTTTACGCAATGCTGTGTCTTATCCCGATGTACTTCGGCGGCGGCCTCATGCCGACTTACTTCTTGATCCTCAATCTCGGTCTCAAGAACAACTTCCTCGTGTACATCATCCCGGCACTCGTCAACCTGTGGAACATGATTCTCATGCGCAGCTACTTCCAGTCTCTGCCGGAAGCGCTTGAAGAATCCGCCCTCATCGACGGCGCAAACTACATAACCATCTTCTTTAAAATTTACTTCCCGCTCTCCACACCGATCATCGCGACGATCGCCCTGTACTTCGGTGTGCAGCATTGGAACGACTGGTTCCAGGCAAACCTGTACATTACACAGGATTACCTGAAGCCGATGCAGAACGTCCTTCTCGGAATCGTCAACGAAGCGAAGTTCGCAGAACAGATGGCCTCTGCGGGCATGGGCGTCACCATCGACGCCAACATGTTGAAGGGCAAGGAGACCAACGTGCGCTCCATCACAATGGCTACGATGTTTGTTACGATCATTCCGATCATCATCGTTTACCCGTTCCTGCAGCGCTACTTCGTAAAAGGCATTATGATCGGCTCCGTTAAGGGCTAATCATAAAATAAATTGTCAATGCAAGGTGTATTGACGAAGCATTCTTTAAGGAGGCAAAGTATGAAGTCCAGAAACTCTCTCTTGAAGGCTCTGGCAGCAGTCATGGCAGCATCCATGATTCTGACAGTAGCCGGCTGCGGCGGCGGCGGAAACTCTTCCACGGCTGACAGCAGCACATCTTCCAAAACGGAATCTTCCGCAGCGGAATCCACAGACGGCGGTGACGCAAGCTCCGAGGTAACCGGTTCCTCCGGCCCGGACGACACCACCGAGCACTACGAATTTGATGCATATTACAGCTATCAGGGTTCCGTTAAGCCCTGGGGCGAAGACGCTGCATCGAAGTACATGAACGAAAAGTTCAACATCACGGTCAACTATTCCTGCCCGGAAGCTGATGCGGATTCCAGACTGAACCTGATGATCTCCTCCGACGACCTGCCGGATGTTATCATCATGGACCGTAACGCGAACTGGCAGAAGCTCATCAGCCTCGGCAAGCTCGTCGATATCAACACCTTGAGGTATGAAGGCTGCTCCTTTGATGAGGACATCCTCGAATCCTCCCAGAAGCTGCTGTCCGTTAACGGCGGTCTCTATGGTATCCCGAACTGGGCTCGTAAGGGCGCTACCGGCGGTAACGCGAGCTGGATGGTCAACCACGACGTTTATGAGCAGCTCGGTTCCCCGGAACTCAAGACGCTCGAAGATCTGCATCAGTTCATGCTGGATGCTAAGGACAAGGGCGTTACAACTTCCGACGGCCAGAGCATCTTCCCGTGGCTCCCGAGACAGGACGATAACGGCTTCAACACCGTTTCCGCTATCTATCGTTCCTACGGCAACCCGAACCTTGTTGATACATACTGGTCTCAGGCGGATAACGACATTAAGCTTGCTGTCTTTGACGACAACTACGTCTCCGCTCTGAAGATTGCTAACCAGTGGTTTAGAGAAGGCCTCTTCCCGGAAACCATTTATACCGACAGCAACGATCAGTACGTAGAGAAGCTCTCCAACGGCCGTGGAGCGGTTCTGTACTATGACTTCTCTCAGGACGATACCAACCACTTCCGTACCCTCCTTCAGGAGAAAGACGGCAACACCTACGATCTCCTCGGTTGGGAGCTTAAGGATTCTCCGATCTTCCCGCCGGCTGAAGGCGTAGATTGGGTATATGGCGAAGAAAACGGCACGCCTGGTAGCAACGTCAACTGCATCACCACAAAGGCTGAAAACCCGCAGCGTATCTTCGATCTCTATTCTTGGATGCTCACGAAGGACGGCTCCATCAACATGATGTACGGTCCTGAGGGCGGCCTCTGGGAAGGCAAGGACGAAAACGGCAACCCGATCCTCAAGAAGCCGGAAGAAGAGCTTAGCTCTGACGAAAAGAACGCAGCAGGTTGCTGGTTCTGGGCTCAGCCGGCTCACGCCGATAACGTTGACTTGACGAAGTATGCAGTTAACGATGCACAGCCGGAAGAATCCAGAAGCTGGGTTATCTCCATTCAGGCTCACGTCTTCACTCCGGAAGATTCCATCCATCCGGCAGTCCCCGGCCAGAAGTTCCTGACTGACGAAAACGCCAACCTCTCTCTTGAGATCGATCCGAACGAAGACCTCGGTATGGCAAGACAGGCTATCACCGATGAGTGCAAGATGCGTATCCCGCAGATCATCATGGCTTCCGACGACGCAACGTTCGATAAGCTCGTTCAGGATCTGAAAGACTTTGCTGAGTCCAATCAGGTTCATGACATTGAGAAGATCTACACCGATAAGCGTGCATCGAACATCGAGCTCCAGGGCTACACCGCATATCAGGATTACTACGACGCACAGAAGTAATTTAACGGGTTACTTTAGTTCGTAAATTAAAACAAAACAGCGCCCCGCTTTCCATAAAAGGAAGCGGGGCGCTTTCTTGTTTCCGGTTCTTAACCGAAAATCATATCCGGTACGCCGAGGTGCTCTAACAAAATTTTCGCACCCATCAAAATCAGCACGATGCCGCCGACAAGCTCTGCTTTCGATTTATACTTCGCGCCGAAAATGTTGCCGATGCGAATACCGATCGCCGAAAGAATGAACGTCGTTGCGCCGATAAAGCTGATGGCCGGTACGATTTTGACCTGCAAAAACGCGAACGTTACGCCCACCGCCAGCGCGTCGATGCTCGTCGCCACCGCGAGCGGCAGCATCGTCTTAAAGCTGAACGAATCGTTGAGGTTCTCCGCTTCCTCGCGCGATTCCTTTATCATGCTCAGGCCGATCAGCACCAGCAGCACAAACGCGATCCAGTGGTCGAACTGCTGAATCATTGACTGGAACTGTATACCCAAAATGTACCCTAAAAGAGGCATCAGTGCCTGAAATCCGCCAAAATAGGCGCCCACAGTCAGCATGTGTTTCGCTTTCAGCTTTTTCACCGAAAGCCCCTTACATACCGAAACCGCAAATGCGTCCATTGAAAGGCCAACTGCCAGAATTAATAGTTCCCATAAGTTCATTTTGATCACCGTTTTCCGTTGTTTTGTTATAAAAATATACGTGCGCGGGCAATAAAAAAGACTCACCCGAAAAGCCGGAGATGCCTTTCGGATAAGTCTCGTCATTTCATGCATAGCCGTGAGTTTCCTCAAGTGTGTCGACCATACAGCGCTTCGCGCCGACTACTCCCTTATCGCAGTGTCGCTTTGCGGCACCGATAATCATGTTTGTTTATTAAACCACAAATATGGACTTGTGTCAAGCTAAAGTCGCGGCTAACCTATAAGAACTTTTAAAAATGGCTTAGTTCAACATCTTCGCATGCAATTACTGAAAATAAGGACGTATTTTTGCGGAAATTGAGTCCTTGTTTTTCATCTTCATATCTGATATTCTGTGAAATAGAACAAAATGCCGCAGCTTTACGCGGCCGGAATACGAAGCGGCAAAGGAAAAAGCCGCACGTGCAAACGCACAGAAAGGAACGGAACATGAAAATTCAGAGAATGAAAACAAACCGTATCGTCAACCCGCTCGGTTTTGATCTGAAAACGCCGCACGTCTCGTGGACAGTCACGGATACCGAAGCGAAAAAGCAGCTTTGGGCGCGCGTGGAGGTTTCCAAAACGGAGGATTTTGCCGACGTTATCTTTGATACCGGCGCGTGCAAAACCGCGTCGTCCCTCGGTGTACCGGTGGAAATCGCCCTCGAGCCCCGCACGCGCTACTTCTGGCGCGTTACCGTTATGGGCGATAACGGTGAATTGGTCACAAGCGACACTGCGTGGTTCGAGACCGCAAAACTCGACGAGCCGTTCACGGCACAGTGTATTTCTCCGTGTCTTGCGCCGGACACCGCCCCGTACATGCGCCGCGCGTTTGAGATCACCGGCGAAGTTCTCTCTGCCCGCGCATACTTCACGGGCCTCGGCATCTACGAGCTCTATCTGAACGGCGAAAAGGCGAACGATGAGTATCTTGCCCCCGGTTGCACCGCCTACGACAGCTGGATTCAGTACCAGACCTACGACGTGACCGACCTCATTCACACCGGCGAAAACGTCATCGGCGCCATTTTGGGCAACGGCTGGGCGAAAGGCCGCTTTGGTTTTGACGGCGTCGTTGGCGATTACGAAACGAATTTCCCGGGAAAACCCTGCAACATGTACACAGAGGAATACCTGCTCCTCGGTGAGCTGCACGTCACCACCACGCAGGGCGAGACCGTCATCGTCACGGACGAAAGCTGGCAGTGCGCTCCGAACCCGCTGACGTTCGGCAACATCTACGACGGCGAGCGCTACGACGCGAACCTCGAAATCGAAAACTGGTGCGCGCCGTCCTGCACCTATGCAAATTGGCAGCCGGTGAAGCGCAACACCACGACGAACCTCGGCGCAATTTCCGCGCGCCTCTCGCTGCCCGTAAAAGCAAAGCATATCATCACCCCGAAGCAGATCACCACGCCGAAAAACGAGCTTGTGTTCGACCTCGGCCAGAACATTACGGGTTGGTTCACGTTCATGGCCGACCTGCCCGCAGGTGTCGAGCTGCGCGTGCAGACCGGCGAGCTGTTGCAGGATGACTGCTTCTACCGCGATAACCTGCGCACTGCACTTTCCGAATACCGCTATATTTCGACGGGCAAAAAAGCCTTTATTCGACCGATTGCGACCTTCTACGGCTTCCGCTACATCAAATTCTCCGGCGTGGCAGACCTCACCGGCATCACGGATATTCAGGCGTGGGCCATGTATTCCGACCTCGAGCAAACCGGCGAGATCACGACCGCAAACGAGAAGGTCAACCGCCTGTATTTGAACTCTGTCTGGAGTCAGCGCGATAACTTCCTCGACGTGCCGACCGACTGCCCGCAGCGCGACGAGCGCATGGGCTGGACGGGCGACGCGCAGGCGTTCTGCCCCACGGCGAACTACAACATGGATTGCGGCGCGTTCTATACGAAGTATATCCGAGACCTTTTGGAGGAACAGAAGCGCCTTGACGGCAAGGTGCCGGATGTTGCCCCGCTGCTCATCAGCCGCAAGCCGGGCGAAGCAAACCCAATGCTCGCAAACGGCGGCGGTCACTGTGGCTGGGCAGATGCCGCGGCCATCGTCCCTTGGGAAACCTACATTGCAACGGGCGATATCAGCGTGCTCGAAAACGGCTTCGAGAGCATGAAGCTGTGGGCGGATTGGATCTACCGCTACGATGAAGCGCACGGCGCAACGCGTCTGTGGCCGGGCATTGAGTTCCACTTTGCCGATTGGCTTGCACTGGACGGCCCGGAATCCGGCTTCAATCCCGAGTCTGTTCTCGGCGGCACGGACATTACATTCCTGTGCTCCGCCTACTACTATAAGAGCACCATGTGCGTTGCAAACGCCGCACGCGCGCTCGGCAAAACGACCGAGTACGACGTCTACAAAAAGCGTGCAGACGAAATTCTCGACGCCATCCGCCGCGAGTTTTACACTGCGGGCGGCAGATGCGCGGCCGCAACGCAGACCGGCAACGCCATTTCGCTTTCGTTTGGGCTTGCGCCGGAGTTCGCGCGCGAGAAGATCACCGAAACCCTGCGCGGCCTGCTCGCGATGAATAAAGGCAAGCTGAAGACCGGCTTCCTCGGCACACCTGTGCTGTGCCGCGCGCTCTCCGATAACGGCGCGAATGCAGAAGCCTATACGCTGCTTTTGAACGAGGAAAATCCCGGCTGGCTGTATGAGGTCAATATGGGTGCCACAACGATCTGGGAGCGCTGGAACTCCGTCAATCCGGACGGTAAGATCAGCGGCATCGGCATGAACTCCATGAACCACTACGCTTACGGCGCGGTGTTCGAATGGGTGTATAAGAACGTCTGCGGCCTGAACCCCGTGCCGGACGTGCCCGGTTATAAAAAGGCCGTCATCCGCCCGCAGCCCGATGTAAGGCTCGGCGCGGCAAAAGCCAAGGTCAATACCGCCGCAGGCTACTATGAAACCGGCTGGCAGTACGAGGATAACGGCGAAGTGACGTATACCGTCGTCATCCCGTTTGACGCCGAAGCGGAAGTCTACCTGCCGAAAAAAGACGGCACTACGGAAGAAATGACGCTCACCGCGGGTACGTATACGTTTACACTGTAAAAGTTTTTAAGAATAAACAGAGAGCGCCGGCAAAAAGAACGAAAAATCTTTTTGCCGACGCTTTATAACGAAAAAATCACCGAGGAAAAACTCGGTGATTTTTTCGTTTAAGGTGTGGATTTATAAAAAGTGGCTTGTACGCAAATTATGGGGAATTTTGCTTCTACCATTATCATACTACCGGTAAAACGCAGAGTCAATAAACCGCGCGTAAAAACCGTGTGTCATTTCGGAAAAGATTTCACCGCCAAATGTCGTTTCAATTTGTGAAATCAGCACAAAGTGTAGCATTCTATGCCTTTCAGCGGTTATTTTCTTTAATCACCCGCACGCGCGCGAAAAGCTCCCGCGCGGCAGCTTCGGGATCTGCACTCTTCATGATGGCCGAAACGACCGCTATGCCGTCAATGGGACTGCCATTCAAAACATCCATGTTCCCGGCATTTAAACCGCCTATGGCCACGACCGGGATCGGCACGCTGCGGCAGACATCGTTCAGGCGCGAAACCGGCGTCAGCACGGTTTTCACCTTCGTGGTCGTCGGGAAGATCGCGCCCGTGCCGAGGTAGTCCGCGCCTTCGCGGTACGCTTTCTGCGCCTGCTCCACGGTTTTTGCCGTTGCGCCGACGATTTTATCTTCACCTAAAAGCTTTCTTGCTTCACAGACGGGCAGATCACTTTGACCTACGTGTACGCCCGCCGCATCTGCCGCCATGGCGATGTCCGCGCGGTCGTCGATGATAAGCGGCACGCGGTAACGGTCGCAAACAGCTTTTGTGAGGCGCGCAAGGCGCAGGTATTCACCGCCGCCGCGCTCTTTTTCGCGCAGCTGCACCAGCGTCACACCGCCCGTGAGTGCCTTTTCGAGGATGGAAAGAAAGTCATCGTCCGTGCGGCCGGTGCTGTCGGTCACAAGGTATAAGGTAGGATCGAATTTCATAGAAAAACTCCTTCTTTTAAACTTCGCGCAGCTGTAATAAACGCGTGTAATCATCGTCCGAAAGCAGCGAAAGTGCGTCCAAAAGCGCAATGCGGAACGACCCGAGCCCCTCGGATTTCCGTTCGGCCAGCTCGCCGCAAATGCCCATGGTGGAAACGGCTAAAACCGCAGCCGTAAACGGATCCGTCACGGCGCTGTATGAAGCGCACAACGCGTGTACCATGCAGCCCGTGCCGGTGACGAGCGACAGGCGTGGTGTGCCGTTTTCGCACAGCTCAGTTGTTTCGCCGTTTGTGATAATGTCCGTTTTGCCGGTGACGAGCACCACGCAGTGCAGGGTAGAGGCGAGCATTTTTGCAATTTCAATCGTTTCCGCCGTGTTTGTCCGTAAAACATCAATGCCGCGACTTTCAAAATGCGCGCCCGCAATGGCGCGAATCTCCGCGTCGTTGCCCTTCAAAATTTCCGGGCAAGCCTCGCGCAGCAGCGTGTGCGTCAGGTCGCGGCGCAGGGCGCTGCACGTCACGCCCACCGCGTCAAAAGAGATCGGCACACCGGCCGTTTTCGCCGCCTTGGCACTCGTCAAAACGGAGGTGCGGCGCGCGTCTGTGATGTTGCCGATGTTTACGCCGAGCGCTCCCGCTATGCACGTGATTTCCTCCACCTCGTCGGGATGCTCCGCCATGATAGGCTTTCCGCCCACGGCGAGAATCCCGTTCGCGCAGTCGTTAATCGCAATCGGATTCGTGATGCAGTGGATGAGCGGCGCCGTCTCGCGCAGATCATTTCGTGCTTTGAGCAGCGCGTTTTGCAGCTGTGGTGTCATAGACCTTCGCCCCCAAATCATGCTGGAATTTTGCAAGCAGTCCGTTGCGGCGCAGCGCCATGAGGAACACGAACGCAATGAAGCCGCCGATCAGCGTGCCGCCGATGAACGACGGAATATAAAAAGCCCATGTCAACCCCTCGCGCCCGACGATGTACGTCATCACCGGATAAGAAGCCAGCGCGCCGATGACGCCGGTGCCGAACACTTCGCCGAGCACTGCGCAAAGGATCTTGCCGCCCGAAAGGCGGTAAAATACGCCGGAAAGAAACGCGCCGAACACCGCGCCGGTTAAGGCAAGCGGCGGAATGCCCATCAGCGTCATGCGAATGATGCCGATAAGCGTGGCGCACAGCAGGGAATACCATGGACCGAGGAAAACGGAGCAGACAATGTTGATGAGATGCGCCATGGGGCACATGCCCTCCACGCGCAAAATCGGCGAAATGACGACGCCGATGGCGACGAGCATTGCAAGCATGACCATTTTCAGAATGTGTTCTCTTTTCATTTTTTGTACCTCTCTAAATATAAGCGTTTCCGACCCATATTTAAAAGAGGCGCACAAATGCACATAGCGAAGCGCGCTCGAATGTAAATTCAGGCCGGGCGGTCGAAGCTCAATTGCTTCCTCTCAATCCGAAACACGGAGTCCCATCGCTATGTGAAAGCAGTCCGGCACGGCAAATCGGGCGCTCCCCCGCGCTGCCGCTTGATTAAAATCCGCCGAACGCTGAATTTTTCCTTACGCAGTATAGCATATATCGACTTTATGCGCAACGGTTTTGCGAAATTCGCGTATAAAAATACCCTGCGAAAGAAAATCCCGCAGGGCAATTTTGCTATGTACGGTTATTTCAAAAGGCGAATACGGCCGATGAACGGCAGCTCCTTTACTTTGCCGGAAGCGGCGTTTGCGATGCCGAGGATCATCAGCACAAAGAAGATGATGCCGATAAATTGCAGCGCGGCGGAGATCATGCCCGGCACAAACGGTATAAAGCCGAGCGCGAGGTTTAAGATGTTCGTGATGATGCGCGTCAGCACCGAATAGCACGCGTGGAAAAGAAACAGCACAAGCCCCTGGTTTGCGTGAAAACGCGCAAAATACGAGTTGCGCGCAGCGAAAATGGGGATGAGTACCAAAAAGCCGAGGTAGGAAAGAATGCCCCAGCCGCGATTCTCCTGAATGTCGCGCGGGTCGTAGTCGGCGGTGAAATCCCGTGCGCCGCTTTGCAAAACGGTGTTTTCAACAGGTGCGCCGCAGTTTGGGCAGCGGCGGGCATCGTGAGGCAGCGGTTGACGGCAGGTTTTACAATACATAAACATAACTCCTTCTAAAATAACAGAAAGCAGCTCCGTATTCGCACAGTGCTGCCGAAAATCATTGCATAAAGTATAGCAGTTTTTTCACGGATTGCAAGCATTTACGAAAAAAGTCGGAAAAATTCAAAAATAGGCTTGACAAATCGGGTCATCTCCGTTATAATAAATCACGTTGCGAAACAAGTGACACGAAATCCGAAATGCGGACGTAGCTCATCTGGTAGAGCGCCACCTTGCCAAGGTGGAGGTAGCGAGTTCGAGCCTCGTCGTCCGCTCCAGAAAAAGAGACCTGACACAATGTGTCAGGTCTCTTTTTCAACGAAATAAATCCTGCCGGATTTGTGAAATGTGCTTCGCACGTGAAATACGCCTATGGCGTGTGAAATGCCTGCGGGCGTGCGTGGATTTATTTCATTTCACTTGATGCTGGCATCAAATTTCACAATGCGTTAGCATTATTTCACATTTTGCATCAGCAAAATATTTCACTAAAAAACTTCTGAAAATTTCTAAATTTCCTTTAAATATATTTCTCATCGCTAAAGTTATGCTATACTTTCCTAAAAAGGAAGGTGATAGCGTGTCAGAATCCAAATTGCGCGACCTATCGACGGACTTTGCGGTCAAGGCGATAAAGTTAACTGAAACGATCCACGGGCATCGGTCTATCGTTAATCAGCTTGAGCGCTCCGCAACTTCCATCGGTGCGAATATTCGGGAAGCGAACTATGCGCACGGAAAAGCGGACTTCATTGCAAAGCTGCAAATCGCGCTCAAAGAGTGTTATGAAACGGAGTATTGGATAGAGATATTTGTGAAATCCGATATTTTGGGCAGAGAGGCGGCGCGGGAGTTGTATACCTTATGCGGCACCATCCGAAGAATGCTGATTTCTTCCATCAACACCGCCAAAGAACCGAAAGCCTAAAAGATTTTCACGAATCCCACATTTTGTAAGACTTATAAAAATTTATGAATAAAGCGGCGAAGTCGGCGGGAAAGGTTGATTTTTTGGCGGTCCGGTGGTATGATGATGAGTACCGGACCGCTTTATTTATAGAAGAAAGGGTGAGCGCATGAAAAGCTCCATTACGGTCATTTGCGGGCATTACGGCTGCGGAAAGACCAATCTCGTGCTGAATTTGGCAGCAGAGGCGGCGCAGCGCGGCAGACGCAGCGTTGTTGTCGATATGGACGTCGTGAACCCGTATTTCCGCTCGTCGGATTATTCCGCGCTGCTCAAAAAACTCGGCGTGGAGCTCATCGCGCCGGTGTTCGCGAACACAACGCTCGATACCCCTGTGCTGCCGCCGGAGATTTTCTCCATCTTTAATATGGAGAACGCCGATATTTTTATCGATGCGGGCGGTGACGACGTGGGCGCTACGGCGCTCGGGCAGCTGCATCGGCAAATCGAGACTGCCGGGTACGAGATGCTGTACGTCGTAAACCGGTACCGCGTGCTTTCCACAAAGCCGGAAGAAACGCTTCCGCTCCTTCGGGAGATCGAAACGGCATCGCACCTGAAAGCGACGGCGGTCGTGAACAATTCAAACCTCGCTGTGCAGACCGATATGCAAACGGTGCTTAATGCTGTGCCGTTTGCGAAAAAAGCCGCAGAATTATGCCATCTGCCGCTTCTCTATTCCACCGTGCCGGATTTTGCGGTGGAAAACACACTGCCCGAGGGATTTAAAGCGGTAAAGCGATATGTACGTTTCGTCTGGGAGGACGAAACCGAGTAGGATAAAGGAGGAAACCGAATGGCAAGGATCATTGTAGACGAAAAAGTATGTAAAGGCTGCTCCATGTGCATTCACGCGTGTCCGAAAAAGATCATCGCGCTCGCGAAGGATCGTTTGAACGCGAAGGGCTATCACCCCGCAGAGCTGACCGATGAGGCAGCGTGCGTGGGCTGTGCGGCATGCGCGACTATGTGCCCGGATTCGGCGATCACGGTGGAACGCTGAGAGAGGAGTTAAAAACTATGGCAGAAAAAGTTTTGATGAAGGGCAACGAAGCCCTGGCCGAAGCCGCTATTCAGGCGGGATGTCATCATTTCTTCGGCTATCCCATCACACCGCAAACAGAGCTTGCGGCTTATATGGCAAAGCGTATGCCGAAGATCGGCGGTACATATTTGCAGGCTGAATCGGAAATTGCGGCGGTCAATATGGTGCTGGGTGCGGCTGCGGCCGGCGTGCGCGCCATGACGTCTTCAAGCTCGCCCGGCATCAGCCTTAAGGGCGAAGGCATTTCCTATATGGCAGGCTCCGACTTGCCGGCGCTCATCATCAACGTGCAGCGCGGCGGCCCGGGCCTCGGCGGCATTCAGCCCTCACAGTCCGATTACTGGCAGGCGACGAAAGCCCTCGGCCACGGTGACTTCCAGATTCTCGTTTTCGCGCCGTCCACGGTGCAGGAAATGGTCGACCTCGTTTCCGACGCATTCGATAAAGCCGACGAATACCGCATGCCCGCGATGATCCTTGCAGACGGCATGCTGGGCCAGATGATGGAGCCGGTGGAGCTGCCGGAGCACAAAGACAGAAAGCTTCCCGAAAAGCCGTGGGCAGCCTGCGGCCACGAAAATAAAAGAGAGCACAACATCATCAACTCCCTTTACCTTACGCCGAACGCCCTTGAAGACCTTGTGCGTGCCCGCTACGAGCGCTATAAGATCGTCGAAGAAAAGGAGCAGCGTGCGGAGGAATACCGCACGGAGGACGCGGATGTCATCGTCGTCGCTTACGGCGCATCGAGCCGTGTGGCGCGCAGCGCCGTGAATAAGGCGCGTGAAGCCGGCAAGAAGGTCGGTTTAATTCGTCCCATCACGCTGTGGCCGTTCCCGAAGGACGCAATCAAGCGCGCGGCAGATCACGCCAAAGAGCTGCTCGTTGTGGAGATGAGCATGGGCCAGATGGTAGACGATGTGCGTCTTGCGGCAGAGTGCCGTGTGCCGGTGCACTTCTACGGCCGCACCGGCGGTGTGATTCCCACCCCGAAGGAAATTTTAGGCGAGATCGATAAACTTTTGAAATAAGGCGAAAGGATAGAATCAAATGGCAGTTGTATTTAAAAAGCCGTCTACGTTAACAGACGCGCCGCTGCATTATTGCCCCGGCTGTACGCACGGCATCATTCACCGCCTTGTTGCGGAAGCGATAGAAGAACTCGGCATTGACGGCAAAACGGTCGGTGTGGCCTCGGTCGGCTGCTCCGTTATGTGCTACGATTATTTCACCTGCGACATGGTGCAGGCGCCGCACGGCAGAGCCCAGGCGGTTGCGACGGGCATCAAGCGTGCAAGACCGGAGGACGTTGTATTTACCTATCAGGGCGACGGCGACCTTGCGGCCATCGGTACGGCGGAGACCGTCCACGCGGCAACGCGCGGCGAAAACATCACCGTTATCTTTGTAAACAATGCAATTTACGGCATGACAGGCGGCCAGATGGCGCCGACATCCCTGCCGAATCAGGTCACGCAGACCACCCCGTACGGCCGTGATGTCAACACGGCAGGTTACCCGGTGCGCATTTGCGAAATGCTCTCCACACTGGACGGCGTGGCGCTTGCACAGCGCGTGACCGTCGATAACGTGAAGAATGTCAATATCGCAAAAAAGGCAATCAAAAAGGCGTTCCAGAACCAGATTGAGGGTAAAGGCTACTCCATTGTAGAGGTGCTTTCCACCTGCCCGACGAACTGGGGCATGTCGCCGGTTGAGGCGCTTGATTGGCTCGAAAAGAACATGGTTCCGTACTACCCGCTCGGCGTGTATAAAGACGGCACAAAGGGGGACAGGCTGAAATGAAAGACTTGAACATCGTTTTTGCCGGTTTCGGCGGTCAGGGCATTTTGTTCGCCGGTAAAGTTGTGGCGTATGCAGGCCTCATCGAGGGCAGGGAGCTCTCTTGGCTGCCGTCCTACGGCCCGGAGATGCGCGGCGGCACCGCGAATTGCAGCATTTGTCTCTCCGATGAACCCATCGGCTCGCCGCTTGTGACGAATCCGAACGTGCTCATCGCCATGAACCGCCCGTCGCTCAATAAGTTCGTGAACGAGGTCGAGCCCGGCGGCATGATCTTACTCGACAGCAGTCTCATCGACGAGCGTGTAGAGCGCGACGACGTGACCGTTTTCTATGTCCCGGCATCAAAACTGGCGGAGGAAAACGGTCTGAAAGGCCTTGCGAACATCATCTTGGTCGGCAAGCTGCGCAAGGAGCTTGCGTTCTGCACGGAAGAAACGCTCGATAAAGCGCTGCAAAAGTGTATTCCCGCAAGAAAAGCGGATATGCTCGGTTTCAATAGAAAAGCCTTGGAGATCGGCAAAGCGCAGTAAAATTGAATTTATATAAAAAGAACGGCGCAGGCTTAAAATCTGCGCCGTTCCTTTAAATTGAGAGCCAAGGAGGCGGTCTTTATGAAAATTCTGGCGTTTACGGGCGCGGGCATCAGCAAGCAGAGCAACATTCCGACGTTTATGGAGCGACCCGACGTGCGCGAAAAGCTGTTCCGCACGTTCGCGGAGCATCACCACGAGGCGTATAACGAGGTCATTCGCGAATTGAAAGCGAATATGAACGGCGCGGAGCCGAACGACGCGCATTTTGCACTGGCGGAATACAAGGTGCCGGTCATCACGATGAACATTGACGGGCTGCATAAAAAAGCGGGCAGCGACGCACTGGAGCTGCACGGCGGCCTGCCGGAGGACGACGAAATGGACAAGGCGTGGGCGCTTTATAATAAGCCCGTGCTGTACGGTGACCCCGCGCCGAACTATGTGAAAGCATACGAAAGGACGGCTGAATTAAAGCCCGGCGACGTGTTCCTTGTCATCGGCTGTTCGTACCACACCGCCATCGCGTGCGACCTGCGGGACGTAGCAAAGCACGCCGGTGCAAAGGTCATTGAGATTCAGGAAGACGCCGCACATAATGTACGGAAAGTGTTGGAAGAATTGACAAGAAAGAACTGAACAGAGATAGAAAAAGCGCGTAGGCTGTGAAACCTGCGCGCTGCTTTTATCGGTCGAAATAAACGGTTCAAATTTGTGCCGTGCGCTTCTCTGCCTGCCGTTTTTGAATCGCCTTGGCGGCAAAATAGGTGAGGAGGGCGGCGATGGTGCCGAGGAGGATGCCGGCGAGGACATCGGTAGGGTAGTGGACAAAAAGAAAAATGCGGGAGAACGCGATGAGCACTGCCGGAATGTACGCGAGCCAGCCGACTTTTTTGTGGCGGAGCGTCAAAATAAGCGCTGCGGCAAAGCTTGACGATGTGTGGCCCGAGGGGAACGAATAGGACGTGGGGCGCGCGATGAGCATCGGAAAATTCGTGAACACGTTGCACGGGCGTAGGCGGCAGATGATGTTTTTCAGCGTCAGCTCGCCGAAAAGCAGCGTGACCGTCATGGCGATAAGCACCAAACCACCGGTGCGGCGCGTTTTTTTAAAGCAGAGCAAAACGAGCGAAAGGACGATCCACCCAATGCCCGCTTCGCCGAGCGATGTGATGATGGGGAAGACCGTATCGGTCACGGTATTATGAAAGTGCGTCTGTATAAAGGCCATGACGGCGGCGTCAAGCGACGGGATGCCGGGAAAACTCATCTTAGTAAACCTCCAATGCTTTGATTGAATTATAGTATACTGCAATTTTTCTAAAAATGCCAGTGGATTTCTATGAAAGAATTCTTTCAAAATTCTAAACGGACGCGCCCGCGCATAGAATTACCGGAAAAGGGGGCAGGAAAATGTCAAAACCCATAGCGGAAGCAAAATTCTATGCCATGACGGCGGAGGCGGCTGTGAAAACCCTTCAAAGCGACGCGGGGCGTGGACTGAGCGGATCCGAAGCGAAAAAGCGGCTCGGCGTTTACGGTGAGAATCGGCTGCAAAAGGGGAAGAAAACGAGCTTCGCAAAGAAATTTATGTTGCAGTTCGGCGATTTTATGGTGCTCATTCTGCTCATCGCGTCGGCAGTGTCGTTTGCCGTCTCGTGCATGCAGGGGGAAGCGAATCTGGCCGACCCGTTGCTGATTTTGGGCATCGTCATTGCGAACGCGTTCGTCGGCACGGTGCAGGAGGCGAAGGCAGAACGGGCGTTGGAAGCGTTGCGCACGCTTTCTGCGCCGCACGCCGATGTGCTGCGGGACGGCAAACGCGCGGTCCTTTCCGCCGAAGCACTCGTGCCGGGGGACGTCGTATATATCCGCGCGGGAGACGTGGTGCCCGCCGACCTGCGGCTTTTGGAGAGCATGCATTTGCAGGCCGAGGAAAGCGCGCTGACGGGGGAATCCGTGCCGAGCGGCAAGAGTGCGAATGCGGTATGTGACGAAACGTGCGGCGCGGCGGAGCGCAAAAACATGCTGTTTTCCGGCACGGGCATTTCTGCCGGGCAGGGCGTGGGCATTGTGACCGCAACGGGCATGCAAACCGAAATGGGTCGCATTGCGGCGATGCTCGGCGACGAAGAAACACCCGACACGCCGTTAAAGCTGCGGCTGCGGCGCACGGGCAAGCTCATCGGGCTTTTGGTGCTTGGGATATGTGCGGTGATTTTTTTGATCGGGCTTATCCAAAAGGCAGAACCGCTTGAAATGTTCATGATCTCCATCAGCCTTGCGGTGGCGGCGATACCCGAGGGCCTGCCTGCCGTGGTGACGATTGTCTTGGCGCTCGGCGTGCGGCGCATGGCGGCAAAGCGAGCCATCATTCGGCATTTGCCTGCCGTGGAAACGCTTGGCAGCTGCGAGGTCATTTGCTCCGACAAAACCGGCACGCTGACGCAGAACAAAATGACGGTAGTGCGCTGTGCGGGTGCGGCGGGCGAGCTGAACGGACGGGATAAAGACGCTTTGTTATCTGCGGCGGCGCTGTGCACGAGCGTGGAGGGCAGCGACGAGAAGCTGCTCGGTGATCCGACCGAAACGGCGATTGTTGCGGCGGTATCGGACTGGGAGCGTCTGCAAAAGCAGCGCGTGAAAGCGGCTGAGGTGCCGTTTACGGCAGAACGCCGCCGTATGACAGTCGTACTGCGAACAGAGGGCGGATACAGGGTCATCACAAAGGGCGCGCCGGAGGCGATTTTACCGCGCTGTACGTATGTGCTTTTAAACGGGAGGAACGTTACGTTAACACCCGAGATGCGGGCGGCACTGAGCGCAAAAAACCGCGACATGGCAAACGACGCGCTGCGTGTTCTGGCGGCAGCGGAAAAGCGCGCGGAAGCTTGCCCCGAGACGGACGATGCGGCGGAAAGCGGGCTGTGCTTTTTGGGACTTATCGGGCTGGAGGATCCCCCGCGCCCGGAGGCGGCGGAGGCGGTTTCCGAGTGCAAGCGTGCGGGCATTCGCCCCGTGATGATCACCGGCGACCAACCCGCTACGGCCTCAGCCATTGCCGGGCGGCTCGGCATTGAAAATAAAGCTGTGATGACGGGTACGGAGCTGGAAAGCCTTTCGGACGACGCGCTTTTGCAGACGGTGCAGATGTGTTCCGTGTACGCGCGGGTCTCTCCGGCGCACAAAATGCGCATTATCAAGGCGTTTCGCAGGCTGAAGCTCGTCACGGCGATGACGGGCGACGGTGTGAACGACGCGCCTGCCCTGAAAGCGGCGGACATCGGCTGCGCGATGGGCAAAAACGGCACGGAGGTCGCGAAAAACGCCGCCGACATGGTATTGACGGACGACAACTTTGCGACGATTGTTTCCGCCGTGCGGGAGGGGCGGACGGTGTACGGCAACATCCGCAAGACCATCCATTTTTTGATGTCGTGCAACATCGGCGAGATCTTGGTGGTGCTTGTGTCGTTTTTGCTGCGCACGCCGACGCCGCTTTTGCCGGCGCAATTATTATGGGTGAACCTTGTGACGGACTCTTTGCCTGCGCTGGCACTGGGCAGTGACCCGCCGCAGGGCGACGTGATGCGCCGCCCGCCTACCGCGCGGGACAGCAGTGCGTTTTCAAACGGGCTCGGTTTTGCAATGGCGGCGGAGGGTATGATGATCGGCGCGCTGGCGCTTTTGGCGTTCACGGTGGGACGCGTGTTTTTTGACGCCGATCCCATGCAGCCCGCCGTGGGGCGCACGATGGCGTTTGCGGTCCTAAGCCTTTCGCAGCTCGTGCACAGCTATAATATGCGCAGTACGGGGCCGGTTTTGGGACGCGGCATGTTTAAAAACCGGGGGCTGAACGTATCGTTTTTGATTTGCTCGGCATTGATGGCGGGCGTGGTCGTGTTTCCGCAAGCGGCGGCGCTGTTTGGCTCCGTACCGCTGACCTTGACACAGTGGGGCATCGTGGCAATCCTTGCTTTGCTGCCTCTGCCGATCTGCGAAATGCAGAAAAGGATACTTTCTCGCACGGCAAAAGTGAAAAATATGACTTCCGGTGTGAAAAAGCGAGTCATTTTCAACAAGTAGCCTGTTACTTTTTTAATTATTAGCCGTCATATTGACTTCCCTTTCTTTTTTCAGCTATAATAAGAAAAAATAGCCCACACTGATGTGCAGGCCATGGAGTCTGCGAAAATGAAAGGGGTCGATATAGATGAGAAAAACCAAGATCGTATGTACGCTGGGTCCTTCTACCGATGACGAGGCTGTGCTGCGCGAGCTGATTTTGAGCGGCATGAACGTGGCGCGCCTGAATATGTCGCACGGCACGCATGAGGAGCAAAAGCGCCGCGCCGATATGGTGAAAAAGCTGCGAAAAGAGCTTGACGTGCCGGTCGCCATTCTGCTCGACACGAAGGGCCCGGAGATCCGCACGGGGAAGTTTGCCGAAAAGGTGATGCTGACCCACGGGCAGAAGTACACACTGACGACGAACGAGCGCCCCGGCGACGCGGAAGGCTGCTCTATCACGTTTAAGGACCTGCCGAAGGACGTACACCGCGGCTCGCATATCCTCATCGACGACGGCCTCATTGAAATGATCGTGGAAAAGGTGACAGACACGGACATTGAGTGCCGCCTTTTGAATGACGGCCCCATCACGTCTTATAAGGGCATCAATGTGCCGGGCGTGACGCTTTCCATGCCGTATATCAGCGAAAAAGACCGCGCAGATCTTGAATTCTGCGTGAAGGAAGATTTTGAGTTTATCGCCGCCTCGTTCACGCGCTCGGCAGAGGATATTGTGATGATCCGCAACGAGCTTGAAAAAAACAACTGCCGCGACATTCGCATCATCGCGAAGATTGAGAACACGGACGGCGTGGAGAACATCGACGACATCATCCGCGTTTCGGACGGCATTATGGTGGCGCGCGGCGACCTTGGCGTCGAGATCCCGATGGAGGAAATCCCGGTGCTGCAAAAGCAGCTCATTCACAAAGCGTATGTCGCCGGCAAGCAGGTCATTACGGCGACGCAGATGCTCGACTCCATGATCAAGAATCCGCGCCCGACGCGTGCGGAGGCGACCGACGTGGCGAACGCGATCTACGACGGCACGAGCGCCATTATGCTGAGCGGCGAGACGGCCGCAGGCGCGTACCCGGTGGAGGCCGTGCGCACGATGGTCCGCATTGCGGAGCGCACCGAAAACGACATCGACTACGTGCGTCAGCTGGAGCAGTGGGATGTGCCGGTGCAAAAGGACGTGACCTCTGCCATTTCGCACGCAACGTGCACGACGGCGCACGACCTCGGTGCGGTGGCCATCATGACCGTATCGAAAACAGGCTTTACGGCGCGCATGATTTCGAAATTCCGCCCGGCGTGCCCAATCATCAGCGGCACGACCGACCGCAAGGTACTGAACCAGATGGGCCTTTCCTGGGGCGTAATCCCCGTGATGCTGGAGGAAAAGACCAGCACCGACGAGCTGTTTGAGCACATTGTTGCAGTTGCGGAGGAGCACGGGCTTGTGCAGGCGGGCGACATTGCCGTTATCACGGCGGGTATCCCGCTGGGCATTTCCGGCACGACGAACATGTTGAAGGTACACCTTGTGGGCGACGTGCTTGTCTCCGGCACCGTTGTGAACGAGCTGAGTACCTGCGGCCCGCTGTGCGTGTGCAAAACGGAGGAGGAAGCGCTGCAGAAGTTCCGCAGGGGCGATATTCTGGTGCTGCCGAAGACCACAAACGCAACGATGCCGCTGATCCGTCAAGCTTCGGGTATTGTGACGGAAATGGACGGTGTGAACTCTCACGCAGCCATCGCCGCCATGGCGCTGGATAAACCGGCCATCGTCGGCGCGGCGCACGCGACCGACCTGCTGCGCTCCGGCACAACCGTGAAGCTGGACGGCGTTAGAGGTGCGATTTTCAGCGTCAGTGCACCGAGCGCGGAAAAGTAAAACGAATAGCAACGCCGCACTCACGCAGGAAAACGTGGGTGCGGCGCTTTAAATAGGCCGGTCTTTTGACCGCCTATCAGGAAACCCATGCAACTGGGTTTCCTGCGGAGCGCGCCTCAGGGCTTTGCCCCGAGACCCCGCCAACTTTTTGAAAAAAGTTGGATCAAAAACTTTATTCGCCGCTTCGCTGTGCGTTATTTCACCGCTTTTATAATCGAACAATCGTTACCGTTTTCCACCGTGACGGTGAAGCCGACTTCTTTTAACAGTGCAGCTTCGTGTTCTTTTGTGAGCGGAATGTCGAAGTGGACGAATGTGTCGTCGGGAATGTTTTCTTCGCGGCGCTTGCGGCTCCACGTTTCGCGCAGCAGGTTTTCTTCTTCGTCACAGCAGGCGAAGTAATCGCCGTTTACAAACATGCCGCCGGGCGTGAGACAGTCATAGATGCGTTTGAAGAGCCGACTCTTTTTCTCCGGCAGAAAGTGGTGCAGCGATTCAAACGAGATGACGGCGTCGAACGCACCGGGGAACGGCACGGCAAAGTAGCTGCCGCACAGCAGCGTGAGGTCTTTATCCCCATGCTTTTTCATGAGGGCGTCGAGCATATCGGGCGAAAGGTCAATGCCGATGACGGAAATATCCGCGCGCAAATTGTAGAGCGCGTCGAGCTCCAATCCCGTGCCGCAGCCGAGGTCTAAAATGCGCTTGGCGCTTTGCGGCACGGCGCGTGCGAACTGCTTGTAGTCTTCGCCCCAGAATTTCGTCATGCGTGCTTCGTATTCCGGCAGGCGCTTGCGGAAAAACGCGCCCATTTCTTCAAGCGGGGCGCTTTCGAGCTCGCAAAGCCAATTTTTTAAGTCTTCCAAATATTTTTCTTTGTTTTGTGCGTTGATGACCATGTTTTTTCTCCAAATTCTTTAAATGAGAACACCGCGTTATTTTGCGCAGAATTTGCGGATGGCGCCGCGCAGCAGCTGCCGCAGCTCATCTTCCTCCGCGATAAGCGAGCCCGCATACAGCGCTTCGGCGATGCCGAACGTGTAAAACCGCACATCGCGATAAACGGCTTCGGCTTCCTTTACCGTGAGCCCGTACTGCACCGCCGTGCAGTCGATGGCCTCGCGGTTCCACGGGCTTGAGATGATCTGCGGCACGGTGCGGCTGCCGTATTCGTTCGATAAAAACAGGACGCCGAACAGATTGCGCCTGTCGCGGGCGAGCAGAATGTGCGCAAGGCTGATCGTGAACAGGTAGTCCGATTTATCGAGATACTGCGCGATGAAGGATTGATACGTGCCGTCTAAATATTCGATGACGGCGCGGCGGAAAGTTTCCATGCTGCCGAAGTTGCGGAAAACGGGCTGCACGGAGCAATTGAGTTTAGCGGCGACGCTGCGGACATTGAGTGCATCTGCGCCTTTTTCCAGTGTGATGGCGGCGCCTGCCTCAAGCAGCATTTCCGCCGTGATGTGCGGTGTTCTTGCCATAGTTTCCTCCCGGGTGTGGTTCAGCTGATGAGGATAAAATATCTGATGTTATTTAATTTGTCAAGCGCAAATTTGAAATAAAACGGAATTCTTTTGAAATGGGGATATATTGCAAAGTTTTGCGGCGCATGATACAATGAACTGAAGAAAATCACCGGGAGGGTGTTCTATGAATTTTCGGGAAACGTTAAAATCGATCGGGATTATCCCCGTTATTCAGATCAACGATGCGGAAAAAGCAGTGCCGCTGGCGCTGGCGCTGAAAAAAGGCGGGCTGCCCGCGGCGGAGGTGACGTTCCGCACAGACGCGGCGGAGGAAGCCATTCGCCGTATTAAGGTAGAGGTGCCGGACGTGTGCGTGTGCGCCGGTACGGTTTTGAACGTAAAGACCGCAGAGCGCGCCGTGAAGGCGGGCGCTTCCGCGATTATCAGTCCGGGCACGAACCCGGAGGTCGTGCGCTGGTGCATTGCGCACCGTGTGCCGGTCATCCCCGGCTGCGCGACACCGACGGAGGTGGAAGCCTGCATGCGCATGGGACTCGATTTTGTGAAGCTGTTCCCGGCGGAGGTTGTGGGCGGCGTGAAAATGCTGAAGGCCCTCGGCGGTCCTTACGGCAATATGAAATTCATGCCCACCGGCGGTATCAGCGCGCAGAACGCGGCGGAGTACCTTGCGCTGCCGAACGTGCTGTGCTGCGGCGGCAGTTGGATGGTACCGGGTAAGCTGTTGGACGCCGGAGATTTTGACGCCATTGAGGCGCTGGCACGCGAAGCGGCACAGATTGTAAAGAAATGATTTTGTAAAACGAAAAACAGGACAAAGCGCATCTGAAAACGCTTTGTCCTGTCTTCTTCATTTATGGGTGCGGTGTGGGCAAATCCCCAGCGTGTCGCGCCCGTATAAACTCCCCGTTGTCCTTCATCCCTTTTGGATCGGACACTTTCGTCACTTTCTGACAAAAGGTATCTTATCACATTCGCTTCCGTTTGTAAAGCCCCTTTTTAAACATTTTGCAAAAAAGCAGCAGAAAAGTTTTTGCGAGATTTAGGAAATTTTAAAGGGCGTTGTCTGTACATTTCAAAAAGAGGCTCAATGTTTGAATTTCAAAGCCTGACGCGTCAGAGAGAAGATACCGGTCATGTATTCCTCGTGGATGTCCGCCTGCATACGGAAAACGGGCATGTGGTTTTCCGGGATGCTCTGCTTGCAGTAATCGATGATGTCTTTTTCGCGCACGTTCAAGGTGGCAGAGCCGGTGAGGAAGAGGATGTCCGGGTTCAAAAGTGCAATGGTGCACACGGCGGCGGTCTGCATCAGCGGCACGATATTCTCGCCGTGAATCATGCGCGAGACGGTCTCGACTTTTGTAGCGGTGGAGTTGATGAGCGGCAGACTGATGAGCTCGCCCGCATATTTTGTACTGCCGACGATGATGTGTCCGTCTACCACGGTGCCCGCACCGGCGCTGCGGTGGCTCGGCCAGTAGAGAACGGAAAGGGAGTACGGGTGGTCGCAGGGGTTGCGCACGTAAAAGCCGTAGGACGTGAAGTGCATGTCGTTTTCCGTGATGACCGTGATGCCGAGCTGTTCTTCGAGTACCTTTTTCGGGTTGAAGCCGTTTAATGCCGGGAACGCAAGGGATTCAATGGCGCCTTCGCGGTCGGTGACGCCGGAAATGCCGATGCCGACTGCGCGGATGAGCGGATCTGCCTGCACCATCTGTGTGATGAACAGCGTGAGGTCCTCCGGCAGAATGTCGTTGAGCGGGCAGAATTTTTCCTGCAAGCTGTTTCCCTTCAAATCGCACACGCGCAGGGCGATGCCGCTCCTTTCCACGTCGTTATTAGCGGTATACAGGCACAAAATGTGCGCGTAGTTCGGGTTGATGGAAAAGCGGCGCGCGGGACGGCCGCCGTTCGATGCGGCAAAGGCGAGCTCCAGCACCTGTCCGTCGTCGATCATCTCGCCGAGGAGCGCCGTACAGGCCGCAAGGCTTAACCTGCATTGCTCGGCAAGCTCTTTTTTTGTGGCGAAATCCGTGTGGTACAGCGCGCTGCGCAGAGCGGCGAGGTTATTCTGTTTTAAAGCGGCAGCGCCGCCGTGTTCTGTCATAATCGTTTTCCTTCATTTCTGTTGCGGGCCGAGCCCGCATATTTTCAATACGAGCCTATATTAGCATATAAAATGCACGATGGCAATGGATTTATGTTCCGACAAAAATAAGTTTCCGGGAATTCATGGATTTTTCATAGACAATGCGCGAAAACTGTGCTATACTCTAAATTACTAATGTAACGGAGTGATCATAACTTGGAGCAGAAAGCTTTTGAACTGATACAGAAAAAATTGCAGGCAGCGTTAAATGAGCAGGGCTTTGGCGAAGCTGTGGCGCTGGAGACCGACAACGGCCGCGGCGTGATGTTTACGACGGGCGAAGTGGCCTACGGCCTTTTCTATGAGACGAAGCAGCGGCGCTTTGTGCTGCGCAGCGCGACGATGAAGACCCCGAAGGAGCCGGGCGACTGGCGTCAGCTTTCCATGTGGCTGTTCGATGAAGGCGAAAACACCATGCAGGACGCGGAGAGCATCGCGAACGACTTTCTTGAGCTCGTGCAGGGCTCTAAGCGCCGCGAGCTCGTGCAGACCGCGAAGAAGCGCCGCAAGAAGGACGAAGAGAACAACGCGGATCCGCAGTTCTTTCTCAACCGCTTGGTGCCGGTGTTCCCGGAGCTGCGCGACGAAATGAACGAGGAACGCATCGTGTACGGTCAGGTGCGCACGGCACTGTTTGCTGCTGAGAAGGTTGCGCCGAAGTGCGAGAATCTTGCGAAGAACTATAAGGACAGCGAGCCCATGAAGCGCATGTGCACCATTTTCTGCGACATGTACGCCGCGGGTGATATGGACACCCGTGCAGTCATTCAGTTCGGCGTTCTGAATAATATTAAGGACGAGGCGGCCATCAACAATATCATCGCGAACTTTACGGACGGCTGCGACCTGCAGAAGGTGTATAAGCACTCCAGAAAACTCATCGGCAAGAACATCAAGCCCGAAAAGGAAAAGAAGAAGGGCAAAAAGGTGGAGGCACGCCTGAGCAACTGAAAAACCGCATAAAATCTCAAAATAGCTCTTGACAGCGGCGTATATCCTATGCTATTATAGGTATACCTCAAGTTGGGGGCTATTTTTTTGCGCCCAAATTTTGAGGGAGGCTGGGAGAACATCCCAAATTTTTTCCGTAAAACGGGAGGTGCCGTCATGAGAGTAAAGGTCGTTTTAGCTTGCACTGAATGCAAACAGCGCAACTACAACACAAAGAAGAACAAGAAGAATGATCCCGACAGACTTGAGATGAACAAGTACTGCAGATTCTGCAAGAAGCACACGCTCCACAGAGAGACGAAGTAAAGCGAGGAACGAAGTTATGGCCGAAAAAGCAAAAAAAGAAAACGGCTTTGTTCGCTTTACGAAGAAAGCGGGAAAGTTTTTCCGCGACTGCAAGGGCGAGATCAAAAAGATCGTTTGGCCTACGCCGAAGAACGTTTTCAAAAATGTGGGTGTCGTTCTTGCGACGATCATCCTGCTTGGTCTCTTCATTTTCCTGCTGGATACCGTCTTCATGAATTTGCTGGGTCTCGTCATGCAAGTGGCGAAATAAGCAGCGTGAATGATCACGCGTTTATTTGAGAAGCGGAGGAATCGAAATGTCGGACGAAGCAAAATGGTATGTGGTTCATACCTATTCCGGGTATGAGAACAAGGTTGCGTCAAATCTGGAGAAGACGGTGGAAAACCACTCTTTACAGAATTTGATTTTTGAGATTCGCGTACCCACCGAAAAGGTCACAGAAGTTGCCGCAAACGGCAGGACCAAGGAAGTGGAACGCAAGATTTTTCCGGGTTACGTCATTGTAAAGATGATCCTCACGGATGAATCGTGGTACGCGGTTCGCAATATCCGCGGCTGCACGGGCTTCGTCGGCCCGTCTTCCAAGCCGATTCCGCTCACGGATGAAGAAGTGGAGCGACTCGGTGTGGAGACGAGGAATGTCGAAGTCTCCTACAATGTCGGTGACAGCGTCCAGATTACCGACGGCCCGCTTGAGGGCTTTATCGGAACAGTGGAAGAGATTGATGTGGACAAGAACCACATTCGCGTCATGGTTTCGATGTTCGGACGTGAAACCCCGGTTGACCTGGAACTTGACCAGGCGGAGCCGGTGGAATAACACACGGTAAATTGCGGTAATCCGCTTTTTATTGAGGGGGATACGTCCCCCTGTGGGAGGAACGCCTGAATTTTCACGGACGTTCCGCCATCAACCACGAATTTTGGAGGTGCAAACAAATGGCTCAGAAGGTTACGGGCTTTATTAAGCTCCAGATACCTGCCGGTAAAGCTACCCCGGCACCACCGGTTGGTCCGGCTCTCGGTCAGCACGGTGTTAACATCATGGCATTTACAAAGGAATTTAACGAGCGCACCAAGGGCGACGCTGGTCTTATCATCCCGGTCGTCATCACAGTATACGCAGACCGTTCCTTTACCTTTGTAACAAAGACGCCGCCTGCAGCAGTTCTTATTAAGAAGGCTTGCGGCATCGAAACAGCTTCGGGCACACCGAACAAGACAAAGGTCGCAAAGATTACCCGCGAGCAGGTAAAGAAGATCGCCGAGCAGAAAATGCCTGATCTCAACGCTGCATCCATCGAGAGTGCTATGAGCATGATCGCCGGTACTGCACGCAGCATGGGCATCGAAGTAGTCGATTGATTTGATTTTACCCGGGTGGGAGGAAACTCTCTGAGAATCCGATATCTACCACTTTAGGAGGAACATGAATGAAACACGGTAAAAAGTATGTCGATGGCGCAAAGCTCATCGAGCGCAGCCGCCTTTATGATACGCAGGAAGCGCTTGACCTCTGTGTCAAGACTGGTACAGCAAAGTTCGACGAAACCGTTGAAGTCCACGTAAAGCTGGGCGTTGACGGCCGTCATGCAGACCAGCAGGTCCGCGGTGCTATCGTCCTGCCGCACGGCACGGGCAAGACCGTCCGCGTGCTCGCAATCTGCAAGCCGGAGAAGGAAGACGAGGCTCGTGCAGCCGGTGCTGAATTCGTCGGCGGCAATGATATGATCCAGAAGATCCAGTCCGAAGGCTGGATGGATTTTGACGTCCTCATCACGACCCCGGATATGATGGGTATGGTTGGCCGTCTCGGTAAGATCCTCGGCCCGCGCGGCCTCATGCCGAACCCGAAGGCCGGCACTGTTGCTCCGGACATTGCACGTGCAATCACCGAAGCGAAGGCCGGTAAGATCGAGTATCGTCTCGACAAGACCAACATCATCCACTGCCCGATCGGCAAGATTTCCTTTGGCACAGAGAAGCTGACGGAAAACTTCAACACGCTGCTGGAAGCCATCAACAAGGCAAAGCCGGCTGCTGCTAAGGGCCAGTACATCCGTTCCTGCGTTGTTGCTGCAACGATGGGCCCGGGCGTAAAGATCAACCCGAACAAGGTTGGTTAAGATTCGTCTGAATCTTAAATTTAAGGCTTGACAGAGTTCTTCTGCCATGCTATAATTACAAAGCTGTTTACCTAAGACAGCAGGTGCACCGGTTTTCCGGGCTGAAAGGTTTTACCGCCTGCCGAGGGAGCGGAAAAGTTACTTTGTACTTTTTATGCCTTCCTGCGGTAAGTGGGAAGGCATTTTTAGTTTTCGCACCGAGGAAAATCGTTCATTTTGGCGCTTTTCCAAATCATAACTGAAAGGCGAGGTGAATATTTTGCCCAGTAAAAGCGTTTTGGAAACAAAGCAGGCAATTGTTGCTCAGCTGAAGGATAAGGTCGCTAACAGCGTATCCGGTGTTGTCGTAGACTACAAGGGTATCACTGCAGAGGCCGACACAAAGCTCCGTAAGGAACTGCGTGAAGCCGGCGTTGAGTACACTGTCGTTAAGAATACTCTTCTCAAGCGTGCTATCGAAGGCACCGAGATCGAGGGTATGTCCGAGGTTCTCGAAGGCACAACCGCTCTGGCTGTTTCCCACGAGGATCAGATCGCTCCGGCAAGAATCCTGAACAAGTTTGCAAAGGATTCCGACGGTAAGTTCGTGATTAAGTCCGGCTACATGGACGGTAAGGTCATGTCTCCGGCAGAGATCGCTGCAATCGCAGATCTCCCGAGCAAGGAAGGTCTTGTTCAGATGCTGCTTAGCGTTCTCGTATCCGGCCCGCGTGGTCTTGCTATTGCACTTAGTGAAGTTGCAAAGGCTCAGGAAACTGCATAAGTTTGCAGGATAATTTTCAAATTTAAATTTTAGGAGGATATTACAATGGCTGATATCGCAAAGTTTGTTGAAGAAATCAAGTCCATGACCGTTCTCGAGCTCAACGAGCTGGTCAAGGCTATCGAAGAGGAGTTCGGCGTTTCCGCTGCTGCTCCGGTTATGGTCGCTGGCGCTGGCGCTGCTGCTCCGGCTGCTGAAGAGAAGACCGAGTTCGACGTTGTTCTGAAGTCTGCTGGCGCAAACAAGATCAACGTTATCAAGGTTGTTAAGGAAGCTACCGGCCTGGGCCTGAAGGAAGCTAAGGCTATGGTTGACGAGGCTCCGAAGACCATTAAGGAAGGCGTTTCCAAGGACGACGCTGAGGCTCTTAAGACGAAGCTCACCGAGGCTGGCGCTGAGGTCGAGCTGAAGTAATTTAGCTTCACCTTATAATTGTCTGATTCAAGATCCGCAAATGCAGTTCGCTGTGTTTGCGGGTCTTTTTTCTTTTCGGCTATATGGTTTTCTGAAATATAATTTGGCATCTTTATTCACAAAATAGTCATTGCTTTTTTGTTTTTATCGGTCTATAATATGTTCATTCCTTAACAGTTCAAAAATGAACAATTCAGTTTTAAACTGTTTTTTGGAAATGGACATCGTTGAGAACTTTTGGCGATGTTCAGCAGTAAGCAACAGGAGGTGCGAGGAATGAAGCAAGACGAGCAAGCGTGTACGGCCGTGCCGTTTCACGACGGGCTTGCGGAGCACTTAACGCAGATCGCGCGCATCATCCATACGGAGCTGCGCAAGGTGCTGGCGGATGAAGACCTTTCCGCGGTGGAATCCGGTGTAATCATGTGCCTTTCCACAACAAAGGTCGATACGGCCGGGCGCATTGCGCGGCGCATGGGTGTTTCGCGCTCGTTGATGAGTAAGGCGGTAGACCACCTTGTGCGCGGCGGATGGATTGAAACAAAACCGGACCAAAATGACCGTCGCATGGTACATTTGGTTTTGTTGCCGAAGGCCGAGCCGGCTGTTAAGCGATGCAGAGAGCTGAAGCATGAATATTATGAAAAAATGTGCGCCGGTGTCAGCCCGGAAGACATGCAGGTCTTCCGCCGCGTCATGGAGCAAATACGGCGAAACCTTGAAAACTTTACCGAGACGGGCAGATACCCGGAGATGAGAAAGGAGAAAACCGAATGAAATTGTTGAAAACGTACCTAAAGCCGTTTGCGGCGCTGGTGCTGGCGTGCATTCTGCTGCTTTTCGGGCAGGCGATGTGTGACTTGACATTACCGAACCTGATGAGCGACATTGTGAACACCGGCATTCAGCTTGGCGGTGTGGATGAGGCTGCACCTGCGGTTTTGAACCAACAGGCCGTTGACTTATTGGCGCTGTTTATGAACGACGCGGAGGCGGGGACGTTCAAAAACGCCTACACGCCCGTGGAGCACGGCAGCGATGAAGAGACGAAGCTTGCGAAAACCTACGAGAATATCAAGGACATGGATGCGGTCGCTTTAAGCGAAGATGCAGACGTGCAGGCGGTGGGCGATGCCTACGGTAAAGCGGCGTATGCGTTCATGACGTTCCTGAAGGATTACGGCGCGCAGACCGGCCAGGCGGTGGACACCGAAAGCGGCGTGCAGGACATGGATATGCGTCAGCTTTATGCCATCGTCCCCATGTTACAGCAGATGCCGAAAGAGACGTTCAGCGAAGCAATCGATTCTGCCGAAAATGCACAGTCAATGATCGGCTCGCAGGTGGGCGCGACGTTTACAAAGCTGTTCTATAAGGAACTCGGCGTCGATTTGGACGCAAAGCAGATGCGCTACATTGTGATGAAGGGCCTTGAGATGCTCGGCATTGCGCTGCTCGGCGTGCTGGCAGCGGTGCTCGTCGGCTTCTTCGCGTCGCGCATTTCGTCCGGCGTGGCAAAGCAGATGCGCAGCGATGTGTTTAGAAAAGTGGAAAGCTTCTCCAATACGGAGTTCGATAAATTTTCCACCGCGTCACTCATCACGCGCACGACGAACGACGTGACGCAGGTGCAGATGCTCATTTCCATGGGCCTGCGTTTGATGTGCTACGCGCCGATCATGGGCGTGGGCGGCATTATTTTCGCGCTGCAAAAAAGCGTTTCGCTAAGCTGGATCATCGCGCTCGCGGTCATTGTGCTGCTGTGCCTTGTCATCGTGCTTTTAAACGTTGCAATGCCGAAGTTCAAGAGCTTGCAGCGTTTGACGGATAGATTAAACCTCGTCAGCCGCGAGAATTTGAGCGGCATGCTCGTGGTGCGTGCGTTTACGAATGAGAAATTCGAGGAGGCGCGCTTCGATAAGGCGAACGAAGACCTCACCCGCACAAACCGCTTTACCCAGCGCGTGATGAGCATTACAATGCCGATCATGATGCTGATCATGAATCTTGTTACGCTGCTCATCATGTGGGTGGGCGGGCACGCCATTGCGGACTCCACCATGCAGGTAGGCGACATGATGGCGTATATCCAGTACACGATGCAGATCATCATGTCTTTCCTGATGATTGCGATGATCTTCATTATGGTGCCGCGCGCCATGGTTTCCGCAGACCGTGTGCAGGAGGTGCTGACGACGGAGCTTTCCATCAAAGAGCCGGAAAACCCGGTTACACTCGGTAATGAAAGCGGTGAGCTGCGTTTTGACGACGTTTCCTTCCGCTACGGCAACGCCGAGGAAGATACCTTGAGCCACATTTCGTTTACCGCAAAGCCCGGCCAAACGACGGCGTTTATCGGCGCGACGGGTGCGGGAAAATCGACGCTCATCAACCTCATTCCACGTTTTTACGATGTCACCGGCGGCGCAGTTTACCTGAACGGCAAGGATATCCGCACGCTTTCGCAAAAGGAACTGCGCGATAACATCGGCTACGTGCCGCAGAAGGCCATGCTGTTCTCCGGCACAATTGATTCCAACATCAAGTACGGCAAGGAAGACGCCGATGTGAACGAGGTGCTGGCAGCGCTCGATTGCGCACAGGCTACGGAATTTGTCAGCGAATTGCCGAACGGCGTGGAAAGCTCCATCGCGCAGGGCGGCAGCAACGTTTCCGGCGGCCAGAAGCAGCGTCTTGCCATTGCCCGTGCGCTCGTGAAAAAAGCGCCGGTGTATATTTTCGACGATAGCTTCTCCGCGCTCGATTTCAAAACGGATGCAAAGCTGCGCCGTGCGCTGACGAAATACACGGAAAACGCTGTCGTGCTCATCGTCGCGCAGCGCGTTTCCACCATCATGAACGCCGAGCAGATCATTGTGCTGGATGAAGGCAAAATCGTCGGCAAGGGCACGCATAAAGAGCTTTTGAAAACGTGTCCGGAATACCGCGAGATCGCGGAAAGTCAGCTTTCAAAGGAGGAATTGGCATGAGCGAACCGAAAAGAAACGCACCGCGTCCGCACGGGCCCGGCAGAGGCATGATGCCCACCGAAAAAGCCAAGGACTTCAAAGGCAGCTTTAAAAAGCTTATTTCGTATCTTTCCCCGTTTAAGTTTAAAATACTCATCGTCGTCATTTTCGCGGCGCTTTCCACCGTGTTCACAATCGTCGGCCCGAAGATCCTCGCAAAAGCGACCGATGAGCTGACGGCCGGCTTGATGCGCATCATCACCGGCGCTGCGGAGGGCATTGACTTTGGCTATATCGCGAAAGTTTTACTGTTCCTTGTGGGGCTGTATGCGTTGAGCGCGCTGTTCTCCTACATTCAGGGCTTTACGATGTCCGGCGTTTCGGCGAAGGTCTCGTACAACATGCGCCGTGCCATTATGGAAAAGATCGACCGCCTGCCCGTCTCGTATTTTCACAAAACGAGTCAGGGTGACGTGCTTTCCCGCATCACGAACGATGTTGATACGCTCAGCCAGAGTCTTAACCAGAGTATCACGCAGCTTATCACGTCTGTGTGCTCCATCATCGGCGTGCTTATTATGATGCTTTCCATCAGCTGGCAGTTGACGCTTGTCGCACTGTGCATCGTGCCGATTTCATTGCTGCTTGTCGGACGCATTGTGAAATCCTCGCAGAAATATTTCGTCGGCCAGCAGGAATACCTCGGCGCGGTGAACGGCCACGTGGAGGAAATGTACGGCGGGCACGTCGTCGTGAAGGCGTTTAACGGCGAAGCGCGCTCCATGGAGAAATTCGAGTGCGAAAACGAAAAGCTCTACAATGCGGGCTGGAAGTCGGAGTTTCTCTCCGGCCTGATGCAGCCGATCATGGGCTTTGTGGGCAACCTCGGCTACGTTGTGGTGTGCATTTTGGGCGCATCTATGGCGGCAGGCGGCAGCATGACCATCGGCGGCATTCAGGCGTTCATCCAGTATCTGCGCAGTTTCACGCAGCCCATCACCCAGATGGCAAGCATCTCAAGTCAGGTACAGCGCACCATGGCGGCGGCAGAGCGCATTTTCAATTTCCTTGATGAGCCCGAGATCGTCGAAAAAACACCGAAATACACCGTGGAAAACAGCAATATCCGCGGCGACATCCGCTTTGACCACGTTTGCTTCGGCTACGAAGACACCGACGAGACGGTCATCCACGATTTCTCCGCCGATGTGAAAGCGGGCCAGAAGATCGCTATTGTCGGCCCGACGGGTGCAGGCAAAACGACTATGGTAAAGCTTCTCATGCGCTTCCACGACCTTAAGTCCGGCAGGATCTACCTTGACGGCAAGGACATCACGGAGTTTGCCCGCGGCGACCTCAGAAAAGAATTCGGCATGGTTCTGCAGGACACGTGGCTTTACAGCGGCACCATCATGGAGAACATCCGTTACGGCCGCTTGGACGCGACGGACGAGGAGGTCATTCAGGCGGCAAAAGCGGCGCAGGTTGACCACTTTGTGCGCACACTGCCGGACGGCTACAACACGATCCTCAATGAAGAAGCGACGAATGTCTCGCAGGGACAAAAGCAGCTGCTCACCATCGCCCGTGCGATTTTGTCCGACAGCCGCATCATGATTCTTGACGAAGCGACAAGCTCCGTCGATACGCGCACCGAGCTTTCCATCCAGACTGCAATGGATAACCTGATGCGCGGCCGCACAAGCTTCATCATCGCGCACCGCCTCTCGACAATCCGCAACGCTGACCTCATCCTCTGCATGAAGGACGGCGACATCGTGGAGCAGGGCACGCATGAAGAATTGCTCGCAAAAAACGGCTTCTACGCAAACCTCTACAACAGTCAGTTCGAGCACGCAGAGGAAAGTGCGTAAAACGCCTGTAAAACAAAACGAAGCTGTCTTCTCTGACAAAGAGAGGGCAGCTTTTTTGGTGGTTTTGAAGATTGACAAACGCCTAAAAGGACGGCTACAATAACCGCATAAAGGGGGCGTTTGTATGTTTTTGGATGAACTGAAAAAGAGGAATGTGCCGAGTTTAAAATCGCGCGCGGAGATGCTGGAGCTTTTGCAGTGGGAGGAATACGGCTGCTTGCCGAAGGCGCCGGAATCGTTGGTTTGGGAAGCGGAGCCCGGCGTTGCGGATAATTTCTGCGCGGGCAAGGCGACGCTGGAAAAGCTGACGTTTCGCGTTGCGGTAAACGGCAAAGATTTCGCGTTCCCGGTGTATTTGGCTGTACCGACCGCAGAGGGGCCGCACCCGTTTTTTGTCCATATCAACTTCAGAAGCGATGTGCCGGACCGCTACATGCCGACGGAGGAGCTCATCGACAACGGCTTTGCGGTGCTTTCGTTCGGCTATGAGGATGTGACGCGCGACGACGGCGACTTCACCTCCGGCCTTGCGGGTGTTCTGTATGAAAACGGAAAACGCGCGCCGCATGACGCGGGTAAAATCGCGCTGTGGGCGTGGGCGGCAATGCGCTGCATGGACTACGCCGAGCACGACGAAAGACTGGACTGTACAAAATCTATCGTGTGCGGACATTCGCGTCTCGGCAAAACGGCACTGCTCACTGCTGCGCTGGATACCCGCTTCGCGTTTGGCTACTCGAACGATTCCGGCTGTGCCGGTGCGGCGCTGTTCCGCGGCAAAAAAGGCGAGCAGCTTGACGATATTTATAGGCAGTTTCCGTTCTGGTTCAGCGAATCGTTCGGGCAGTATGTCGGCAAAACGGACGCGCTGCCGTTTGACCAGCACTACCTACTCGCGAGCATTGCGCCGCGCTATGTATACGTGGCGTCTGCGACGGGCGACGACTGGGCAGACCCCGCGTCCGAGCTTTTGAGCTGCTATGCGGCGGCAGCGGGGGACAAGGAGGCGTTTCCCTATGAAGAAACGTCGGAAGACTACGATTTTAACCTGCATGCGGGCCGCATCGGCTATCACTGCCGCCCCGGTCTGCACTATTTCAGCCGCGAGGACTGGAACCGGTTTATTGCGTTTTTTGAAAGCAAGCAATAAGGCGAGAAAAGCCGAGCGGTTATAATAAGAAGGGCGGCGTATTGCCGTCCTTTGGGAGACCCCCTAATTGGGTCTCCCACGAGGGAATAGTCCACTGGACTGTTCCCTCTCCCGTCCTGATTTTTTGGAAGGCAAATAGATTTCGTTGTCTGCGGACGACGACTTAGGGCGCTGCCCTAAGAACCCGCGACCTTTTTGAAAAAAGGTCGATCAAAAACTTTTTGCGTCGCTTCTCTATGAAGACGAAAAATGCATACAAAAACGGCGAAATCCTGAACAGGACTCGCCGTTTTCTTATGCTTTACTTTAATTCTTGCGGTTGAAATTGATGAGGCAGCCGGCTTTGACGATCTTCTTTTCGTCTTCCGTCATCGGGGCGATGTAAAGCTCGATCTCCTTTACTTCATCGCCGAGCACATACGCTTTAATGCTCTGCATATCGCCGTCCATGGCGTCCAAAACGTTCGGGACGAGGATATAATCACCGATCTCGAAGGCGGGTTCATTCTTCATCTGGAACGGCAGCATGCCCCAGTTCATCACGTTGGAGCGGTAGCGCTTGGTGGCGTACTCGGAGCAAATATTCGCAAGGCCGCCCAAGACGCGCTGGCAGCTTGCCGCCTGTTCGCGCGCAGAGCCGTCACCGGGCTTCACGCAGTAAATGACACTGCCGATTTCGATTGTCTTTTCATCGACGTCGGGCAGGATGTTTTTCACTTTCCCGAGTGCGTTTTTCAGAGCTTCATCGCTTTGTGCTTCGCCCGCAAGTCTCGCTTTTTCGAGTGCACGGACATCCTTTGCACGCTGCACGTAACCGGGGTCGCGGCGGGAGAGTGTGAACTCCGCAAGCCCCAGTGGGTTGGAGCGGTACGAAGACGTTTCGCCGGACGGGATCAATTCGTCGGTCGTTGTGACCTTATCCATGATCTTCGAGCAGACGCGCAGCAGAATGTTCTGCGCAAGTGCCTCCTGCTCCGGCCAATCCTTGATGTTCGGGCCGTAGATGAGCTTATCCTCCGGCTCTGCCTTGCCGAAGCCGTTGTAAATGCGGGCGCGGTAGGAGGAATCATCGTAGTTGTATTCCGGCACCTCATAGTTGTCCGCGTACTTTTCGGCGGAGGTCAGAATGCCGCCGTTTGCCGCCGTTGCCGCGATAGAACGTGCGTCCATGAGTGCGACGGCGCTCAGTTGGCCTGCGCCCGGCTTGGAGCCTTCGCGGTTCGGGAAGTTGCGTGTGGCGTGGCGGATGCTCAGCGCGTTATTCGCCGGTGTGTCGCCTGCGCCGAAGCACGGGCCGCAGAAAGCAGTCTTCACGATGGCGCCCGTCGCCATGAGGTCGGAAATGGCGCCCTTTGCGAGCAGGTCCATAAACACCGGCTGTGAGGACGGGTAGACGTCCAGTGTGAATTCGCCCTGACCGCACTGCGCGCCCTTTAAGATGTGCGCTGCCGCCATGACGTTCGTATATGTGCCGCCCGCGCAGCCCGCAATGATGCCCTGCTGCACTTGCAAACCCTTTGGGGTGATCTTATCCGTCAGACTGAATTCGATATCCTTGCCTTCCGTCAAGCGCGCGGCTTCCTTTTCTACTTCGCGCAGGATGTCGCCGAGATTCGCGTTCAGCTCGTCAATCTCAAACGCGTTGCTCGGGTGGAATGGCAGCGCGATCATCGGCTTTACGGTGGAAAGGTCTACATAGACCAAGCCGTCGTAGTATGTCACGTCGGCCGGCTTTAACTCGCGGTAATCGTCCGCGCGGCCGTGCTTTGCAAGGTACGCCTTCGTGTCGTCGTCTGTGCACCAGACGGAGGTGAGACATGTGGTCTCGGTCGTCATGACGTCCACGCCGTTGCGGTAATCGGTCGTCATGCTCTTGATGCCGGGGCCGACGAACTCCATGACCTTGTTTTTTACGTAGCCGTTTTTAAACACCGCGCCGATGATGGCAAGCGCGATGTCCTGCGGGCCCACGCCCGGGCGCGGCTTGCCGGTGAGGTACACCGCCACAACGCCGGGGTACGCGACATCGTACGTGTTTTCGAGCAGCTGCTTGACGAGCTCGCCGCCGCCTTCGCCGATGGCCATGGTGCCGAGCGCACCGTAGCGCGTGTGGGAATCGGAGCCGAGAATCATTTTGCCGCAGCCCGCCATGGCCTCGCGCATGTACTGGTGAATGACCGCCATGTGGGGCGGCACATAAATGCCGCCGTATTTGCGTGCGGCGGAAAGGCCGAACACGTGGTCGTCCTCGTTGATGGTGCCGCCCACGGCGCACAAGCTGTTGTGGCAGTTTGTGAGCACGTAGGGGATGGGGAACTTCTCCATGCCGGAGGCGCGCGCCGTCTGAATGATGCCGACGAACGTGATGTCGTGCGAGGCGAGCGCATCAAATTTTAAGCGCAGGTTCTGCATATCCTCTGCGGTGTTGTGCGCTTTTAAAATGGAATAGGCAATGGTACCCTGTTTTGCCGTGTCTTTTTGATAGGTCTCGGGTGCAGCGGCTTCCGGCACGATCTCTGTGCCGTTCACAAGGTAAACGCCGCCGTCATAAAGCTTTACCATATTCATTCACCGAAACTTCCGAAGGAGCCCGGAAGCAATCCTTTCTTTTAGCATTGCATGGCCGCGCAGAAAATCCTGCGCTTAGTTGCTTTCAGTATAGCATAATAAAGGCGGATTTGCAATTTGCATTTCTGCTTTTTCATTTTGTTCAAAAACGGTTCAGTCTTCCGCGATGACTTTTGCTGCGGCGGAGCCCGAAGCGGTCTTCCAAATGCGGATCATCGTCGGGATGCGGCTTTGCAGTTCCGAAACGTGAGAGATGATACCGACGACGCGCCCGCTTTGGCGGATGCTCTCGAGCGCGCGCATGGCGGTATCGAGCGTGTCGGTATCGAGCGAGCCGAAGCCCTCGTCGATGAAAATGGAATCAAGCCGCACCGCGCCCGAGTAGCTCTGCACCACGTCCGAAAGCCCGAACGCAAGGGAAAGGGATGCCAAAAACTGCTCGCCGCCCGAAAGTGTCTCTACGGAGCGGCACGTGCCGCTCATGCCGTCCAAAACCTCAATGTCAAGCCCGCCGTAGCCCGCGCCGCTTTTGCCCTGCTTGTGCTGCAAGGCGTAGCGCCCGCGGCTTAAAACGGAGAAAAAGCGGTTTGCACTCTGGATGGTCTCGTCGAGCATCATGCCGAGTACGTACTGCAAAAGCGGCACGCGCAAGGCGTTGCTGCGGCCGGTCACGTACCCCGCAAGCTTTGCTGCGCGGCTGTACTGTACGTCGAGCGCGGCGGCTTCCTCCGTGTATTGCTGCACGGCGGCGGCGCTTTCCGCAATGGTGCGCAGGTCGGAGCCAAAGCGTCCAAGCTGCACGGAAAGCGTCTGCGTTTCGGTGCTTTTTGCGTCCAGCTCCGCTTTGCTTTGCGGAAGGTCCTTTTCCGGCGCTGCGCCGAGGGCATTTTTCGCTTCCTTTGCGGCGAACATCTGCTGTGCGGCAGCTTTTACGGCCTCGTTTGCGGCAGAAAGCGCGTTTTCCGCGGCGTGGAACGCTTCCTCAAGCGCTGCGGTCTCCTGCTCGAGCACGCGAATGCGCTTTTGTATTTCGGTCATCTCCAATGTGATTTGCGCCGCATCGCGTACGGCGTCCATGGCGCTTAATTGGCGGCGTTTTTCTTCTAAAGCGGCGCGGCAGGCGGCAAGCGCAGCGTTATGGCGGCTTTCGACCTGCATAAGCGCTTCGCGTTCCGCTTTGAGTGTCTCAAGTTTCTTGTGTGCGGCCGGCGCCTGCGCTGCAAGCTTTTGTGCTTCGTTGAGCGCCGTTTGCGCCGCAGTATAGGCCGCTGTGAGCACTTCTTCGCTTTCTGTGATGCTTTTTGCGGCATCGTTTGCGGCGTTTAATTGTGCGAAAGCGACCTCGTGCCGCGCTTTTGCGGCGGCGGCCGTCTGCTCGGCGCGGCTTTGCTCCTGCCGCAGGTCTTCAAGCTTGTTGCGCAGCGCATCAAGTTCTTCTTTTGTCGTCTCGCCTGCGCACGGCACGGCGAGCACGGGGTGGTGCACCGCGCCGCAAACGGGACAGGGCGTGCCGTCCGTGAGCCCAGTGGCGAGCGCGGCGGCGCTGTTTTGATTCCATTTGGCTTCTGCCGCCGAGAGCAGCTTATCCTGCCCCACGACGGTCAGACGCGCGGTGCGCGCCGCGTCTTCGGCAGCTCCCCACAATTTTTTGCACTGCGCTTCGATTTTAGCGGCGTCACTGCGCGTTTTCAGCGCGGCAAGCTGTTCGCTTAAGATGGTCTGCGTCTGTAAGAGCGACGCGAGCCGGTCTTTTGCGGCATCGGCCTTTTCGGTGAATGCTTCGCCTACCGCGATGCGCCGCAGCACCTCCGGCAGCTTTTGGCGGTCGTCCTCAGCCTGCTTCTGCACGGCGCGCTCGCGCTCCTCCTCGGCGCGCAGTTCTTTTAAAAGCTGCTCCTTTTGCAGGCTGCGTTCCTGCTCCGCACGCAGCTGTTCGCTTCGTTTTAAAAGTGTGTCTTTTTCGGCGGTCAGCTTTGTAAGTCCCGCGCGGTTCTGCTCGGCGCGCGTATACTGCGCTTTGGCGGAAGCTGCCCGCATTTCGGCGGTTTTCAGCTGCGCTTCGGCATCGGTCTCGGCTTTTTGGCACTGCTCAAATTGCAGTGCGCGGGTGTATTGCTTTTGTGCGAGCGTCAGTGCTTCTTTCGCGGCGGCGAGCGCTTTTTCGGTTCGTGCGCATTCTAATCGAAGCGCTTCCGTTTGCGCGGCGAGTGCCTCGGCGGTCTCCGCGCCATGCTTTTCGAGCAGCGATTTCAGTTTTGTCTCGCACGTTTCGCGCTTTGCGTACAGCTTTTTTTGCCGCTCCGTAAATTTCATCGCGATGCGTTCCCATAGCTCGCAGGAGAAAAGCGTTTTCAAAATGGCTGCTTTTTCGGTAGAATTCGCGCGCAGAAGCTGCATGAATTTGCCCTGCGGCAGCACGATGACCTGCGAAAATTGCTCGGCGGTGAGGGAAAGCAGGTTTTCCGCGTAGCCTGTCACATTGCGCGCCGCACCCGAAGCGGCAAGCGCCCAGCCGTCTGCCGTGCGGCGCTTGCACTCGTTTTCTTCCTCGGTGATAAAATCGTCGCTGCCGCGCTTTTTGCGGCGGTACAGCGCGCGGCGGAAGCAATATTCGTCTTCGCCGAGCGCAAAATGATAGACGACCTCGGTGCGGTCGCTGTCTGCGGCGGCAAGGCAACGCATATCTTGAAACGTGCGCCGCCCGCCCGTCGATTTATAAAAGAGCGCGATGCTCATGGCGTCGAGCAGCGTCGTTTTGCCGCCGCCCGTCTGTCCGGTGATGAGGAACAGCCCCGCTTCGTTCAGCTTTTCAAAATCAATGACGGTGTGCTCCAGATACGGCCCAAACGCCGAAAGCTCCAAACGGATCGGTCTCACGTTGCATCGCCCTCCAGTTCCTTTAGAATTTCCGCCAGCAGCGCTTCGTCCTCCGGCTGCGCTTCCTCACCGCAGACCTCCTTTAAAAAGCCGCGGAAAAGCTCCGCGCGGCTGCGGCTGTGCAGATCGGCTTCCGCCTGCGTGCCTGCGTGCTGCTTTAAAAACCACGTGCTGCGCACGCCGAGTACATTCGGGTAATAGGGGCGCAGTCGGTCGGCCGGGCGGAAAACCGGCTCGTCGTCGGTGAGCAGAATTTCCACATAGTCTTCATTGGGCGCCGCCTGCCCGTTTTCGAGCAGCGCCGCAAACGTACCCTCTATGCGCTTTACGTCGTGCAGAGGGGTTACGGGGATGCACGTTGTTTCCACCGTGTCGCCGAGCGTGACGAGCGTCATGCTCTTTTTCTGGTGCGCTTCGTCTACGGAATATTTGAGCGGTGAGCCCGCGTAGCGCGCCGTGTCGCCTGCCCTTTGCGCCGCGTGCAGGTGCCCGAGCGCCGCATAGTCAAACGGGGAGAAGACATCCGTCGGCACATCGCCCGCGCCGCCGACAAAAAGGCGGCTTTCGGAATCGGAGGTGGAGGCCCCCGCCGCAAAGCAGTGCGCGACCAAAACGTGCTTTTTCGCGGGGTCAAACGCTTTTTCCATTTTTTCTACCGCCGCGCGCATGCAGGCCCCCGCACCGCGCAGCGTTTCATCGCCCAGCATTTCGCGCATCTGGGCGTTTTCAAAGTACGGCAGCGGGAAAATCTGTATGTTGCCGATCTCGACCGGCGTAAACGTGTCTTTAAGCTCCGTGATGATATGGATGCCGTGCCGCGCAAGCAGGCTTTTGCCCACCGCAATGCGGTCCGGGCTGTCGTGGTTGCCGGAAATGATGACGGCGGGGATGCTCCGTTCGCACAGCGCATCGATGAGCTCGTCGAATAAATGAATCGCGTCGACCGAGGCAATCTGCCGGTCGTACAGATCGCCCGCAATGAGCAGCGCATCGGGCTTATATTCATCCAGCGCAGGCAAAAGCGACTGCCGCACAAAATGCCGCTGGTCATCCATTAAACTGCGACCGTACAAAAGCCTGCCGAAGTGCAGGTCTGCAATATGTAAAAGCTGCATAGCGTCTCCTTTTAAATTTTCAATCTGACTTTTTTCTGAATTTGCCGGCGAGCACCTTTTCAGGGGTGCCAAACCGTGCTATAATAATAAAATAGTTAACAGTATTATATCATGTCCGTTGGAGGATAAACAGTGAGAAAACATAAATTTTTATCGATATGCGCAAGCGTTTTGCTGTCGCTTTCCGTTTTGACGACCGGCGTTTTGGCCGATACAGCCGAAAGCACTGCGAGCGAAAATTCCACAGCTTCCGATACCTCGACTTCGGAAACCGACACAACGACAAACACGGTCGTGGCCCAAAGCAGCGAAATGGGCTTTCCGTGCGATAAGCTCACAGACCCGAACAGTGCTTCTATCTATATGGTGAGCCTCGATACCGATACCGTTGTCTATACATATAATCCGGACGAGCGCCGCCCCATGGCTTCCATGACGAAGATCATGACGTATATCGTCACGGCGGAAACGGTCAGCGACCTGCAAAACACGCGCACTACGGTGCCGGAAAGCGTTGCCGAGGAGCTTGAGGGCACGGGCTCGTCTTTGGCGGAAATTCAAACGGGCGAAAGCTTTACCATCTATGAGCTTTTGAACCTGATGATGGTGCCATCCGGCAATGATGCCGCGCTGACGCTTGCAAAATATGTGGATTCTTTGAATATCACGGCCGACGACCCGCAGTACGACGAAGACGGTGACGGCAAAATGAGCTGTGTGGAGCTGATGAACAAGAAGGCCGCGGAGCTCGGCTGCACGAACACGCATTTTGTGAACCCGCACGGCCTGCATGATGAAAACCACTACACCACCGCGCGCGAGATGGCGACCATTACGGAGTATGCGCTGACAATGCCGTATTTTACGGACGTCACCTCGCAGACGTATTACACGCAGCCGCCGACGAACATGACAAGCGAGGAACGCACCGTCACCACGACGAACCGTATGCTTTTGAGCTATGACGATGAGTATTACACCTATGCCACCGGCGTAAAGACCGGCTCCTTGAATGAATCCGGCTACTGCATTTCCGCCACGGCTACGTATGACGGGTACAGTTACCTTGTCGTGTGCATGGGCAGCCCGTATATCGACAGCGAGGGCAACCATATCGATTATCACGGCGAAATGTACGATGCCGCGACGCTGTTCCGCTGGGCATTTTTGAATATCGAAAACAAAACGCTCGTCACAGACGGCGAGCTTCTCGGCGAGGTGGGCCTCAAATACGCGTGGGGCAAAGACCGCCTGCAGGTGCTGGCGCAGGGCAATCTCACCGCAACACTGCCGAGCAGTCTGGAAAGCGGCGCCATCACCACAAAGCTCGATCTGCCCGAAAGCGTGAAAGCGCCCATCAAAAAGGGCGATTACGTCGGTACCGCCACGTTCTATTATAACGGCGCGGAGCTTTCCACCGTTGCGCTCGTCGCCGCGGAAAGCGTGGAGCGCAGCGAGATTGTGCAGGTTTTGCAGCAGGGGCAGGAGGTGCTCACCTCCACGTGGTTTATCGTTACGGCCACCATTTTGCTGGTCTTGGCTGCCGCGTATGCTATCCTTGCCATCCTGATGAACCGTAAAAACAAAAAAGTCCGCCGCGTAAAGAAATACAGAGATTTATAAGTACAGAACAAAACCCCGATCCGTCTATGTGCGGAATCGGGGTTTTAACGTTCACGGAGCGAACAGTTCACTTGCCGTAAGGCAAATTTCACTATAATCTCCTACGTTCTCACCTGCCGGCTCGGTCGGGGCTGGACGGTCGCCACCGGCGACCAGCCCCCTTCGGGTTATGAGCCGCGGGTGCATAAATGAAAAGTCGCAGGCATAAACTTGCCCAAACAAGAAGAAACTCAGTTGTTCAAAAGAACAACTGAGTTTCTTTGGTTGCGGGGGCAGGATTTGAACCTACGACCTTCGGGTTATGAGCCCGACGAGCTACCGAACTGCTCCACCCCGCGATATATTCACTTCTCAAGTGCTTAATTATTATACAACAGCTAAACGAAAAAAGCAAGTGTTTTTTTAAAAAAATTTAAAAATTCGTAAAGTGCTGTATTTTGTATGAAAGCGCGGTAAAGGAGGTCGAACACATAGACGCTTTGTAAGGCTTTGCCTATGTGCGAGAGGTTAAAAATAACCCGGTGTTACCGGGATCCCATAGGGGTGAGGGAAACCACATGAACGGTGGGGGAATTTATTTCTCTTTCGCCAGCATCTCCGAGAGCCGCTTTTTCACGGCCGTGTACTTCTTTTCGGGGATGGGCAAAGTGGTGCCGTTTATAAGCGTCAAATGAAAGCGGGTGATTTCCGTCACGCGGTCGGGGTTCACAAGGTAGCTTTCGTGGCAGCGCAGAAACAGTCCCGGGTAGCGCTTATCGATCGCCGTCAGTCGCTCGGTCGATTCCCGTATGTCGTTTTGTGTGTGAATATAGGTGTGCATGCCGCTTGTTTCTAAGTAATCGATATACGCGGGGCGCAGGTACAGCATGGCCTTGTTCGCGCCCTTTAAAACGATGCGCGGCGCGCGGTCCTCGCCGGAAAGCACCGCCACGCGCACACGATCTTCTCCATAGTGCACGGGGTAGATCACATCGCGATCATCGTAATCGAGTGCATTGGAAACGTGACACACACGGATGAACGGCTGCCCGCCTTCCACCACCCACGAAAGCTGAACGCGCTGCTTTACACGCTGCATGCTGTTGTCCGGCCAAATGGTGTCTACGTCAAAAAACAGCAGCACCTCAAGTACCTTGCTGCTGGGCGTCATGAGCGGCACGGTCACAAGGTCGTGCATCTCAAAGCGCAGGTTGTGGTGCTCTTCGGCAAACGTCTTGATGAGCGTTTCGCGCGTGCGGATGATCTGTGTATTTGCCGGGCCGATCCACAGCACGTCCGGGTGGCAGGCCGCCAGAAACGGCTCGATCTCATTATTGTAATACCGCGTTATAATGTCGGCGGAAAGCTGCAGCAAAGCTTGTGTAGTCATAGTGCACCTCGCAAAAAAACGTCTTATTTGTCGAAAAACAAGTTGTATTTATTAAAGTATATTGCAATACCCTGCTAAAATCAATACAATTTTTAAGAAACTATGAGACAGGCAGAAATTTCTATGGGAACGTAAGCGGTTATTCTGATCGCATCTATTCCAATTTGATCAATCTGTCAAGGGCAATACCGCGCACTGTCGAAAGTTCTATGTGCGATATTGTCCCTTTTTATCAGGAATGCAAGGCGTTTTTCCCTTTACGGAATTGACGAATGCGGCGATTCATATTATACTTGTTTTTATAGATATTTTCCCGAAAAACAAGGAGGAAACGACCCTATGGAATATATCCCCAAGCGTTTTCACTGCCCTGCCTGTGGCTTTGAGCCGGCGGAAAACGTGTCCGAAAAAGAATATGCCCACTGCCCGCGCTGCCTTACCGCCGTCCATGAAGAGGACAGCGAGGGCTACGAATGCGGCGGCAAGCTACAGCCCGTTTCCATTTGGGTGAAGCCCGATGACAGCTGGGAGATTTTAGGCCGGTGCAGCCTTTGCGGCGAGATCGCCTCTACGCCCGTTTCGGACGAGGACGACCCCGTTTTGCTGCTTTCCATTGCCGGGCGGCCGCTTTCCATGCCGCCGTTTCCGCTGGAAAAAATAGAGGAGCTTACCCGCATGATGGGCGGCGCGGGCGACAAAGGAGGATATGACCGTGAACCGTGAAAATAAGCGCAGAAAATACGAAAAAGGTTACTACAAAAAGCATGCGTGCTTAGACCCGTTTACATGCAAGGTCTGCGGGCGCGAAATTCTGCCCGAGGGCGCAGGCAGCGACCACCGCAACCATTGCCCGTACTGCCTTTCGAGCGTCCATGTGGATAACGAGCCCGGCGACCGCGCATCCGCGTGCCACGGCGTCATGGAGCCCATCAGCGTGTGGGTGCGCAAAAACGGGGAGTGGGCTGTCATTCACCGCTGTACGATTTGCGGCAAAATGGGTTCTAATCGCATTGCGGCGGACGATAATCCCATGAAGCTGATGGCTTTGGCCCTGCGCCCCTACGGCAGCCCGCGTCTCGACCCAAAGCGCATCAAAAACATGGTGAAAACCATGGAAGACAAAGCATAAGAGGCGATAAACGTGACCATAACCCGAGCTTCACGTTCACGTAAACGCGTACCCTGCACGCTTAAAAGGAGCCAATATGTCTCAAAATTACAGCTATTTTGCGCATAAAGAATGCGAGTATTTTCCCTGCCACAAGGGCGCGGACCCGGAAAATTTCAACTGTCTTTTCTGCTACTGCCCGCTTTACGCTTTGGGCCGCAACTGCGGCGGCGCGTTTCAATATAAAGAAAACGGCGTCAAGGACTGCACGAACTGCCTTTTTCCGCACCGACGTGAAAACTACCAAAAGGTTATCGCGCGCTACAAGGACATTCTGGGCGTATTAAAACGGCTGGAAGCGGAAAACAGAACCGAAAGCGGGGAGAACGCATGACGCTTACGCAAATTCAATATGTGCTTGCCGTGGCGGAAACGGGCACCATCAGCGCGGCGGCAAAGCGGCTTTTCATCGCGCAGCCCAGCCTCACCGCGTCGATTAAGGAGCTCGAAAACGAATTGCAGGTCACGCTTTTCCGCCGCACGAACAAGGGCGTGACCTTAACGCCGGAGGGCGAGGAATTTCTCGGCTACGCGCGGCAGGTGAACAGCCAATTAGACCTTATGCGTGAGCGGTATTTCGGCGGCGCGCCCGTGCGCAGACGTTTTTGCGTTTCCACGCAGCACTATTCGTTCGCAGTGGAGGCCTTCGTGGCGCTTTTAAAGGAGCACGGCGGCGAAACGTACGATTTTCACCTGCGCGAAACGCAGACGTATGAGATCATCGAGGACGTGGCGTTATTAAAAAGCGAAGTCGGCGTTTTGTATTTAAACCCGTTCAACGAGACGGTCTTAAAAAAGACGATTAAGGCGCACGGGCTGGGATTTCACCCGCTGTTCAAAGCGGGGCCGCACGTGTTTTTGGGTGCAGAAAATCCCCTTGCAAAGCGAAAAAGCGTCACACTGGAGGACTTAGCGCCTTACCCGCGCCTTTCCTATGAGCAGGGCGACCACAATGCGTTTTATTTTTCCGAGGAAATTCAGAGCACGCTTGAGTGCGCCAAAGACATCCACGTCTGTGACCGCGCAACGCTGTTCAATCTGCTCATCGGGCTGAACGGCTACACCATTTGCAGCGGCGTCATCAACGAGAGTCTAAACGGCAAAAATATCGTCGCCGTGCCGCTCAATCTCGACGATTACATGGAAATCGGTTATCTCACGCGCGAAAACGTGGAGCCGAGCTTGTTTGCGCAATATTATATTGACGCTTTAAAGAAGTTCACAATGCAATAATGCAAACCGAAAGTGGCTTGCCATAGCAAAAACCTATGGCAAACCGCTTTTTTCTTGTATTTTACAAGGCGAAAATTTGCCTGTATACTGTAAGCACAAACTCAAACAGCAGGTGATCAACATGAAAAATATCAAACTTCCGTACCGTTACGATTATGTCGGCAGCTTTCTGCGCCCGGATGATTTGAAGAAGATTCGCGCCGATTATGAAGCCGGCAAAACCACTTACGAAGCACTGAAGGAAGCCGAAGACACCGCCGTTCGCGACCTTGTCGCAAAACAGAAGGCGGCGGGCTATAAGCTCCTTACCGACGGCGAATTCCGCCGCAAGACATGGTATCTCGACTTTATGTGGGGTTTTGAGGGCGTCAGCCACGCCGCGCCGAGGGGCGGCATCCCGTTCCACGATGTCCTTGCGGTCGTCGATGACACGTACCTTACGGGCAAATTAAAGCTGACGGGTACGCACCCTTTTGTGGAGCACTTCCGGTTTGTGCAGGCGCTTGAGGACGAAAACACCGTCGCAAAGCAGACCATTCCGTCTCCGGCACAGTTCTACGAGCAGATGATCTTCCCGATGAACGCGGAGACGACGAATAAAATCTACCCGAACCGCGAAGAGCTGCTCGAGGACGTTGCAAAGATCTATCGGGCGTTCATCAAGCAGCTCTACGACGCAGGCTGCCGCAACCTGCAGCTTGATGACTGCTCTTGGGGCGTTTGCGTAGACCCCGCCGCGCCGTTTGTGTTCGGCGTGGAGCCGGAAAAGATGGGCGACATCATGGATCAGCTTTTGAAGGTCAACAACCTCGCGCTTGAGGGCAAACCGGATGATCTCACCGTTGCAACCCACATTTGCCGCGGCAACTACAATTCCTCCTGGGCCAGCCGGGGCGGCTATGAGCCGGTCGCAGAGCGCCTGTTTGCACATGAAAATGTCGATGCCTACTATCTGGAGTTCGATGACGCGCGTTCCGGCGGTTTTGAGCCGCTGCGTTTCGTCACACCGGGCAAAAAAGTCGTTTTGGGACTGATTACGTCCAAGCGCCCGGAGCTTGAGGATAAAGACGCCGTCATCGCACGCATTCACGAGGCTGCAAAGTATGTGCCGCTCGAGAACCTCTGCCTCAGCCCGCAGTGCGGCTTTGCTTCCTGCGAGGTCGGTAACAAGCTTACGGAAGAGCAGCAGTGGGCAAAGCTCGCGCTTGTAAAGGAGATCGCCGAGGAAGTCTGGGGCAAGTGATTTCTATTTCAATACACATCGATCAAACAGGATTTCAAGAACCGCGCAGCGCCGAAAACGCCCTGCGCGGTCTTTTTTTGAAAAGATGTCCGCCAAAACCACAAACAAATGTTCTGAATTGACTTGACATTTGCGGCGGAATCCTTATAATAAGAAATAGAGAGGTACCGCATAAGCTGCATGCGGCATCTCAGTTTTCATTTTTCAGAGCGAAAATGAGAAGCGGGAGAAGGACAGGGGAGAGAATATTCTCTCCCGCGCGGCGCAAAAAACTGCGCATTCTTGCAAAAATTGACACGCATAATGCTCCTTTCATCATGCACAATAAGAACAACAAACGCGAAAAAAGCAGTGCGGCGCAGCGTTAAGCGCCGCCGAAAAAAGGAGAATGAAACATGAACAGCAGCAATAAGACGATGGTACCGGAAGCACAGGACGCGATGAACCGCTTTAAGATGGAAGCCGCAAACGAAGTCGGCGTCAACCTCAAGCAGGGCTATAACGGCGACCTCACCTCCCGCCAGGCGGGCTCCGTCGGCGGCCAGATGGTCAAAAAGATGATCAAGTCCTACGAAGAAAGCATGAAGTAAAAGACATTTAGGCAAATCGGGGACGTCCGGCAGCGGGCGTCCTCTTTTTGCGTTTTTATTCATAGTCTTCAATCAGCTTGCAGGCTTCCGAGAGCGTTTCGGCGCGAATGCCGCGGGCGAGCAGGCGGCGGTCTTCCTCCGTAAGGCTGCTAAGCGGCGTTTCAATGCAGTAAAGGGGCACATCGTTTCCGTCTTTGAAAACAGCCACGCTGCCGTTATAGGCGCGCACGGTGAAGAATGTTTCGTATTCCTTAAAATTTGCTGAATTTGCGGCGCTCTCCCGGTCGGTTTCTTGACTTGCCGCATCGTTTGGGCTATAATAAACGGAAGAGTCGCTTTCTGCTTTTGCGGGGTCTGCCACAGCTTCCCGCGCATCGCGTGCGGAAAACACGGAAAGCGTGCACAGCGCGGCGAAAAGGATAAAGATCGCCGCCCATGCGCCGTACCGCTGCCGAGCGGCGTGCATAAGGGACTCAAGACGCATTTTCATGACTATACATCCTTTCTAAGTAGGATTTGCCCTGCGGCTTTAGTATCGCCAAGGTTTGCCAATTTATGCAGACAAAGTGCGCTTTTGCCGCGCAATTTGATTTTTCAGGAGGTCAAACGTGCTGAAAAAAGACATCAATAAGTACAACACGGCGCAGCCGAGCGGAAGACCCATGGGCCGTACAGACGGCGAAACGGCCCGCGCGGCCGGCGGCACGGCACATGCGGTGCTTACCATGTTCGGCAAGCTCCTCAAGACGGTGCTTTGCATCTGCATCATCACCGGCTGCCTTGTGGGCTTGAGCGTGGCGGCCGTCATTTGGAGCTACCACGGTGTGGAGATGAACGCAAGCCTTGCTTCCTTTAAACTGAAGGAATCGAGCTTTATGTATGTGACGGATTCCCTGCACATAGACAGCGTGGACAATGCGGAATGGACGCAGCGCCTGCGCTATAACGCCGAAGAGATCCGCACGCGCGTTGATTTCACGCAGATTCCGGACATTATGAAGGAAGCGATGATCTCAATCGAAGATAAGCGCTTTTACGAGCACCACGGCGTAGACTGGAAGCGCACGTTAGGCGCGGTATACGGCATGGCGACCGGCAACGATACCGCCGGCGGCTCCACCATCACGCAGCAGCTTATCAAGAACCTGACGGGCGAAAATCAGGTGAGCGTCATGCGTAAGGTGAAGGAAATCTTCATGGCGCTGAATCTTGAAAAGAAGTATACTAAGGATGAAATTCTCGAAGCATACCTGAACCTTGTCAACTACGGCAACGGCTATTACGGCGTGGAGGCCGCGGCAAAGGGCTACTTCGGCAAGGACATTTGGGACTGCAACATTGCGGAGTGTGCGACCATTGCCGCGACGACGCAAAACCCGGCCGCGCTGTGCGTGTTCTACCACCCGGAGGCGAACCGCAAGCGCCGCGAGCTTGTCATCTCCGAAATGTACGACCAAGGGCGCATCACGCGCGCGGAGTACGACGAGGCGATGGAGCAATCCGCAAACCTGAAGCTGCGCGGCGTGGACTTTGAAATGGACGACGAAGAAGAGGAGACCGATACCCAGAGTGTTTCCACCGAGGTGTGGAACTGGTACGAGGAAGAGGTGTTCAACGACACCGTTGACCTGCTTATGCAGTATGCAAACCTCGACCGCGACATGGCAATCGACCTCATTTATAACGGCGGTCTCAAGATCTACTCCGCCGAATATGTGCCGATGCAGGAGGCGTTTGAAAACTACCTGAAAAACAACTGGCAGGAGTTTACGAGCGACAACGGCATTTGGAGCGGCGTGTGCCTGATGGAGTATGACGGCAGAATCCTCTGCGTGAACACGAACCAGGCAAACGATGACAACGAGCTTTTGAAAAAGACCGGCAACCGCGTGCAGAACAACGTTTCGTACTCCACGAACCAGCCGGGTTCTTCCATTAAGCCCATCAGCGTGTATGCGCCGGCGTTGGAGAACAATCTCATCACGTACGGCACCGTGCTGAAGGATGAGCCGCTGCCGAACTACTTTGATGACGGCAGCGAGGGCCCGAACAACTTTGACGGTACGTTCGCCGGTACGGTGAATGTGGATCAGGCCATTACGGAATCGCTGAACGCCCCGGTGGCGCAGCTCATCAACCAGATGTCGCCGCTTGTGAGCTACCAGTTCCTCACGCAGAACCTGCACATCACATCGCTTTCGGAGGAAGACTCCTACAACGTCGGCGGCGTGGCCATCGGCGGTTTGACGAACGGTATTTCCGTGCGCGAGATGACCGGCGCGTACCAGATCTTCGGCAACGGCGGCAAGTATTACACCCCGTACACCGTGTACCGCATTGAGGATAACGACGGCAACGTGATCTACGATTACCAGCAGAATCACAGCGAGGAGCAGGCAATCTCGTTTGATACGGCGACCATTATGAATAAGCTGCTGCACCTGCCGATCAACGGTACGGACACGGATGCATACCCCACGGCAAATATGGTGCGCCGCGATGACCTTGACCAGATCGGCAAGACCGGTACGACCGAAGACAGCAACGACGTGTGGTACATGGGCGGCACAACCGCTTTCGTGTGCGGCATCTGGAACGGCCACGAATATAAGGAAGAGATCTACGACACGAACAGCGCAAAGAAGATGTATAACGGCATCATCGACTGGATGGAAGCGAACTACTACGACTTCCTCCACAGCGGCAGCTATGTGCTGAGCGACAACGTGGTGCAGCTTTCCTACTGCCGCGACAGCGGCCTGCGCCCCGGCCCGAACTGCGTGCACATTGCAAACGGCTGGTATTCGCAGAACAACATTCCGAGGACGTGTGACGGAGGATCCGACCACATTGCAAGGACGAGCGCCACGGCAACGCCGTCGCCGAGCATAGAGCCGAGCATAGAGCCGAGCCCGTCCCCGAGCGTGGAGCCTACGGCATCGCCGACGGCGGAGGCCACGCCGACCTTGGCCCCGACCGCAACGCCGGCCCCGACGCCGGAGCCTACCCCGGAACCGACGCCGGAGCCTACCCCGGAACCGCCGGTAGAGCCGACCCCGGAACCGCCGACAGAGCCGGAAACACCGGCGGCGTAAAGCGGTTTGCAGAATGCGGACCACGATAAAAATTTAACGCGTATTATGCAGGACTCACTCATTTTAAGAGTGGGTCCTGTTGCTTTTTGTATGAGATAGACCAAAATAAGAAAAAGGGGGAAAGGAAAGAAATTTGGGTTGAATTTTGCCGAAAAGTGTGCTACACTGTTTATCGACGCAATACAAACGTACTTAGGTGGTGGACAATGGAAAACACATCGTTTCTTTTGATCGACGAATCCGTTCTGCCGGAGGTATACCAGAAGGTCATCCGCGTGAACCAGCTTCTGGAGACCGGCGAAGCCTCAAACACCTCAGAGGCGGTCAAGATGGCGGGCATCTCCCGCAGTGTATATTATAAGTATAAAAACGCCGTTTTTCCGTATACAAAAAAGGAAACGGGCTCCATTATGACGGTACAGGTCGTGTTAAACGACAAGCCCGGCGTGCTTGTGAACCTTTTGACGGTATTCTATAAGGCGAACGCGAACATTCTGACCATTAACCAGAATATTCCGGTAAAGGGCAAAGCGTTCGTTTCGGTCTCGGCGCGAAGCGAAAACATGAGCATTGAGATTGATGAGCTTTTGAAGCGCCTTTTTGAGGTGCAGGGCGTTATTAAGATTGACAGCATCGTCGGTTAAATCCGCGTGGAAAGGAAAATGGAAATGGCAAACATAGCAGTTCTCGGCCACGGCGTGGTCGGCTCCGGCGTTTTGGAGGTGCTTACCTCTCATGCGGCGAGCATCGCGAAACGCGCGAAGGAAGAGATTCATGTTAAGTATATTCTGGACTTAAAGGAGTTCCCGGGTCTGCCGTACAGCGACCGCTTTACGAAGGATTTCAACGTCATTTTAAATGACCCCGAGGTGCAAATCGTCGTGGAAGTGATGGGCGGCCTGCACCCGGCGTATGACTTTGTGAAGGCGTGTCTGGAAAACGGCAAGAGCGTTGTGACCTCCAATAAAGAGCTTGTGGCACAAAAGGGCGCGGAGCTCCTTGCAATCGCGCAGGCGAATAACCTCAACTTCCTGTTTGAGGCGAGCGTCGGCGGCGGTATTCCGATCATCCGCCCCATCAGCCAGTGCCTTGCCGCAAACGATGTGACGGAGATTGCCGGTATTTTGAACGGCACGACGAACTTCATTTTGACGAAGATGATCCGCGAGCAGATGAACTTTGAAGACGCTTTGAAGCTTGCACAGCAGCTTGGTTACGCGGAGCGCAACCCGAGCGCCGATGTGGAGGGTCTGGACGCCTGCCGCAAGATCTGCATTTTGGCATCTTTGGCGTTCGGCACGCACGTGTACCCGGATTCCGTTTACACAGAGGGCATTACGAAGATCACGCTGCAGGACGTCGATTTTGCAGACGTTTGGGGCGGTGTCATTAAGCTCATCGGCTCTGTGAAGAAGCTCGAAAACGGACAGGTGCATATTATGGTTTGCCCGATGTTCGTGCACCGCGGCAGCCAGCTTGCGAGCGTGGACGATGTATTCAACGGCATTATGGTGCGCGGCGACGCGACGGGCGACGTGGTGTTCTACGGCAAAGGCGCGGGCAAGCTGCCCACGGCGAGTGCCGTTGTGGCGGACGTCATCGACTGTGTGAAGCACTTTAAGGCGCGCAAGTACCTCTTCTGGGAGGATGCGAAGCCGAACTACGTGGCGGATTTCGGCAGCATGGAAACGTCCGCATTCGTGCGCGTTTCCGCCAAGGACAGCGATACGGCGCTGAACACGGCGGCGGACGTCTTTGGCAAGATCACGCCGCTGCTCGCGAAAAGACCGGTACAGGGTGAAGCGGGCTTTACGGTGGAAAACCTTACGGAGAAGGAACTCAGCGATAAGCTGGCAGCGCTGGAAGCGCGCGGCGTAAAGGTTGAAGGCCGTATTCGCATCTCCGATTATTGATAAAAGCGGAAAGGGGAAAGCATTATGATCCGAATCGATATTCCGGCAACCAGTGCCAACCTTGGCTCCGGTTTTGACTCGCTCGGCATTGCGCTGACCATGTGCAACCGCGTGTGGATGGAAGAAGCGGACGAGCTGAAGATTACGACGACGGACAAGATCAAAGTGCCGACCGATGAGACGAACCTCATTTACTGGGCGGCGCGGCATTTGTACCAGATCTGCGGCAAAACGCTGCCGGGTCTGCATATCATTCAGGAAAACAACATTCCGATGGCGCGTGGCCTCGGCAGTTCTTCGGCGTGCATCGTGGCCGGTATTTTGGGCGCGAACCGCATGCTTGGCTCGCCGATGTCGCAGAGCGACCTCATTAACCTTGCGGCGCAGATTGAAGGGCACCCGGATAACACGAGCCCGGCAATCTCCGGCGGTCTTGTCGCTTCTGCCATGGAGGGCAAGCGCGTGTACAGCGTTTCCGTGCCGGTTTCCGGCAAGATCAGCTTTGCGGTGATGATCCCGCCGTTCGAGCTCAAAACGGAGAAAGCCCGCGGCGTGCTGCCGACGGAGTATTCCCGCGAAGACACGGTGTTTAACCTTTCGCGCTCCGCTTTAATGACGGCATCGCTGTTCTCCGGCGATCTGCAGAACCTGCGCGTGGCGGTGCAGGACAGGATCCATCAGCCGTATCGCTCGGGCCTCATCGAAAATTACGACCAGGTGTTCCGCATGAGCTACGAGCTTGGCTCGCTCGGCACGTATGTGAGCGGCGCAGGCCCGACCATCATCTCCATGATCCCCACAGAGGGCGCGGAGGAGTTTATGAGCGCATGCGATTCACATTTACAGGACCGCGGCATCAACGGCTGGCGTGTGGAGCTTCTGCATACCGACCCGCAGGGCGCGCGCATCATCATTGAATAACGAGAATTATCCCACAGGGGTTATGGAAAGGGAAGTGTTTCTATGGCATTGATCGTTCAGAAGTTCGGCGGTTCCTCCGTTAAGGACGCCGAGCATTTGAGAAATGTCGCCGATATCGTGACCGGCACGTATAAGAACGGCAACGACGTGGTCGTTGTGGTTTCTGCGCAGGGCGATACAACGGACGACCTCATTGATAAAGCAAAAGAGATCAACCGAAACCCGTCTAAGCGCGAAATGGACCAGCTTTTGACGGCGGGCGAGCAGATCTCTGCTTCGCTGCTTGCTATGACGATTGAAGATTTGGGCTACCCGGTGGTCTCTTTGCTTGGCTGGCAGGCGGGCTTTTCCACCTCTACGGCTTACGGCAGCGCGCGCATTAAGCGTGTGAATCCGGAACGTATTAAGGCGGAGCTTTCAAAGCGCAACATCGTTGTTGTAACGGGCTTTCAGGGCGTCAACAAGTATGACGACATGACGACGCTGGGCCGCGGCGGCAGCGATACGAGCGCGGTGGCCATTGCGGCTTCCATGCACGCCGACCTGTGCCAGATCTATACGGATGTGGACGGCGTTTACACGGCAGACCCGCGCAAAATTCCGGCGGCGAGGAAGCTCGACGTCATCTCCTACGACGAGATGCTGGAGCTTGCGACGCTGGGCGCGCAGGTGCTGAATAACCGCTCGGTTGAAATGGCTAAAAAATATCATATTGAATTAGAGGTTCTTTCCAGCCTGACACGGGCTAAGGGAACGATCGTTAAGGAGGCTACCAACGTGGAAAAAATGCTCATCAGCGGTGTTGCAAAGGACGAAAACGTCGCCAGAATCTCTGTCATCGGCGTGCCGGATAAGCCGGGCCTTGCATTCCGCATTTTCTCTAAGCTTGCACAGAAGAACGTAAACGTCGATATTATTTTGCAGTCCATCGGCAGAAACGGCACGAAGGACATCAGCTTCACCGTGGAAAAGGACAAGATGGACGCAACCATCGAGCTCATGCAGTCTTACGTAGAGACCATCGGCGCGAGCAGCGTTGTGTTTGACGACGACGTGGCAAAGGTTTCCATTGTCGGCGCGGGCATGGAGTCTCACCCGGGCGTTGCTTCCGATATGTTCGAGGCGCTGTTTGAGGCGAACGTGAACATTCAGATGATCTCGACGAGCGAGATTAAAATTTCCGTGCTCATCAAGAAGGAAGACGCGAACAAGGCGGTTGCCGCCATCCACGCGAAGTTCTTTGAGCAGATCGGTCAGTGAGCTGACGTAAACACGCACGGTATTTTTTGAATTTGTAGGGAAATGAATTTGAAGTCACCCCTTGGCGCATACTAAGCCCGGGGGTGATTTTATGTTTCCGAACGGTTTTGGCATGAACGGCTACTGGGGGCCGGAAAACTACGTTTTGGGCGCGGCGCTTTTCGACTGGCACAAGGATTTCGACGACTTGCCCGAGGAAGTGAAGGAATACCTCACACAGCACGAGTACGAAATTCACAGCGAAAACGACGTGGACCGCTTAGTCCGCACGTATAACCAGAAAAGGTAAAAAGAAAAGAGAAAGCGTGTGCCGGGGCAAGCTCGGTACACGTTTTCTCTTTTTCTGTACACAGTATTTGATTTTAGGGATTTGTTTTAGAGGTTGAGCACGAGCTCGATTTCATCGTCGTATTTGACATTTATACAAGCTCGGTCGCGGTGTGACCGGTCTTGGCGAAATCGCACAGACCTTCTATGCCGCAGAACACCATACTCTGCACGGCGGCGTCGGTGTAAAACGCCATGTGCTGCGTCATGATGACGTTCGGGAACTGGCGCAGGTAGGCCATATCGCGGTTCGAGATGATGTCGTCGCGGCGGTTCTCGTGGTAGATGCCGTCTTCTTTATCGAAAACGTCCAGCGCGAGCGCGCCGATCTTCTGCGTTTCAATGCCGCGGATCATATCCGGAATATTCATCAGCTCGCCGCGGGCGCAGTTGATGATGGTGACGCCGTCCTTCATTCTGGCAATGGTCTCGGCGTTCACAAAGTGGCGGGTGCTCTCTAAAAGCGGCATGTGCAGCGAGAGGATGTCGCACGCTTTGTAGAGCGTTTCGTTATCCACATAGGTGCAAAGTCCCTTGAGCGACGGGTTTTCGCGGATGTCGCTTGCTAAAATGCGGCAGCCGAAGCCGCTCAAATTTTTGATGACCGCCGCGCCGATTTTGCCGGTGCCGAGAATGCCGACGGTGAGGTTGCGCAGCTCGCGGCCCTGAAGACCCGCAAGGGAGTAGTCGTTGACCTGTGCGCGCCACAGGGCGGGCTTATACTTGCGCAGGCTGAGAAGTATGAGCATGACGGTGTAATCTGCCACGCCGTTCGGCGCGTAGTTGGAGTTGCACACCTTGAGGCCGAGCTCCTTTGCGGCGGTGAGGTCGATGTGGTCTGCGCCGATGGTGCGCGTGGAGATGTATTTTACGCCGCGCTCCTGGACGGCGGTGAGCAGGGCGCGGTCAAAACGTGTGCGGCCGAGTGTTGTGACGCCCTCGGCCCCGTTTACCGTATCGATGTTTTCGAGCGTCAGGTTATCCTCTGTTTCGGTGAGCTCCACGCCGCGCTTTTCGGCGATGAAGGCAAAGTCTTTTTGTTCGTCCCGGCGGACTTCATAAGCGGCAATTTTCATTTTTATATTCCTCTTTTCGGTAATGCGCAAGCGGTTTACAACGTCTGCTTTTGCGCGTTGAAGTGCTTACACCACAGCGCTTTAATGTAAATTTTCGTGTGTTAGTGTGTTACTATGTGATTATTATATATGCTGCGGTTTTTCACGTCAAGAGGGGAAAATGTTTAGAATACAGGTTGTATCTGTGCGGATTTTGTGCTAAAATGACTGTGAAATGAAACGAATGAAATCAGGTGCTTTATATGACGGACTGGGAAATGAAAGTGCATAATTTTATGTGCCTCAATAAATTCGTGAAAAAGGGCGAGATCGTATTTACGGGCTCCTCGCTGTGTGAGCTGTTCCCGATCAGCGAGATGCTGCAAAACGTGGAGCCGCGCATCCGCGTGTACAACCGCGGCATCGGCGGCGACGTGACGGACGGACTTTTGGAGCGCATGGATGAATCGATTTTTGACCTCGAGCCGAAAAAGGTGTTCATCAACATCGGCACAAATGACATCAGCCGCCCGGAATATAAGCGCGAGCGCCTGATGAGCCGGTACAGAAAAATTCTGATGCAAATTCAGGCGCGTCTGCCCGAGACGAAAATTTACGTGATGAGCTATTACCCCGTGAACCGCGAGCTGCCCGGCGCAGACCCGGAAGCGGTGAAGGCACAGTTCGGCGCGCGCACGAATGCGGAGCTGAAAGAAGTGAACGCCGAAGTGGAAAAAATGGCAGCGGAGCTCGGCTGCACATACATCAATGTGTTCGACTGTCTGCTGGATGAAAAGGGCAATTTGAAAGCGGAATACACCATTGAGGGTATGCACATGTACGCAAACGGCTACGCGGTGGTGCTCGAAAAGCTGATGCCGTATCTGCTGGAGGAATGAACCCTTTAGAGGAGGTTATTTTGTATGATCAACGGTATTGAAAAGAAGAACATTTCCGTAAAAGAACTGAAAAAAGACGGGCGGTACTTAAACGCCGCGCTGTACACGCCGAAGACGGAGCCAGGCAAAACGTACCCGCTGGTTCTGTTTTTGCACGGCGCGGGCGAGCGCGGGGACGATTTAAATTTGGTACTCGATTTCACGCCGGGCGCGGACACATTTATGACGGACGCGTGGCAGGCGGAGCACCCGTGCTTTGTCCTCGCGCCGCAGTGCCCGGAAGAACAGTGCTGGGTACCGTATGTTGATTTACTGGCGCAATCGCTGCTCGAGATGGCGGCGCAGTACCCCGTGGACATCTGCCGCTTGTACGTGACGGGTGTTTCCATGGGCGGCGCGGGCACGTGGGAGCTGCTCACGCGCTACCCGCATAAGATCGCGGCGGCCATGCCGATTTGCGGCTATGCGGAGCCGTTTAAGCTGCGCGCGGCAAAAGATGTGCCTGTGTGGGCGTTCCACGCCGAAGACGACCCTGTGGTGCCGGTGACGGGCTATTACCACTCGCCGCACGGCGCGGTGGGTGTGGGCTCGCGTATGGCGATGTCCTCGCTGCGCTCCTCCGGCAACCGTGACGCGCACTACACGGAGTATCCCGCGGGCGAAATGGAAAACGTGTACCACACGCACCCGCACGGTTCTTGGACGGCGGCGTACCAAAACAAAGAAGCGCTGGAGTGGATGTTCGGCAAAACGCGCTTTGACCGCTATGAAATCGAGTTCATCTGCCCGGGCGTGTTCTATATGGAGGACTACAACAACGACTCCATGTACCTTGTGGAGGGCAAAGAAAAGGCGCTGCTTATCGATACCGGCCTTGGCGGCGGCAACGTGAGGAAAATGGCGGAGAGCCTGACATCCCTGCCCGTGGAGCTTGCCGTGACGCACGCGCATATTGACCATCTCCTGAGCGGCGATGTGTTCGAAAAATACTACATGAGCAAAAAAGACGTGCCGCTGCTGCCGCGTTTAAACGACGGTACGGGCAAGAATTTTACGGAAAAGGATGTTATCGACATCAAAGACGGCGATGTCATCGACCTTGGCGGCGGTGTGCAAATTGAAGTTGCCGAGGTGGAGGGGCACACGCCGGGCAGCGTCGTGTTCATCGACCGCGCGCATAAGTGCATGTTTACCGGAGACGCATTCGGCCTTTGGATGCAGGTGCCGCTTGCACGACCGATTTCGGAGTATAAAGCCGCGGTGCTGCGTCTGAAAGAAAAATTGCAGAAGCCCGGCTATACGGAGCTTGCGTTCCTCGGCGGCCACAGGCGGCAGGAGGGCGGCGAGGATCCGCAGGACAAATATGTGCCGAACAGCTATGAGAAGATTGACGACATGCTGACGCTGTGCGACCTCATTTTGGAAAAGAAAATCGAAGCGAAGCCGTTCCCGATGAATTTCGGCGAGCCGGCATTTATCTCCACCTATAAAACCGCGTATATGGTGTTTATGGAATCGGTAAGAAAATAAAAGAACAGACAAAACCGCGCCCTCGGGAGTTTTCCGGGAGCGCGGCTTTGCTTATAAAAAATCCGCACGGTCTGAGCGTTTAACAGGGGCCGGTGCGGATTTACTCGTAATTGGATGGATTGGTTTAAAACCGGATCATTGCAAATATGGATGCGCCGACGACGGTTAAAAGGCCGCACACAGCGATGGAGAGGCCGCTCATGGCTTCTTCAATCTCGCCGAACTCACGCGCACGGGAGGTGCCCATGGCGTGCGCACCGGTGCCGCAGGACACGCCGATGGCGACCGGGTGCTTGATGCGGAACAGCTTGAAGATGGCGGCCGCCGCGACGTTGCCGAAGAGACCCGTCACAATGATGGACGCGACGGTGACGGATACCATGCCGCCGAGCTCTTCCGAAAGGCCCATGCCGATGGCGGTGGTGATGGACTTCGGCAGCAGTGTGACGTACTGGGTGTGGTCAAGCCCGAATGCCATGCTCAAAACAAGCACGCCGCCGAGGCACGCGAACATGCCGGCCAAAATGCCGCCGATGATGGCGACCGGGTACTTTTTGAGGTACACGAGCTTTTCATACAACGGGATGGCAAGGCAAACGGTGGTGGGGGTGAGCATGTTCTGGAAGAAAATGGCACCCGTGCCGTCGTATGTGCCGTCGGCTTTCGGCTTGCCATACAGGTAGACGTTGTAATCGATGCCGCTGACGAGCATGAAGATGATGAGAATCACACAGGAGACGAGCAGCGGGTTCAAAATGGACGCCTTAAAGCGCTTTTGAATGGCGCAGGCGAGCACATAGGCGACGCCGGTGATGAAGATGCCGAAAAACGAGGTATTCGACGCAATATCATTTAACATCGGTTTGTTCCTCCTTTTCGCATGCTTCAAGCGCTTCTGCGCGCTCTTCCTTTTCTTCTTTGGTCTGTAAACGGATGAGTCCCTGTGTGGTCAGGCCGGAGACCGCCATGGTGAGGACGGTGGTCGCGAGGGAGATGACAATGATGGGAATGAGAATGTCCTTGTAGCTGTCATAGCTTGCAATGAGACCGACAGTGGGACCGACGAACATGACGGGCATGAGGGTGATGAGCCAATCGGCCGTGGTTTTTACGTGGTCAAGCTTTACGATATGCGTGACGAGCAGGAGCAGCATGAGCAAAAGACCGTAGATGCTGCTCGGCACGGGCAGGGGAATGAGGTAGTGCAGCAGTTCACCGATAAACGAGACCGTTGCAATCAGGGAAATTTCGGAAAAGTGCTTCACGCGGTGACGGCCTCCTTTGCTTCTTTCTTTTCGGAAACAGGCTCGGCCTCTTCAGGCAGCGGCTTTGCGGCGAACATGCTGGCAACGATAGGCCCGATGATCTGGTGGACGACCGTTGCGATGACGCAGGGCAGGATGGCCATGGTATCCGGGAACGCGGTCTTTGCGAGCGTGCAGGAAAGGCCGGAGTTCTGCAGACCAACCTCAAGCGACAGCGTGCGGACCTTCTTTTCGTTGAAACGGAACACCTTGGCGGTGACGTAGCCCGCGAGCAGGCCGAGCACATGGTGCAGCGCAACGGCGAGCACGGTAACGAGCACGACGGTGACGCCGTGGGTTGTGAACTGGTCTCGGTTTGGGCCGACGCACAGACCCTCCACGAGGATGATGCAGGCGGTGGAAGCCTTGACAAGGAAATCTTTAAGGCCGTTTACGCGGTCGCCGAGCGCGGTGTGTACGGCGATACCGAGGAGGATCGGCAGCAAGACGACGAGCACGATGCTGATGAACATGTTCCAGAAGTTGACGTCGATCCACTGGCCGGCGAGCACGAGCGTGAGGGACGGGGTGAGCACCGGCGCAAGCAATGTGGTGCACATGGTGATGGTGATGGAGAGCGCCACGTCACCCTTTGCAAGGAACGTCATGACGTTTGACGCGGTGCCGCCGGGCACGCAGCCGAGCAGAACGAGGCCGACGGCAATCTGTGCGCGGACGGTGGGGTCACCCACACCCGTGAGGGACAGCAGCGATGCGACAAGCCAGCCGAAGCCTGCCATGAAGACGTACTGGCTGCAAATGCCGATAAGCACATCGGTCGGCTTTTTGAAGATGTACTTGAAGTCGTCGGCTTTAAGCGTCATGCCCATGCCGAACATGATGACGCACAGGAGCATGTTGACAAAGCCGAAGCTCGGGAAGTTTTCTTTCAGGAACGGGATGCCGGAAAGGTCAATCGAGATGTTCTGGCCCATCCACACAAACGGCTGCGGAACAAGCAGGGAGAAGACGACCATGGGGACCGTCAAACACAAGAGCACATTTTTGGAGAAGAATGTTTTGAATTTCTGTAATGCGGACATAGGAAATTACCCCTTTTTGAGCGTAAAACAGGCGGCAGAGACGAACTCGTGCCGCCCTGTTTCGTTTTTTCTTACCTTTTATAGGATCCTTAAATCATTTCTTTGCGGCTTTGAAAGCACGACCCTTGGCGTTTTCGCGGCGCATGGACTCGAGGAAGTTCTCACGCGTAACGCCCTGCGGCATGTGCGCCCACTCGGTCGTCTGCATGAATTTATCCGCCATTTTGTCGAACTCGGATTCCTGGATTTCCACGTCGTCGAAGCAGACCGGCAGGCCGATGGAATCGTTGAACCGCATCAGGCGGTCTTCTTCCTCGAACTGGCCGGCATGCTCTAAGAGGCACAGCACGCCGAGCGAAACGACCTCGCCGTGCAGGTGATGGTGGCCGTGCTCTGTGACGGTGGAGCCGTAGTAGACGCAGTGGGCGAGCGTGGAGTTGTAATAATAATCATTTACGGTGGTCATCATGTTGGAGACGATGCCGGTGGAAACGATGATATCCAGCGTGACCTGGTCGAGCGCGAAAGATGCCGTTTTGTTGCGGATGGAAGCGAGCGCCTCTTTGCCGTACTGCACGAGCGGATCGGTGCAGACGCGGCTGACCTGACGGCCCATGAGCGGGGTGTGGGCGAGCGTGTCGTCTTTCGATGAGAAGATGGCTTCGCACTCCTTGCTCAGCGCGTCGCCGATGCCGGCCCAAAGGAGCTGCTCCGGGGAATCTGCAATGACGGCGGAGTTGATGAAGCAGTGGTTTGTGAGCTTCGGGTAATAATACTCGCGGAAGGACCCGTCTGTATTATAGATCACGGAGATGGCGGTGACGGAAGCGCAGTTCGACGCAACGGTCGGGAAGGTAAAGAGCGGCTTATCAAGCTTATCGGCGACATACTTGCCGGTATCGCAGGCGCGGCCGCCGCCCATAGCAAAGATCATGTCGGCTTTCTGCACGAGCGGGTTTGCGATAAGCGCATCGCCGTTTTCGTAGGTGGAATCGCCGCCGTAGGGGAGGAAGCCCAAAAGCTCGACGTCGGAGCCTTCTACGCCTTTAAGCAGCGCCGGCTTTGCTTTTTCCATAGCGGTCTCGCCGCCGAGGACAACAGCCGTTTTGCCGAAGAAGCGCGTGACATACGGCACTTCGTTGTAGCAATCCGGGCCGATGGAATAGCTCGGCAGATGTACGCTGTAATTGACATTGTAATTTTCCATGATAAACGCTCCTTTGGATCTCCTTTTGAGATCGCTTAAATAAATTGAAATAAGAAAATGAAAAAAACGCTTTACTGGAAGTTAGGGTGTGGAACAGTGGAGTAAAGAAGCAGTACCACGCGAAGACAGTGCACAAGATGCGTAAACAGATTTTTCGTCAGGGCGTACAGAAATTCCGCAGGCAGGCTGGCGCCTGTCAAGGGATTTATGTGCGGAATGGCGGAAAATATGCAAGCATATTGTGTGCTGAGCCGTCAGGCGTTCTTTGCGCGGTACTGCTTCAAAATAAAAAAGTCCTGAAAGTCTCTTTAAGACCTTCAGGACGTGTAAATCACGCGGTACCACCTGAATTCAGGGCGTTTGCCCTGCACTTAACGGAATCCAGCAATTCCTTCTTCTGTAACGGGAAGAACCCGTCAGCCTCTACTCGTTCTCTTTGGAAGCTGCTGCTCCGGAGGGATGATCACACGGGGTTGCCTGCGGCGCTTTCACCACCCGCCGCTCGCTTTGAGGAAGATGCCGTGCGCTTGTCTCCATCAACGCTTTGTGACTATTATTTTATACGTCTTCCGGCAAAAAAACAAGCATCATAATTTGAAAGATGTTTAAACTGAAAATGCATTTATTTGTGGATTTCATCAAAAAGCACTTTGAATTTACAAGTTGCATCGCTCCTTCCTGCTTATTTGGGCTGGCAGGTGTGCAAATTTTCTGCCGCGGCACGGTTTATGCCAAAGGGGCAAAAGGCGACATTTTCATGTACATAACACAGTTTGGCCCCAAACAGACGCGTTATGCGGCTTTGAACCGAAAAAATTGCGCAGTCTGCACAAAGGCGTTTGCTACAACTAACTTTGTGTTTGACTAAACGCCGAAAATGGGACTGAGCGCGTCTTTTTGGGGCAAAAAGTGTTGACAAATTGTGAATGGGGCGGTATGATTAGTGACGGTTAGAGCGTTCTAACCTATTTTACAGCATTTGGGTTAGCAAAAACTAATTTGTGCAGCCTAACCGTGCCGTCTCGGCGCGGAGAATTTTCAGGAAAGAGGGAAAAACTGTGATGCCGTTGTCATTTGCCACAGAGGGCGAAGAAAACATCATCAAGCAGGTAGGCGGAAAGGCGGAAGTCCGTGCTCACCTCGAAAACCTCGGCTTTGTAGCCGGCGCCGCCGTGAAGGTCATCACCTCCATGGGCGGAAATATCATTGTTAACATTAAGGACTCTCGTGTAGCAATCAGCCGCGAGATGGCCGCTAAGATCATGATATAAGGAGGAAGAACCAATGAAGACACTGAAAGAAGTCAAGATCGGCGAGACCTGCAAGGTTGTTCGTCTGCATGGCGAGGGTGCCGTAAAGCGCCGCATCATGGACATGGGCATCACGAAGGGCGTGGACGTTTTCGTCCGCAAGGTTGCGCCGCTCGGCGACCCGGTGGAAGTAACGGTTCGCGGCTATGAGCTTTCCCTGCGCAAAGCGGATGCCGAGATGATCGAGGTCGAGTAAGGCACCACCAAACAGGGCACGCCTGACGGCTTGGTACTCGATCTGCTTGCATATTTTCCGCCATGCCGGACGTAAATCCCTTGACAGGCGTCAGCCTGCCTGCGGGCTTTCCGTACAGCCCGACGAAAAATCTGACGGCGCATCTCGAGCACCATCCCCGTTTGCTGCTGCCTTTGTCAGTTTAATGTGTTAATTTTTGCTCGAAGGTTAGTAAATTCTAACCTTTGGGTTTAATCTTATCGGAAGGATATGAGTAACAGATGAAGATCAAAATTGCCCTTGCCGGCAACCCGAACTGCGGTAAAACAACGCTGTTCAACGCGCTGACCGGCTCCAACCAGTTCGTCGGCAACTGGCCGGGCGTTACGGTCGAGAAGAAGGAAGGCAAGCTGAAGAAGCACGACGACGTTGTGATCACGGACTTGCCGGGTATCTACTCCCTTTCTCCGTACACGCTGGAAGAAGTTGTTGCACGTAACTACCTCATTCAGGAGAGACCTGAAGCCATCCTTAATATTATCGATGGTACGAACCTTGAGCGCAACCTCTACCTGACCACCCAGCTCGTTGAGCTCGGTATTCCGGTCGTTGTTGCGGTCAACATGATGGACGTCGTAAATAAGAACGGCGACAAGATCGACACCAACGCACTGGGCAAGGCGCTCGGCTGCAAGGTCGTTGAGATTTCCGCTTTGAAGGGCACCGGAATTGAGGAAGCAGCAGAAGCCGCTATCCATGCAGCCCAGAACACGAAGACGGTCCCGCAGCACAGCTTCAGCGGTGTGGTTGAGCACGCGATTGCACACATTGAAGAGGTTGCCGTACATACCCTCCCCGAGGAGCAGCAGCGCTTCTTCGCGATTAAGATCTTTGAGCGCGACGAGAAAATCATTGAGCAGCTGGGCCTTACGCAGGACAATCGCAAGCACATTGAAACGGACATTGAAGCGGCTGAAAAAGAGCTTGATGACGACGCGGAAAGCATCATCACGAACGAGCGCTATGTTTACATTGCTTCCATCATCAAGCAGTGCTACAAGAAAAAGAACAACGGCGGTCTTACCGTTTCCGATAAGATCGATAAGGTCGTAACGAACCGTATTCTGGCTCTGCCGATCTTTGCAGTTGTTATGTTTATTGTTTATTACATCTCCGTTACGACGGTCGGTACGGTTGCGACAGACTGGGCGAACGACGGTGTGTTCGGCGACGGTTGGCACCTGTTCGGCATCGGCGCAGGCGAGTACGAAGACGTTTCCGGCGAGTTCGGCGATGCGGCAAATGTCATCGACGCATTCGTAACGGCTGAAGGTGCGGACGATGTTGCAGACGCCATCGACACCGAGAGCGACACGTTTGACGCGGCAGCGGCGGCTTCTGCGCTGGATACGTTTGCAGCTTCCGTTTCTGACGACGCAACAGCGGATTACACCCTCGTTGATGAAGAAACGCTGGCGGAAGAGGATGTCACTTACACAGGCGCAGAGCTCAAGGAAGCGGTTGCGACCTATACGTCCTACGGCTGCGAAGAGCCGGATCCGGCCGATTACGGCGTTTGGGTTCCGGGTCTGCCGGGTATCATCGAAAGCGGTCTGGACGCTGCAAATTGCGCAGACTGGCTGAAGGGCCTCATCCTGGACGGTATCGTAGCCGGTGTCGGTGCAGTTCTCGGCTTCGTTCCGCAGATGCTCGTTCTGTTCATCTTCCTTGCATTCCTCGAGTCTTGCGGTTACATGGCGCGTATCGCGTTCGTTATGGACCGTATCTTCCGTAAGTTCGGCCTTTCCGGTAAGTCCTTCATTCCGATCCTCATCGGTACAGGCTGCGGCGTGCCGGGCATTATGGCTTCCCGTACGATTGAAAACGAGCGTGACCGCCGTATGACCATCATGACGACCACGTTCATCCCCTGCGGCGCCAAGCTTCCGTTCATCGCAATGATCGCGGGCGCTATCTTCGGCGGCGCACCGTGGGTTGCTCCGAGCGCATATTTCCTCGGCATTGTAGCGATTATCTGCTCCGGTATCATTCTGAAGAAGACGAAGATGTTTGCGGGCGATCCGGCTCCGTTCGTTATGGAGCTGCCGGCTTACCACTGGCCGACCGTCAGCAATGTGCTCCGCTCTATGTGGGAGCGCGGCTGGTCCTTCATTAAGAAGGCAGGCACCATCATCCTTCTGTCTACCATCATTGTTTGGTTCACCACCTATTTCGGTGTTGTTGACGGCGCGTTCAGAATGCTCACCGAAGACGAGATCAGCAACAGCATTCTTGCTACCATCGGCAACGCGATTGCTTGGATCTTTGCACCGCTTGGCTGGGGCAACTGGCAGGCCGCTGTGGCTTCCATCACCGGTCTTGTTGCGAAGGAGAACATTGTCGGTACGCTTGGTATCCTCTATGGCGGCGGTGACGGCACGGTTTACAGCAACATGGCTTCCCACTTCACGGTGGTCAGCGGCTATGCGTTCCTTGCGTTCAACCTCCTGTGCGCACCTTGCTTTGCGGCAATCGGTGCAATCAAGCGTGAGATGAACAACGCAAAGTGGACCTGGTTCGCAATCGGTTATCAGTGCGGCTTTGCTTATCTTGTAGCGTTCGTCATCAACCAGCTCGGCAGCATTGCACTCGGCACGGCGAATGTCTTCGGCATCATCATTTCCATCGTGCTCATCGTGCTCTTTATCTTCCTGCTGGTTCGCCCGTATAAGGAGAGCACCACGCTGTCCAACAGAGCCGTTAAGGTTAAGTAATCTTACTCCGTAATTTGAATTCGCAAATTCAGGAATTATCCAAGCCGAAAGGAGAGATCGTTATGCTGACTTGGCTTTCGCAAAACATAGGAACGATAATCGTGTTACTGGTCGTTGTTCTCATCGTCGCTGCGATCGTAAAATCGATGAGGCGGGATAAGAAAAACGGCAAGTCCTCCTGCGGCGGCAACTGCGCGGCTTGCCGCGGCGGCTGTATGCACGCACAGAAGTAAAGACCGCGAGGCCTCCGTTAACCATAAACATGGAGGCAGCACCGATAGGCGTTCTTTGTTCGGTGTTGCCTCTACCTCCTGAAAGGCGGGCACAACTTGGAAACAGGTTGTGCCCGTTTTGCGTATTGTAAGAAACTTTTCAGTTGAATTCCCGGTTTTGCGTGCTATAATGAAAATGCAGAGATATGCGCTGCATTCGGTTTGTTTTACAAAAGACGGGAGGCCTTTTTAGTGGAGAATAAAAGAAGCGTCACCGTAGTGGCGGCGCTTGTGCGTGAGGGAAATAAATTTCTCATCGGGCAGCGGCCGGAAGGCAAAGCCCGCGCAGGCATGTGGGAATTCATCGGCGGCAAAACGGAGCCGAATGAAACGAACGAGGAAGCCCTCATCCGCGAGTGCAGGGAAGAGATCGGCGTTACGGTAGAAGTGGGCACGCTTTTTATGGACGTACTGCATGACTACCCGGATCTGTTCGTACACCTGTTTGTCTATAACGCGAAGATCACAGAGGGCGAGCCGCAGCGGCTTGAGCATCAGGATTTTCGCTGGATCACGCCCGGGGAGATCGACAACGTTGTGTTCTGTCCCGCAGATGTGGATGTGCTCGCGAAGATCAAGGCGGAGTTTCCTGCCGGGGGAGCAAACTGATGCGCCCCACTTTGCGCACGCTGTTTTTGCACGGCGGTGATATTTTGAAATCTCCGGGTATGCAGATTGCAAAAGAGAACATGCAGCACGGGTCTGTGAGCGTGTTTGAGCACTCCGTGTGCGTGGCGCTTGTGTGCCTGTGGCTCGTGCACCGACTGCACCTAAAAGTGAACCAGCGCGCTCTTGTGCGCGGCGCTTTGCTGCACGATTATTTCCTCTACGATTGGCACACGCCCGATCCCGCGCACAGGCTGCACGGGTTTCGACACGCCGGAACGGCTCTGCGCAATGCCGACCGCGACTTTGAGCTGAATGACACGGAGCGCGACATAATCAAAAAGCACATGTTTCCGTTAAATCCCGCCCCGCCGCGGTTCAAAGAAACGGCTGTTTTGTGCCTTGCCGATAAATACTGCGCGCTGCGCGAGACCGTTTTGCAGCGGAAAAAAGCGAATAAGCGAAAATAGCAAAAGCTCCCGCGGAGAAAATTTGCGGGAGCTTTTTGTATGATTGGTTTTGGGTTGAGCTTCGGAATATTTCGCTTGGTTAATCAAAAAGCACGCGAGAGAACGTCTATCTGTGTGATGATATCGCGCAGGCGGTCTCCGGCGACAATGTATTCCAGCGCGTCGTCCGGCGTATCAAAGTATTGTTCGGTATCCGGCTGGTTCCAGAGATAGGCCATGATCCGATGCTCCGGTTTCGGTTGGCAGCCGCTCATTCCGAAATGAACGCCTTTCCATTCGAATTCAATTTCATCTCCGCGCCCTATGCAGTCCTTGAATTCCTCAATAGATTCAAAACGATCGTCTTCCAGAGTGTTGCAAGCAGGAAAAATAGTGTCCATATCGTTACCTCCATATTGTTTGAATTCGGGGACATTTCCGTCCCAATAATTTTTAGTGTCGCCCCAATGAAAATGGTTGTGTTCCCAGACTAGTTCGTGGTCGTGCGGTATGGAATGGTGGCGTGGGTAACCGTGATCCGAAAAATGTTGTTCTGAAACCGCTTTGCCATCTTCACCGATTTTGGTAAGTCGAAGATTTCCATTTTTGTCTTTGGTAGTTTTAATTTCTCCCGGTTTACCTATAAATCTTTCATCGTCCGGTTTCTTAGGTTTCCATTCGCCGCCATAAGCACTGCCCATGCCTTTTTCTTCTTGCTGGGGGAATACATAACCTCTTTTTATCAGTATAGCACGGCTTTTGACAGGAGACAACTGTCCTGTGAGATATTTTGCATATTTTGAAGACTTGCTATGGTTTTGATATTTCCAAGAAGAAAGTTCATAATCTACAAAAATGATGTTGCCTTCCATTTCAGGAAATGGGGTATTGTAACAAATAATCCGTTCGGGTTCGATTTGCCGAAGCATTTCGCGATAACCTTTTAGGAAAAAGTCTTTTTGATCGGCGTGATTGCCATGCTCAGAAACCATGTAAGTGGATACCGCCACAACACTCCCCTTTGGAATGCCCTTGAAACAGAAATCAAAGGTGTTTTCGTCTCCCCAACTTACGGTTGGAATAACCCGAATTCCTTTTGAAGCAAAATATGCGCCGCACCAGCGGTTTCTAAAAGTGTTATAAAGCTGCATTGAAGGGTTCATCTCTCTATAGATACTGAAATCTGGAGATAGAACGGCTCTGTAGCGTTTCAGTTTTTCTATATCATAGTCCGGTTTTTTCCATATCCGTTCAAATTTATAATCATATAAAAAGAAATGAACCATGCGGTTTAAGTGATGCTCATCTCTGATGTTGGTGCGGTCAAAGCCGATTAACAGCAGATTTTGAAAGTCTTTATCCCCGAAATTTCCTTTGGGAATAATAGGAATCTTAAATTTGTCTTTGCCATGAAACTGGTTTCTTAGCATGATTTGACTTGTGCGATATTCTCGATTCTCTTCAGTCATTTTTATATCTCCTCTATAAGTAAAATGAAGTCTTTCTACCTATAGAGGAAAACACGGCAAAAGTTTCCCTGAAAAAGAAAACTTTCGCTGCATTTTCTGCAAAAAATATTTTGATGAATAGTTTTAGAAACGAAACGGCATTCACTAACGATTTTGGAAAAGAAGAAGCTTTGAAATGTGCAAAAGCTTTTTTCAAAAGAAAAAACCACGAATCAAAAAGACTCGTGATTTTTGGAGCGGGCGAAGGGAATCGAACCCTCGTATTCAGCTTGGGAAGCTGATGTTCTACCATTAAACTACGCCCGCGTATTCATTTTGCTGTGTTATCTATTCTAATATAAATTGAGGAAAAAATCAAGAGGGAAGTTCGTTTTGGGGCATTTTTTGTTTTGAAGCAAACGGTTTCGCACACGATACAAATTCCGCAGAGGAATTTCGGCAAAGTTTTCTCTTGAAAAATGCGATGATTTTCGGTATGATTATATAGAGTTGTTCGTACAAGTGATACGAGTGACGGAATGAGAAAATCACACAAACGGCGGGTTTGCCGTGAAAGGACGGGTATATATGGAACGCAACGAGATTGCCGCGCTGATCCGCGGGGGCGAAGCGGTATTCGGTTTGGAGCTTGGCTCTACGCGCATTAAGGCGGTGCTCATCGGGCCGCACGGCGAGGTATTGGCTTCCGGCAGCTATGACTGGGAAAACCGCTTGGAGCAAGGTGTGTGGACGTACCACATGGACGACGTTTGGCACGGCATTCAGGAGAGCTACAAGAACCTTGCGGCATCGGTAGAGGAGAAATACGGCGAGAAGATCACGCATTTGAAGGCGCTGGGGTTTTCCGCGATGATGCACGGCTATTTGGCGTTTGACCGCGAGGGCGAGCTGCTTGTGCCGTTCCGCACATGGCGCAACACGATGACGGAGGAGGCTGCCGCCGACCTTACGTCGCGCTTTGGCTTTAACATTCCGCAGCGCTGGAGCATTGCGCATCTGCATCAGGCGATTTTAAACAACGAGCCGCATGTGAAGGACATTGCGTTCATCACAACGCTTGCGGGCTATGTGCACTGGAAGCTGACGGGTGAGAAGGTGCTCGGCATCGGCGATGCCTCCGGCATGTTCCCCATTGACAGCGAGCACAACGTGTACGATTCCGGCATGATGGACACGTTTGATATTCTGCACAAGGAGCACAACCTGCCGTGGCGGCTGCGCGACATTCTGCCGCAGATTCGCCTTGCGGGCGAGGACGCGGGCGAGCTGACCGACGCGGGTGCGCTTTTGCTTGACCCCACCGGCACCTTAAAGCCCGGTGCGCCGTTGTGCCCGCCGGAAGGTGACGCCGGCACGGGCATGACGGCAACGAACAGCGTCCGTGTGCGCACGGGCAATATCTCCGCAGGCACGTCTGTTTTTGCGATGATCGTGCTCGAAAAGGCACTTTCTAAAGTACACACGGAGATCGACATGGTGACGACGCCGACCGGCAAGCCCGTTGCGATGGTGCATTGCAACAACTGCACGTCCGACATCAACGCGTGGGCGGGGCTGTTTAAGTCGTTTGCGGAGCTCATCGGCGCGAAGTGCTCCATGCCGCAGGCGCTTGATACGATGTTCTTTGAGGCTTTAAAGGGCGACGCCGATTGCGGCGGGCTCGTTTCGTGCAACTACTTCTCCGGCGAGCCGATCACCGGCATGGAGGAGGGCAGACCGCTGTTTATGCGCCTGCCGGACAGCGCGTTTACGTTCCAGAACTTTGCGCGCACGCAGCTTTACTCCGCGATGGCGACATTGAAAATCGGCATGGATATTCTGATCGAAAAGGAGCACGCGGAGGTTGATTCGCTGCTTGGCCACGGCGGGTTCTTCAAGGCGAAGGGCGTGGGCCAGAAGCTGATGGCAGGTGCGCTGCATACGCCGGTCTCCGTGATGGAAACGGCGGGCGAGGGCGGCCCGTGGGGCATGGCGCTGCTGGCTTCTTACCTTGTGAACGCAGAGGACGGCGAAACGCTGGAGGATTACCTCGATAAGAACATTTTCGCCGAGGCAAAGAGCGAGACCGCAGAGCCGGATGAAACCGACATGCAGGGCTTTGAGAAGTTCCTGGAGCGCTATAAGGCAACACTGCCGGTGGAAAAATCCGCAGTGGAAACGCTGAAATAAAACAGAAACGGGGAGCCGCGCAAGGTACACGCACGGCTCCCCGTTTTCATTCTATATTATACTGCGTCAAAGGACGGTAGGCTTATTCGATTTCAATGTGGCGCGCGCTGTCCGGCAGGGCCTTCTTCGGCATTTCAAGCTTCAAAACGCCGTTGTCGTAGGTCGCCTTCATGTGGTCGGCGTCTACGCTGCTCAGGTCAAACTGACGGCTGTACGAGCCAAAGGAGCGCTCGCAGCGGACGTAGTTGTTCTTGTCGTCCTTTTCTTCCTGCTCTGCCTTGCGCTCGGCGTGAATGGTCAGCGTGTCGCCGTTGACATCGAGATGGATGTCCTTCTTGTCAAAGCCCGGCAGGTCGGCCTCCAACGTGTAGCTGTCGCCGTTATCCTTGATGTCGGTCTTGAACGATGCGAGCGCGCTGTGGTCGAACCAGCTGCCGAACGGATCGTTAAAGAAATTACGCTCAAACGCGTCCATTTCACGGAACGGGTTGTAAGCACTCAGATTGTTTCTTCTATCATTATTGTTACGATACGGTCTCATGTCAAACATAAGTCATTCTCCTCTTTGTTGTGATGTTTTCGTCTTAAAAGCTGCATGTTTTCACGTTTATCGTGTTCACTTTATGTTCCAAGGGAACCACCTCTTTGTATTCATCTTTTCTTTTCGATTATCAGTATAGTGGTACTTTTCGTTTTTTGTGTTATGCGTTTTTTACGAAATTGTTAAACCTGCACTTTTTTCTTTTGAAAAAACATTACACGGAAAATAACGCTGTGCTATACTGAAAAAAACGGGATGCTGCCCCGCAGAAAGGGAGCAGAAGCTGATAGAACTTTTGAACAGAAAAAGTGATTAAAGTTCACAACTTATTGACAGTGTGCTCGGCGGTTTCTATACTAAAAGCAATATAAAAATGATTTGCAGGAGGTGCACTATGAAGAAGCACGACTTTGGCGCGTGGTTTCTTCTGTGTGCGCTCCTGTTTCTTTTTGCACCGGGTGTTTCGGCCATGGCAGAAGAGACGAAGCCGCTGTTCGCATTCGCAGCACAGGAAGAAGAGGTGCGTCCCGGCGGATCGTTCGCCGTGACCTGCACGCCGGTGCGCGGGGACATTGGCGCGTTCGTGCTGTTTGCGGATTTTGACGCGGAAGCCATAGCCAATGCGAAGGCCGAGTTGCCGGAAAGTGTGAAATCGCGCCACGTGTATACCTCGCAGCAGGACGGACGTTTTGCGCTCGTTTACACGGCGAAGGACGGCGGTGCGCTCACGGAGCCGTTCACGCTGGTGTTCCGCACGGAGCGCGGTGCGGAGTTTGATGCTGTGACGGTCAGCTTTTCCGTGACCGATGCGGCGAACGCTGTGGGGCAAGAACTCATAGATACGGTGCAGACGACGGAAAAGACGTTTACTTACGTGAAAGAGCCGGAGATCGGCGCGGCACTGCTTTCGCTCATCCCGCCGACGGGCACGCTTTCCCCGAGCTTTGACCCGGAGAGGTTCCAATATTCGCTCTCGGTGCCGTTTTCCGTCACGTCACTCGTTTTCGACGCCCAGCCGGCAGAGGGCTGCGCTGTGCGCGTGAACCGCAAAAATCTCGGCGCGGGCGGCAGTACGGTCGATTTTGAATTCACCGTGACGTCCGAAAGTGGCGAAACGACAGTGTACACCGTGGCCGTCACGCGTGAGACAAAACCCGTGACGGCGGTGGCAGGAAAGACGGGCACGTCGTCCGCCGCAAAGGGAAAAGACGCGGCAAGCGGTGAAAAGCCTGCGGAAAGTGAAGCCGCCGAAGCCAATGCAGAAGAAGCACCGGCCGAAACAACCGTTGTGACAGGAGAAGCGCGCGACGCGGATCTGACCCAGACGGAAGCGGAGAAAAACGCCCGTGCGGCACAGACAGACCGTCTTGTTACGGCTGCCATCGTGCTGCTTGCGGTGGCGTTTGGCTTTATGCTTGCCGTTTTGTGGCAGCGTGTTTCCGAAAAGAAGGGGGAAAAGTCCGGTCCGCGCCACGGCGCATGATGCACACGCTGCGCTCCGTTTTCATACTATGAACTGCGAGCTTGTCTTGCAAGTATAGTTTGAAAGGAGACACAGCACATGGCAGATGAAAACACCATGCTGCGCGGCTGCCGCACCACCTGTACGCCGCTGCCCGAGGACCCTGTGCCCGGCATGGCCTACGTGCCGTTTCAGCAGTGGAGCGAAACCTATGAGCCGGCGCGCGCGTTCGATGACGGCACGCTGTTCCCGGTTTTGAATAAACCGTTTTACGGAAGGCGGGGTGAGCCGCGGTGAACGAACAGCAGCGTTTAAGGCGGCACATTTCCGCCGTGCAGTTCGCGATGTGGGAGCTGCATTTGTATCTGGATTCGCATCCGTATTGCAAAGAAGCGGCGAAAAAGCTTGCTGCTTACCGCGAGGAATACGATAAGCTTACGGCCGAGTACGAAAAAGCATACGGCCCCTTAAACGAGACTTCGCGCTCAACGAGCCGCTGGGCGTGGATCAGCGACCCGTGGCCGTGGGAAACGGAGGCGAACGAGTAATGTGGATTTATGAGAAGAAGCTGCAGTACCCCGTACGCATCAAAAACCCGAACCCCGCGCTCGCAAAGCTCATCATAAGCCAATACGGCGGCCCTCACGGAGAATTAGGCGCTTCCCTGCGCTACCTCAGCCAGCGCTACTCCATGCCCTACCCGGAGCTTCGGGCGATATTGACGGATATCGGTATCTCTGTTTCAGAAATGCCGCTTTTGGGGTCTAAAACGCCTTTTGAGGCCTTTGCGACGGCGTAACTCCACTTAATCGGGAGCAAATTCAGGTAAACATCGACGGTATCCTTACTTTGAACCACCATTTTGTCTAAAATCTGTGAATAAAACGCATCTTCATATTCGACACCGCTGACGATTTCATGAATGGCAGCGGTGATTTCTTTCATCACGCTTTCCTGCTGATCGGCGAGGAGGTGCTGCTGGTCTATGCCGCTGATCGTATCTTGCAGCTCGGAAATCTCCTTATCGCAGACTTCGCGTTTCGTGATGAATTCCTGCTTGGTGATCGCACCGGATATGCACAGGTCAATCAGTTGCGTGCGCTTATCCTCGACAGTTTGAATTTGCTCTTTGAGCTTTTCAATATGCGAATAGTTGGTGTTTACGGAAAGCACGGATTGAATGACCGAAAGCAAATTAGCGGTGATTTTCTTTTCCTCTAATTGCAGACTGCGGGTCACGAGGTACATGATATGAACGGCATCTTCATTGCGGATGCTTGGATTTGAGCAGCCAAGCGGATTTCCGGTTTTATCGGTGTGCGGGCTGCCTTGTGTAGCGGACTTGTAGCATCGCCATGCTTTGTAGCGGGTTCCGTTATTTCGATTTTTATATCTTGCCACATAGCTGGAGCCGCAGCAGCCGCACTTGATTTTGCCGGAGAACGGATAACGGTTAGAGTGCTTGGCTTTGCCTTCCTGCGTTAGAGATTTTTCATCTAAAATGCGGTTGGCTTTCTCGAAAAGTTCTCGGGAAACGATGGGTTCGTGGTGGTCTTTGATGATGACAAATTCTTCTTCGCCGCGGTTATATTTCTTTTCGTGAGAGAGAAAATCCGGCGTGAAAGTTTTCTTTTGCACGAGGTCGCCGCAATACTTTTCGTTGCGGATCACGCGCAAAATGACGGTGTTGCTCCACTCTTTGACGCGCATAGGCGTGATGCCTGCTTCGCGAAGCTCGCGTGCGATAACGTGTGTGCCCTTGTTTTCGTTTGCAAACTTATGGAAGATAAGCCGCACGATTTTGGCGCCTTCCTCGTTGATGGTCATTTTGCCGTCTTTAACATCGTAGCCTAACATGCTCCTGCCGAACACAACGCCTTGTTCCATCTGGCGTTTTTGCCCCCATTTCACACGTTCGGACGTCTTACGGCTTTCCTCCTGTGCAATGGAAGACATGATTGCCAAGCGAAGCTCTGCATCGCCGTCTAAGGTATTGATGTTGTCATTCATAAAAATAACGCCGACGCCGTGTTTTTTGAGGTCGCGCGTGTAATAGATGCTGTCGAGCGTATTTCTTGCGAAACGGGAAATCTCCTTCGTGATGATCAAATCGAAATCGCCCTCTTTGGCGCAGGCAATCATGCGCTTGAATTCACTGCGCTTTTTGGTGTTGGTGCCGGAGATGCCTTCGTCGGCAAAAATCTCGTAAAGCTCCCAATCGGGGTTGCGCTCAATATATTGCCTGAAATACCGCTGCTGGCTCTCAAAGGAATTTGCCTGATCTTCGTGGTCGGTGGAAACGCGGCAATAGGCAGCCACACGCTTTCGCACATCGATTATTTTTCGCTCTTGATTCATGCGTTCATATCGGTTCATATAAATCCCCCTTTTACAGTGAATGTTTCTGTGCCTATTATTATAGAAAGCGAAATTTGGTTTGTCGAATGTGCAAATTTGTTTTTACAGTTTGTTTCGGATGGCTTTCCACAATCCCGCCCCCTGAAGTTGTTAATTTTCTCGATCACATTAGAGAATGCTGTTGGCAGTTAAATATTCGTGTAAAAATCGGTGAAATTTTCTTTCACAAGGAATGTTTCTGTTTTATGGTATTACAGATTTGATTTTTGCTTTCTCTTTTTCCCAGTTCGGCTAAACACTCTTGATATTGAGCGGGTGTCAGCAGATTTCGCTGCTTTAGGGAACGGAGGATGCCTTTCTGCAAGTTCAGAAAGAAAGCGGCATGCTCCTTTTCATCCAATTTTGGAAGCGGTTCACTGATATAGATAAATTCTCTGTGCGCCAAATTACCACCTCGTGGTGCAAGTATATGGGAGCTTACTTGTACCGGATAACAAATAAAAACAAAGTCTTTATGTTTTCAGCATTTATCCCATAACCCGATACTGACGGCGAGGGCTTTATCGATTTTCTGAATATAGGAATACGGCAGTCTGCCTAATCGGGCTTGCAGACGCTGCTTATACACGACATTTTTCGGCGATTTATAAGCGGGGTAAAGGTATTTGTTTACAGATTGTTTACATTTGGCGCGCTTATGGGATGGAAATTCAAAATTTGAAATATAAAGCTGCTTGACCTTTTGCCTTGCAAATTTTTTAAAACGAGAGCTGGTTGTTAAAGGAAAATTCAATAGATATTTGTAGAGTGTTCGGATTGATAAATGCTACTTCATGATGCTCTTTTGTCATTTAGTGTGATTTTGCTTGACTTAATTTGAAATTCTATTATTATTAAGTCAACTAAACGTTTAGAAATCATGTCTGGCAAAAGAACAGTGATCGCTGTATAACCCTCTATGAATTTGCCTTTGTAGCTGAAAGGTGAGTTCATATATAGCATATAATTATATTTCACCAATTTAAAGGAGAAAAATCTATGAAACGCAAATTTGCCATTCTTTTGTCTGCCATGCTGCTCACGCAGGCGGTCTGCGGCTGCGGCGGCGCGGCGCCTTCGGCTACGTCTTCCGCTTCGGCTTCAACGGGCAGCACCGCGAGCAAATCGAGCGAAAAAGCGGTGATCGTGACGGATGAGCAGGAATTTACGCACGAAAACGGCATAACGCGGCTTGCAAAAGAGATCTACGGCGATTTGAACGTTGAGTTTTTCGTCCTCTCCGAGGATGCGCAGGAGCGCGAAACGCAGATCTCCTCCCTGCGCGTGGAGATCATGGCCGGTGGCGGGCCGGACGGCTATCTGCTTTCTTCCCCGACCTCAAACATGACTTTCAATGGTGAAGGTCACCCGGCCGCGCTGTTCCCGGATGTGCAGCGCACCATGCAGTCCGGCGCTTTTCTGCCGCTTGACGACTATATAAAAGAAAGCGAATACCTCCGCTCCGAAGACCACTTTGCCCCTGTTTTCGATACCGGAAAAACCGACGAAGGACAGGTCGTGCTGCCTATCACGTACTACGCAAGCGTTTTTCTCCTCGATAAAGCACAGCTTGCCGACCCCGATTTCACCCCCAAAACATGGGACGAGCTTGTAAACTGTGAGGACACGGCCGTTCTGAAAGTTGTGCGCAACAACCTCTACACTTGGTGCGGCGCCGGAATTCCCCGTATTGCAGATTACGCCACCGAAAAAACAATTCTCACCGAGGAAAACCTCACCGCGCAGTTTGAAGATCTTCTTGCCATGCCTGCGTCGGAAAGCTTTGACGAGGAGACCGCACTGATCCAAAGCGGATCCTATGCGCAGACCGATGAAGGCATGGCGTATTACGCACAGAATAAAGACACCGTGAACGCCCTTGCCATTCCGAACACCGAAGGCGGCGTGACCGCGTTTATTACCTCCTACGCAGCCATCAATCGCAACAGCCAAAAGGCCGATGAGGTGTTCCGCTTCTTCGAGCTGCTGTTCAGCGACGAAGCGCAAATCGACACTGAAACCGTGAACGATGCGCGCGGTACGCTTTTGATGCTCGGCAACCTAAACAGTTTCTTGACGCACAAAAACGCCTATCTGCAGCCCGAGCTGCTTGAAAGCGTGCAAAGCCGCGTCAACGCTGTGCGGTTCTATTCCGTGATGGACTACACCATTTACGATACCGCCACGACCCTGACGTGGGAAGAAAACCCGGATTGCGCTGCCGCTGCGCACAGCGTGATAGAAGCGCTGCAAACCAGACTCTCTGAATAATGCGTTTTACAAAATTTATGCAAAACTCGTTTATAAGATTAGAAGTATAGTAAATATAATTACAATCAAACGGCAAAACATGAGGGAAAAATCTTCATTCCCCGCATCTCATATCCCCATAACGTGAAAGAGGTGTCCGATATGAAACGTAAGCTATCTGTACTTTTGGCAGCGCTGCTCTGCACGCTATCCCTCGCATCCTGCGGTGCGCCGCCCCCGCCCGCCGGCATTACGGAAAGTGATGATTCGGGCGGCAAAACCTCCGGCTCGTCTTCGTCCGGTGCAGTGGATAAAGACGCCCTGCGTGTCTGCGTGGACTTAGAGTACCGCGCCGGCTACACAGAGGGCAAGACCCCGGAAAACGCGTTTTATAACCTGATGAACACCGTAAAAAGCCTCGGCGGGCCGGAAAACGTATCGTTTGAGTACCTCCCCCGCGAAGGCACAGAGCGCGAAACGGCGCTCGACCGCGTCCGCACCGAGATCATGTCCGGCGGCGGCCCGGATATGTTCATCATCGCCTGCAACGGCGGCATCGATTACATGGCAGCAGACGTCGAAGCGCTGTTCCGTGTGCCCGAAAAAGCGATGGAAGCCGGGCTTTTTCTGCCGCTCGATGACTACATCCAAAACGCGCAGTTCATGGAGTGGAATAAGCTGAACGAGACCGTCATGGCGGCCGGCCGCACCGAACAGGGTCAAATGCTGCTGCCGATGACCTACACCTTCCCGCTGACCATGTTCCGCGAATCGGACGTAACGCTCACCACCACAGCGGAAACCACATGGCAGGACATGCTGAACGACAAAACGAACGTGCTCACTGCTGCCGCGAACTGGATCCCCACGATGGAAGAGCAGGAAAATTTTGAAAACCAATGCGGCGGCCCGCTGCTCCCCTACATACTGGGCGACCTTGCCGATTACAGCAGTGAAAAGCTGCTCTTTACGGAAGACGAGCTTTTGCAGCGCATCACCGACGTTATAGAGTTGGATGTGCGCAATAAGAACGGCGAATTTGAAAATGTCCCGCCTTATTACCACTGGTTTGCATGCGGCGGCCTTACGGGCAGCGACTTTGCCGATCCGCATGTCAAGGTGCGCGACCAAGGCCCCATCACCATGGTGCCGCTCTATTCGGACGACGGCGGTATGACCGCAGCGGTCACGTCGTATGTCGCTATCAACCGCAGCACAAAGCACGCGGACGAAGCGTTCTTCCTCGCCGACCTTTTGCTGCGCAAAGAGACCCAGCTGTCCTCCGCGCTCTATTCCGAGTGGCTCGTATACAATGATTCCGTAGGCATCCCCGTTTATGCCGATGCCATGCAGGATACCAGCCCCGTAACGTGGCACGGCATGACCGATTGGCACATGAGCGCCGAAAACTACGAAAACTTCAGCGCCGCGCGCAGCCAGATCACCCGCGTTCGCTTCCAGGGCGGTTTGGAGGAAGCGCTTGTAAATTGCTACTATGCGTGCAGCGATGCCCGCTACCAAGACCCCAATGCCGACCTCGCGCCCATCATTGCCGAATGGTACAAGACCATGGAGCAGTGGGTGCAGGAATAAAATAAAAGGCGGTGCCTTATGAGAAAAGCTTTTCACGGATATATCCTGATCGCCCCGGTGATGATCGGCTGCCTTGTGTTCACGCTCATCCCGTTCGGCATTGTGCTGCGCTATTCGTTTACGCAGGGCTACGGCGCCGCCGGCATGTTCGTCGGCATGGAGCATTATACGAAGATGTTCCAAAACGACCTTTTCCGTCTGGCGTTTTTCAACACGATGAAGTTTTTAGCCATAGGGCTGCCGCTCATCATGCTGCTCTCCTACCTTTTGGCACTCCTCATGCAAAAGCAGGCGGGCAAGCATAAGCTATTAAAATCTGTCTTTTTGTTTCCGTACATCATGCCCGTCGCCGGAACCGTTCTGCTCATCGATCTGCTTTTCGGCGAAAAAGGCGCCGTAAACGGCTTGTTTGCCGCGTTAAATCTGCCCATCGTCGAGTGGCTGGACGGCAAATACGCCTTCTGGGTCATGATCCTCATGTACCTCTGGAAAAACACGGGGTACAGCGTTATTCTGCTGCTCGCAGGGCTCGTCACCGTCCCCGCGGAGCAGTACGAATCCGCCGATCTCGACGGCGCTTCGGCGTTTCAGAAGTTCCGCTACATCACTACGCCGCAAATGTGGTATTCCGTGTTTTTCGCCCTGATCTTCTCCGTCATCAACGCATTTAAGTGCTTCCGCGAGATCTTTCTTATCGACGGCGAGCACCCCGTGGATGAGCTTTACATGCTCCAGCATTTCATCAACAACTGCTTCAGCAACCTCAATTACCAGAAGCTCTCCGTGGCTTCGGTCTTATTGTTGATCGTCATTATCGTATTCTTTGGCTTATTCTATGCGTTTGTCAGCCGAAAGGAGGCGTTCCGCGAGTGAAACGGTTTTTCTCCGGGCTGTTTGCCGCTTTGGTCGTGGTGTTATCCGCTGCGCCGTTTTTGTACGTGTTCGTGCGCAGCTTTCTGTCGCCTGGCGGCGTTACGTTCCAGTATTATTATGACGTTTTTCTGGCTTCCCCAAAATACCTTTTCCGCTTTTGGAAAAGTATCGGCATGGCCGTGTGCATCGCCGCGGGGCAGCTTTTGATCTCCGTTTTTGCCGGGTTCGGGTTTGCAAAGTATAAGTTCCCGGGCCGCAACTTCCTTTTCTTCCTTTTAATGATCCTCATGACGCTGCCTGTGCAGGTCACGCTCGTGCCCGATTTCATCATGCTGGGCTACATGAACCTGCTGAATACCTACGCAGCGCTGATCTTACCGTCTATTATCTTGCCGCTCGGCACGTTTATTTTAACGCAAAGCTTTAAATCGGTGCCGGACACCGTTCTGGATGCCGCCATGCTGGACGGCTGCGGCGTGCTGCGCATGCTGTTTTACGTCGTCTCGCCGATGAACAAAAGCGGCCTTGTGTGCGTTTTGCTGCTCTCCTTCCTCGACGCATGGAACATGGTGGAGCAGCCCATCGCGTTTTTGAAAGAAGCCGAGCAGTACCCCATCTCGGTGGCGCTCGCCTATACACCGCCGAGCGAGACCTCCGTGCAGCTCGTCTGCTGCATTCTGGTCGTGCTGCCCGCGCTGTTCCTCTTCACCTTCTTCAACCGCGAGCTTGTGGAAGGCATCGTTTTAGCGGAGGTGAAGTGATATGAAACGCCGCGTTCTCTGCATTTTTGTTTTGATCTTATGGGGCCTCGTTTTCTGCACGATGCTTTCCGTGCGCATTGAGCAGCTCATGATCCCGGAAGTGGTGCTCACGCAAGCGGACGAAAGCGAACCCTCCCCGCACATCGCGCTTGATTCCCTTTTCTTCGACGATACGGGCATGCACCTCTACCGCCCGAGAGAAGGCACCGGCTGGGAGACCGGCACGCGCATTTATGAAGAAGAAATCAATAATTATTCCGTGGGCGAAAATCAGCTTGATTTGAAGTTTTTCGGCAGCTATGTCCGTTACGCTTCAAAGCCCCTGCGCAGTGGCGACGAAATTTCAATCAAATCCGATTTGGAGAACCGGGACGACACATGGCTTGCCATATTCCCGGAGGGCATCCCGCAGCTTTCAGGCGCCCTCACACCGACCGCAGAAGCCGAAAACGCATTGCTGTTTAACGTGACGGACACCCCGCAGCCGTTTATGGCAGACCGCGCGAAAAGCACAATTTTACCCGTGACGGAACTCGCAAATGAAAACGCCGGCAGCTTTTACAGCCTTTCAGACGTTAAAAGCTTTCTTTCGCAGCTGCCGCTTTTGGCCGCATTGCTTGCCCTCTCGCTTTTCGTCTTGATTCTGTGGGTTTATTCTTTCGTTCTCTCGCGCAGAGCGAAAGAGAACCGCGCAAAGCTCATTTTCCACGGCGTTTTAGGTGTTCTCGCCCTACTCGCCGTGCCGTTTATCCTGCTGCACATCGCTCTGCCGTCCTCTCTCCTGCCGCAATACCGCATTACGGACGCCGCCTATTATATGCGGGAGTTTGGAGAGATTTTTTCCGCATTGAACATACTGGCAAAATCGAGTAGGGAATCAACAGAGCTACTTCAATATGCGGGGAGAATGCAAGCGATGACTCTTGTAATTGTTGGGTTCGGTATATTTTTAGGCGTTATATTTATTTTGATAGAAAGATTGGTAAGAAATAAATCGGTTAAGAAAGAGAAACAATAACTATATTATCATTAGCTTTTAAGGAGCTGATCTATTCGGGAATCACACCTGATATTGCTTTTTTGGATGTCGAAATGCCGGGGCGAAGTGGGATTCACGTCGGTGCGGAATTGATGCAAAAAAACGTGTATGTTAAGATCATTATTATCACTTCATTCCCCGATTATCTCGATGAAGCAATGGATTTCCATGTTTATCGGTATTTATCCAAACCTATTGACGAAAACAGATTTTGCCGCAGCTTGTCGGCGGCGCTAAAGCAGCTTCATATGGAAACTGTATATATTCATGTGTGTACAGTGGACGGTGGTCTAAAGCTTCGCGCCGACGAGATCATTTGTGTTGAAAGAAGAAAAAATAAAGGGTCGTTCGCTAAAAAGACGGAAGCTTTCACGCGTTTTATGAAGATGAGAAAAGAAAATTTTATGTGATAATTGAAATTTAACATAGGTTCAATTAATAGATATTGAAGTTTAAGCAAAGAAAGACCAGCGTTAAAAACGCTTGTCTTTTTTTGTTTTTAAAAAATCAAATTTGCCAATAAATCAACCCAAATAAGCGCTTTTTTGTCGTTTCATGATAAATGTATTGACTTGTTTCCGTTAATATGATATTTTAACAGCAAGTTAACCATATGAAAAATTTTGAAATTTAAGGTTTGGCCAGAGTGTCATTTGACTTTAAAGGTAACGCGTTTTGTGATGGGATTACGATATCAGAAAAATTCGGAATGGTTTTCAACTTTTCCTTTAGTTTATGATATGGAGAAATATATATGGTGATTTTGAAAGAAATGAACTACATTGTTTTGCGCAACCGCGGGCGGACGGCGCTTTCTGTTTGTATTGCGGCGCTGCTTGTATGCTGCATGTCGTTTTACCTCGGCAGCATCCAGACGGCGGAGAGCGCGGAGGAAAATCTGGCGCAGGTCATCCCGGTGACGGCGCAGGTGGTCAACCGCAGCGGTGCGCGCACCGTGGGGTTCGAGATCGACGAAAATCACTTTGCGAACCTCATGAAGGCGGACATCAAAGACGCGGTGTACACGGCCTCGGCGTGCGCGAATTTTCAGGAGCAGTACCGCGCGGAGGACGTGCAGGGCGCGGACACGTCCGTGACGGCGGTGAGCGGGCTTTCGGCGCTCGTCGGCGTGACGGAGGAGAACATCGCGTTTGAAAACGGGTATGACCTCTCGTTTTTGGAGCGCGCGGAGCCGCTGTGCGTGGTGAGCCAAAGCTACGCGGCGCAGTACGGGTTGAATTCGGGCGACACGCTCTCGATGCCGTTTTACGTGACGCGCTACAACGACGACGGCTTTTCGCTGCGGTACGAGCACCTCGGCATGCAGGGCGTAAAGATCATCGGCGTGTACGCGGACAGCGCCTCGGGCAGCGCGGTGCCGTGCAGCATGATCGTCTCTGTGCCGTGGCTGCAAACGGTCGTTAAGGAAAATAATCTGCGATTTTATTACAGCTCGTTCCGTTGTGCGCTGCGCGACCCGATGAAACTGAACGATTTTAAAGATGCCATGCGCGGCGCAGGATTTGCAAAGCCCGACCCGAACGCGCTTGATGAGCGCCACGGCGACACGCTTGTGGTGGACGACCAGCTTTTCATTGAGACGGCAGAGAAGTTGGAGCAGAATTTGAAGGTGCTGCGGTGGTTTTTAGCGCCGTTTTTCGCGCTCGTCATTGTGCTTGTCACGCTGGTGACGTTTCTTTTGCTGCGCAGCACGCGGCGGGACATGGCGATCTCGCTTTCGCTTGGGCGGCCGAAGATTTTAAGCGGATGCGCGTGCTTTTTCGGTATGCTCATCGCAAATGTGTGCGGCTGCGCGGTGGCGGTGCCCATATTGCTTTGCACGGCGGGGCTTGCGCTCGGGCAGATTCTGACGATCTGCGGGCTGTACCTTGCGTCCTCGTGCGTGGGCGTTTTGCTGGCGCTCATTTTGCTCCTGCGGTTTGACGCACTGGAGCTTTTGACAAAAATCGATTAACGGAAAGGCGGCGTGAATATGGCTGTTTTAGCAGCGGAAAATGTGAGCTATACCTACCAGAGCAAATACCAGAAGGTGCAGGCGTTAAAAAACGTCTCCTGCACGTTTGAGGCGGGAAAATTCTACGCGATCGTCGGGCAGTCCGGCAGCGGCAAAACGACGCTGCTTTCGATGCTCGCGGGTCTCGGCACGCCGAGCGAGGGCGAGATCATTGTGAACGGAAAAACGCTGAAAGAGATCGGAAGCGAACGGCACCGACGCGAGAACGTGACGGTGATCTACCAATCTTTCAACCTACTTCCCACTTTGAACATACTCGAAAATGTGATGTACCCGATGCAAATTTCAAAAAAGCCGACGAAAGAGGCAAAAATCAAAGCCAAAGAGCTTTTAAGCTCGGTTGGTCTCGGTGACGTTGACCCGAGAAAGCTGCCGGCGATGCTCTCCGGCGGTCAGCAGCAGCGCGTCGCCATCGCGCGGGCGCTGGCGTCCGACGCGAAAGTTATCCTCGCGGATGAACCGACGGGCAACCTCGATACGGAAAACGGCAAGGTCGTCATTGACTTGCTCAAAAAACTCGTGAAAGACGAAAATTACTGCGTTATTGTCGTCACGCACGACCCGGGCATCGCGGCGCAGGCGGACATCGTCTACAAAATGCAGGACGGAAGGCTGGCAGTAGAATGTTAAAGAGCCTCAAACAACTCCTTCGCACGCCGATGAAAACTTGCTTGTTCTTCCTCCTGATGGCCGCCGCCACGGCACTTTTGGTGATGGGGGCAAATTTGTGGGCACAGACACAGGCGCAAATGGATGCTGTGGAAAAGCAATTCACAACGCTCGGCACGGTAGAGCAAAAGCCGAACCGCACGCAGATGCGCACGGGGTGGAATGCCGCCGATGGGGCGTATTATAGCGAAGCCGAACCCGTGTATGATTCGGTGATCTCTGCCGATGTTCTGGATTTTGACGGCGTGAATTATTTGAAAGCGCCTGAAAAACGCCTGTATTACCTTGCGGATTTGCAGGGGCTTGCGGTGCGCGACGGCGGCACGGCGCTGTTTTACCCGGTGGTCGAATTCACGCCTGCCGAAACGGCGGTGCCGGATCACCCCATAAAAGTGTATGTGCAGCGATTTTTGTACCCGGAAGCGGAAAATCAGAACAACGAATACGAAATTTACGTTTGCGACCACTGGACGGAAAATCCCGCGTCACTGGAGGCAGGGAAAACATATGTGGCGTATACAAATGTGATCGTCAATCACCACGAAAACGCGAAAAGCTCCATTGAATACGCACTGATCGCGGCGGAGCGCTCTACACAGTGCGACGCAGGCGGAAATTTGCTTGAAAGCGATAGGCAGACACGGACATTTGACGAAGTGACGGCAGGCTTTTACGAGACCGAGCGCGGGCAATATTGGCTGGAGTTTTCAAAGGCGCTTTCCATGTGGGACACGACCGCGCCCGTTTTGCCGGTTACAGATACGGCGCTGCTGCCGAGCTTTCACGACCGCACGGTGTATGTGCGGGAGGGGCGGACGTTTTCCGCGGAAGACCTCGAAAACGGTGCGGCGGTATGTCTTGTTTCCGAAGAATTCGCGCGGAAAAACGGGCTTTCCATCGGCGATAAAGTGGAGCTGCCGCTTTACGGCGTGAACGAAAAAGACTCGCCGCATAGGACGTTCGGCGACGGTAGCGGCCTGCGCACGTTTTCGCTTTTAAACGCACAGAACCGGACATACACGCCGTTTTGGACGGCCAAGTATGAGATCATCGGCACGTATTACAGTGTGGGCACATACGGAAAACCGGCGGGCTCCATCGAAATGGCGCTGAATTTGTTCCTCATTCCCGCAAATTCGGTCAAGGCGGATTTTGCCGGCAATATCGTAGACAGCGGACCGATGCAGCGCGCGACGACCTCCTTCCAAATCCCAAACGGCACGATCGACGACTACATGGCAGCGTATAACCGAAATGTTCCGGCGGAGGTTCGGGAAAATTTGGAGATCACGTTTGACGACAATGGGTACAGCCAGATCATCGGCGGTTTACTCAATATGCGGTACGTGGCGATCATTCTGTTCGCGGCAGGATTGCTTTCGGCACTGGCGATTTTGGTGTTGCTGCTCTATTTCTTCATCGTAAAGCAGAAGAAGCGCACGGCAATTGAGCGGAGTTTAGGTATGAGCAAAAATCAGTGCCGCGTGTCGCTTGTTTCGGGCGTAGTGGTCTTGAGCGCCGTGGCGGTGATTTTGGGCACAGTTTGCAGTTCAGTGCTGTTCGACAAAGTGCAGACGCTCGATTTAACCGGGCAGAACGAGCACACATTCAGCACGGAATACAGCCTTTGGGCGCGCGACGAAAATGCGGTGGAGACAGAAGACGCAGAGAACACGGGCGTTTTGGAAGTCGTCATTCCTGCAGCGATGACAGTATTGACGGCGGGATTATCCGTGATTTTGGTGAACCGAAGTCTGAAATATGAATTAATTGAAATGCTGAACAAATAGCGACACTGGATTTTGGGAGGAAAACATGACTATTCATGAAATGCAAAACTTGAACCGAGCCACTATTGAACATGCTTCAAAAGTTATCGTGCCCGGCATGACGCTCATTGAGCTTCGTAAACTATGTGAGGAATATATGCTCTCCCACGGTGCGGATTCCTTTTGGTATTGGGATGTAGGCGCTTTTGTTTTCGCCGGTGATAAGACTACTGTATCCGTATCCGGTCGTGAGTATAAAACAGATGACCACATAATTGAGCCAAACGATATTATTACAATAGATTTAAGTCCACAGAGCAACTGCATTTGGGGCGATTACGCAAGAACTCTGATTGTAGAAAACGGTAAGATCGTCAAAGACGTAGAGCAAATACAGAATGATGAATGGCGAAATGGTCTTAAAATGGAAGTCTATCTGCATGAAGCTATGCTTGGTTTCGTGAATGAGAACACTAATTTTGAGGCGCTGTTCTACTACATAAACGATCAGATTAAAGCTCGTGGGTACGTCAACCTTGATTTTCTTGGAAATTTGGGTCATTCCATAGTTAAGGATAAAAAACACCGTATCTACATTGAAAAAGGAAACACGGAAAAACTGTCCGCTGTCGAAGCGTTCACTTTTGAACCGCATATCAGTTTGCCTGGGTCTTTATACGGATACAAAAAGGAAAATATATATGGATTCAACGGTGGTGTTTTGACCGAACTATAAACAAGAATGGAGAAGTGAAAATATAATTCAGGAGCTTCAATTACAGAACCAGTTATCGGGGCATTAGCAATAGGCGGTGGAGGAGATTGGTATGCGCTCCCTGTTCCGGGACAAAAGCATCGCTTTTATAATGGATTAGGCAGCTTCATAGGTATAGGAACGGGTGCAGGTGGAGAAATTCACACTGGTTGGAGCGATACAAATAATGTGTTTGTGTTTAATATATTTAAATTGCTGGATAAGATAAAGTCATAAAAGGAGTGTGACTATGAAAAGAATAAGCAAAGTTCTAGTATTTCTATTGATGACTGTGACCTTTTCGCTTTTATGCATGCCAGCGGAGGCTGCGCTTTCTGGGGATTATTATTCTGATTCCGATGCAAAAGAGTTTTATGATTCTATTTCTTTTCGGGAGATTGAGCCAACGGAGAATATGGGAAAAATCGTAAGTTTTGACGTTGCAAATCAAATTCTATTGGCATTTAGCTCACAGAAAATAGCAGTCTGTGACACAAGCGGAAAAATTTTAAAGGCATTTGAATTTCAAACATATGGCAATTATTATGTACAGTGGTGCGGAGACGACATTCAAATTTACTTTGTGCGAGGTGATTCTTTACTGACTGTTATGCAAGATGGAGAATTGGTTTCGTGCATAGCGGTTAACCCTGACAGAGCAACAAACGAAACGAGTATTCAAAAGTTAGAGCACAAAACAACATGCGAGATTTCTGGCGTAACTTACAAAATTCAAAAAGGCAGACCAATACTCGAGTTATTATCAGGGTACAAATATACCCAGATGGTAAAAATAGACAACACGGGGAGAGAGACGATATTATACGATTGTACTGCGCAATACAGTAGCGAGACACCCACAATAATTGTTTTGATTATCATGTGTTTCTTGATAATGCTTACGATTGTCATTTATTGGCAAAAGAATGGGCGAAAATCGCAACAAATCTCTGCATTGAAGGGAATCTTAAAATAAATCGACTCAGTATATCGATGTTTGCTATCTTTATAGTCGTTGTACTAACTTCCTGTGCGCAGGTGGGTAGGACATTGTTATGAATCCACAGCATTGTTATTGGCAGATGATTTGACAGGAGTAGGTGTAGCCAACGATTTTCTACTACCAGGAAGTGTAATGTGTGTGTTTTATGGTATGAATGTTGGATTAGAAAAACAAGTATGTGAAGAATGTGGGGCTGTAATTTATGTGGGACCGTAAAGAAAAAATTACTATAAATAAAGATAAACTTCTTTATATTTTGGATTTTTTCGATGTGTATTTGATGCAGTTTATACAAGAAATTTTGATGGATTCAAAAGAAGATCCTCATTTTTCAGCAGTTGCTGCCAATAATATGATTCTTTGCTATTTAGAAATTATGACTGAATTGGGTCAGAAATTACCATACAACAGTGTTAAAGAGTATTTCGAATTTCAAGGGTTTGATCCAGAGGAATACGATGCATTTGAAAGATCCAGAATAGAAGAATCAGCTTATTATAGAGGTCCACAATTTTGAAATTTACATGTTAATATTTTAAAAATTTATGCTTTTGAATGGTACCGGCGGCGAGAACGATTCAGTACGGGTATGCTGTATCTGCTTTTTAAGCAGGAAGAAAAAACGGGGAAAATTGAATTTCCCGATGTGTAAGGAGGAGCAAGCATGAGCAAAGAAGCTGCTTTTTCGGTGTTTTGCCTCGAAAACTATAAAGCATATAAGTCTCTGACGGGCAAACAGACGGCAGAATTGTTTCGCCAGTATGGCGTATTTGACTACTTGAACGAGTTTTACGATGTTCTTCACACAACGGGCTATCAGTATATCAACCACGATATTGATATCTATCTGAAGTCCCGAAATGCCGTGATCACAGCATAATAGATTCATAATATACCAAGTTGTGAGTCTATTATCGGTGTCACGCTCCGATTCCCAATGGCAATTTAATATTTGTGTAAAAATCGGTGAAATTTTCTTTCACAATGAATGTTTCTGTTTTATGGTATTCCGAATTTGATTTTTGCTTTCTCTTTTTCCCAGTTCGGCTAAACACTCTTGGTATTGAGCGGGTGTCAGCAGATTTCGCTGCTTTAGGGAGAGAAGAATGCCTTTCTGCAAGTTCAGAAAGAAAGCGGCATGCTCCTTTTCATCCAATTTTGGAAGCGGTTTACCGATATAGATAAATTCTCTGTGCGCCAAATTACCACCTCGCGGTGCAAGTATATGGGAGCTTACTTGTACCGGATAACAAATAAAAACAAAGTTTTTATGTTTTCAGCATTTATCCCATAACCCGATACTGACGGCGAGGGCTTTATAGGTGTTTGCCACCACTTTCGGCGGGATATATGGTATATGTTTCACCTACATTCTGACATAAAAAAGCCGAGGGGCTTTCATAGTGAAAATCCCTCGGCTATGTAGTTATCTGCATAGGCGTTGACTGTTTTATTTGCAAATCTATTCTGTTGTATGTGGCAAGTATTGGAGAATGTGCCTTTGTCAAAAAATTAGAATTTGCGCGAACCCTTTTTCGATGGAAGATATACAGATGTATTCGATTGCTATAATACGAATCTCTGCGCGATAAGCAATTTTTTCTGAAATCAGCCAATATTAAATTAAATGAAAAGAAAGTTATTACAGTGCCCTCAGCAGAAATGCCATATACAATGGAAGCGTCAGAACTTGCCCCATGCGACCAACATTATAGTCTCCAAGCTTGATGGCGCTGCTGACGTGATATTTTTCCGGATGATTCAAAATCGTTTTTGTACTCTTGATGTTGCCGGTCGCCGCTTTTACTTCCACGAGCGTACACTCGCCTTTGTAGCGGATTACAAAATCTACTTCCAAGCCGGAATCCTTGTGAAAATAATAGAGCTTCCGTCCCATCTTTGTAAAAATATCGGCAATCAGGTTTTCAAAGATGGCACCTTTGTAGCCGAAAAGATTACCCTGCAGAATGTCATACTGCGTGCCGTCTTCCAGCATACTGACGAACAGACCCATATCGCGCATATATACCTTGAAAGTGTCCTCTTCAGCGTTGCCGTCTAGCGGCAGTTCGGTAATGGAGAGGTTATAGCAGCGGGAGATGATTCCCGCATCCTCGATCCATTGCAGGCTCCCGGCATATTTTGCAGCTGTGGAGCCTTTTCGGACAACAGAATACTGGAATTTCTTATTTTCCTTGGCTAACTGACGGGGGATGGACTGGAAGCACTCCTTGATGCGGGACTTGTCTTTCTTTTCCGCGTATTTCACCATGTCGTCTTCATATGATTACCTCCTATTAGGAACACTGTAAATACAAGGCTTTTCGGAGCCTACAAATCAGAAAAAATAATATTTGATCTATCACATTACGCAAAAAGCCGTCCGGCATGAAAAACGGGCGGCTTTTTTGCGTGGATAGACGGAAAGGAGGCACAAAAATAACTACAAAATTTTAGCGTTCAAATTTGTGCAACTTTAATGAAAAGGAGGATCGTAAATGGCCGATGAAAAATTGAATACTGGCCCTGCGGTGAATACTTCCCCGGAGGCCGCCGGGCCTATCACCACACCCGAACAGGCCGCAGCGTCTGAGCCCCAGCAGGAACAGACCGGGCCTGCCATACCTGAGTCCGACGATGTAGTTGTGTCCTTTGACAAAATCAATGAACTTATGGCGGAAAAGAGGCAGAACGCCCGCGCCGAAGTCGAAAAGGCGGAAACCCCCGAAACGCCAGAGGCGGCAGCCCCCGGAGAAACACCGCAGCCCGCCAATACGGAGGAACCGAAAAAGCCGCGCCGTGGCCGTCCGCCGAAAGCGGAAAAGGCTGCGACTGAAAATCAGAAAGCGGATAAATCGGCTGGGGCCCGCAAGGGCCGCCCACCCAAGGCGGATAAGGCGGCCCCTGACAAGCCCAAGCCGTCCAAACGAGACAAAGTGTCCCGAAGTGACGGAAAGGCCCCGGATGCCAAGGAGCCCATTAAGCCCGTACAGGATACGGCACCGAAGGAAACTGCTGCTGCGGAACAGACGGCTCCCGAGCCGACCACACCGCCCCGCCCGGTTGAGGAAGGCAAGCTGGTTTATCTGAAACTTTCCGAGGTTCATCCGTTTCACACATTTCGTCCGCACCCCTTTAAGGTACGGGACGATGCGAAGATGCAGGAAATCGTTGCTTCTATCCGCGTAAACGGTGTAATGGTTCCCGGTCTTGCCCGCCCGGAGAAAGATGGAAACGGCTATGAAATTGTAGCGGGCCATCGCCGTACCCACGGCAGTGAACTGGCGGGGCTGGAGGAAATGCCCTTTATCGTCCGTGAAATGACCGACCACGAAGCGGTACAGGCCATGAAGGACAGCAACAAGCAGCGTGACGGGATGCTCCCCAGCGAATTGGCCGCGCTGCTGGAACTCGAGGTTGAGGACATCAAGCATCAGGGCGGGCGGCTGAAAGGTGTTGCGGAAGGCGATGTCGGGAAACGCTCGGTTGAGATTGTAGGCGAGGCGCATGAAATGAACTATAAAAAGGTCATGCGCTACTTGCGGCTCAACTCCCTTGTGCCGGAGCTTCTGGATAAGGTAGACGATAAAAAGATGGGCTTCATGCCTGCCGTGGAGCTTTCTTATATCAAACCGAAAAATCAGAGGCTTATTGCTGTTTCCATTGACGGGGAGCAGGCTTCGCCCTCGCTGGCCCAGGCTAAACGGCTCCGGAAGCTGGATAAGGAAGGCAAGCTTAACGGCGATGTCATTGACGGTATCTTATCAGAACAGAAAAAGGAGGATCGAGGCGTGATTATTTCTACTGCGGAACTGGAAAAGTATTTTGGCAAGGAGGTCACTCCCGCCAAAATGAAAGAACAGATTATGTCCCTGCTGGATGACTGGAAAGAAAAAAAGCCGCCGGAGCTGGCAAAAGCCCCGAAAAAGCAGGAACTTGACAAGTAACAACTTCGAGACACTTTGTCCCGAGGGCCCCGCCCTCGCGCAGAGGCTCTGGTGGTATATATCCCCCGTCGCCGCCTGTTTTTTAGTACAGTCGGGAGTGGGCCGTCAAGGGTGCAGCGCACCGCCGTTTTCGGCGGCTCGCCCTTGACGGTCTGCCCCGGCTGTGCTATTTCCCCGGCAAGCGGCGGGGGTATATCCTCCAGAGCCGCCCCCTTTCCCAAGACTGGGAAAGGGCGTGGGGTTTGGGTTGAACTTTCTTATTAAAATATCGGAGGTATGAACGATGAAACGACCCCTTGCTTATATCACCGCTGCATGGCTCGGCGGCGATAGCGAAAACGCAGAACTGGCGGCGCAGTATTGCCGCACCGTGTATGAGGCAGGCTTTTCTCCTATTTGCCCGACCCTGTACTTGCCCCTGTTTCTCAATGATGCTGTTCCCGAGGAGCATAAAAGCGGCATCGACATGAGCCGTGACCTGCTCCGCCGTTCTCATGTGCTGGTTGTTTGCGGGCACAGTATGACCGAAGCCATGAAAAATGATATTGCCGTGGCCCAGCGGCTGGGAATTACGGCAACAACCCTTGAGGGCATCCTGTCCGTCAAGGGACAGGGCCGCCGCTAATGGCAACCCTGTTTGAAGCCTACGTTACCAACGCCGGAAAGTACAGCGAGGGCCAGCTTGTGGGTGAAACACTGAAATTTCCCACAACCGCCCAGGAGGTGGAGGCTCTCTTGAAACGGATCGGCGTGGATGGAGTCTGCTATCAGGAAATTTTTATTACCTCTTTCGATGGGGATGTGCTGGGGCTCTATGACCATTTGAGCGAGTATGAAAATCTGGACGAGCTTAATCATCTGGCCTGCCTGCTTTCCGAGCTTACCTCATCGGAGCTGGAAACACTGGAGGCCGTCCTCGACAGCGGCGATCACTGTTCTTCGGTGCGGGACATCATCAATCTGACACAAAATCTGGACTGTTACGGCTTTTACCCCGGCGTATCCGATGAGGAAACGCTGGGGCGTATTTATGTGGACGATCTGGAAATGTTGGATGTGCCGGATCAGGTAAAACCGTATTTCGATTATGAGGCGTATGGCCGGGATGCCTGCATCCACGAAAACGGCCATTTTGCCCCGGGCGGCTATGTTGTCAAAGAAAGCGATCATTTCGTGGAAGTGTATCACGGCTTGCAGGATATTCCCAAGGAGCATAAGGTATTCTCTTTCCCGAAGCTCTCTATCCGGGAGCAAATGGCCGTTTATCAGGAAATCATAGACGGTTCTTCTTTGGAGGGCTACCGTCAAATGCAGAAAAAAGACCGTGGGGATCGGTGATGGCACTTCGAGACAAATTGTCCCAAGGAAGGAGGCGGTGTAACTGATTGATGAAGATATTTCCCGGCGCACGATAGCCATATCCGTAAAAACAACCAAGCTGACGGCGCGGGGACTGGCGTATGTGCTGGGCATGGTGGGCCGGAAGATCCGCAAGGCATACCGTGGGCGGCAAGTACCGCATGGAAAACAAAGTGTGCGAAAGCTCATGGCCCACGGTACAGCCACCAACAGCATTGAGCTATCCGGGGATGCCAAGTCCTTTGACCGCGTGGCCCGGAAATGGAATGTAGACTATGCGTTCTATAAAACCGGGCCGGACAAATACCTGCTGTTTTTCAAGGCTGGACAGGCAGACGCAATGACCGCCTGCTTTTCTGAGTATTCCCGGAAGGTGTTAAACAAAGCAAAATCGAACCGTGTTCCCATCCGGGAACAACTGCAACAGGCGGCAGATCAGCTTTCCAAAGAAAAGCCGAAGCAGAAAGAACGTGCAAAGGAGGTGGCCCATGAGGACAGATAAGATCAGAAAATATCTCATTCCGAACATTCCCTATCTGTTCATCCTGTGGGCGTTCCTCAAGCTGGGAACGGCCTACCGGCTGGCAGCGGGTAACGATTTTGCACATAAGCTCATCGGGCTGGGCCAGACGATTGGCCCGGCCTTTGCTGACTTTGCACCCGGTCTTGCCCCGCTGGATTGGCTTGTTGGTATTGTAGGCGCAGTTGGTTTCCGGCTGCTGATCTATTTCAAAAGCAAGAACGCTAAGAAGTTTCGGCGGGATGCAGAATACGGCAGCGCTCGGTGGGGAACGGAAAAAGACATCAAACCGTTTGTTGATCCGAAGTTTGAAAACAACATGATTTTGACCGGGACGGAGTTTCTCACGATGAACACCCGCCCTAAAATCCCCGCAAATGCCCGAAACCTGAATTGCTGTATTATCGGCTCATCCGGCTCCGGCAAAACCCGCTTCTGGCTTACGCCCCAGCTTTTACAGGCCCATTCCTCTTATGTGGTGGTCGATCCCAAAGGCGGTGTGCTGGGACAGGTCGGAGCTTTCCTGCAAAAACGCGGGTACAAAATCAAGGTATTCAACAGCATAGATTTTTCAAAATCCATGCACTATAACCCGCTGGCGTATATCCGCAACGAGGCCGATATTCTGAAATTCGTGGATGCCCTGATTTCCAACACAAAGGGCGAAGGCAAGGAAGGCGATCCATTCTGGACGAAATCGGAAACGCTTTTATACTGCGCCCTGATTGCCTACATCATTTTCGAGGGGCCTGCCGAGGATCGGAACATGAATACCCTTGTGGATATGATTTCCGGCATGGAGGTCAAGGAGGATGACGAGGACTTTATGAACGCGGTGGATTATATGTTTGCCGGGCTCGAAAAGCGCAAGCCGGATTGCTTCGCGGTCAAACAGTATAAAAAGTACAAATTGGCAAGCGGTGATATATGCTTTAAGTGACTTCTTAATCATGATTTTGTCATGGTTAGTGAAGCAATCACTTAGAGCATTTTTGTTTCAGGAGGTACAGCCATGAGAAATGAAAAAATTACCCCACTGTACGAGCGCCTGAGCCGGGACGATGAGTTACAGGGCGAGAGCAACTCCATATCCAACCAAAAACAGATGTTAGAGGATTTTGCCCGCCGGAACGGGCTGCCCAACCCTACGCACTTTACCGATGATGGTATCTCAGGCACTCGTTTTGACCGCCCCGGATTTTTGGCGATGATGGAGGAAGTGGAGGCAGGGCGTGTAGAGGCAATCGTCATCAAGGACATGAGCCGGTTGGGGCGAGACTATCTGAAAGTCGGTCAAGTTATGGAGGTTTTGCGGCAGCGAGGCGTTCGGCTGATCGCCATTAACGACGGTGTAGACAGTCTGAAAGGTGATGACGATTTTACCCCGTTCCGCAACATCATGAATGAATTTTACGCCCGTGATACCAGCCGGAAAATTCGCTCTGTGTTTAAGTCAAAAGGCATGAGCGGCAAGCACCTGACCGGCACTGTGATTTACGGCTACTTATGGGACGAAAAGCGGGAGCATTGGCTGGTAGATGAGGAAGCTGCCGAAGTGGTACGCCGTATATTCTCCCTCACGCTGGAGGGATATGGGCCTTACCAGATCGCCTGCAAATTATCCACAGACCGGATTGAAATTCCTGTCGTACACCTTGCCCGCTTCAACGAGGGTGTGAACCGTTCAAAGCCGGTCAAAGACCCCTATGGATGGGGATCATCTACCATCGTGAACATTTTGAAAAAACGAGAGTATTTAGGGCATACCATCAATTTCAAGACCCGCAAGCACTTTAAGGACAAGAAAAGCCACTATGTTTCTGAGGACGAATGGACGATCTTTGAGAATACCCATGAAGCCATTATCGACCAGCAGACCTTTGATTTGGCGCAGAAAATCCGCAGCAATGTACGGCGTTATCCAAACGGCTGGGGCGAAGCGGCTCCCCTCACAGGATTGCTCTATTGTGCCGATTGCGGCGGCAAGATGTATGTCCACCGCACCAACAATGGCAAGAGGATTTCTCAATATACCTGTTCCAATTATACCAAAGTTCCGTGTGGGACACTATGCCCTACACAACACCGTATCAATGAGAGTGCTGTCCTGACATTGGTTTCCGACACGCTCCGGGCTATCGCTGAATATTCGAGAAATGACCGGACGGAATTTATTCACACTGTTCAGGAGACGCAGGTTGCTCAACAGAGTGCCGATATATCGAAAAAGCGCAGGCGTCTGGCTGCTGCCCAAAAGAGAGCCGGAGAACTGGAAAAACTGATTTGCAAAATCTATGAGGACAACGCCCTCGGCAAGCTGCCGGATGCACGATATAAGGCGCTTGATGCACAGTATGCCAAAGAGCAGGATGCACTTGAGATTGAAATTGCGGAGCTGGAAAAGGCTGTTACCGGCTATGAGCAGAGCCAGAAATCCGCAGAGAAATTTATAGCCCTAATTGATAAGTATGAGAATTTTGACATTCTGACAAACACCATGCTCAACGAGTTTGTAGAGAAAATCCTTGTCCACGAACGCGCCCGAAAAGGTAGCCAGGACACCACGCAGGAAATTGAAATCTACTTTAATTTTTTAGGGCGCTATATCCCACCATCTTTACGGCCGGTTCCTTTAACCACGGAGGAGCAGGAAGAACTGCAGAAAAAAGAAGAACGTAAGGACAGGCTTCATCAGAATTATTTGAGGCGGAAAGCCAGCGGCGCACAGAAACAGTATGAGGACAAAATCAAGGCGAAGAAAAAAGCGGAAATGGACGCTAAGAAAGCCCTGATCCGGGCTGAGGATATGAAAAAAGGTGTTTTTTCTACTATCGGTCAGCTACCAAAAGAAGAACCGCGCAAAGGCAGCATAGCAGCCAGCGCAGCAGTCTAATCATCACGGAGCAAAGGAGAATGAATATGAGTAAGTTGACTTACATTCGTTGTGGAGATTATGATATACCCAACCTAAACCTTTCTGAACAGCCGGAAACTTCTATCGGCAAGTACGGCAGAATGCGAAAATCCTACCTAAAGGAACATCGCCCCATTCTCTACAACCATCTGCTGATGAGCGAGAAGCTGTATCCACACCTGTTAGAGATTGAGCGGACAGCACAGGGGCGTGTGGAAACCATGTTGCCTCACATGATGGAAGTTGCGGGTGTCACGGAGGAACTGAAAGCCTGTGACCCTATGCGCTGGGTGGGGCTGATGAACACATTAACGGCACAGATTGAGGAAATTTTAATCAGGGAACTGATTTGCAGATGAATGGGAGGTGCGGGAAATGCTGACCTTTGAAAAGGTTTTGAAAGTGTTTCAGGCATATCTGGATGATGACCCTCTGTATGAGGTGGTTCAGACCAGTCATGGTTATACATTGATGGCATGGGAACCCCACCGGAATGACTGGTACAGCGCAGAAATACAGAAAACCCCGGAGGATTTACGGAACGCTTTGTTGGGTACATACGCCAACTTTCTGGAAGATAAGATTACTGGAAATGACCGTGACCTGACTGCGACAGAAACCGGAGAAATCCAGCAGAGGTGCCGGGAACTTTTGGAAAAGTGCAGGGAAACATGATACAGAAACGCCAGAAGGAGGCCGCGATTATGCGTCCTCCTTCTGCTTCGCAGTCTGTTCCATTTTGAGCGCCCCGTCTATGGCACCTTCGATAATCGGCAGGTATTCTTCAGGGCAAAGCTTCAGCTTGTGGCTGACCCGTTGCCGCTGTTCGCTTTCTTCCCGTATGATCTCCGGGTTAAAATACCGCTCTACGGGAAGTCCGCAGACCTTAATCAACTGGATCATCACGGGCAGGCTCGGAATCGCACCTTGATTCTCAATGTTGGCAAGATACCGCCATTCAATCCCAACCATTTCTGCCAATGTTTTTCGTGCCAGACGCTTTGCCTCTCGTGCAGCTTTGACATCTGCGCCGAAGGTTTCAAAACCGGGACAATCTTCAACTTTCGCCATATAACATCACCCAGTTACATTGTATAATTCATACTTCGCCCGTGGAATGTTGCTATATGCAGGTTGATTGAAGTTTATAATTCATATTCGCGCTTGCTTTGCAACACAGAGGTAACTTATAATTATAATAATCTTTCTAAATCTTGAGTTCTCCATAATAGATACATATTTCTCTGCTATACTTGAAAAGTTGGAGGTGGGACAATGCAGAAGATTTTAATTGTCGAAGATGATATTGACATTCAGGATATATTGAAAAACCATCTGATTGATGCGGGATATGAAGTTGCTGTTGCTTCTGACGGCGTGGCGGGGATTGCAATGTTTGATGATACAATCGACCTCTTGCTGTTAGACATCATGCTCCCTAAAATCGACGGCTATGGTGTGTGTGAGGTCATTCGCAAAAGGTCACAAGTCCCTATTATTATGCTTACTGCGCTTTCGGATGAAGAAAACCAGTTGCGGGGTTTTGAACAGCAGATTGACGATTACATTCCAAAGCCCTTTTCGCCCAAAATCCTGCTGTGCAAGATTGCGGCTATTCTTCGCCGTAGGACTGTGGAAAATCAAAATCAATCCCTGCTTACTTATAAAGAGTTGAGTATGGATGTTGATGGATTCCATGTATATCAAGGCGGAAACGAGGTTGTTTTGACCAGCAAAGAGTTTGCGCTTCTTAGGCTTATGCTTGAAAATCAGGGAAAGGTCTTTACTCGGCAAATGCTACTTGACCGATTGTGGGCGGACGATTTGGAGGTCGAAGATCGGATCGTTGATAGTCACATAAAGAACATTCGCAAAAAGTTAAATGCTGACTATATAAAAACAATTAGAGGGGTGGGATACAGAATTGATAAGGAAAATTAAAACGAGCCTAACGGCAAAGCTCTTTTTAGCGACAACGGTTCTTTTGATTTTGGTATGTTTGCTTTCTGTTTTCAGTATGGCGAGATATATTCCCCAAACTTATAGCAATCGACTTAGTGCAGAATTGCAAAAGCAAGCAAATGATTTAGTGCCAGTATTGGAAAAGGCTGGTTCCTTAGAGGAATGTTATTCACTTGTTCAGCAATTCACCGCACAGACAAAAGCAACTGCCTATATTGAAGATGATTATGGAGATATTTTATATTCAAGTGACAAATTGACGATAACAACAGACAAGGATTCTATTGCTACGATTCAAGAAAATCCTGATAGCGCAATTATTACAAGTGACGAATTACTGACAGAAGCAGGCTATGTGTTCACCCTGTTAGGTAGCGACTATACCCTTTATGTGCAAAGTGATACGGTGTCCGTCAATCAGGCAACAGAGGCGATTTGGCAAACCGTTCCGCTGGTTATATTGGGAATCTTCTTTATGTCCATCTTGTTTTCTGTCATTTACTCACGCTATATAACAAAACCGATTATTGAATTAAGCAGCACATCGCAAAAAATGGCCCAGCTCAATTTTGAGCCGCACGGAAATTCTAATCGTTCAGACGAGATAGGAATACTCTCGGACAGCTTAAATACTTTGTCGGATAATTTACAGCATACATTGGCAGAACTGAAAAAAAGCAATTCCGAGTTAGAGGCCGAAATATCAAAAGAGCGAGAACTTGAAAAAAAGCAACAGGAATTTTTCTCGGCGGCATCACATGAACTGAAAACGCCTTTGACAATTCTGAAAGGTCATTTAATGGGGATGCTCAATAAGGTCAAAGGATATGAAAATCAAGAGTCGTATATGGAGCGGTCGCTGGCCGTTGTTGAAAAAATGGAAACATTAGTGAAAGAACTGCTCTATGTATCTAAAACAGACGGAAAACAGAGAACAGAATATAAGACGATTGATTTTGCAGAGCTTCTTCGGGTACAAATAGCTGATGTGACCGATTTGCTGTCTGAAAAAGAAATCTCCCTTTCCGTGGATATTCCTGACAAAATCCTGTGTGATGCAGACCCGGCACAGATGGAACGAGCCATTCAAAATGTTTTGGTAAATGCCATTCGCTACTCACCGAATGGTGAGGCAATCTATATATCCTTATCGAACGATAAAAATACCGTTTCCTGCAAAGTTGAAAATACAGGCGTCCATATTCCAGAGGAAATGATACCCCATCTATTTGAAGCATTTTACAGAGCGGATACCTCCCGTAATCGTAATACCGGGGGAACAGGCTTAGGACTTTATATCGTCCGCGAAATCATGGAACTGCACCACGCAAAATATGGTATCCAAAACACAAGCAGAGGTGTGGTGTTCTGGCTTGAAATGCCGCAAGAAAGAGGTGCTATCAACTCCATCTAAACTCCATATTCCTTGCAAACTATATCCAAATCATTTTGTTATCTTATAGCTGTCCTCAAGAGGACAGCTATAATTTTTGAAAGCGAGGCAAAGCAAAATGGTAAAAGCTAAATTCGGAGCATTGGCTCTGACGGTATTGATGGGACTGGGTGCAGTAAGTCCCTTGCATGGGGTCACAGAAGCTCATGCGCTAAACGCACCTGTTGCCAATTCTGCACAGCAGAAAACGGTCGTGTCCACAACGGATGATTCCGATGGCGTTATGAGCTACAAGGACAAGGAGAGCGGAAAGACCTTTGTCAGCGAGGACAATGGCGCAAGCTGGATGTCCGAAGAAGATTATAATAACAGCCATCCCGCAATCAACTACGAGTGGTGGACTTATGACGAGTACAAGGAATGGCTGGAACAGGAAAAGAAAACTCTTCAGGAAATGGCCGACGAGCACGCAATGGCCGAAACCAGCGAGGGCTCTTTCGAGTGGACGCAGGAAATGACAGACCAGTACATTGCCGAATATGAGCAGACCCTGGAGGACATCAAAAATGGGCTTCTCGTATCTAAGTCTGTGAATGGGGACGATGAGTGCATGACAACTTTCAATCCTAATTGGGTAGGCAGCACTACCGACTAACAGCCTATCATGTTGATTTAGAAACTGCCACACGACGAAAAAAGAAAAAAAGCCGTCGTACAGCAGCCATATCGACACGCCCATTTGAAGCGGCGGCTTTGATTTTCAGAGCCGCCGTTTCTTTTCGTCTACGCTAAACCAACGACGACCTAACACCGTGTAAATCCACGGCGGCACATAGGAGGATTGCCGCCGTGTCTATTTTTGCCTTTTTTCACAGTCCCCATGACCTGCACCAGCTAAAAAAAGTCTGTTCCCAGCAGCGGAGCAATGCGGTCAGAAGTATGCACTATACCATGTAACTAAACAGCAAAATATACTCTATTACGCTCGTATGGCTTTATGCCGTCCGGGCGCTTTTTTGTCTCTATGGAGCCGGAACATCGGGTCAGCATGGCCCGAACTTTATCCCCGGTGCCGTTCTCCGCCGCCCCATTCAGATTTTCCCGAAAAAATCTGAATGGAGGAAAGGCAGATGGAAGTTACCATCAATTATAACGGACAAGCTGTGGCCGTGGAGGTCACGCTGGAAGTCTATGAATTTCTTGACCGGGCCGATCACAAAACGGAGAACCTGTTCCATGAACAGCGGCGGCATTGGGATGGCCGGGAGTTTGACGAGTACATCATTACCACTGAGGGTGTAGGAGCCTACGGCGAAACGCCGGAAGAATACCTTTGCCGCAAGGAAACACTGCATGAGCTGATGGCTGTTCTGGACACCTGTACCGAGGCCCAGCGCCGCCGGTTCTTGCTCTATGCGCTTGACGGACTGAGCCTTGCAGAGATCGGTGTGCTGTGCAGTTGCTCCAAAGTGGCTGTGTATCAAAGTGTGGAGGCGGTCAGAAAAAAATTTATAAATTTCTTTGAGAACAGGCTTAACGAATGACCTGTTTTCTGGCTACCAAGTGAAAGGGATCATTTCCCTTATCTCAGCGAGGGGCGGACAGCGGATGAGCTGCCCGCCTCTCCGATTTTCAGGAGGTAAGCCTATGAAAACAATCAATCTGCGGTGGATGTATCCCCACTACCGGCATGACGAGTTTGTGGATGTTACGGACGAGGTATGGGCAGCGATGTATCAGGCCAAGCGGGAGATGGAGAACTATGAGCGTCGGAAAGTCTACCACCGCGCCTACTACTCTCTGGACGCATACAGCTGGCTGGAAAATTACGCACTGGAACACAGCAGATCGCCGGAAGATATTTTGCTGGAACGAGAAGAAATGACCACCCGCCTATACCTGATTGCAGCTCTGCCGGTGGCTCTGGCTCATGCCACTCCGACACAGGCCCGCCGTGTTCACGCCTACTACATTGCTGGTATCAAGCAGCCGGAAATCTCTCGGATAGAGGGCGTCCACAGCAGCAAGGTCAGCGTTTCCATCCGCCGGGGTCTGCGGAATATGCGCCGCTGCTATGATGGCCTTTTCCAAACAGAGTGAGGGCATGCCTATGCAGACCATCAATCTCAAACAATATTATCCATTTTGCAAAGAGGACATTTTTGTGGAGGTGTCCGATGAGATCGTCGAAACGTTTCTTCTGGACAAGAGAGCCGAGGCCACCAGAGATCGCAAGATGTTCCGGTATAAGGCGTTTTATTCCCTTGATTGTAACGATGGAATCGAAAATGCCGCCATCGGCTGGGCGCAGCCATCGCCGGAGGACTACCTGATAGAAAAAGAAGAATTAGCCGAATACGAAGAACTGATACGGCGATTGTATGAAGCCATTTCCTCCCTGCCGCCTATGCAGGCTCGCCGTGTCCACGCCCGCTATATGCTGGGTATGAAAGTGAAAGATATTGCCGCAATGGAGGGTATCACGCCATCACAGGCGGGAAAATCCATCCATGCCGCACTGCGGAGGCTGCGCCGGTACTTTGCTCGACAGAAATGGACGGTCAATCTATGAGTATTTTCAAAGAAAAGAGGTGCCTGACATGAACGAAAAAATTACAGCCCACCCCCAAAAAGAAGAACGGGAGAAAGTCCTGAAGGAGATTCGGCAGCTTGAAAACCGAAAGAAGATTTTGGAGAACAAGCAGCGGAACGAAGAACGCAGGGTTCGCACCCGCCGCCTGATTGAGCGTGGGGCCGTTTTGGAGGGCATTTTCCCTCTGGCCCCCGACCTTCCCGGCGTAGAGGTCAAAGCGTTCCTGATTGCCCTGTCCCATCTTCCGGGGGCGGCAGAACTGGCCGCAAAACTGCCGAAATCCGGGGGCAAGCCGTAAGTCCCTTGTTTACAAGGGCGCACTTATACACCGTTGCCGGTGTCGTGCGCCCTGCCGGGGGCTGTTGCGCTCTCCGAGCGCGATGGGGCGCTACACTCCCCAAACCCCTTGTGCGCTCTGCGCAGCCAGACACCCGCTTCGCGTCTGTCCGGCTCCACGGAGCCTGAATACCCCTTACCGAAAGGAGGTGCCACCCATAGATTTTTGTCATATTCCCGTTAGTATCATCAAGCGCAGCGCGGGCCGTTCTGCCGTTGCCGCAGCTGCTTACCGCAGCGGAACCAAGCTGACAAATGAATGGGATGGAATGACCCACGACTACACCCGGAAAGGCGGCATTGTCCATGCGGAGATCATGCTGCCTGCCCACGCGCCGCCGGAATTTGCAGACCGTTCTATCCTCTGGAACAGCGTGGAGCAAATCGAGAAAGCAAGGGACAGCCAGCTTGCCCGTGAGATCGAGGCAGCTCTGCCCCGTGAACTGTCCGGTGAACAGCAGCTTGCCCTTGTGCGCGCCTATGTGAAGGACAACTTTGTAGACAAAGGAATGTGTGTTGACTTTGCTATCCATGACAAGGGAACCGGCAACCCTCATGTCCATATCATGCTGACGCTCCGGCCTCTGAAAGAAAATGGACAGTGGGGTGCAAAGTGCCGCAAGGCATACGATCTGGACGAGAACGGGCAGCGTATCCCGGATGGGAAAGGCGGCTGGAAAAATCATCGGGAGGATACGACCAACTGGAACGATAAAGGGAATGTGGAGATTTGGAGGGCAGCGTGGGCGGCCTGCACCAACCGGGCGCTGGAATCTGCCGGCAGACCGGAGCGCATTGACCACCGCAGTTACAAGCGGCAGGGAATTGATAAAATCCCCTCTGTCCATCTGGGGCCAGCTGCCAGCCAAATGGAAAATCGCGGTATCCGCACCGACAAGGGGGAAGTAAACCGACAGATTGCCGCCGACAACAAACTGCTGAAAGAAATTAAAGCCCGCATTACCCGTCTTTATCGCTGGTCGAAAGCCGAAACGGAAAAACCACAAACACAGCAAAGCAGCTTGACAGCTTTGTGGGAGGCTCAGCAGCAGTTGAACGCTCCCCACACCCGCACCGGCAAAATCCGGGCTTTGCAGGAAAGCGCTGCACTATTCAGCTTTTTGCAGGCAAACGGCATCCAGTCTATGCAGCAGCTTCATGAAAAAATCGCTGATATGAACAGCTGTTACTATGACCTGCGCGGAAAGATCGTCAAGGCCGAGCGCCGGATCACTACCCTTACCGAGCGCGGGGAGATGTGGGAACAGTACAACCAGTACAAGTCCATCCACAAGCAGCTTGCCAAAGTAAAGCCGGAAAAACGGGAACAGTTTGAACAGCGCCACAGCCGGGAACTGATCCTGTATGACGCAGCGGCCCGGTATCTGAAAGAACTGAAAGACAGCGGCGAGGCAATCACCCCAAAGGCATGGCAGCTGGAAATTGACCAGCTGGCCGCTGGAAAGCAGACGGACACGCTTGCCATGAAATCCATGCGGGAGGATTTGAAAGCAGTGGAACGGCTCCGCAAAACCGCCGAGCAGCTGTCCAGACAGGAACGGGACAAGTCTCACGACCGGGAGCCGGAGCGGTAAGGGCTACCACGTTTCACGACATACTTTTGCACACAGAAAAACCGCCGTACAGGTTTCCCCATACGGCGGCAGACTGTTTATTTGCCGAACAAGTCGCTGTGTGTGCCGGTGCGGGCCAGCGTCAGCACCAGAACATCATCTTCTATGCGGTAGACAAGCAGCCAGTCCGGGAGAATGTGACATTCTCGATGGCCTGCCCAATCGCCAGACAGGTCATGGTCACGGTTCTTATCCGGCAGCGGTTCGCCCATTGCCAGCAATGCTACGACCTGCTCCAGCAGTTCGATCTTCAAGCCACGCTTGATGGCTCGTTTGTAGTCTTTTTTGAAACTGGTCGTGTACTTGACGGTATATTTGGTTTCTTTCATCTTTTCAGGTCAGCAAATAACTCGTCAAGGTCATTGTAGCCCTTTACAGACGGGTCTTTTGCAATCCTTTCCGCTTCCAGCATGGCAGCAACCGTTTCTTTGTTCGGCTGTTCCAGCCTTACTTCAAAGGGAATGCCGCCTTCACGAAGCGACTGGCGCACAAAGATGTTAAACGCCGTAGTCAGGTTCATGCCAAGTTCAGTAAACAGTGCGTCCGCCTGCGCTTTCAAATCTGCGTCCATGCGGATACTGATGTTTGTGGTATTTCCAGCCATACGATCAACCCCTTTCTGCTGGTAATTATAGTATATGCTATTTGCACGAAGAAAACAATACTTTGCACGAACATTTAACAATAAATTCATTTAAGGAGGTTACCGACTTTATGAAAGAAATCATTTATGAAGAACAATAAGTCTGAACCTATCTCCGTCATGGATTACCGCCAGTACCGCAGAGTGCGGAGGCTGGTGCATGAGTGCTGTAACTACATCGACGGAAACTGTATCGCCCTGGACGATGGGGAGGAATGTGTCTGTGTCCAGTCCATTTCCTATTCCCTGTTATGCCGGTGGTTCCGGGCGGCGGTGCTACCGCTGGATAGGGAACTGGAAACGGCCCTGTTCCACCGCCTGGACGCCAAGCGTTGCGCCGTATGTAGGGCGCTGTTTACCCCCGGTTCTAACAGGGCCAAATACTGCCCGGAATGTGCCGCACGCATGAAGCGGATCAACGCCGCAAAGCGCAAGCGGAAACAACGGGAGAAATGTCACGCTTTAGGGGCTGAAAAACCATTGTAAATCAAGGCTTTTTTCGAGGGTGTCAAAGGCAGGCTGATAGATTTATCCTCCGACCCCTAAAACGGCCTTAAAATGCGTACAGAATCCCAAGAGAAACCCCAAGGAGGAACCCTATGTCAGACAACCGAAAATATTATTACCTGAAACTCAAAGAAAACTATTTTGACGATGATTCCATCGTGCTGCTGGAAAGTATGCAGGATGGTGTGCTGTATTCCAACATTCTGCTCAAGCTGTATCTGAAATCGCTGAAACATGGTGGACGGCTTCAACTTGACGAGGACATTCCTTACACGGCGCAGATGATCGCCACCATTACCCGCCAGCAGATCGGCACTGTGGAGAGAGCCTTGCAGATCTTTTTGAAGCTGGGTCTTGTGGAAGTGCTGGAGAGCAGCACATTCTACATGAGCAACATCGAACTTTTAATAGGCCAGTCCTCTACCGAGGCCGAGCGAAAGCGGGCTGCAAGGCTTCAAAATAAGGCTCTTTCTGCGCCCCGGACAAACGGCGGACATTTGTCCGACATTCGTCCACCAGAGATAGAGATAGAGTTAGAGAAAGAGATAGAGATAAAGAGAGAGATAGAGAAGGGACACCCCGCCCACATATGGCCGTTACCAGAATGTTTTCCTGACGGATGAAGAACTGGCAGACTTGCAGGCCAGCTTTCCTGCTGTATGGGAACAGTACATCGAAAAACTGTCCGAGTACATGGCTTCTACCGGCAAGCGTTATCAGAGCCATGCAGCGACCATCCGGCGCTGGGCCGGTGAGGACGCGAAGAAAGCAGCCTCGCCCACCCGCAACCGGGATTACAGCGTAAAGGAGGATGAAACCGTATGATTGAGATTACCGCAGAAATCCGGGCGCTGATCGACAAGGCAGCCGCCGGTGTGGAACTGGCCGGGGACGAGTACATAGACCCGGCAGACGGCCTCATTCACTGTAAGAAATGCGGCGGCCAGAGGCAGACCGTTGTGCCATGCTTTGGGAAATCCGGCTACTTTATGCCGCGCTGCATCTGCCAGTGCCAGCGGGAGGCTGAGGAGCAGCGCAAGGCTGCTGAAGAACGGCAGCGCCGCATGGAGCGTATCAAACGCCGAAAGGCACAGGGCTTGCAAGACCGCTATCTCTATGACTACACCTTTGCCAACGACAACGGCGAAAACCCATTGATGGACAAGGCCCGCGCCTATGTGGAGAACTGGAAGGAGGCATATAAGAGCAATATCGGGCTTTTGCTGTTTGGAGATGTGGGAACCGGCAAATCTTTCTTCGCCGGATGTATTGCCAACGCTTTGCTTGACCAGGATGTGCCGGTGCTGATGACGAACTTCCCCACCATTCTGAACCGCCTGACCGGGATGTTCTCTGAGGACAGGTCGGAGTTTATTGCCAGCTTTGACGAGTATGACCTGCTTATCATTGACGATCTGGGAGTAGAGCGCAGTACCGAATATGCTATGGAGCAGATGTTTTTCGTCATTGACAGCCGCTACCGCAGCCGCAGGCCCATGATTATCACAACAAACTTGAAACTAGTCGAGTTGAAAAACCCGCCTGATCTGGCCCACGCCCGTATCTATGACCGTATTCTGGAACGGTGTGCGCCGATTCTTTTTGACGGGAAGAATTTCCGGGAAGAAAATGCCGGTGCTACCCGACAGACAGCAAAAGACATTGTAAACAGTAAGCACGACTGATTTTTTACCGGGCGGCACAGACCCGTTCGGAGAAAGGAGCGCCATGAACAGAGAACCCCGTACTATGCAGGTGGCAGACGCCGCTGCTGCGTCCAGAGCGCCGGAAAACACGCCAGCGATGGTAAAGAAAATCGGCAAGACAACCTACAAGGTTCATGTCCATTTCAGCAATACCAGCACAGAAACCATGAGCGATAAAATCAAGCGTATGCTCAAAAATGAAATTCAGCAGATGTGACAGACTGATAAACGAAGCCGCCTTGTGCTAAACTGATGATGGTACGCACCAAAATTTTTGTCAAGGAGGACACGAAAATGCTTTACACAGAAAAAGAGAAGCATGAAATTGAACGAGTAAAGGAGGTCTTTACGGAACATCTGCGGCAAAGCCCTGATTTTGAACTGCTCTGGTCGGACAAGGTAGGCTATGTCTGGCTGGCGATTGGCGTCAATCCAGTCTATGTGGATACCGGTATCAGAATCGAATCAGCCGCCGATCTCTGCGGCAGGTGTTTGGATGATGTTGCTACGGATGTTTTATATATGACAGGCAACGATCATGCACTGGAAGCAGCCGATCCGCTGGAATTGGCCGAAATCAAGCGGTGCTGGGAGCCATATATCAACCAGCTGCCAGACTATGCGTATCTCTGCAAAGACCTGCTGAACGGAAAAATGTAATCTATCAAACAAGGTGTCAGGAGCCATACGGTGCTTCTGGCACCTTTTTTGTAGATTTTTTGTGAATTTGATTAAAAAGTCCTTGACAATTTGTCTCTGGCAAGACGGCAAAAAGCATTTTAATTTCCTGCGGTGCGCGGCTTGCTCCCTTTGATATTCCCCAGCTCCGGGAGATCATGTCCTATGACGAACTGGAGCTTGACCGCATGGGAGATCGACGCACAGCTACTTTTTTCTGTATCAGCGATACCGACAGTACCTACAATTTCCTTGTGGCGCTGGCCTTTTCGCAGATGTTCAATCTCCTGTGCGAACGGGCGGACAATGTTCACGGCGGGCGGCTGCCCTATCATGTGAGGGTGCTGTGGGACGAGGCGGCCAACACCGGACAGGTGCCGACTTTGGAAAAGCTGGTGGCGGTCATCCGCTCACGGGAGATCAGCCTGTGCCTGCTGTATCAGCAGCTTGCTCAATGCAAGGCCATTTACGATAAGAACACTGAAACCATCCTTGGCAACATGGACAGCGTGCTGTTCCTCGGTGGCCGTGAGGCCAGCACCATCAAGGAAATTTCCGAGAACTGGCTGGGCAAGGCCACCATCTCCATGCAGACCGAGGGGCGCTCACGGGGCCAGTCTGAAAGTTACAGTCAGAACACCCAACGGCTGGGGCGGGAGCTGATGACCCCAAGTGAACTCGCCACCATGCCCGGAGATCGGTGCATTTTGCAGCTCCGGGGGCTGCCGCCGTTCTATTCCAAAAAGTATGATTTGAAACAGCACCCCAATTATCGCTTTACGGCGGAGGCCGATAAACAGAAAAACGCTTTTGACCTTGACAGGCTCATTAACCGCCGCAGGCGGCCCGGTCTGAACGAGGCGTGTACGATGTATGAGGTGACTGTGCCGGACGATGCACTCACAGAAGAGGACGAGGACATCCTCAACTATGATGACATCGACGATCCAGACGCCTTTGCATAAACGCTTCGAGACAAAGTGTCCCGAAGTTTGTAACCTGCCGCCTGCAAGGGCGGCTTTTTTGTTACCGGGAAAATCCCGGAGAAATGGAGGCTTATATGGCATTTTTCTCATCTGCAATCGACACTTTACAGACCCTCGTTATTGCTCTCGGTGCTGGCCTTGGCGTGTGGGGCGTGGTTAATCTGCTGGAGGGCTACGGCAACGATAACCCCGGCGCAAATGCTCATGTACGGTAAGGAAGCAAGCAACCGAAAACAAGAGATAGACCGCCAGCACTACACTATTCCGAACCAAAGACCAAAAGATAAGCATTGTGGGAAAATCTAAACTTTTGGATTTTCCTACAATGCCAACTACGGCGGAATCCCTCCCACTCCTTATATCTTTCTGTATACATTGAATTTGTATTTAGTAAAATGCAGACAACACCACGGATCGGCTTTTGGTTGGACAATTCCAACCAAACACCACAGCAGACAGCAGAAAACATTCTGAACGCTAGGAAGCCGGTATGATTGTTACATATAAGGGGAAGAAAAATTTCTTTTAGGTACTTGCTTTCCTAAAACTGATGTGATACAATGATTTAATCCAGAAAAGGAGTAAAAAATATGCGGCAAGGTATTCTTAAATAAAACTATAATCAAATAGTGGGAACAAAGGATTATGATAGCTCCTTTTGTAGGGGCTTAGTTTTTTGTACCCAATTTAAGAATACTTTTGCCTTATCAATTTTGACATATCCCCAAAAACAGCAATCACAAACAGGTGTATGCTGTATATGTGTATGTCCGCAACTTATAATCCCCAGTGGTAAAAGTATTTTACTGCTGGGGATTTTTATGCCCTTTGGGGCTGTAAAGGGAGGACAATCACATGAAAATAATCAATATTGGAATTCTTGCCCATGTAGACGCTGGAAAGACGACCTTGACGGAGAGCCTGCTATATGCCAGCGGAGCCATTTCAGAACCGGGGAGCGTCGAAAAAGGGACAACGAGGACGGACACCATGTTTTTGGAGCGGCAGCGTGGGATTACCATTCAAGCGGCAGTCACTTCCTTCCAGTGGCACAGATGTAAAGTTAACATTGTGGATACGCCCGGCCACATGGATTTTTTGGCGGAGGTGTACCGCTCTTTGGCTGTTTTAGATGGGGCCATCTTGGTGATCTCCGCTAAAGATGGCGTGCAGGCCCAGACCCGTATTCTGTTCCATGCCCTGCGGAAAATGAACATTCCCACCGTTATCTTTATCAACAAGATCGACCAGGCTGGCGTTGATTTGCAGAGCGTGGTTCAGTCTGTTCGGGATAAGCTCTCCGCCGATATTATCATCAAGCAGACGGTGTCGCTGTCCCCGGAAATAGTCCTGGAGGAAAATACCGACATAGAAGCATGGGATGCGGTCATCGAAAATAACGATGAATTATTGGAAAAGTATATCGCAGGAGAACCAATCAGCCGGGAAAAACTTGCGCGGGAGGAACAGCAGCGGGTTCAAGACGCCTCCCTGTTCCCAGTCTATCATGGCAGCGCCAAAAATGGCCTTGGCATTCAACCGTTGATGGATGCGGTGACAGGGCTGTTCCAACCGATTGGGGAACAGGGGGGCGCCGCCCTATGCGGCAGCGTTTTCAAGGTTGAGTACACCGATTGCGGCCAGCGGCGTGTCTATCTACGGTTATACAGCGGAACGCTGCGCCTGCGGGATACGGTGGCCCTGGCCGGGAGAGAAAAGCTGAAAATCACAGAGATGCGTATTCCATCCAAAGGGGAAATTGTTCGGACAGACACCGCTTATCAGGGTGAAATTGTTATCCTTCCCAGCGACAGCGTGAGGTTAAACGATGTATTAGGGGACCAAACCCGGCTCCCTCGTAAAAGGTGGCGCGAGGACCCCCTCCCCATGCTGCGGACGACGATTGCGCCGAAAACGGCAGCGCAAAGAGAACGGCTGCTGGACGCTCTTACGCAACTTGCGGATACTGACCCGCTTTTGCGTTGCGAAGTGGATTCCATCACCCATGAGATCATTCTTTCTTTTTTGGGCCGGGTGCAGTTGGAGGTTGTTTCCGCTTTGCTGTCGGAAAAATACAAGCTTGAAACAGTGGTAAAGGAACCCTCCGTCATTTATATGGAGCGGCCGCTCAAAGCAGCCAGCCACACCATCCATATCGAGGTGCCGCCCAACCCGTTTTGGGCATCCATAGGACTGTCTGTTACACCACTCTCGCTTGGCTCCGGTGTACAATACGAGAGCCGGGTTTCGCTGGGATACTTGAACCAGAGTTTTCAAAACGCTGTCAGGGATGGTATCCGTTACGGGCTGGAGCAGGGCTTGTTCGGCTGGAACGTAACGGACTGTAAGATTTGCTTTGAATACGGGCTTTATTACAGTCCGGTCAGCACGCCGGCGGACTTCCGCTCATTGGCCCCGATTGTATTGGAACAGGCATTGAAGGAATCGGGGACGCAGCTGCTGGAACCTTATCTCTCCTTCATCCTCTATGCGCCCCAGGAATACCTTTCCAGGGCTTATCATGATGCACCGAAATACTGTGCCACCATCGAAACGGCCCAGGTAAAAAAGGATGAAGTTGTCTTTACTGGCGAGATTCCCGCCCGCTGTATACAGGCATACCGTACTGATCTGGCCTTTTACACCAACGGGCGGAGCGTATGCCTTACAGAGCTGAAAGGATATCAGGCCGCTGTCGGTCAGCCGGTCATCCAGCCCCGCCGTCCAAACAGCCGCCTGGACAAGGTGCGCCATATGTTTCAGAAGGTAATGTAAAGATACATAATCGTCAAGACGGCAACAATCAGAAGTTATGGAGGGTAACAATGGAATATAGTAAGGAAGATTTAATGGAAGCAAAAAAGCAAATTTGGGGAGTGGGAGAGAACATGGGAACAGAGGAAAGTAAAAAAATCTGGGAGGAGAACGCACAATTTTGGGATAATGCAATGGGTGACGAATCTAATGAATTTCACAGAGAGGTAGTGCGTCCCAAAGTAACGGAACTTCTATCTCCTAATCCTGCGGATTACATTTTGGATATTGCGTGTGGCAATGGAAATTATTCTTCGTATCTTGCACAAAGAGGCGCTTCGGTTGTCGCTTTTGATTACAGCAAAAAAATGATAGAATTGGCTAAAAGACGGCAATCACAATATGCAAAACAAATTGAATTTTGTGTGGCGGATGCGACCGATAGAAAAGTATATTAGAATTAAAAAGAAATCGAGCCTTTACGAAAGCAGTTTCTAATATGGCAATTATGGATATTACGGATATTGAACCACTTCTTATGGCTGTTTATGAACTGTTGCAGGAAAGCGGAATTTTTGTCTTTGCAACGCAACACCCTTGTTTTGTCACGTTGACTGAAAAATATATGACACCGCACAGTTACTATGATATAGCGATTGAAGGGCAACCGAAAGAGCAGATTTATTATCATCGTTCCATACAAGATATTTTTAACCTTTGTTTTAGAGCTGGATTTGTCATTGATGGATTTTATGAAGAATGTTTTAAAACCAACAAAGAAATTCCTATGGTAATGATAGTAAGGCTTAAGAAGGTAAAACGTGATAGCTTAAAATAAATTCAAGTTTGTCGGGTAAATAGCAAACCCAGCCGAGCCAGTCAACGGTCAAGATGAACGGCGCATATGCGCAGCCGTTGACAGCCCCGCCCGCCTTTGCTGGTAGGCAATCAAGGGGCGACAGCCTAAAGTGCTGCCGCCCCTTACTATCATAAAAAGCAACTACTAACCAGCCACAGCCCTTTTGGGAGGAAAGGGGGATTTTCCATGACCTGTACAGAAGAATATCGGGAACATATCGAGTACACTTTCCATGCCTTTTGCAAAGTCGTTATCCGAAATGCAACGATCAACGCAGCGAGGACACGGAGCAGGAAGCACAAAAGAGAAATATCCCTTGAATACCTCACAGACGAAAAGCACTACCCTTTAGGCACGACAGATGAATATTTCCAAGCCCCGGAGCCGGACGAGGAATACATACTTACCCTTTGCGGCGATACGGTCATTTTCAGCAGCGGCTTACTTGCGGAAGCCCTGTCACGGCTGGACGAACGGGAGCGGGAAATGATTTACCTGTCCTTTTTCAAGCGTATTCCACAGCACGAAATTGGCAGACAGTACGGGCGCAGCCGCAGCACAGCGGGCTACCATATCCGAAAAGCCCTACGGCAGCTCCAAGCGGAAATGGAGGGAATAGCGCATGAAGAATAACAGGCTTCTCCCTTATGAAACAATCGTACAAGCCGCCAGCGGGGAGCCGGAAGCGGTGGGAACCGTGTTGCAGTATTACCGCCGCCGCATACAGTGTGCCGCCCGTGTGAATGGACGGATAGACCAAGATACAGAGGACTACATCACCCAGACGCTTCTCACAGCTATATTCAAGTTCCGCTTTGGGAGATAGCTCTACCGCCTACAACTGAATAACCGCCGCTTCGCCGGCAACCAGAAAGCAGTAAATCTATTCAACGGATTTGCTGCTTTTTTCGTTCCTGTTCGGCGTTTTTGAAAATCCCCAGTATGAAAAAACAAAAGAGAAAATAGCCGCCGCAGTTGGCAAAAGCCTGTTCCTATCCGTGGAGGGTATCAAAGAAAAAATACTGCCATTGTCCGCCTATTCCGGCTTGCGTGGTGTTGTAGGGAATAAGGGGAAATTTCTAAAAATCTCCGTCTATTCTGCTTTTCGTGGTGTTGTAGGTAGTGAAAGGAAAATTTTCAAGATATGCCGGAATAGCGGGTAGCAAAGCCCTTTTGAAACGTCTTGTTAGCGGAAAGGACGGGAACCGGGGAACGCCGGAGTTTTTCAGAGCAAGATTCTACCACAGTACCAAAATTCGCTTATCCGCTCATTTTGCCCCTGCGGGAATCTTGTTGGGGAGTGCCTTCCCCAAACCCTGCTATGCGCCCTGTCGGGCGAGAAAGGAGGTCACAGACCATGCGAAAGAAATACAACACGCCCCACCGCCGCCATGTGGTTAAAACCCGCCTGTCTGATGAAGAATACGCCGACTTCACGGAGCGGCTGGCGGCGTATGAAATCAGCCAGTCCGAATTTATCCGGCAAGCCATACGGGGAGCGACCATACGCCCCGTGATTACCGTTTCCCCTGTCAATGACGGGCTGCTTGCCGCCCTCTCCAAGCTCACAGCGGAGTACGGGAAAATCGGTGGAAACCTCAACCAGATAGCCCGGAGCCTTAACGAGTACGGCGCACCTTATACCGCCTTATCCGGCGAGGTACGGGGAGCTGCCGCCGACCTTGCCGCCTTGAAGTTTGAAGTCTTGCAGAAAGTAGGTGAAGCCGTTGGCGATACTCAAACATATCAGCTCTAAAAATGCCAACTACGGGAACGCTGAAAAATACCTCACATTCGAGCATGACGAGTTTACCATGAAGCCCACCCTTGACGCAGACGGGCGGCTCATACCGAGGGCAGACTACCGCATATCCTCTCTGAATTGTGACGGGGAGGATTTTGCCGTTGCCTGTATGCGCTCCAATCTCCGCTATGGCAAGAACCAGAAACGGGAGGACGTTAAGAGCCACCACTATATCATCAGCTTTGACCCACGGGACGGCCCGGACAACGGCTTGACCGTTGATCGGGCGCAGGAGCTGGGCGAGAAGTTCTGCGCCGAGCATTTCCCCGGACACCAGGCTCTTGTCTGCACCCACCCGGACGGGCACAGCCACACCGAAAATATCCATGTGCATATCGTCATTAACAGTCTGCGGATTGCGGAGGTTCCCATGCTGCCCCACATGGACAGGCCAGCGGACAGGAAAGCAGGCTGCAAGCACCGCTGCACAGACGCAGCTATGAACTATCTGAAAGCCGAAGTCATGGAAATGTGCCACAGCGAGGGGCTTTATCAGATAGACCTTTTGAACGGCAGCAAGGAGCGCATTACCGAGCGTGAATATTGGGCGCAGAAGAAAGGACAGGTTGCGCTGGATAAAGCAAACGCCCCTATGATTGCGGACGGTATCACGCCCCGGCAGACCAAGTTTGAAACGGATAAGGCGAAGCTGCGCCGGACTATCCGGGAAGCCCTTGCCGCTGCTTCCGGCTTTGATGAGTTTGCCGCCCTGCTTCTCCGGCATGGTGTGACCGTCAAGGAGAGCCGGGGGCGGCTAAGTTACCTCACGCCGGACAGGACGAAGCCAATTACCGCCCGGAAGCTGGGGGACGATTTTGACCGGGCTGCTGTCCTCTCCGTTTTGGAGCAGAACGCCGCCAGAGCCGCCGAAAAACCCGCAGCCATAGCGGAATACCCCGGCAGTATCAAAGACCGCTTACGGACGAAAAAAGAAGCGAAAAACGCCCCGAACAATGACGCTGTACAGCGCATGGTAGACATAGCCGCCAAGCGAGCCGAGGGGAAAGGACGGGGCTATGAGAAGTGGGCGACTATGCACAACCTCAAACAGATGTCGGCTACCCTCATGCTCTACCAGCAGTACGGCTTTTCTTCCCCGGACGAGCTGGACGCTGCCATTTCCGCAGCCAACGCCGCCACGCAGGAGAGCCTTGCCGGGCTGAAAGGGCTGGAAGCCGCTATCCGGGAGAAAAAGGAATTGCAGCGCAACCTTTTGGGCTATATCGGCACGAAGCCCGCCCGTGACGGTCTGAAAGCGCAGAAATCGGAGAAAGCCCGGAGAGCCTACCGGGAGCAGCACGAAAGCGATTTTCTCATAGCGGACGCAGCCGCCCGCTATTTCCGGGAGCATGGAATAACCAAGCTGCCCGCCAGCAAAGCCCTGCAAAGGGAGATCGAGCAGCTTACCGTTCAGAAGAACGCCGGATATAACGACTACCGGGAGAAACGGCAGCGGGCGCAGGAGCTTCAGACAGTCAGACGCAATATCGACCAGATTTTAAGGGGCGCACCGAGCCAGCAGAAAAAGCACGAACAGGAGCGTTAAAGACTGCCCCGAAATGATACCGAAACCCTACAAAAATACAGGTATGATATGAACCCTTACCGCAATACTCCCCGACTTCCAAACGGGGCTTACAGGGCAGAAAAAGCCCGAAAATGACACCGAGAACATACAGAAAATGCCCCCTATCCTGTTGCACCGATAGGAACGGCAGAAAGGAGCTTACCATTGCCGAGAATGAGCAAAAAGCGGCGGCTGGAATGGTCTTTCTTCCTCAACCACCGCAACCGTATCACTTACAACGACCTATGCCGGGGCTGCACCCGTGACTGCAAACAGAGCTTCCGGGCGGTTATCATACTATGCCCCCACTATTATTCCAAACGCTGGAAAAAGGAGGACACAGCCTATGGCAGATAACCGCAAATATTACTACCTCAAGCTGAAAGAGAGCTATTTTGATGATGACGCAATCGTTCTGCTGGAAAGTATGCAGGACGGCGTTATCTATTCCAACATCCTCTTGAAGCTGTACTTGAAATCGCTGAAAAACGGCGGGAAATTGCAGCTTGACGAGAATATCCCCTACACCGCCCAGATGATTGCGACCATTACCCGCCAGCAGGTAGGCACCGTAGAGAGAGCCTTGAAAATCTTTATGAAGCTGGGGCTTGTGGAGCCTTTGCAAAGCGGCGCACTCTACATGAGCAACATTGAGCTTTTAATCGGCCAGTCCTCTACCGAGGGGGAGCGCAAGCGCAGGGCGAGGCTGGCTTTGCAGGAACAAAAAGCCCTGCCGCAGACAGGGGCGGACAAATGTCCACCATATCGAGCGGACATTTGTCCACCAGAGATAGAGATAGAGAAAGAGATAGATATAGAGATAGAAAAAGAGAGAGAGTTAGAAACAGGACACCCCGCCCCCGCCGCCTATGGCAGATACCACAATGTTATTCTTTCCGATACGGAGCTTGACGGGCTGAAAACAGAGCTTCCCGGCAAGTGGGAGTATTACATTGACCGCTTATCCTGCCATATCGCTTCCAGCGGGAGGAAATACAAGAGCCATGCAGCCACGATTTTCAAGTGGGCGCAGGAGGACGCAGCCAAGAAAGCCCCGAAAAAGGGCATACCCGATTATACCTGCAAGGAGGGCGAGAGCTTATGACGAATGGATTTGACGAAATGATTTTGAATATGACCGATACCACGCCGGAGCCGGAGGACTACACAGGCGAGGACGGGCTTTTATACTGCGGCAAATGCCGCAAGCCCAAAGAAGCCTATTTCCCGGAGGGCAAGAGCCTTTTCGGGCGTGACCGCCACCCGGCAGAATGTGACTGCCAGCGGGCAGAGCGTGAGAAACGGGAAGCCGCAGAGAAACAGCGCAGCCACCTTGAAACTGTCGAGCGGTTGAAGCGGCGGGGCTTCACAGACCCGGCTATGCAGGGCTGGACGTTTGAGAACGACAACGGCAAATGTCCGCAAATGGAACATGCACATTTCTATGTGGAGAACTGGGAAGCTATGAAAGAGCGCAACATTGGCTATCTGCTATGGGGCGGCGTTGGCACAGGCAAGAGCTATTTTGCGGGCTGTATCGCAAATGCCCTTATGGAGCGTGAAATCCCCGTGTGCATGACAAACTTTGCATTGATACTCAATGACCTTGCCGCCAGCTTTGAGGGCAGGAACGAATACATCTCCCGGCTATGCAGCTTCCCGCTGCTTATCCTTGATGATTTTGGAATGGAACGGGGAACGGAATACGGCTTAGAGCAGGTCTACAACGTGATTGACAGCCGTTACCGCAGCGGCAGGCCGCTGATCGTCACGACCAATCTCACGCTGGAGGACTTGCAGCACCCGGAGGACACCGCCCACGCCCGCATTTATGACCGTCTGATTGAAATGTGTTCCCCTGTCCGCTTTACCGGGAGCAACTTCCGAAAAGCCACGGCGCAGGAGAAAATGGAACAATTGAAAAAGCTGATGAATAGAAAGGAGAGCCGCCTATGACCAACACCCCAAAGAATGACCGCAGCACCCGCCGCCCGGATTGCGTGACGGAAATCCGCATGGGCAACTCTGTCCTTGTCGTTTCCGGCTATTTCAAGCAGGACACCACCGCCACCGCCGCCGATAAAATGCTGAAAGTGCTGGAAGCGGAAGCTGCTACACAAAAATCGGCAATTTGACGGGACGTAAAGAAGCAAAAAGGACTGTACAGCCAGCCCCGGCGTGTGGTATGATAGTCATACGGAATAGTGGGGCTGGCTGTCGGAAATGGAGGACACTATGTTAAGACAGACCACCCGAAACCTTATTACCGCCCTTTATCCGAGATTATCCCACGAGGACGAGCTGCAAGGTGAGAGCAATTCTATTTCAAACCAGAAGCGTATTCTTGAAACCTATGCGAAGCAGAACGGCTTTTCCAATCTGCAATGGTACACAGATGACGGTTATTCTGGGGCGAACTTCCAAAGACCCGGTTTTCAAGCCATGCTTGCGGACATTGAAGCCGGAAAAGTCGGCACCGTTATCGTCAAGGATATGTCACGGTTAGGGCGAAACTATCTGCAAGTGGGAATGTATACGGAAATGATTTTCCCACAGAAAGGCGTCCGCTTTATCGCTATCAATGACGGAGTGGACAGCGCACAGGGCGACAATGATTTTGCCCCTCTGCGGAACATTTTTAACGAATGGCTGGTGAGAGATACGAGCAAGAAAATCAAAGCAGTAAAACGGTCTAAGGGTATGAGCGGGAAGCCCGTCACGAGCAAACCCGTATACGGCTACCTTATGGACGAGGACGAAAATTTTATCATTGACGGGGAAGCCGCCCCTGTCGTGCGGCAGATTTACAGCTTGTGCCTTGCCGGGAACGGGCCGACCAAGATAGCCCGTATGCTCACAGAGCAGGAAATCCCCACGCCGGGAACGCTGGAATACCGCCGGACGGGAAGCACCCGCCGCTACCACCCCGGCTATGAGTGCAAGTGGGCGACCAATACCGTGGTACATATCCTTGAAAACAGGGAGTACACGGGCTGTCTGGTAAACTTCAAGACGGAGAAGCCGTCCTACAAGACCAAGCACAGCGTAGAGAACCCCATTGAGAAACAGGCGATTTTCGAGAACCACCACGAGCCTATCATTGACACCCAGATGTGGGAGCGTGTGCAGGAGTTACGCAAGCAGCGCAAACGCCCGAACCGCTATGATGAAGTGGGCTTATTCTCCGGCATACTCTTTTGTGCCGACTGCGGCAGCGTCCTTTACCAGCAGCGTTACCAGAACGCCACCCGCAAGCAGGATTGTTACATCTGCGGGAGCTACAAGAAGCGTACCGTTGACTGTACGGCGCATTTTATCCGCACCGACCTGTTGACCGCCGGAGTGACCGACAATCTGCGGAAAGTTACCAGCTATGCAGCGAAGCATGAAGCCCGTTTTATGAAGCTGCTGATCGAGCAGAACGAGGACGGGGGCAAGCGCAGGAACGCCGCAAGGAAAAAGGAGCTGGAAGCCGCCGAGAAGCGTATCAGCGAGTTATCCGCTATCTTCAAGCGGCTGTATGAGGACAGCGTGACCGGGCGCATTTCAGACGAGCGTTTCACAGAACTGTCGGCAGACTATGAAGCCGAGCAGAAAGAACTGAAAGAGAGAGCCGCCGCTATCCGGGCAGAGCTTTCCAAAGCGCAGGAAGCCACGGTAAACGCAGAAAAGTTTATGAATGTTGTCCGCAAGTATACCAGTTTTGAAGAACTTACCCCTACCCTTTTGCGTGAGTTTGTGGAGAAAATCGTTGTGCATGAGTGCAGCTATGACGAGAACGGCACACGCAGACAGGACATTGATATTTACTACTCTTTCGTTGGCAAGGTAGACCTGCCCGAATGACCGCCCGACCTATCCGGCGCAATGCGCAAGTGCCGGATAGGAACGGCAAAATTTTTTACACTTCTATTGCTTCTTTATCACATCTGAGCAAAGTCTCAGGGCATGAAGCAGCTCATGGCTAATTAGTTGGAACAAAAAACGAAAGGAAAAGCACAATCCAGACGGTATCAGCGGCAGTCTACAAGAATAAATTGTGATTTCACAAGATTGGTGTTATAATAAGAGAAAAGTTCCTGCCGGGGCAGCCGCCCCGGTGGTATGGATAGAAAGGCAGGAAAACAATATGCACATCAGCTATAAACCACTCTGGCACACACTGTTAGAGCGTGATATGAGAAAAGAGGATTTAAGGCTTGCTGCTGGTATGACAACAAATATGATTGCCAACATGAGCAAAGAGGGAAAGCACATCAGCATGGATACATTAGCCCGTATCTGCGAAACGCTGAATTGTGAGATTACCGATGTGATTGAGTTAGTACCAGACGAGCCTACTTCCACAGGAGGTAAGGAACATGAGCGAATTGAAACCAAGAATAACGGAAAATGGAATTGATTATATTCTTGTCGGAGATTACTACATCCCAGACTTGAAACTGCCGGAGGAACACCGCCCCATCGGAAAATATGGACGGATGCACCGGGAATATTTAAGAGAAGTCCATCCAGCCAGATTGAACACATTGATACTGACCGGAGAATTGTGGACATATCTTGCAGACCTGAACGAACAGGCACAGAAGCGGTTCGATACCATCATGGAGCAGATGAAAGCTGCCGAGGGTGTGACTGAGGAATTAAAGCGTACCTGTCAAATGGAATGGGTGCAGCGTTGCAATAACATTCGCAACCGGGCAGAAGAAATTATTTTGCATGAGATGATTTATTCATAACGATATGGTAGAATAATTATGATAAATCGAAATCTATAAAGGAGAATATTGATGAAACTATTTTTATGTTCGCACTTTTCAAGTGTAGGAAGTCTGATAAAGGAAGAAATTGAAAATAAGAAAGTCGCATTTATTCCAACAGCTTCGCTGCGTGAAGGCTACATCGGTTATGTCGGCTCGGCTCGAAAATTATTCAAAAAGTTGGGAGCAATCGTAACTGAAATTGATATTTCAACGGAGGCTTATTCAACGATACAGTCTGTTTTTGAAAATGCAGATGTGATATATTTTACCGGCGGAAATTCTTTTTTTCTTATGGACCAGCTCCGTAAGACGGGAGCTGATGGGCTGCTGAAAAAGGAATTGGCAAATGGAAAATTGATGATCGGCGAGTCGGCAGGCGCAATTATATGCGCTCCAAGCATCCAATATATCGAGCAAATGGATGAAAAGCCGGAGGACTACTCACAAGAAGATGATGCAGGGATTGATTTGATTGATTTCTATGTTCTTCCGCATTATCTTACAGCACCATTTAAGAAAGTTACCGAGAAAATAATGACTGAGTTTTCGGATTTGAATCTATGCCCAATTAACAACCGTCAGGGAATTGTAATTGATGGTGAAGGTTCAAAGGTTATTTGCAAAGACTAATTTGAAAATTCCTGTTTTTGAAACCGGAAAATCGGAAGCTGAGGGGATAGACTATTGAGAACATATGAGAATAAAGACGAGCTTAAAAACGAGATAAATAAAAGCTTTGCAAAGTATATTTCAGAATTTAATGATATTCCTGAGCATTTAAAAGATAAGAGAGTTGATGAGATCGATCGAACTCCAGCTGAAAATCTTGCTTATCAGGTCGGCTGGACAACTCTTGTTATTAAATGGGAATCAGACGAAAGAAAGGGTATTCCTGTCAAAACTCCTTCGGATAATTTTAAGTGGAATCAGCTTGGCGAATTATATCAATGGTTCACAGATACATATGCCCAGCTGTCACTGCAAGAATTGAAAGACAGATTGAATGAGAATATCAACTCTATTTATGCAATGATTGATTCTCTGAGTGAGGAAGAATTATTTAAACCACATATGAGAAAATGGGCTGACGAAGCAACTAAAACAGCTGTCTGGGAAGTATACAAATTCATACATGTTAATACAGTTGCTCCGTTCGGAACCTTTAGAACCAAGATTAGAAAATGGAAAAAGATTGCACTATAACTTCCAGCTTGTCTTTCAGAAATTCTAACTGAATAATCACAGCACGAACCGCTGCTACATGGAATGAAGCCAACAAACCATGCAACAGCGGTTTTTCTTTACCATTTTTTCCTCTGGCTGATAGGCGTTCCCATTTTCTTTGATTTTTGGAGAATCCGAATCAGCCAGCGAAATTCTTCTTCCGATAAATTTTTGTAGTTGATACCGAGTTGCTTGCAGTAAAGCATTGCCAGTTTTTCCAAACGGCTGCCCTTGAAATTTACGACGGCTTCCAGATTTTCTTTCAGTTCATCGGCAACGGTGGTCTGGGGCGCACTTTCACTGTCCTTTTTGTGGGATTCCCGAATATCCCGGATAATCAGGTTGAGGTCATCCAGAACCATGTGGCTGAAATATTCATCATCACTGATATGGGCAGCTTGCAGCACTTTCAAATGCGGGTCATCTTCGCCGGGGCGATACCGTTCAATGATTTCATGCCGGACGGTATCAACAAGTGCATTGAGGTTTTGAATCTGCATGGTGGCAATCCCGTCCACATAAATCTCAATGTCTGCAAGAAACTTGATAAAATCTTTATGTGTGGCAAGCTCACAGAGCAGACGGTTGTTAATCCGACCGCTTTTCAGAAGTGCAACCATCTCATCGTTCAAATGCAGCTCCGTCAATGGCGTGTTGATCTGCTCCCTGTTCTCTGTCCGGCACAGCAGATAATCGACGGAAACCCCATAGAAGTCTGCCAGCGTGATAAGGTTTCCATGATTGATTTCCTTAAAATCTTCTTTTTCATAACTGCCAAGGGCTGATTTAGAAATACCCGTTAGTTTTGATAGTTCTTCCAGATTTAAGCCTTTGTCCTTGCGGAGTTCCCAAAGGCGTTCCTGTATGCTTGTTGCTCCTTTCATGGGCACACGCTCCTTTCCAACGGTTTCATTGCTGCCGCTTATCTGGATTATATCACACTTTCCGTAATCGTGGAAATTTCTGATTTTTACCCTTAATTCCTACTTTGTGGACATACGGCACAGGGCACAAAAATGTTCTATGATACAGGTAGTTCATCGATGGATTATTCCAATCGAATGACCAGCCTGTGTGGGATATGCTTCCCCGGCGATGTAGCGCCATGAATTTTGGCAGGGATATGGAGGAACCCTGACCAAAACGAGCGTACCAAAGGGAGCGATACGCCGCTGTGAGATTCAGGGGAGGAACGACACCGGGGAGAACTGGCGAACTGACACCGAAATGATACCGAAACACAACAATCTGATAGGGGGACAGTCTACCCTATCGCTGATACTTCGGGAGATTTTAAGCGGCTCTATGGCTGTAATTTTACCGAAAATCGCCCCGAAACCATACACTAAAACGGGAGGAAGCGCAATATGCCGAGAATGAGCAAAAAGAGGAAGTATGAGCTTTCCTTTTACCTCAATGACCGGGGGCGTGTCACTTACAACGAATTATGCCGGAAATGCCAGCATGGGTGCAAGCAGAGCTTCCGGGCGGTTGTGATTGACTGCCCCTGTTATTTATCCAAACGAGCAAAGAAAAAGGAGGAACACACAGAATGAATTTTGAATTTATGACGATAGACACACCATTGCCGCCCTGTATGCCTTTTCCCAGAGCGTTGACAGGATTTCCAGTCAGCAGCACCGCAAAGGTCATGTACTGCCGGATGCTGGACGCTATGCTCTCCAAAGGGCAGGAGGACGAGAACGGAATCCTCTTTGTCTGCTTCCCTGTCACAGCCATTGCCGCAGTCCTGTCCCGCAGCCCCATGACGGTCAAGCGTTCTCTGAATGAACTGGAAACCGCCGGGCTTATCATGCGGGTGCGTCAGGGCGTTGGAGAACCAAACAGGATTTATGTGCTGATACCGGGAAAGGAGGACGCTGCCCTTGCCTGATACCTCAAAGCTGGAAAAGCTAAACCGGGAGCTGGAGAAAAGCGAAAAGAAACTGCGGAAAGCCATCAATGATGAAAAGGCATTGCAGCACCAGTTGAAGCAGCTTACCCGAAAGGAACGGACACACCGGCTCTGTACTCGTGGCGGTATGCTGGAAAGTTTTCTGCAAGAGCCGGAACGCCTGACGGATGATGATGTCATGCTGTTGTTGAAACTCATTTTTCACAGGCAGGACACGCAGGAACTATTGAAAAAACTGTTGGAACGGGAGAAGCCGGAAACCCCTTAGTTTACTAAGGGCGCAATTATACACCACCCAGAGGTTGGTGCATTGCGTTCTCCGAAGGCTCCTCGCCGGAGGGCTGTGATTTTCCGCAGTCATGGTCTGCTCCAAATCATACAGGGGACGCTACGCTTCCCCTGCGCTGGCTACCACCAGCTACCCTTTTGTGGACTTGCCGCCCGGAAACACCTTGCGCTGCAAGCTGCTCCCAGCCGACAAGTTTTACAAAATCTCTCTGTACTTTGAGGGTCGAATAAAGTATAATGAAGTCAATGAGAAATCGGGAGTTGGAGGTATTCACTATGAAAAAGATTATAACCGTAACGCTTTGCATTGTGCTGGTTCTTCTCTTTGCCGGATGCGGAAAGAACGGTGATACATCAAAAGTGGAAATTGATTATGGAGCATCTTCCGTTTATTCAAAAGAAGAAATAGATTCTGCCATTGAGATTATAAAAAAGCAGTTCGCTTCGTTTGAGGGCTGTGAATTGCATAGCCTTTCTTATATGCCGGATGAAGAATGCAACAATGCAGATAACATTGAATGGATGAACGATTTAAGAACGGATGATAATAAAGAAGCCTTTACGCAATGTATTGCATTTGAAAGCAGTTTTCGTTCGCCGAAAAAAGGTGGCGGTGCATGGGAGGCTAACGAAGAATACACTTGGTCATGGTGGCTTGCACGGAGTGAAGGCGGAGAATGGAATCTGATGACTTGGGGTTATTGATAAGAGTAGAAAATTCTAAGTTATGGAGGTATATATTATGAGAGTAATGATTTCAATCATTCTTATGGTAATTGCGGCGGTGGTCGGTTTTTTCTTTGGTGCTGGAATGAACGAAGCAATGGGTGGAGCAATACTACTTTCAATGATTACAGGTTTTGCTTGCACCATTAGTGCTATTGAAAAGAACAAGAAGGACTGACAACTTCAAGTTTGCCACTCACACATCGGGTCAACTTGCTCCCGAACTTTTACAACTAAATATCCGCCGCCCACAAAGCGGCACACCAAGCAGGAAATCTGAAAAAGGTTGCCTGCTTTTTTTCTGCCCAAAATGAGGTGGTAAAACGCCACCCCATCCGCCAATCACAGAAAGGAGTGACACGAAATGCCCTGTCCACACAACGAAATTTCTATTGTGCGGCGAAGCCAACAGCAGTCTGCGGTTGCCGCCGCTGCTTACCAAAGCGGCGAAAAGCTGTTCTGTGAATACGATCAGGAAGAGAAGCACTACCCGGAAAAGCGTGGTATCGTCCACAATGAAATCCTGCTCCCGGCAAATGCCCCGCCGGAGTATGCAGACCGCAATACCCTATGGAACGCCGCCGAAGCGGTGGAGAAGCAGTGGAACTCTCAGCTTGCAAGGCGGTGGGTGCTTACCATCCCCAAAGAGATACCGCCCGACCAGTATGCTGTCCTTGTCCGGGAGTTTTGTGAACAGCAGTTTGTTTCCAAAGGAATGATTGTTGACTTTGCCATCCATGACACCCACCCGCCGGGACACAATCCCCACGCCCATGTCCTGTTGACTATGCGGGCAATGGACAAACATGGGAAATGGCTTCCCAAGAGCCGCAAGGTTTATGACCTTGACGAGAATGGGGAACGGATTAAACTTCCGTCCGGCAGATGGAAAAGCCACAAGGAGGATACGGTGGACTGGAACGACCAGAAGTATTGTGAAATCTGGCGGCATGAATGGGAGGTCATCCAGAACCGTTATCTGGAAGCCAATGACCGCCCGGAGCGTGTGGACTTGCGTTCCTATGCCAGACAGGGGCTTGATATAGTCCCCACTGTCCATGAGGGAGCTGCTGTCCGGCAGATGGAAAAGCGAGGTATCCAGACGAATATCGGCAACCTGAACCGGGAAATCAGAGCCGCCAACAGTCTGATGAAGTCCATCCGGCAGCTTATCCAAAACCTCAAAGGCTGGATTACCGAGCTGGGAGAAAAACGGAAAGAGCTGCTTGCACAAAAAGCGGCGGAGGAAGCGACACTTCTTCCCAATCTGCTGATGAAGTACATGGAGATACGAAAGGAAGAACGGAAGGACTGGACGAGGGCTGGACAGAACCGGGGGACTTCACAGGACTTAAAGGCAGTCAGCGAAGCCCTGTCCTATCTCCGGCAAAAGGGGCTTTCCACTGTGGAGGACCTAGAAGCGTTTCTGGAATCTTCCGGGAAATCAGCCGCAGATTACCGCAATCAGATGAAGCCAAAGGAAGCCCGCAGCAAAGTGATTGACGGGATTCTTGCCAGCCGGACAGACTGCAAGGAATGTAAGCCTGTCTATGAGAAGTACCAGAAGATATTTTTCAAGAAAACAAAGGAGAAATTCAAACAGGAACACCCGGAGGTCGCCCGGTATGCGAAAGCCGCCGCCTACCTTGCCAAGCACCCGGACGATAAGGACAGCACCCAAAAGGAACTGCAACAGGAGCAGGAAAAACTTCTCAGCGAAATCGCAGAGCTGAAAGTACCGCTGACAGAGGTGCAGGAGGATTTGAAGAAGCTGCGGGATATCCGCTACTGGGTACAGAAAGCCACCCCCGGCACAGAGGAAAGCAAAGAGCCGCCCAAGAAGCAGCCCATCAAGGAAGTCTTGCAGGATAAGGCAGACGAGAAAAAAGCACAAAGAACTGCCCAGGAACAGACGAAACACAGACAACAGGATATGGAACTTTAACAGGCACTTGCCATTTTCAATCAGAGAATGTCAGGTGCTTTTCTTTTTTCAAGGAGGGATAGATTTGAATGTATTTGAAGCTGTGAAGCAGTCCGTCACAACAAGACAGGCTGCGGAGCATTATGGAATCCATGTAGGTCGGAACGGGATGGCTTGCTGCCCGTTCCATAACGATAAAACCCCAAGCATGAAGCTGGATCGGCGTTACCACTGCTTCGGCTGCGGTGCGGATGGGGATGTGATTGATTTTGCCGCCGCCCTGTATGGGCTGGGAAAGAAAGAAGCCGCCGTACAGCTGGCACAGGACTTCGGGCTTCCCTATGAGGACTGGAAACCGCCGGGAAAGGCAAAAAAGTCCAAGCCCCGGCAGAAATCCCCGGAGGAACAGTTTCAGGAAGCAAAAAACCGCTGCTTCCGTATTCTTACCGATTATCTTCACTTGCTTATGGCATGGAGAACGGACTACGCCCCGCACTCCCCGGAGGAAGCCTTTCATCCCCGGTTTGTGGAAGCCTTACAGAAGCAAGACCAAGTGGAATATCTGCTGGATGTGCTGCTGTTCGGGGAGACAGAGGAAAAAGCGGCTTTGATTACGGACTACGGAAAGGATGTGATACAGCTTGAACAGCGAATGGCAGAGCTTGCAGCCGCAGACGCAGCAAGAACTAAAAAACACCATGAACGCCATGCAGCCGCCCCAGAGCATTGAGGAAATCAAGTCGGGGCTGGAAACCACCGAGAAAGGCGGTGTCCGTCAGAGCATACGGAACTGCCTGACCGTATTCCAGCGTGACCCTCTGCTTTCCGGGGCTATCGCATACAACATCCTAACTGACCGCAAGGACATCATAAAGCCCATCGGCTTCCACAGAGAAAGCACCGCCCTGAACGATACGGACATGAAGTATCTGCTTCTCTATCTGGAAGAAACCTATGGGCTTACCAATGAGAAAAAGATTGATAATGCCATCGGGATTGTGGCGAATGAAAACAAGTACCATCCCATTCGGGACTATCTCAATACCCTTGTGTGGGACGGGACAGAACGAATCCGCTTCTGTCTGCGGCACTTTCTGGGGGCTGACGCAGACGATTACACCTATGAAGCGTTGAAGCTGTTCCTGCTGGGTGCTATCTCACGAGCCTTTCAGCCGGGATGCAAATTTGAAATCATGCTCTGTCTGGTAGGCGGTCAGGGGGCTGGCAAGTCCACATTCTTCCGTCTGCTGGCAGTCCGGGATGAGTGGTTCTCCGATGATTTGCGGAAGCTGGACGATGACAATGTGTACCGCAAGCTGCAAGGTCACTGGATTATCGAAATGTCGGAAATGATGGCAACCGCCAATGCCAAGAGCATCGAAGAAATCAAGTCGTTTTTAAGCCGGCAGAAAGAGGTCTACAAGATACCCTATGAAACCCACCCAGCAGACCGCCCCCGTCAGTGCGTGTTTGGCGGCACTTCCAATGCCCTTGACTTCCTGCCCCTTGACCGTTCCGGCAACCGCCGCTTTATCCCCGTCATGGTGTACCCGGAGCAAGCCGAGGTTCACATTTTGGAGGACGAAGCTGTTTCCAGAGCCTATATCGAACAGATGTGGGCGGAAGCGATGGAGATTTACCGAAGCGGCAGGTTCAAGCTGGCTTTCAGCCCCACCATGCAACGGTATCTCAAAGAACACCAGCGGGATTTTATGCCGGAGGACACCAAAGCCGGAATGATACAGGCGTATCTTGATAAGTACACCGGGAGCATGGTCTGCTCCAAGCAGCTCTACAAAGAAGCCTTAAACCATGCCTTTGACGAGCCGAAGCAATGGGAAATCCGGGAAATCAACGAGATTATGAACCAGTGCATTACCGGCTGGCGGTACTTCCCGAACCCAAGAATGTTTTCCGAATATGGCAGACAAAAGGGCTGGGAGCGTGAAAACCCGGCAACGGACTCCGGCAACCCGTCTGAAAAAACGATGGATGGTTTTGTGGAGGTCACAGAACAGATGGAGCTTCCATTCTGAAAATGACCGCCCGTTGCACCCCCTGTTGCTATCCCGTTGCCGAGCCGGTTGCCGGGGAAAACCCCTTATTTCCGGGCTTTTCTCCCTTATAACAACCAAAACAACAGAAAAATAAAAGAAAAGTATAAATAGTAAGTAGTGCCAGATTGAGATTGTTTGCAAGGTCTTTTGAAGCCCGTTGCCGGACTTCGTTGCCGACACCCTCTGTCTGGCTATTTTCATGTATGGAGGATAACTGCCTATGGCAAAAAACAAAACAGAGATTCATGTGACTACTGTGTTTGACGGAGAACTGGACGCCACTGATGTGTTCGTCAGCCTGATTTCCCAGAAATACGGAAAGACAAATACAAAAGAATATCTTGCTAAAAAGAAAGATATAAGCTATAATGAAGATGAGGTTCAAAAGAGCCAGATACCGTCTGGATTGTGTGGGTAAATGGCTATGATGAACGAAATGGAATACAGAACAATCGGAAAGGCACTTGCCGGGGGCTATCGTGCAGCGGTCTATTGCAGGCTGTCAAAGGACGATGACCTGCAAGGCGAAAGTGCCAGTATCGCAAACCAGCGTGATATGCTGGAAAAATACTGCGAAAAGCAGGGATGGGAGGTTGTGGCAGTCTATCAGGACGATGGCTTCACAGGTCTTAACATGGAGCGTCCTGATTTACAGAGAATGTTGAGAGCCATTGAGCGCAGGCAAATCAACCTTGTCATCACGAAAGACCTCAGCCGACTGGGGCGTAACTATCTGCAAACCGGGCATTTGATTGAGGACTTTTTCCCAAGGAACGGTGTCCGCTATATCGCCATGAATGACGGTATCGACACCCTGCGTGATAACAACGATATTGCCCCGTTCAAGAATATCCTGAACGAGATGTACAGCAAGGATATTTCAAAGAAAGTCCATTCCTCTTATCTTCTGAAAGCGCAGAAAGGACAGTTTACCGGGTGTCTTGCCCCGTTTGGATATCGGAAAGACCCAGAGGACAAAAACCATCTGCTCATTGACGAGGAAACTGCCCCGATTGTGCGGCTGATTTTCGGATATGCCCTGAACGGTCATGGTCCGAACTATATCCGCAGACGGCTGGAGGAAGAAAAAATCCCCTGCCCCACATGGTGGAACCGGGAACGGGGGCTTCGCAATACCCGCACCAAATGGGAAAAGAAAGACCCGGAAAACGGGCGGTATATGTGGGACTTCTCCGTTATCAAAGACCTTTTGATGAATCCCGTCTACACCGGGGCGATTGCTTCCCAGAAAAAGGACTACCGTTTCAAAATCGGCACGATTGGGGAAAAGAAGCCGGAGGACTGGATTGTGGTGGAGGGGCAGCATGAACCGCTGATTGATCGCATGAGCTTTGACATTGTGCAGAACAAGCTGAAATCCCGCCAGCGTCCGGGGCAGACCAATGAAATCAGCCTGTTTGCCGGACTGTTAAAATGCGGCGAGTGTGGGAAGTCGCTGACGGTACGCTACACAAACGCAAAACATCCCCAGCAGATTTATTCCTGCAAGACCTACAATGCCTTTGGAAAGAACCACTGCACCCAGCACCGGATTGACTATGACACCCTTTACAGCCATGTGCTGCGGAAAATCCGGGAATGTGCCAGAGCTGCCCTGATGGACGGGGAAGCGGTTGCTGACCGCCTGACCAATACCTGTGAAGCCGAGCAGCGGGAACAGCGGGAAGCAATGGAACGCTCCCTTACAAGGGACGAGGAACGGATTGAGGTTCTGGACAAAATGGTCATGCGGCTTTATGAGGATATGATTGCAGGGCGTATCAGTGAGCAGAATTTCAACACCATGCTGGAAAAGACACAGACCGAGCAGACGGAGCTTAAAGCAAAAGTGTCCGAGGGCAGAAAGCGGCTGTCCGATGAAGTCCAGCTTGCCAATGACGCAAAACAATGGGTGGAAGCCATTCAGGAATACGCCAACATCACAGAGCTGGACGCAGCCACCCTCAACCGCTTAATCAAAGAAATCGTCGTGCATGAGCGCATTGACGAAGATAAAACAAGACACATTTCTATCGAAATTCATTTTAATCTCAAACCCATCCCGGAGGTGGAACAGGTCACTGCCTGACCTGTCCCGCCGGGACGGTTCTCTTAACAACACCATATAGATTTTTTGTACGCCGCCGCCCGCCATCGAGCAGAGTTTTACACCTAATTGGGGATAAAACAGCTCATGGCGGGCGGCGGCATCATCGTCATTGGCACCACACTGATCCCTCTGCTGTCTGGCCTGTTTTAAGGTAGGCGCTTATGGATTTTCTCACCGACTGGCTCACAAACTGGCTCAAAGAGCTTCTGATTGGCGGGATCATGGGGAACCTCGAAGGTCTTTTTGATACTGTCAATACCCAAGTCGGAGAGATTGCGGCACAGGTAGGGACTACCCCGGCGGCGTGGCACGCCGGGGTTTTCTCCCTGATCCGACAGCTTTCCGAAACGGTGATCCTGCCGATTGCCGGAATGGTGCTGACCTTTGTTGCCACTTATGAGCTCATACAGATGCTTTTGGAAAAGAACAATATGCACGAGGTTGACGTTGCGAACCTCTATAAATGGATGTTCAAAACAGCCTGTGCAATCCTGATCCTGTCAAACACATTCAATATCGTCATGGCCGTGTTCGATGTCTCGCAGAGCGTCATCGCGCAGGCAGGCGGGCTGATTCAAGGCTCTACCGATGTTTCGGCGGATATGCTTGCCGAACTGGAAACCTCGCTGGAGGCGATGGACTTGGGGCCGCTTTTGGGGCTTTGGCTGCAGTCTGCGCTCATCGGCTTCACGATGAAAGCAATGGGGATTATCATTTTCGTCTTGGTGTATGGCCGGATGTTGGAAATCTATCTGCTGACCAGTCTGGCCCCCATCCCCGTTGCTACGCTTTCCAACCGGGAGCTTGGCGGCACCGGGCAGAACTACATCAAGTCCCTGTTTGCCGTAGGCTTTCAAGGGCTGCTGATCCTCGTATGTGTTGCAATTTACGCAGTGCTCATTCAAGGCATCGCAACAGGCGGCGATCCCATTGGGGCGATTTGGGGAACTGTGGGCTACACGGTTCTGCTTTGCTTCATGCTCTTTAAGACCGGGAGCATTGCCCAGCGTATCTTTGGCGCTCATTAACAGGAGGTGGTGCTTATGCCGAGAAGATACGGGGCAGACGGAACGCGCTTATGGAATGGAAAAACGCCGGAGGAGTTTACTGAGGCAGACGCTTACCGCTTTATGGCGGAAACAGAGGCCGTCCTGCAAAGAAAAGAGTTGATGGACGACCCCGCCCAGCCTGCTCCGGCAAGCGGAAAGGAGGAATTTTATCTGAGTAAGAAAGACGATGTATTGCTGACCCCGGAGCAGATTGCTGCGGAGGAACGGCGCTGGCTGTTTGATGCTCCCATCGCGGAGCTTGCAGAAGTCAAGGGCGTTAGCATTGATGAGGCAGTAAAAATGCGGACAGATGCTGTCTTGCAGGAGGCGGTTGTTCCGATCACGGTATCTGTCCGCCCGATTGAGCCGCAGGGAAAACTGATCGGCTTCGCCAGCGTCAATTTTGGCGGTGTGGTCATCGACGATTTTAAGGTTGTGGACGGAAAAAACGGGATTTTCCTCGGCGCTCCCTCTAAGCCCGATCCTGCCAGCCGGACGGGATACCGGGCTACGGTTCGGATTCCTGACCGAGCCACACAGGAACGGATCAATGCGGCTGGTGTGGAGGCGTATCATGCGGCGGTGGAACAGCTTGTTGCACGGGCCCAGGCGGTACGGCCTGCCCCGATCAAGGAGCAGATGGCCGAGGCCGCGAAACAAGCGGGAAAAGAAAACGCCGCCCGGCCTGCGCCTGCCAAGACAAAGGAGGCCCGCAATGACCGATAGCCGCACTTTGGGACAAAGTGTCCCGAAGGAGGACTTGTTTCTCATGGACGGCATCGAGGGCCTGCGTTCTTTGCCAAAACATAGCGTGGATATGCTGTTGACTGATCCGCCTTACGGCACAACCCGGAATTATTGGGATGTGCCCCTGCCGCTCCCGGAACTGTGGGAGGCGGTGAAATGGGCGGTCAAGCCGAATGGCGCAGTGCTGTTTTTCGCACAGTGCCCCTTTGACAAGGTGCTGGGCGCATCCAACCTCGCCATGCTCCGCTATGAGTGGATTTGGTACAAGGAGCGCGGAACGGGCTTTCTCAATGCAAACCGGGCTCCACTGAAAAAGTCCGAGAATATCTTGGTGTTTTACCAGAAGTCCCCGGTCTACAATCCGAAGTTTACTTATGGCAAGCCTTATGCCCGCGTACATTCCCGAAGCGGTACAAGCTCCAACTATGGGAAATTTGAACGGCAGGAATCGGAGTCCAACGATGGCCGCCGCTATCCCGGAAATGTACTATTTGTGCCTACGGTGTCCGGCGGCATCCATCCTACACAGAAGCCTGTGGAGCTTTGTGAGTACCTGATCCGCACCTACACCCGTCCCGGAGAACTGGTCGCGGACATTTGCGTTGGCTCCGGCACAACCGCGATTGCAGCCATCAACACAGAACGCCGCTTTGTATGCTTTGAAACGGCCCCGTCCTTTTATGCCGCCGCCAGTGAGCGCATCCGTGCGGCGCAGGCAGTAAAAAGCTCCGGCGAGAAAGGAGTGTAATTATCCAGCAGTATTCTATCATTTACGCCGATCCCCCTTGGCGCTACTCGGCTAAGAAAGTACAGGGCGCGGCGGAAAATCATTATCCCACTATGAGCATTGAGGATTTATGTGCGTTGCCTGTGGCTAATCTTGCAGCCCCGGACAGCGCACTCTTTTTATGGGCCACTTTCCCGCAGCTCCCGGAGGCGCTCCGGCTGATCGAGGCTTGGGGCTTCACCTACAAAAGCGTTGCTTTCATCTGGCTGAAAAAGAACAAGAAGGCGGATAGCTGGTTTTACGGCCTTGGCTTCTGGACAAGGGGCAATGCAGAAATCTGTCTGCTGGCAACCAAGGGACATCCAAAGCGGCAGGCTGCCAACATCCATCAATTTATCGTTTCCCCGATTGAGGCCCACAGCAAAAAGCCGGACGAGGCCCGCGATAAAATTATTTCCCTGATGGGCGATCTGCCCCGCGTGGAGCTCTTTGCCAGGCAGACCCCGCCCGGTTGGGCTGTATGGGGGAATGAAGTAACACCAACCATCCCGGACTTTGGGACACATTGTCCCGAAGTGCAGAAAGGAGTGTGATCTATGCCCTATGTAAACGTACCAAACGATTTATCCAAAATCAAAACAAAGATGGCTTTCAACCTCACCAAACGCCAGCTTGTCTGCTTCGGCAGCGCGGGCGCGGTGGGGATTCCGGCTTATCTGCTGACCCGTGGCACCCTCGGCAATACCGGGGCGATGTTTCTCATGCTGGGAATTATGCTCCCGGCGTTCCTGCTGGCGATGTATGAAAAGGACGGCTTGCCCTTTGAAAAGGTTGTGCGAAACATCATCCGGGCCAAGTTTCTAAGGCCGGGGATCAGGGCCTACCGAACCGAAAACATTTATGCGCCCTTTGCCGGGCCGGGTGCTGGAAAGGAGGATGTGATTGAAAAACACAAAGAAGAAAAACGGAGCCGCCGCCAAGGGTAAAGGCCGGGCGACCCTGTCTGCCCAACAGACAATCCCGTATCTGTCCATGCACCCGGACGGTGTGTGCAAGCTCCCGGGCGGGCTCTATACAAAAACCGTGGAATATGAGGACATCAATTACTCCGTGGCATCCACCGAGGATCAGACCGCCATATTCAGCGGATGGAGCTCATTCCTCAACTACTTTGACAGTTCGCTGCCGTTCCAGCTTTCCTTTATCAACCGCCGTTCTCATTCCCGCAGCCGCTATCAAGTCAATATCCCGAAAGCGGATGACAACTATAACAGCGTCCGGAACGAGTTTACCGGGATGCTGAAAAATCAGATTGCCAAAAGCAACAACGGTATTGAGCGCTCAAAATACATCACCTTTGGCATACCCGCCGAGGGGATTGCGGAGGCACGGCCCCGACTGGAGCGTGTGGAGGCTGATGTCATGGGAAACTTTAAGCGGCTGGGCGTTCCCTCGGAGCCTATGGACGGGCGGGCCCGCCTTGCGCTGCTTCATAGCCAGATGCATCCGGGGAGCCGCGAGGCGTTCCGCTTTTCGTGGAAAGACATTCCGCAGACCGGGCTCGGCACAAAAGACTTTATTGCCCCGGACAGTCTCGACTTCCGCCAGTCCCGAACATTCCGTATCGGCCAGTATTGGGGCGCGGTGTCCTACTTGCAGATTATGGCATCGGAGCTTTCGGATAAGTTGCTGGCGGAAATCTTGGAGCTGGATGCGGAAATGACCGTGACCATGCACATTCAGACCGTGGATCAGCTCAAGGCAATTAAGACCATCAAGGGGAAAATCTCGGACATCGGAAAAATGAAAGTGGAGGAACAGAGAAAGGCTGTGCGCTCCGGCTATGACCCGGATATTCTTCCCCCTGACCTGATCACATTCAGCAAGGACGCAGCGGAGCTTTTGGCTGATTTGCAATCCCGCAATGAGCGAATGTTTCTGCTGACCTTTACGGTGGTAAACCTTGCTTCTAACCGCCAGCGGCTGGAAAACGATGTGTTTACCGTGGGCGGTATCGCGCAGAAATACAACTGCGCTCTGCGCCGTCTGGACTGGCAACAGGAACAGGGCTTTGTTTCCTCGTTGGCCCTTGGTTACAACGAGGTAGAAATCCAGCGCGGTATGACAACCAGTTCCACAGCCATCTTTATCCCCTTTATGACAAGGGAGCTCCGCATGGCGGGGCAGGCCCTCTACTATGGCATGAACGCACTTTCTCACAATGTCATCATGGCTGACCGCAAAAAGCTGAAGTCGGCAAACGGGATGTATTTGGGTTCTACGGGCTCCGGCAAGAGCTTTGCTGCAAAGCGTGAGCTCTTGAATGTGTTTCTCACCATCCCGCAGGATCGGATCATCGTGGTTGACCCGATGGGCGAATATGCGCCGCTGGTGCGAAGGCTGGGCGGCCAGGTGATCGAGATTGCCCCGGACAGCCCGCACCACCTCAATCCGATGGATGTGGAGCTCAATATGGCTGCCGGAGAAAGCCCACTTTCCATGAAGGCGGATTTTCTTTTGTCCCTGTGCGAGCTGGTGGTTGGCGGCAAGGAAGGTTTGCAGCCCATTGAAAAGACGGTCATTGACCGCTGTGTGCGTTTGGTGTATCGGGAGCAGGCGCTCGGACTGGAAACCGCAAAAACACCGCTGTTGCAGGATTTATATGAGGAACTTTTACGCCAGCCGGAGCCCGAGGCCCGGCGCGTGGCAACTGCCTTAGAGCTTTATTGCACAGGCTCCCTCAATCTTTTTAACCATCCTACCAACGTCAAAACGGACAGCCGTGTAGTGTGCATCGTTCTGAAAAACATGGGCGAAAATCTTAGAAAGATTGCAATGCACATCACAAATGAATTTGTTTCGCAGGCGGTGGATCAGAACTTCCACGAGGGCGCGGCGACTTGGTGCTACTTTGACGAGTTTCATATTCTGCTCCGCGATCCGCTGACGGCCAGCTACTTTGTAGCGGTCTGGAAAATGCTGCGTAAAAAAGGATGTGTGCCGTCTGCTTTAACGCAGAACGTCAAAGACCTTTTGGCCAGCCGGGAAATCGAGAACATTCTGGATAACACGGATTTTATGATCCTGCTTTCGCAGGCGCAGAGTGACCGTACCATTCTGGCAAAACAGCTCGGTATTTCCGAGCACCAGCTTTCCTATATCACACACAGCAATTCCGGCGAGGGCCTGTTGTTCTATGGAAATGTGACCATCCCGTTTGTGGATCGGTTCCCTCGCGGAGAAATCTATGGCCTGCTGACTACCCGCCCGGAGAATATGAAGAATGAAACGAAAAACGAATAAGGCCAAGGAGGAGGCTTGGTCGCAGATCGCCCACGCCCCTGACGGGGAACAGCCCGGGCCGGAGGCTTCCGACACTTCGGGACAAAGTGTCCCGAAGTCCAAGTTCCGCAAAAAGAGCCAGCAGGAACAGGCTGCGGCGGCAAAGCTCCACATGGAGTCCCAAGGCGAAAAACTGGAACAGGCCCGGGAGAAGCTGGCAAAGCAAAAGCCGCCGAAAAAGCCCGGCCCGGTAAAACGCATAGGCCGTGTTGCCAGTGGTTCCGTTCACAGCTTCGTGCATGGCAAGATTTTTGAAGTGGAACAGGAAAATGTCGGCACAGAAGGCGCACACCGTTCTGAGCTTGTGGGAGAAACCGCGCTGCGGCACGGCTCCCGCTTTGTGCGCCGTAAAGTCCGGGAACATCCGGCAAAAGTGGTACGCAAGGCCGAGGCCCGCTATACCAAATACACGGCGGACTACCATTTTCACACCGCCGCACAGGAGCACCCGGAGCTGACGAAAAATGCCCTTACCCGCTACTGGCAAAAGCAACGGCTTCGCAGGCAATACCGCAAGCAGGCAAAGGAAGCTGCAAAGCAGGGCGCGGCTGCGGCTGGGAAAACTGCCACAGCCACAGAGCGCCTGATCGCCCGGGCAGTGGAATTTGTCAAAAGTCATCCCGCAGGTGCCGTGGTTGCGGTGCTCTGTGTGTTACTCCTGTTTGCTATGCAGTCCTGTTCCTCTACCATGCTTATGCTGGGGAACGCCGGGGCCGGTGCATTAGGGGCCAGCACCTATCCTTGCGAGGATCGGGATATGCTGGCCGCCGAAGCTGCCTACTGTGCGCTGGAAGATGATTTGCAGCATTATCTGGACACCTATGAAAGCACCCATGACTATGACGAATACCACTTCGATCTGGACGAAATCGAACATGACCCCTATGTGCTGCTTTCTCTTTTGTGTGCGCTCCATGAGGGGCAATGGACAATAGACGAAGTACAGGGAACGCTGCAAATGCTGTTTGACCGCCAGTACATTCTCACGGAGGATGTAGTGGTGGAAACCCGGTATCGCACGGAAACCGACACATGGACGGACGCGGACGGCAACTCCCATACGGACACCTATCAGGTGCCTTACGACTATTACATCTGTACGGTCACGCTGGAGAACTTTGATTTATCCCATGTGCCCGTATATGTCATGAGCGAGGAGCAGCTTTCACGGTATGCCATCTATATGGCAACGCTGGGAAACCGCCCCGATCTGTTCCCAGATTCTCCCTATGTGAACAAGTATATTACCGGGAAACCCGGTGATTACGAAGTGCCCGGAGAATATCTGGACGATGAAACCTTTGCCGCGATGCTTGCCGAGGCGCAGAAATATATCGGCTATCCCTATGTGTGGGGCGGCAGTTCTCCCGCCACTTCCTTTGATTGCTCGGGCTACGTTTCGTGGGTCATCAATCACTCCGGCTGGAATGTGGGCAGGCTGGGAGCCCAAGGGCTCTATAACATCTGTACGCCGACCAGTTCTCCAAAACCCGGTGATCTGGTGTTCTTCAAAGGCACCTATGATACTCCGGGCGTGAGTCATTGCGGGATTTATGTCGGTGACGGGAAAATGCTGCATTGCGGAGATCCCATCGGCTACGCAAACTTGAATACAAGCTACTGGCAATCTCATTTTTACGCCTACGGGCGTTTACCGTGACAGGAGGTTTTGAAATGGCAACTACCAAAAGCATGAAAATTCAGGCCGAGATTGATAAGGTCAAGGCCAAAATCAGTGAACAGCAGGCCCGGCTCAAGGAACTGGAACAGAAAAAGCTGGAGGCAGAAAACAGCGAGATCGTGGACATTGTGCGCGGCATGAGCATTTCCCTTACGGAGCTCCCGCTGCTGTTTGAGAAGCTGAAGGACGGTGGTACTTTGGGACAAAGTGTCCCGAAGTCCGAAGAAGAAAAGGAGGAAAACTGAATATGAAACACTTTCGTATGTTGGCGGCGGGGCTTTGCTCCGCCGTTCTTTTATGCGGCTTTGCAATCCCGGCCTATGCCTATTCGGACGGCGGGAATGAGGAACCGCCTGTTGTGGAAGAAACTCCGGCCCCGGAGCCAGCGCCTACCATTACCCCGGGCGAGGGCTTTTCGGAGGATGGAAACCTTGTGACCCGCGATCTGCTCTACGATGCCGCAACCAACAAACAGTTCATCACGGTGGAAACCAGCGGCGGCAACACCTTTTACATTGTCATTGACTATGACAAGCCTGTGGACGAGGACGGCGAACAGTATCACACATACTTTTTGAACATGGTGGATGAAGCCGATCTGCTGGCGGCACTGGAGGCCGCTGGCGGAGAACTTCCGGCCTGCTCCTGCACAGAAAAATGTGCGCCCGGAGCCATCCATACGGATTGCGAGGTCTGCGCGGTCAACATGACCGAGTGTGCTGGCACAGCTCCCGAACCCGCTCCGGTGACGGAACCTGCGGAGGAGCCGGAACCCGAGCCCCAGCAGAAAAGCAATACCGGGACGCTTCTGCTGATTTTGGCAGTGGCTGTTCTGGGTGGCGGTGCAGGCTGGTACTTCAAAATTTACCGCCCGAAGCATGAAAAAGCTGCTGTACCCGAAGAAGATTACAGTGAGGAACTGGCTGATTATGACGATTCCGAGGACGATGGGCCGCCTTGGGACGAGGACGATACCGAAAGCGAGGATAATGAATGAGATTTACAAATAACCCCTATGAGGGATTTATGAAAGAAAAAAGCTACTTTAAGGGTATGCCGCCCAGCCTGCCGCCGAAGGGCTCCCGTTGTGACGGCTGCCCTTACTGGCGCGGGATTGGCTGCGTGTTCTGCTACCGGGAGCAGCTCAAACCACCGGGCAACGGGAGGTGATGCTGTGGGCCGAGAACTGACCCGGACAGAAAAAGCGGCAATCCGCAGGCTGGTGTCAAAATGGTGTGCCAACTATGACCGGGACTGCGGCTGCCTGCCGCTGGATTGCGAGTGCTATATGTTTGGAAAATGCTGGACGGGGGCTTATTGCCGCTACTTCCGCGAGGCAGTTCTGCCCCTTGATCCGGCGCTGGAGGCTGCGTTGCTGACAGAGGGGCCAAGGCCGGATTTCAAGACTTGCCCGGTATGCGGCAGAGCCGTGGCTCCTGATGGACGGCAAACCTATTGTTCGGCGGCCTGTGCAAAGACGGCACACCGCAGACAGCAGCGGGAATATATGCGAAAAAAGCGGGGCTGATGTGTTGACAATTAGGACACCCCAAACCCGCCTGTGACAAGGCTTTTTAAGGCCCTTTTCTGCGGGAGGCGTATGTTTCTACGTCCGCCCCTGTTTTCGTGAGATGCTGTCAACATTTTAGCTGCCGGGGCTTTGGGACAATTTGTCCCAAAGTTCCGGCTTTTGTGGAAGGAGGTACTATGCCGAAATATTATCCGATCAATGAAGAAGCCGCAAAGCGGGCAAAAGATATGAACAGCTTTTCTGACTATCAGCCGGGCTCCGCTACGGCGGGCTACCGGGCAATGGTCGATGAAGCGTATGCAGCGGCGGAACGCCAGAAAGCCCGTGTCGATCCCATGTACCATGATAAGATTGACGCGCTGGTGGATCGCTATGCCCGGAAACTTGCGGAAAATCTGAATGAACGCAATGTGATTGATGCCCGGGTGCCCTCTATTCTGATCTCCGGGGGCGGCAATTTCCCTGTGGCAAAAAAGCACAAGCAGAACGCCGCCCGGGATCGCAACTATGGAGAGTATGCGGAGATTTCAAAGCTGCTTGATAAAATCCGCTCTGTTGGTATGGGCGGGATCAGCGCCGACGATGATCTGGCCGTGGAAAAGCTGACAAAAAAGCTGGAGGGGCTGGAGTCCCAGCAAGCCACTATGAAGGCGGTCAATGCGTATTTTCGGAAACACAAAACGCTGGACGGCTGCCCGGAGCTTACGCCGGAGCAGGCAGAAAAGCTCAAAGCAGATATGGCGCAGTCATGGCACTTGGATAAAAGCAAGCCGTACCCCGCCTATCTGCTTTCCAACAACAACGCCAACATCCGCCGTGTACGCCAGCGCATTGAGGAACTGAGCAGCCGCTCCGAGTTTGCTGGCTGGACATTCCCCGGAGGCGAGGCCAAAATCAACGAGGCTGAAAACCGTTTGCAGCTTATTTTCGAGGAAAAGCCCGATGCCGATCAGCGGCAGGAACTGAAAAGCAACGGCTTTAAGTGGGCTCCCAGCCAAGGGGCATGGCAGCGGCAGCTTAACCAGAACGCTATCCGTGCTGCGGCCCGGATAGACTTTCTACGGCCCGAGGACGGTACAAGCCCCTATCAGCTCCAGCCGTTTGTGAAAAGAGAAAACAAAGAAATGTCTCGATGATGGGAGGTGTACTATGGACAAAAATCAAGGCTATTCGATTCTGAAGGCTGTTATGCTGGAAAATGGACGTGGATTTGCATTGGGCGAACATCCCACCGCGCCATCCCGCTATGTCACATGGGCCTGCTATGATGACAAGGACGGCCAGCGGCAGTACGAATGGGGTCACTATGGAAATGACCGTGCCGCGATGGAACAGGATTTTGCAGACCGGGTGCAGGACTATCAGCGTATTTATAACGTGGGGATCAGGCAGACCGAGGCTCCCGGTCTTTACAAGTATTATTCGACCCAGCGGCCTGTGGACATCGGGACATTCCCGAAGCCGCCCTATAACAAGCCGGATGAAATCTTCAATTACGATCAGCGCATCCCGGTGGAAAATGGCTCGTTCTTGGCTTGGGGCTATCTTACCTATACCCGTCCGCTGACGGAAAAGCAGGCATCCGACTATGAGTTGCGTCCTGCGCCTGATAATCCCGACAGGCCCCGTCCGATTGCCGAACAGATGAAAAACGCGGCAAAGTTGGCGGAGGCAGATCGCGGCTCGGAGGCTCCGGCTCCCCAGCGCAGGCAGCCTGACCGTGGTGATAGATAAGGAGGTGCGTATATGGAAAAGAAACGTGAACAGGATTTGTCTGTACTGGAGGCGCTGCGCCTGCACCGTGAATTTCATTTGCCGCGCCCTGTTCCGGTAGACGAACAGGAAAAGCCGCTGGATAAAGTAAAGGAGCCGCCCCGCGCCTGCCGCAGCCGGGAGCGTGAGGAGCGATGACAAAGAAACGCCGCCGTCCGATCCATCTTCATGTGATGGTGTCGGAGGCGGAGCAGGCCCTGATTCAAGAACGTATGGCGGAGGCTGGCATCCGTAACATGGGAGCTTATATGCGGAAAATGGCCCTGAGTGGGTATGTGCTTCATGTTGACCTTTCGCCTGTTCGTGAGCTGGTTTCGCTTCAGCGGCGATGCTCCAACAATCTGAACCAAGTGGCAATTCAGGCCAACACCTACGGCGCAATTTATCCCGAAGAACTCGCAGCCTTACAGCGGGACTATGCCGCGTTGTGGGGGCCGCTGTCTGATCTCTTGAAACAGCTCTCCGCGCTGGTAGAGCTCTGACCCGTCCGGGGAGTGGTTGATACCGCTCCCCGGTTTTTTCTACTTCGGGACAAAGTGTCCCAAAGTAAAAATACTATTTGCCGGAAGGAGGGATTTCTACGGCGACAACCTACATCCGCCCTTATAAAACAGCGGCGGGAAAAAGTGCAATTCAAACGATGGAGGATCGTTTCACCTATGGCCTGAACCCGGAAAAGCTGGGAGCCGTATCTTCCTATCTCTGCGATCCGAACACGGCTCCCGCCGAGTTTCTTCTGGTAAAAAGTCAATACCTTGCAGAGACAGGCCGGGCCGTGTCTCGCGGGGCCCTGTTCTTTCAGATCCGGCAGGCGTTCCTGCCCGGGGAGGTTACGGCGGAAGAAGCAAACCGTATCGGCTATGAAACGGCGATGCGCTGGACAAAGGGAAAGTATCAGTTCTTCGTCTGTACGCATACCGACAAGGCCCATATCCACAATCACATTTATTTCAATGCGACGGCCTTTGACCGCTCCCGGAAATTTCATAATTTCATTGGTTCGTCCTTTGCCCTGCGGCGGCTCTCTGACCGCGTGTGCATCGAACATGAATTGTCTGTTATCCAAAATCCGTGCCAGCACAGCAAGGGTCGTTTTCTCCACTATGGACAGTGGATCGGAGAAAAGCCACCCTCTGCCAAGCAGCGGGTGCGGCTGGCTGTTCTCGCCGCTTTGGAGAAAAAGCCCACGGACTTTGCCGACTTTCTTCGTCTCATGGAGGAGTCCGGCTTTGCGGTGAAACATGGGCAGGGCGGTGTCATCTCATTCCTTGCACCCGGGCAGGAAAAACCGACCCGGCTCCGGGCTTCTACACTTGGAGTTGGATTTGACCCGGAGGACATCAAGGCGGTAATTGCCGGGGAACGTCCACTCCCCGAACTGCCCGAGGAGCCCACGGTTCCGCCACGGCGAGTTAATCTCATCATCGACATTCAAGAGCGTATGGCCCAAGGCAAGGGCCCGGCCTATGAACGATGGGCCAAGGTCTACAACCTAAAACAAATGGCCGCCGCGCTCCAGTATTTGCAGGAGCATCATCTGACAGACTATGCGGCACTGACGGCCAGCACCGAGGCTGCGGTGGATCACTTTCACAAGCTGTCTGACGAGCTCCGCACAACGGAGGAGGCTATTTCCAAAACCTCGGAGCTGATGGCTGCCACGGTGGACTATGCCAAGACTCGCCCGGTGTTTGATGGATACAAAGCTGCGCGGTACAGCAAAAAGTATCTGGCCCAGCACGAAGCGGAGCTTGCCACTTACCGGGCGGCAAAGGATACTATGAACACCATACTGAACGGCGCAAAACTCCCTAAGATTGAAGCACTAAAAAAATCCCGCCGTGAGCTGGCGGGACAAAAGAAAGCGCTTTATGCAGAATACCGGGAGGCCCAGCGGCAAATGCGGGAGGCCGTGGCAATAAAAGCGAACATTGATCATCTGCTCGGCATAACAGACGAGCGTGAAAATAAGGCCCAGGAACGATAGTGACGGGCCGCAGACTACGGTGCAACGCACCGGGACTTTGGGACAATTTGTCCCGAAGCACAGCGGGTTTGGGGAGCTCCCCAACAAGCATTTTTGCGGGCCCTGCGCCCTGCAAAAATTTCGGAGTGTGGCCACACCCGAATTGCTTGCCAAAACGCGCAACCCGCAACATGGCGCAAAAAACGGAGGTTACGCTTTCTTTTACGTTTCCTCCGTTTCTTTCGATGCTTTCATCGCTTGGATTGTAGCTTCAACGATTTTCAATTCTCTTTCGTCCAAGGCGTTCAACATGGCATCAATCCGCTTTCTGCACTCGCTCCCGCTATTTTGGGACGGGTAAAAGTATTGATCCACCGATATATCAAACATTGTGACCATCTGATAAAAGGTGTTGAGGCTTGGATGCTGGCCGTCATTTTCGTTATACATAATGGTACGCGGAGCGCGGTCGACAATATAGGCCAGTTGCTCCTGCGTCATGCCGCTGGCTTCTCTTGCCCGCTTGATGGCGAGCCCTATATCGTGAAAATCAAAGCGTCTTTCATCTCGTTCTATCTTCATAACATCACCTGATATGATTTTACATTTCATGTGATATTATTTGAACGACTATCTATTTCATACTACTGACTATTTAATTTCACTACATTTTATAATTCAGCACAAAATCAGACGAGCGCCAGAGTAAACTCTGGCGCTCATTTTACTTTCGTTGTGCGTTTTTTCTGTACTCTAATGGTAACAATCCAGTGCTTTTGCGGAATAATTCTGCAAATCGGCTTGAAGTGGAATAACCTACTGTTTGGGCAACTTGCCCTACTGTCAACTCTGTGTATGCCAGCAGATATTCTGCTTGGCTCATACGCCTCTGCTGAACATACTCTGTGATGGTGCAGTCGTAGTATTTCTTAAAACAGCTTTTGAGCTTTGTTGTTCCCATGCAGGCAATCTGTGTTAGCCGTTCCAGAGGAATATCAAAAGCATAGTGGTCGCTAAGATAAGCGGCAACTATTTGAAGATTTTCAATATCCTGTTGAGAGAGCTTATGGGCTGGTTTATCAGGATGTTTCTTCTGATATTCCACTACCATTGAAACTGCTTCTGCAACTTTTCCCTCATAAAAAAGTTTTGCGGCAATCCCTTCCCCACGATAGTCCTTGATTTCTGTGAGTAACCGTGACATTTCTGGAAAGTCGGAAGTTTGGTCGATCTTCCGAAATGCATCCACAGGATTGATCTGTGCCTCTGGGTACAGTTTTTTCAGGTAGTCCTCATAATATGCCGGTGCAATCTCAATCCCAACCGAACGGATTGGAATATTTTTATGTATCAAAGCCTTGTATGGAGCGTAGCCTCCAATAAATGTTTTGATATAACCGGCAGACAGTCTACGGTATGGAGATAATTCCTCCCCGGAAATAGAGTCATACCGAGTGATACTCAGACATTCCGGCATGGAGCATTCCAACATGAAATCTTCGTGGAAGGAAAAGTTATGGATTTTAATATCATACAAGTCTTTCTGTCCATAAGTCCAGTAGGTGCCTTCTCCAACTTCGGGAGAAAGTTTCCAGCAGTCACCTAATGCCCCATATTGCTGGTTGTCTGGGTCATGGATAAAACCGTGTTCAATCAGCAACGGTGTATAAAACTGGTCAATAATTTCACACATGAAAACAGACCGCCTCCTTTTTGCAACGATTAGACGAGCTTTTGAAAGGAACAGACGAACATCGCCGGGACCTATTGAATGTTGTTCGATAAATGCGTATTGTATTAGACAGTGGTTAGAACTATCTAACTGCAGAATATCACAAACCATTTGTCGAGTCAAGACAATGAAAGGTAGGAGGTCAAAATGAGTAATCAAGTAAATTCTATGAACAAAGGTCTGACAGTGAAAGACCTTGTAACAACAGGTATTTTTACTGCACTGTTATTTGTTTTTGTATTGGTGGGCGGTGTCTTTTTTGCAACGAATCCTGTACTTACTTTTTTCATGCCAGCAGGAGGTGGGCTGCTTGCTGGCCCCATTTATCTTTTGCTGATTGCAAAAGTACATAAGCGTTGGAGCCTTTCTATAACGGGCATTATCATGGGTATTATTTGGTTCGTGACCGGTATGCACTGGGCTTTTGCATTGGGCTACCTGATCATGGCGATTGTCGCGGACTTCGTTGCTGGTGCAGGGCAGTACAAAAGCAAAAAACTCAACAGCCTGTCTTATATCCTGTTCTCTCTCGGCGGCACTGGTTCGTATATCGTGTTCTTTGTTGACCCCAACGGCTGGGCACAGACTATGCTGGGAAACGGAACTGAACAGAGCTACATCGACACCATGCAGGCAACTGCAAATACCGGCATCCTGATTGCCATGTTCGCTGCTGTTATCATTACATCTGCAATCAGCGCTTTTGTAGGCTGCAAAATGCTGAAAAAGCAGTTTGAAAAAGCAGGTATTACAGCATGAGCGGTAAACGCCACAAGAAAGGGCTTTGGCTCGACCCACGGGCCAAGCTCTTTCTTATTCTTATATGTGTTTTATCGTCCATGTTCGCTCCTTCACTTGCATATCAATTTGTCCTTGTTATGCTGATTGCGATATTGGGTGCTTTCTTTGGAAAGTGGAAATATGTCATTAAGGCTGTATGCTTTTATGCGGTCATCTGTGTCCTGACAGTTTGGATCATGGCAGAAATGACAGGCACGCTGCGGACAATGTTTATTGCCTTTTTAGGATTGTTTCATAAGGTCTATGCGTGCGGAACCTTGGCTGGGATTGTTCTGACTACTACAAAAGTCAATGAGTTCCTGTCTGCTATGAACCGTGTCCACGCACCCAAAAAGTTAGTAATTCCTATGGCAGTTATGCTGCGGTACATTCCAACTATTCAAGAGGACTGGCGATATATCAAGGACGCTATGCGGATGAGAGATGTTTCACCTTCTCTGGCGGGCTTTTTAGCACATCCGGGCATGACGGTTGAGTGTATTTATGTGCCTTTGTTGATGGCAGCTTCAAAAGCAGCGGATGATCTTTCTGTTGCTTCTGTCACCCGTGGAATTGAAAATCCCAATCCACGCACCTGTCTTGTCCAGATAAAATGCGGAGTTGCCGATTGGGGTGTCATGGCCGTTGCCGTAGCTTATCTGATTTTTGAATTATGTGTGCGGGGAGGTGTGATTGGTTGATTGAGTTTGAAAATGTATCGTTTTCCTATACGGGGCAGGAACATGGTGGGCTGCATGACATCAATTTGAAAATTTCGGACGGAGAATGCGTCCTGTTCTGTGGCCGCAGCGGGTGCGGAAAAACAACGATTACAAGGCTGGTGAATGGACTGATACCTCAGTTTTATCAGGGAGAGCTTCATGGCCGTGTGCTGGTAGATGGTCAGGAAATCAGCAATATCCCTATGTATCAGATTGCCGCTAAGGTTGGCTCCGTTTTCCAAAATCCACGGACGCAGTTTTTCAATGTTGATACAGACAGCGAGATTGCCTTTGGAATTGAGAACGAGGCTCGTCCTCCACAAGAGCTGATAGAGCGAGTGGAACAGACAGCCGACGATCTGCGTATTCAAAAGCTGCGGAACCGGAATATTTTTGAGTTGTCCGGCGGTGAAAAGCAGAAAATCGCCTTCGCTTCTGTTTATGCCATGAACCCACAGATTTATTTGCTGGATGAACCGTCCTCCAATTTGGATATGACTTCCATTCAGGAGTTGAGAGAGCATTTGCGGCTGATAAAAAAGCAGGGCAAAACGGTTTTGATAGCAGAACACCGGCTGTACTACCTGATGGAACTGGCCGACCGAATTGTTTATCTGGAAAAAGGAGAAATCAAAGGGATTTATACCCCGGAAGAATTTCGACAGCTGTCGGAACAGGAGCGTGAACGCATGGGCCTGCGGGCAGTTGATCTTCGGGCGGTGTTCCCACCTAAACCCCACTCGATTGCCCCTATCCCGGTATTAGAGCTACGGAATGTGACGCTCCGTTACAAGAAGCGAACCATTTTGCATGATATTGGCTTATCCGCAGGAAAGGGTGAAGTGATTGGCGTGGTCGGCCACAATGGAGCCGGAAAGACTACATTTTCTCGCGCTCTCTGTGGGCTTCACAAAGACTGCGATGGACAATTTTTGTGGGAAAGCAAGCCGATTGAGCGTAAGGAAAGGCTGCAACGCTCTTATATGGTCATGCAGGATGTGAATTATGAGCTTTTCGCTGACAGCGTAGAAGCAGAATGTTCCTTTGGCATCCGAAATCCAGACCAAACGCTGGTAAATGCAACTTTGGAAGAACTGGGACTTTCCCCATATCGAGAACAACATCCAAACACGCTTTCCGGCGGTCAAAAGCAACGAGTAGCTGTAGCTGTCAGCATGATTTGTGGGAAAGACTTGCTTGTATTTGATGAACCGACCAGCGGCCTTGACTTTGACAGTATGACGCAGGTTGCAGGATTGATCCGGCGATTATCCAATATGGGAAAAGTCATTTTCATTGTCACCCACGATTTTGAATTTGTCTGCCGTACCTGCTCACGTGTCCTGCATTTTGACGAGGGAGAAATGCCCGATGATGTACCAGTTACAATGGATGCCCTCCCGAAATTGAGAGAGCTGTTCTCTGTTTCAGATGGAAAGGAGAGGTAGTCTATGAAGCAGAAAAAAGAAAACAGAGTAGCACTGCTGCTCCATTGGGCCGGAGGCCAGAAAATCTGGCTGTTCCTGGCAATCCTGCTGTCCATGTGCAGTGGGCTTTGTATTATTGTTCCGTATATTGGGATTTACAGGCTGATGGATGCCACATTTAACAATGCCTGCACAAAAGAACTTGTGGTACAGACTGTGGCAATGATTGCCGCCGCTGTTACCCTGCGTTTTGCATTATTCGGCTGTTCCGGCGTGGCAGCCCATAAAGGCGCATACGGCGCACTGTTCAAAGTGCGCTGCATGGTTGCGGAACACATGGCCAGAGCGCCTTTGGGGGCCTTGAATGAACGGCGCACCGGGGATATAAAAACGGTTCTGAATGAAGATATTGAAAAGCTGGAGTTGTTCCTGGCCCATAACCTTCCTGACCTTGTGTGCTATCTGGTTGGGCCGGTAGTCATCTTTATTTACCTGATGACCGTCAATATTCCTCTGGCATTGATTTCCCTGGTTCCGCTGATCCTTGCTGTTGTTGTAATGGGGATGATGTTCCGCAATACCGATGATTTGATGGAACGGGCCAACCAATCCATTACCACACTAAATTCTGTTATGATCGAATATATCGGCGGAATGAAATTGATTAAAGCCTATAACATGGGGAGCAAATCGTTTCAAAAGTTTTCAGACGCTATCCAGGAAGAAAACGCCATGTGGAATGAAACTTCCCGGCGCATGGGGCCACCTTATGCGGCCTTTGTTGTTATCATCGAATGTGGGATGTTGCTGATGGTTCCAATCGGCGGAATGTTTTTCCTCAAAGGCTCACTGGCGGCCAGCGCATTTTTGCTGTTCGTCTATGTAGGTTCCATGTATCTGACGGAAATCCGCCCCCTGCAAGAACTGGGGACTAATTTTGCTAATGTACTGAACGCTGTTACCAAGACCAAAGAAATCCTGGATATTCCGATTTATGAGGGTGGAACGGACTTTCCCCAAAATCACGATATTGAACTTCGCAATGTCCGATTTTCCTATGACGGCAAAACCGATGTACTGCATGGTGTCAACCTCAAAATCAATGATGGTGAGCGCATGGCTCTTGTGGGCCGATCTGGTGCCGGTAAAAGCACTGTGATTGAACTGATTTCCCGGTTCTACGATGTGCAGGAAGGAGAAGTGCTGATTGGCGGCAAAAATGTCAAGGAGCTTGACTACGATACCATTCTGAAAAATATAGCTATCGTATTTCAAAAGACCTTCCTCACCCGTGACAGCGTGCTGGAAAATATCCGTATGGGTAGTAACGCTACTCTGGAAGAAGTGCGGGCTGCCGCAAAAGAGGCACAGATTGATGACTTTATCATGTCCCTGCCGGATGGATATGACACAAAAGTGGGCAGTTTCGGCTCCCGCTTCTCCGGCGGTGAAAAACAGCGGATTGCGATTGCCCGCGCAATTCTGAAAAATGCACCTATCTTGATTTTGGACGAGGCCACAAGTGCCTCTGACCCGGAAAATCAGATGGAGATTGACAAAGCCATTCAAAATCTCTGTAAGGGAAAGACTGTCATTGTGGTAGCCCATCGTTTGAGCGCGTTGAAGATGTGCGAGCGTGTAGCAGTGGTTGAAAATCACACAATTACCTGTGTCGGAACCCATGAGGAAGTCCGAAAGAACAATGCTTACTATCGGAAGGCGTGGGAGGACTACGAAACAGCCCGGAATATTACTTATCAGTTGGAGGGAGGCGAGCAGCATGAGTGAGCATGATGTATTGAAAAAGAACCGTAATTTTTATATTGGCGTTGGTGGGACTGTTCTGGAAGGGCTTCTCTCCGGCAGCCTGTTTATGCTGCTTTACTCTGTTATGCAGTTTTTGTGGTCGGGTCAATTTGACATGAACCGCGTTCTGGCTCTGACCGGTATTATTGCAGTGGTTTTTCTTCTCCGTATCCTGATTTACAGCTACGGTTATACCAAAGCGCAGATTGGCGGTGCGGAGGTCAGTAAGAATATTCGGCTTTTTATGGGTGACCATTTGAAACGCATCCCACTGTCCCGCTTTACGCAGGGGCAGACCGGCGATTATATCAACACCATTACAAGCGACGTAAACAACTACGAAAAAATCCTGACCCATAAAGTCGGAGATTTTGCAAAGAATTTTGCCCTGTCATTGATGTTGATTGTCTTTGTTATGACGCTCTATGTTCCGACAGGAATTATCCTGCTGATAGCCGATCTTCTTTTAATCCCCGGTCTATGGCTTTCTTTCCGCATGGTACGGAAATATGGAAAAGAAAAGAACGATATTTGTGCGGAGAACGTCAGCAGCATTGTTGAGTATGTTTCTGGTATTCAGACTTTCCGAGCTTATGGTGTAGGCGGTATGAAGAACAAAACTGTTATCAACGCCATGCGGGAGTTTTCCCGGATCAGCTTTGTGTACGAATCAAAAGTGCTTCCTATTGGTGCGGCCTTTGGTATTTTGAGTTGGCTGTCCTGCCCGCTGGTTATCTTGCTGGCCTATGCACCCTGGGTCGCAGGGACACTGAACACGGTGGACTACCTTTTGATTTGTATGCTGCCCCTGTTCTGTGCAAAGCTGGCTAACTCGATTTTTGTAGACCTTACCAGTTATAAGAACCTGATGATCTCGAAAAACAAAATCTTGAGTGTAATGAATGAGCCGGAGGAAACTGGCAGCATGGAGCCGCTTCACACAGCTACCCATGAAATCACATTTGACAATGTAGATTTTGCATATGTTCCCGGTGAACCGGTACTAAAACACGCCACCTTTACGGTGCCAGATCAAAAGCTCACGGCCATTGTCGGAGACTCTGGCTCCGGAAAATCTACTATTTTGAACCTGATTGCAAAATATTATGAAGCAACGGGCGGGACGATTTCTATTGGCGGTAAACCCATTAACCATGTTGCCGCAGAGCGTGTACTGGAGCAAGTTTCTATGGTAGACCAGGACATATTTCTTTTTGACGATACCATCCGGGATAATATCCGACACGCTCGTCCTAATGCTACGGACACGGAAATCGAGGCTGCCTGCCGGGAGGCTAACTGTGACAGCTTCATCCGTAAGATGGAAAAGGGATACGATACGCCGACTGGCGAGAATGGAAATCTTCTCTCTGGCGGTGAGCGTCAGCGAATTTCAATAGCCCGCGCCATCCTGAAAAATAGCCCCATCCTGCTTTTGGATGAAGCAACAGCATCTCTTGACATTGAAAATGAGCTTGCCGTAAAGCAGGCCATCGCCAATCTGCTAAAAGAAAAAAAGACAGTGGTAATGATTGCTCATACCCTTTCCATTGTCAAAAACGCTGATCAAATCCTTGTAATGGGTGATGGCAGGATTGCTGAATCTGGAACCCATGAGGAATTGCTTGCGAAAGGCGGAAAATATGCTGCTATGTGGAACGCAGAGCAAAAAATATCGGCTTGATAGAAGCTAAAGAAGAATAATTGCATAGCGCATGAACCTGCCCCGACTACGGGGAAAGAAAAAAACCGTTGGTTGGGGCAGGTGATTTTGCGCGCCTATTTTAAGTTATTACCCTAACGGCGGTTTTGAGAAATCAGAGCCGCCGTTTCTTTGCGTTTACACAAACCAATGACGACTTGCAGGGACACGGTAGCCGATGGGAGGTTATTTTGCCGTGTCCTTTTCTCTTTTTCGCAGCATCCATGATCTGCACCAGCTAAAAAAAGCGTAGCCCCTCCATTGGAGCAGTCGGGCTTTGAACGTGAAATTAAACAGTACATAACCGATAATATATTTTCGTGCGCTTGTGCGGCCTTGTGTCGCGCAGGCGCATTTTGCTTTCCAGACTTCGAGACAAAGTGTCCCGAGGTGCGGTGCCGTTCTCCGCCGTTACTCCATTTCGTTTCCGACCAACCCCGAACAAACTGAAATGGAGGATTTTACGATGACTACTATCAATTTGAAAGATATTTATTATTGGTACACGCAGGATCAGCTTATCGAAGTTTCTGACGAGGTGGCCGAGGTATTCAAGGCCGATGCCCGCTATGAGATGGCCTATCAGCGGCGGCTCTCCCGGCACAAGGCGCAGTATTCTCTGAACTGCGATGACGGGATTGAGTATTCCGCTTGCCTGCATGAGCCGACCCCGCAGGAGCTCCTTGAACGAATGGAAACCTTTCTTCGTCTGTGGAACGCTCTCAATTCTCTGCCGGAGATTCAGGGCCGCAGAATTGACGCACATATCATTCTTGGCAAGTCGATTAAGGAAATTGCCGAGACCGAGGGCGTACATGAGGAGTCTATTCGCCAGTCGATCAAGCGTGGCCTTGAACGCATGAAAAAAACTTTTTGATTTTTTCATCTTAACCCACTTGGAATTGATGAAAAAATGTCTCGGTTTATGAGAGGAGGTTTTCTTCCTAACGCAAGGGAATAACGGCAGCCCTGAGTAAGTACAGGGAGCCAGACAGTGGGTGCGCAGTGACATCTCCTAAAAGAGATTGAACGAACAACACCAACACTGTAAATGGGCCCGGTCATCCCAAGTCCATGATCCGGCGCTGAACAGGTTGGCTGCCTGTTCCTCCGGGCTTGTCGCTTTACTTGCGTTGAGAGCGCCGCACAGAAAATAACGATTGTCTTTGGACAGGCCAAGTAAATATGTACGGCGCTCTCTAATATTCAAAAACTATAATAAACCTCGAGACAAAGTGTCCCAAGGTGGAGTAAGGCAACAGGCCAGCATCCCGGTGGTGCTGGCCTGTTGCGTTTCCCCACCAAACAGCGGGGGGCGTTCTATCAATCTGCGAAGGAGGTTTACCGTGAAATTAACTACACAGGAACTTGAACAAATGAGAAGCGTTGACATTGGCGCGGTGGCTGCCGAGTCCCTGCCTGATGTGAGCGGTATGACCTTTGATAATGCGCTTTCCCGAAAGGAGCGCATCTCTCGATTTTTGCAGACTGTCAAAAATCCATACTGCTTTTGCATCGGTGGTGTTGGCGTGAAAATTGAATTTGCTGAAAGCGGGCCATCTCTCCAAGATAAGCTGACGGATTTCCTGCTGCGGCAAAGAAGCGGGCTGTAACTTCGGTTACAGCTCGTTTTGCTTCTTCGAGACAAAGTGTCCCGAAGTGGAGGCATCCTTGTTGTCCTCCCCGGACAGAGTTATAATATAAGTGTAATGTGATAGGGAAGGAGGAACAATGGCACGAGCAAAAAACAGAGGGTATCAGCAGAGTTTCTCTCCCTCTTACACAATCCGCCGCTGGCGGCTGGGCATCTATATCCGGCTTTCAAAGGAAGATTTGAAAAAAGGAAAAGACGATAGCAACAGCGTAAAGAACCAGCGTGACCTACTGAACGATTTTTACCGACGAAACATTGACGAGTTTGAAAGCATCACGGAATATGTGGATGATGGTCATACTGGAACGGACGCCAACCGTGAAGATTTTCAACGGCTCTTGGCGGATGTCATGAGTGGTAAAATCAACTGCGTTATAGTAAAAGACCTGTCCCGCTTCGCACGAAATTATAGCGATGCCGGAAGTTTGATCGATAACCTGTTTGTTCAAATGGGTGTTCGCTTTATCAGCCTTGCTGAGAATGTGGACAGCTACAAGAACCCCGACAGCGTTTCAAATATCATCGTTCCCATTACAAACGTGATGAACGATAATTACTGCTATCAGACTTCCAAAAAGATCCGGCAGGTATTTGACTACAAGCGGCGCAACGGCCAGTATATCGGAGCATTTGCTCCTTACGGCTATGTAAAGCACCCAAAGGACAAGCACAGGCTGATTGTTGATCCCGATGCTGCTGAAAATGTCAAACTCATTTTCACAATGCTTATTCAAGGGTCATCAAAACGTGCTATCGCGCTGTACCTGAACGAACACGGCGTACCGAGCCCCTCGGCTTACAAGGTACAAAAGGGCTTGCCTGTTTCGACAAGAGGGTATGACGATCCTATGTGGGGAGTCCGCATGATCCACTCCATTCTTACCAATCCGACCTACACCGGGGATTTAGCCCAAGGCCGGAGCCGGGTGAAAAGCTACAAGGTACACCAGATTGAAGCTGTTCCCCGCGAGGAATGGGTGGAAGTGGCTGGAACGCATGAGGCCATTATCGACTATGAAACTTTCGATAAGGTACAGGCTCTCTTACAGCGTGATACCCGTACTTCCCCGAAAGGCCGTGAGGTACATTTATTCAGCGGCTTTCTGAAATGTGCCGATTGCGGGCGGGCCATTACCCGATGCGTTGGCAAGAACAACAATGTATATTATTCTTGCTCAACCTACAAGAACCGTTCCCGGACAGCCTGCACCATGCACTCAATCAAGCATGAACGGCTGGAGGCTGCTGTTCTGTTCGCCGTACAGCATCAGGTACATTTGGCTGTTTCCTACTCGGAAATCGTTACGCAGATCAATTCCGCTCCAATCAAAAAAAGCCAGTCTTACCGACTGGACGATCTGATAGCTGCAAAAGAGCGGGAACTGACAAAGATAACACGCTACAAGCAATCTCTTTATCAGGACTGGAAAGACGGTGAAATCACCCAGCAGGAATACCGGGATATGAAGGCCGACTATGAACGGCAGACTTCTGATATTTCCGCAGTGCTCACTCGGCTGAACGCTGAACGCGCAGAACTGGCAAACGGTGTAGACAACGAGCATCCTGCACTGGTAGCCTTTATGAAGTATCAGAACATTGAAGCCCTCAACCGTGAAATCTTGGTTGAGCTTGTGGACTATATCAAGGTCTATGAAAACGGCAATATCAGCGTGAAATTCAAATTCGCTGACGAGCTCCGCAAGATTGCCGAGTACATTGAAATCAACACTACGGAAGATACCGCAGTAGCGGGCTAACCCCCGCTACAAACCCCTTTGACAGTGTGTTTTCCTAATAGGCGCTAATCATAAGAACGCACGATGTCACGCTGGATACGCAGCACTTCGTTCATCTGCTTGCTGTCCACAAAAGTCTGTACCGCATCCGGCATTCCACCGACGACGGCATATTGCAGCAGGAGCTGCTTCATGCGGCTGTGTAATGCGTCCGGCACCGGCGTTTCCGTATCCAATGCTTTTTGCAACATATTAATGACCGGCTCGGAGATCCCGTTTGCCCACAGGAATTCCTCAAAATCTAGCGGATACATATCAATTACGGTTTCCGAACCTACGGGAACTGATTTCGGCTCCTTACCATAGCCTTTTACGCCGAGCAGAGAGCCGGTGCCGATCACATCGTACCGACTGTCGATCCGAAAGAATTTCAATGCGGTTCGGGCCTCGGGGCAATCCTGTATCTCGTCCAACACCAGAACGGTCTCTCCGGTCTCAAAATCTGCCTCTTTCCCAAGCAGCGCAGAAAGCAGCATGACGATGTTGTCAATGTCCAGAGACCCCGCAAAAACGGAAGCATAGTCCGGATTCTCGAAGAAATTCAGATAGACCACATGCTTATAATTTTTCTTAGCAAACTCCAGCACGGAAAAGGTTTTTCCGCACTGTCTGCATCCTTTAATGATCAATGGTTAGTGTCTCGGTGTGTTTTTCCATTCAGTCAAACGCTTTTCTATTTTTCGTTTTAACATCGCGGCTCCCTCCGAATCGTTTTCCTAACTTTGCGCATAGCATATCACAAATCGTGAACTTTTTCAATGGACTTTGATTATGAATCGCAAACTTTTTCGGACGACTTTTTGCAACAAAGTAAAACTTTTTAAAACGACTTTTTGCAAAAACTACGAAATATATAATATAAACGAGATTATCATAAGGGCATACGTAGAATGTTATTTTGGTATATTCAATAAAGATGTTTTTGGAGATTGCAAAGGAAAGCATGGGTATTCCTCTGGTTAATGAAGATCATCTGGTGTAATTAGCACCTTATTGCAGATGCTTCCTCCCTTGTGATGGTGGTCAAACGATAGGAGGCGGAGCAACTATGATCTATTATACTGCCGATACGCACTTCGGCCATGCTAATGTTGTAGAGATGTGCGAGCGGCCATATCCCGATGTAGACGCCATGAATGAAGCGATGATTGCGGCATGGAATGAACGCGTACACGGCAATGATACCGTATATAAAAAATTCCGCCGCAGTGAAAGCTGTGACGGAATTTTTTAGCATGGATTTATAGATCGTAATTCTTTTTCAATTTTTTGAGGCTGCGGTGGATGCTGTTGCAAACGGCAGAAATCGTGCATCCTTCGGACTGGGAGATTTCCACATAGCTCATACAAAGAAAGTACCTTTTATAGATGCGCCGCTGCTGGGATGGGGTGAGCGTTCGGAATGCTTTTTGCAGTTTTCGTCGGCGCTCCTTTTGCTCCTGCAGGTCTTCGGGTGCTTCGTCGTCGAGCAAATCTCTTTCATTTTCCGCGGTCAGGGCGTAATCTAAAGAGTAGTAGGCCTGATATCGACATAAGCGGCGCTGATACGCCTTTTCTTCTAATATGGAGCGGCGCATCATCTCCGCGATTTCATCCGAGACCGAAATTACAGAGTCTTCGGTGTAAAGCTCCGGGTAATATTCCCGCAGATTGATCTCTTTCATAGAAAATCAGGAGCGCTTGGCTTTCAGGCGGATAATGCCGTACAGAAACACGGATATTAAGAGAATGAGCAGAGCAAAAAGCAATCCTTCCGTAAGCCCGTTTCGGTACTCGTTCGTCCATGTGGATCGGTGAACAGCCGTGTCGGGGTGCTCGGGCTTTGCTTCTGACGGTTTAGAAGTGGAGAGCGTTTCGTCGGGGAAAATTCGATGCCCGCGCACAAGCAGGCGGTGCGTATTCGTGCCGTATGGCGTGCAGGTCAGCAGCGTCAGAAGGTCTTCGCCGTCGATGATCTGAATGGCGTCGGTGTCATCGGGTGTTGTGACCGTGATTTTGTCTACCTCATACGTCAAAGTTTTATTCAGCACGTAAAGATAGACCAGATCACCTTCTTTGACCTGATCCAAATCGGTGAACATTTTAGAATCTGCTCTGCCGGAGTGTGCAGCTAAAACGGCGTGCGTGCTTTTTCCGCCGACGGGCAGAGACGAACTCGGCAGGTGCCCTGCACCTTTGCTGAGTTCGTTTTCCGTGCAGCCGTGGTAGATCGGCAGGCGAATTTGAATGGCTGGGATCTCCACATAGCCCATGATGCCGTCTTCGGTCGTGCAGAGAAGTTCGCCGTAGTCCGGGCGTTCTTTCTCATCAATCTCGCCGGTAAAAAGGGCATCGTTATAGATTTCGGCTTGCTTGAATGCGTCGGTCAGATCGGCATCCTCTATTTTTGCAAGTGCCTTTTCGTACTCGGTCAGGACAACGGATCGTTTTTGCTCGGTATACCAGTTCCCGAACGCCGGGTATGCGGCTGCCCCGATGCCGATGAGGAAAAGAACAAGAAAAAGAACGTGCAGCAAAATTCGCTTTTTGTGCATAAAAGTCTCCTTAATAAAACGGAGCCCGCCTGTAAGCTTCAACACAGGCGGGCTCGCTTGTTATGCTTTTTTAATCGTCAAACTTATCTTTTTTTTGAAAACCAGAAGCAAAATAACCGCTGCGGCACTGAGCACGGCGAGGGTTATGCCGCCAGCTGCAAGAAGTGTTGTGCCGGCATCGCCGGTTTTCGGCAGGCGATACCCGCGCGTGTTCATCACATGAATCGGCACAATGGCGGAAGCAGAACCGTTATCGTCGTTCATGTCTTTGGCATTGTCGTTTTCAAACGCTTCGGCAGTCAGCTCGCTCTTTCCGCAGGTGCCGCAGATCTTGCCAGACTCTTTTGCGCGGATTTCCATGGTGATGAAATTTCCGAGCAGCGTGTAATTTGCATCCGTGTTGATCTCCGTCACGCGGTAGATGTCGTCTTCAAGACCTTTTAAGAAAAGATGCCCGGAACTGCCGGGGGTCAAAACGGAAGCGTCGTCTTCCCTTTCGGCATGTCCGCTGACGAGGTAATTACCGTTATCATCGGAATTTGCGGTTACCCAATAACCGTCGGTCGTGTTGTAGAGCTTGAACTGTACCTTGGAATAATCGCCGAGGTTATCCGAGAACAGCTTTAAGAGGTTTAATCCGTACACGTAGAAATGGCAGTCGTCCGTTAAAGTGTCCGAATACGCCGTGTTGGTGCGCGACCACGTTAAGGTGACTTCGTTCGGGTTGCCGATGTCGCCGTATACCGGCGTATAATCCCTGCTCGAGTTCCGCGGCTGAGGTGTGCCCTGTGCTGTCCGTTTCCGGCATAGAAGTGCCGTTTTGGCGGATAAAAGCTTCCAGTGCGTTTTTCGTCCGGCTTTCTGCTGTGTTCAGATGATTGGAAAGCGCATCAATCAAGGTATCCGAAGTAAAATACAAGTCGCCGCGGTCGGTTTTGTAGGCGTTTTCGGAAGTGAGATCAAGGCAATTCATAAGCGCGGTGGTTTTGTCGCCGCCCGGCAATTTATACAGCAGCATATTTTGATGTTCGCCGTCTTTTGTTTCGGCATGTACCGCAAGATCGGCGATTTTGGCATAGCTGAATACAACGCCTTCGATGGCATACGGCATCAAAGTGTTTTCCACGTTCTCATCGGCATAGCCGGTTGAAATGTACGTGTTGTCTCCCAGAACACCGTCTGCGTGCGCGGAGGTGAAATCGTATTTATAAAGCGATACGGATGCTTTTCTGCCGGTGTCAATCACGGCCTGCGGAACAGAAGCCGCCGAAACCGATAGGATGCCGGAGAGTAAAACCAGTGCGGCGGAGAGCACCGCGCCGAGTTTTATGAGTCGTTTTGTTTTCATAGCGTTGTCCTTTCAAAACTTTTCTTTTTGAACATACAGAAGACCGAATAAACCGATCACGGCGAAAACCATACCGGTTGCGGCAGATTGCATCCCGTTTCTGCCCGCGGCGGGAAGCTCAAATTGCTGCCCGTTGACGGCGGTGATCGTAATATCCTGCTGCGGGGTGCCGTTTACGTCCTGCGGCAAACTGCCTTCAAACAGCGGCTCGCCCAAAAGCTGAAAGCCGTTTTTGGTGCGCACTTCCGTGATGCGGTATAGGACGGTGACATTTTGGTTTTTAACTTGCAAACCGTTAAACGTAACCTTGCCGTCCTCACCTGTTGTGAGCACACCGTCGGAAATCCCCTCGGACGTGCAGCTGCCGACGGAGATCGGATCTGCTTCTTTTCTTGCGCAGATCGGAGACCATGCCGTGCCACCGTCTATCGAGTATTGCAGCAGAAAAGAAACGTCGTTTAGTGTTTTGCCGTCCGGTGTGATTTTTCGGATTGAAACAGAACCGGCGCTCGGGGTATTTTTGCGGACGATTTGAATGATCTGCCGGTCTTTTTCAACGGTAAACGGGTACACGGTGGAATCCAATTCATACCCCTGCGGCGCGGAGATTTCGCGGTAGTACCCGGAGCGCAGGTCGGATACGGTAATTTTGCCGTCTTTGCCGGTGGTTTCGGTCGCGATGACGTTTTTGTCGCTGTCCATGATCTCGAACACGGCGCCTGCAAGCGGTGTTTTGCCGTCTGCATCGACTTTGCAGATTTCGAGAGTGCCGCGAATCAGCGTGTTTTCAAACTGGACGGTCACACTGCTTTTGGCGGTCAATGTGATCGTCTGCGGTTTCGGTTGGCGGTAAGAAGACGGCGTGTTGATCTCGGTCACGGTGTACTGAATGAGCGTGCTCGTGCCTCCGCGAAAGACCGGCAGCTCGCTGATTTTGGCTGTACCGTTGTCGTCCGTTTTGACCGTTACACTCCAGTTATCGGTATCTCTCGTGACTTTGAAAGTGAAGCCGCTTTTCTTTCCGTCTTCGGAGGTCTTTTGAATGATCAGCTCACCGTAATTGATGCGTTCTGTTTGAAGGCGCAGATAGGCAGAAACGGTGGTTTGCCCGCCCGTAAAAGTCGCCATGCGCTGAATGGCGCTGTCTACGCATTTCCAAACGGCAACGGCATTCGGCATCGTCCGGGTCGAGTAAATGAAGGCAGGAGTACATCTTTTCAATCATGAGCCGGTCTTCGGTTTGCTGTTCAATGTCCGTGTTTTCATCGCGCAGCGGGATTTCCTCGGATTTAAGGTCTAAATTGCATAAAAAAAGAGCGCTATCTAATTTTCTTAGATAGCGCTCACGTTCCTTCTCTCGGTAGAAGGCTTTGTAGGCGTCTTTTGGAACTTCCAGCAGAACACCTTGTACCGGTATGAACCAGTGCGAAGCTTTGTAATTTTCAGTTGTGTTTCGTATGCGGCAAAACTCCGCATATGTAATTTGTACATATCCAACGTCTGTTTTGATATAGACGCATTTAGGCTCGTTTGACAATAGAATAACCTCCGATCAATTTGAATTCGATTTCAAATTGATCGGAGGCGGGGCGCGGGGAGCAGGAAAGTGGTGAAATGCTCCGAAGATCGTAACCCCGGTAAAAATACAAGAACTATAAATGATGCAGAACACTAAACAGTTAAATATTCTGTTTTATTATATTGAATTTTTAAATTGCTTTGAATTAGCTTTAAGTTTTGTTTTGAATCTTTAAGAAAGGTGTTTTCTTCGTAAAAAATGAAAATTCGCAAGTTTGATTTAAAGAAATCCGGCACCAAATAAAAAAGACGATTTATGACTTTAGATGAACTCTCGAAAATATTTTGATCGATTGTATAAGCGGAGAAAAGTTCTTCAACGGATAGAGTGCGGCTGCCTTTTCGCCAATGTAAATAATATTCATATACTTCATCCTTTGTCATATTAGGTCACCACTTTCAATTTTTTCTAATCAAAAACCTGTTCTTCATGTGACATAAAGAACAGGTTTTTGAGGTTTGTGTTGGGCTTCGATTACTTCTGAAGCATGCTCGGAACTTCGGGCTCATAGCTGCAGCCATTGGAAGCTGCGCCGGCACCGAGCGATGCAAACAGTTCAACAATCTTTGCCAAAACTGTCCATGCGTTCATACACTTTCCCTCCTTGTGCTATTCTTTTTAAATAAGGTGATTACCATCATAATGGCAACTGCCGATAATGACAGTGCCCAGGTAGCTAAGTAACGAGTGGGCATACCGGTGATGTACAAAATTAAAAACAGCAAAAAATCAATCGAAACGATAATTCGAGCTGTTTTTTTATTTTGCGCATAGAGCCGCTCCGATAATGGATGTTTAGTGCTTCGAATAGGAGAGAGAAGGAAAATGGAGATACAAGATAAAATAGCAAAAGGAATAAGCAGAGGCTTGTACCACCGAATAACTTCGCTCAGAAGGTATACAAATACGAAAATAGCATTTGTTAGTATGAAGCATCTTGAATAGGTGGGAGCGTGGTATCCACCGGAAAAAAGGCGCAGGAAGAAAAAGATATATAAAAACAGCAAAGAAAAATATACATTCTTAAATATAATAGAAAGTAAAATAATGGAAAGTATAGACGATAGAGTTGATAAGCTTAGTTCGAAACCGTATACAAAAACCGGACGCTTTTCTTCAGAAAGCGGGCAATGACGGTATAAAGTGTGGGTTAAGTATTCAGCGCAGCTATGTAACATTTATTCACCTTCTTACAAGGTGTAGTATACTATTTTATATAGATATAAGTCATAGGTTTTGCGCGAATTGTAAGATTTTATGTCTTAAACTGTTGAAACGCACAAAAGAACTTCTGAAATGAAGGTGTGATCATCATAAGAGTTTTTTAGCCAGCCGTTATATTTATTTACAGTGTCCTGAATATTTTTGA